>JAUZOD010000031.1 GCA_030706635.1 Bacteroidota bacterium
CATACGAATGTCATGATGTGTGTTGGGGACCGGTTTGTGGTCATATGTCTTGATTCTGTCCGGGATGCGGAAGAAAAAAAATCCGTCTCAGACAGGATCCTCCGAACCGGAAAAGAAATCATCCCCATCAGCCTGCAACAGATGAATCATTTTGCCGGAAATATGCTGCAGGTTGAAAATGTTCATGGAGAAAAATTCCTCATCATGTCCAGTGCGGCATATTACTCGCTCAGCAGCGCTCAGATAGAAAAATTATCCGCCTTCAGCCGGATAATCCATTCCGCTCTTCACACGATTGAAACCAATGGTGGCGGCAGTGCACGCTGCATGATTGCGGAAATATACCCGGGTAATTAGTCAGCAGCCGGATAAGGTCTTTTTCCGGATTCATATTCAACAAGGATTGCAAAAATCAAAAAGACAAAGGATCAAATGATCCGGCATTGCGAAGCAGTTTGTCCGTCAAAAAAAAACTAATTTACACATTTACACATTTTCACATTGCCTCATTGATCAGCCCTTCCAGTCCTTCCTGAAGGCTGCCTGGCGCAAAACCCAGGACCTGCCGGGCCTTGCTGATATCAAACCCGGTTTTTAATGGTCGTTTCCCGACCTGCGAAAAAGTATTCGAATTTACCTCCCCGATTTTTGACTTATCCAGAGAGAAAAAATCAGCCGTCGCCAGTGCCAGCTGATAAGGGGTCATCACCTCATCTCCGGAAAGATGAAAAAAACCGGCAGCCCCCTGGTGAAGGATTTTTTCGATGCCCCGGGCAAAATCTTTTACATCTGTCGGGGTGCGGACCTGATCGTTCACAACACGGATCTGTTCTCCTTTTTCCAAAGCGGATTTTATCCAGCTGATGATATTGGTTCTGGAGGAATTTTTGGAAATGCCGTAGAGCAGGCAGGTTCGGGCAACAGACCATCTGTATGGATACTGTTTTATGAGTTGCTCCGCCTCAACCTTGGTTTGCCCATACCAGTTCACCGGGTTCACGATATCTTCTTCCCGGTAATTTCCTTTGTTGCCGTCAAATACGAAATCAGTGGAGAGAAAGATAAAATGACTACCACAACCCGCTGCGGCTTCGAGCAGGTTTTCTGTTGCGGTGACGTTCACTTCGCGGCATTTTGCCCTGTCTTTTTCGCAGTCATCCACCTGCGTCATAGCGGCTGAATGAACCAGCACATCAGGTCGCTCCCGAAGAATAAGATCCTGCATCTCCCGGTATCTGGTGATATCGAAATCCCGGTACTCTACCATGCCCTGCCAGAAAACTCTTTGCGGTCCCCTGCCCAGTGCAGCCACCTGATGCTGCGCATTCAGGAGTTGCCTGATCAGATGCTGACCGAGTAGGCCATTAGAACCGGTAACCAGTATTTTCATATCAGATCAGAAATATATATTGAATTTTTATAACCTAAAAAAAATGTCCGGAACAAGCCAGTGTTTAGCATGATTCTTTTATTAAGACGTCAACCTCCGTTCTGATTCCATTCAAAATGCTTATTTTTGGGACTTGTTCTGGAAAGACTAAAGAAAATTCAATAATTCGGGATTTGGTTGAAGCTGATGCAACGAATACAACTCTTTATTAGTTAATGCAACAAAAAGTATCAAAAATAGGGGTACTCACTTCCGGTGGTGACGCACCCGGAATGAATGCCGCTGTTCGCGCCGTAGTACGTACCGGAATTTATTATGGATTGGAGGTTTATGGAATCATGCGCGGTTATAGCGGAATAATTGAAAACGATATTGTTCCCATGCACTCCCGCAGCGTTGCTAATATTATCCAGCGCGGGGGAACAGTGTTAAAGACTGCCCGTTGTAAGGAATTCTTCGAATATGAAGGCCGCTCAAGGGCTTTTTCCAACCTTAAGAAACTGGGCATTAACGGCCTGATCATTATTGGCGGCGACGGATCTTTCCGTGGCGCCCATAAATTCAGCTCCGAATTCCAGATTCCCTGCATCGGGCTTCCCGGCACAATTGATAAAGACATTGCCGGAACGGATTTTACAATCGGGTTTGACACGGCCGTTAACACGGCTGTGGAAGCCATTGATAAAATAAGAGATACTGCCGATGCCCATGACCGTCTTTTCGTAATCGAGGTGATGGGCAGGGATGCCGGCTATATTGCCCTGCATAGTGGCATTGCGACCGGAGCGGAAAACATACTCATCCCGGAAAGAAAAACAGATATAGAAGAGCTGATCGCATCTCTCCAGGAAAAAGAAAAAAGAAAAAAACTGGTGAACCTGATGGTGGTTGCCGAAGGAGATAATTATGGCGGCGCGGAAGAAGTGGCTAAGGTGGTTAAACAGCGACTTCCGAATATAGACACCAAAGTTTGCATACTCGGTCATATTCAGCGGGGTGGTTCACCAACCTGTCTGGACCGGGTTATTGCCAGCCGCATGGGTTATTCCGCTGTGGAATGTCTGCTCGAAGGAAAATTCAACGTAATGATTGGTATCGTAAATAATAAAATACACTTCACGCCGTTGGAAAAGGCAGTTAAAGCCAAACAAAAAATCAGCGACGACTGGCTTAAAATTATTAAAATATTGGCGTCATAAATGCATTAAGCATGTGAAATTGAGAATTCCCGGTTTCACCAGCTTAACGTTCAACTAAAAAACAACCATGTCAAAAAATATCGACAAATACATTTATGGCCAGATGGACAAAAGAGCCGGACTGGAACATACATTTCACCGGACAAAGATTGTTGCGACCGTAGGGCCTGCCTGTAATACGTACGACAAACTGCTCTCCCTGGTAAAAGCCGGCGTGAATGTATTCCGGTTAAACTTTTCGCATGGGTCTCATGAAGACAAGGCGGAGATTATTCAGTACATCCGCAAAATAAACACTGATGAGCCCTTTAATATTGCCATCCTGGGAGATCTGCAAGGCCCTAAACTACGGGTTGGTGAAATTGAAGGGGGCAGCATGCTGGTGAACGAGGGAGACATTCTTACTTTTACCAATACCAAACTGGTCGGCAACAAAGAACGGATTTACGTTTCTTACCCAAATCTGCACCTGGATGTAAAGACCGGCAATACCATAATGATCGATGACGGCAAGCTGGAAGTGAAAGTAATCAGCATCGAAAGTAATAATGATGTAAAAGTGCAGGTTACCCTTGGTGGAATTCTGTCATCTAAAAAGGGTGTGAATCTTCCGGACACTAAAATTTCCCTGCCTGCGATTACGGAAAAAGATGAGATTGACCTTCAATTCATCATTGAACAGCAACTGGACTGGGTGGCACTTTCCTTTGTAAGAAAGGTGAATGATATTGTCGGATTGCGGGAAAAACTGAATCAGAAAAAAAGCAAGACCAAGATCATTGCAAAAATTGAAATGCCCGAGGCGTTAACCAACTTGCGGGAAATTATTCTGGAATCAGATGGCATTATGGTCGCCCGGGGCGATCTTGGTGTGGAACTGCCCGTTGAGCAGGTGCCTCTTATTCAAAAGCAGATCATCCGGAAGTCCATTCACCGTGCGAAACCGGTGATTGTGGCCACACAGATGATGGAGAGCATGATTGACCGCACCAAGCCAAACCGGAGTGAAATCACCGATGTGGCCAATGCCGTGCTGGAAGGCGCAGACGCCGTGATGCTGAGTGCAGAGACAGCCACTGGTAATTATCCCACCCTCGTGGTGGAGACCATGCGCAAAATCATCATGGAGGTGGAGAGAACCGACTACAACTACAACCGCGAAGACGAACTGGCACCCCAGCCCCATTCCCCTTCCTTTCTGAGCGATGCCATTTGCTACAATGCCTGTAAGCTCGCAAAAGATACACATGCAGATGCCCTGATCGGCATGACACAGACGGGTTATACCGGCTTCATGTTATCCAGTTATCGTCCCAAGTCCCCGTTATATATTTTTTCGAAAGAAAAGACCCTCATCAACCAACTCAGCCTTAGTTGGGGCGTACGTGCTTTTCATTATGCGGAAGAAGAAAGTATGGATGAGATCATTGGGGACCTTACGGAGATACTGAAACAAAGAGGATTTATTAAAAAGGGCGATGTAATCATCAATACCGGCAGCCTTCCGGTGAACGAGCATCTGCCAACCAACCTGCTGAAGATTTCCAAGGTGGAATAATATTCCGTCTAATCATCTGCTCAGCTGAATCAGCATTTGTTCAATTTCGTGCCGGTCTGCCATCACAGATTCCTGATCTTCCTGCATGGAATGCTGAATGAAATGCATGCCGGATTTTTTATGAATACGTGCTGAACTGTGGAATTCATGCGCACCCGTTTGCCTTCGGAGATCTGCGATATTCGATGCGCGCACGCCGGAACCGGGCATTATGAGAATGCGTCCGGCAGCCTGTTTAACGAGATCCTTTATTAAAGCGGAACCCAGAATGGCTGTGGGTTGCTGACCGGAAGTGAGAATTCTTTCACAACCAATATCTATGATATCCTCCAGCGATTCGAAGGGATTGCGGGTCCAGTCGAAGGCCCGGTGAAAAGTGACGCCCATGGGATACGCTCTTTCCACCAGCATGGAGGAATGCAGTTTATCTATCCGGCCATCGGGAAGCAGCATACCGATCACGACGCCATCGCAACCGGCGGATTTGCACGATTCAATATCGTGCAACATCACCTCAAATTCTTCTTCGGAAAACAAAAAATCCCCGCCGCGGATCCGGATGATGGGATACAATTCAATAGTAATTTTTCTCCGGACCGCTTTGATCAATCCTAAAGGGGGTGTTGTTCCACCGCCGGAAGGGTCTGCGCACAATTCTACCCTGTCGGCCCCACTGTCTGAGGCAATGAGAGCAGATTCGAGGTTAAAGCAGCAGATTTCCAGTAAGGAGTTTTCCATTATTTGAACCAGCTTTCGGAATCATAAATTTTTTCCTCTGTACCGGAATGAACGGCATAGTTGAAGCCTTTCTGAATGCAGTATGCGCCATAAGTTCCGTCATTTTTTAATGCCAGGAATCCGACCTGAAGGGTTTTCGCTTTTTCAGGATCCCGGCTGACAATCCTTTCCACCGCTTTTTTGCAGGCTTCTTCCGGACCAACACCCTGGCGCATCAGTTCAACCACGAGGTGCGAACCAACTATCCGGATCACCTCTTCCCCGACACCCGTTGACGTGGCGCCTCCGACTTCATTATCTACAAATAAGCCGGCGCCAATTACTGGGGAATCGCCTACCCTGCCGCGCATTTTAAAAGCCATCCCGCTGGTGGTGCACGCGCCGCTCATATTCCCGGAACTGTCCAGGGCCAGCATGCCGATAGTATCGTGATTATATGGGCCACCAGGCATGAGCGGCTTTCCATTGGAATCATATACTTTGTTTTCGATATTAATTACGGGTTCATACTTGGCAGTCTTCAACCAGTCTTTCCATATCTTTTCACTTTCCGGAGTCAGCAGATTTTCTTTTTTAAATCCGTTGGCCAGCGCAAATTGCAAAGCGCCTTCCCCAGCCAGGATAATGTGCGGAGTCTTTTCCATTACCAGTCGGGCTACGGAAATGGCGTGTGTTACGTGTTCCAGACACATCACCGAACCACAATTGCTCTTCTCGTCCATAATGCAGGCATCCAGCGTAACGTGGCCGTCCCGGTCCGGCAGACCGCCATATCCGATGGAATGATTTTTCGGATCAGCTTCGGGGATTTTCACGCCTGCTTCCACAGCGTCCAGTGCGCGACCCTGTTTACTCAGTATTTCCCAGGCACCGGCATTAGCAGCCTTTCCGAAATTCCACGTGGAGATCACAATGGGTTTGTTTACCGTCGTTTTCTTCAGGATTGGAGACAAATGATCTTTCATCACCCATCCGGTGGAAGCAAACAGGGAGGATTGCAGAAATTTGCGACGATTGAACATGATGTTGATTTATAACTCAATTTATGACAATTGAAATTGCCATTTCATTTCTAGATCATATTTAATCACGATTGTCTGACTATTCTGTCCGGCATTAACTGGCGGCAAATCGATAACATTTTTTTATCTGCCAAAGCACCCCAGGTTCTGATATTTTCAAAAATTTGCATGGGTGATGGTTCTTCGGGGCTGTCTTTTTTAATCCAAAAGATCATACTTTAGCCTGACAACCGCCAAATTTTACAGCTCATGTGTAAGAAAAAACTTCTTGTACTTACAGCCCTTTTGTTTTGTTCCGGATTAATTTTTTCGCAAAATCAGTATCAGGATAGCGCCTGGTTCCGGGAAAATTATTACAAGCTGGAACGACGGATCACTATGCGGGACGGGGTAAAACTATTCACTTCTATGTACATTCCAAAAGATAGTACCCAAAAACATCCCATACTGATGGAAAGGACTCCCTATTCCTGCGCGCCGTATGGAGAAGATCAGTACGCCCGCTTATGGCAGAATTACAAACGGTATTATCTGAGAGAAGGATATATCCTGGTTTTCCAGGATGTAAGGGGCCGTTGGATGAGTGAGGGAAAATTTGTTGACGTGCGTCCATTCATTAAAGAAAAAAAATCGGCAGCTGATATAGACGAGTCAACGGATGCTTATGATGTGATTGACTGGCTCGTTAAGAATATACCAGGCAATAACGGGAATGTAGGTGTAATCGGTGTTTCTTATCCTGGTTTTTACGCCGGCATGGCCGCGGCTTCCGGGCATCCGGCTTTGAAAGCGGTTAGCCCGCAGGCACCCGTCACCGATTGGTTCCGGGGAGATGATTTTCACCACAATGGCGTTTTCTTTTACATGGATGCATTTGATTTTTATGTATCCGGCGGATTTGGGCGACCGCATCCTGTTCCAAGAAATTCAGAAACATCCATGCCAGACCTGTATGACAGCAAAGACAATTACACGTTTTATCTGCGCCAGGGTGCGGATAAGAATCTGCTGAAATACACAGGTGACAGTATTGCTTTTTATCAGGAATTATATCAGCACCCGGATGAAGACAACTGGTGGCAGGCCCGGAATGCCAGGGTAGCTCAATATAATATCAAACCGGCGATTTTGGTTACCGGTGGTTTGTTTGATGCGGAGGATGGATACGGCGCGTGGAATCTGTATAAAGCTATCCGGGCGCAAAGTGCCGGAACAAATGCCCGCCTGGTTATGGGCCCATGGTACCATGGCCAATGGGAAACGGATGATGCCACCCATCTCGGAAATGTTGCATTTGGCAGCAATACATCTGTCTGGTATCAGAACCGGATCGAAATACCATTTTTCAATCACTACCTGAAAGGGAACGATGATCCTTCCCTGGCGCGAGCTACCATTTTCTTCAGTGGTGAAAATAAATGGAGAACCTTTGACAACTGGCCGACTGAAAAAGCAAAAACAGAAAATCTTTATCTTCAAAAAAATGGTGGCCTGGACTGGAGCGCGCCAAAAGATGCCAGGGGATACGATGAGTATGTCAGCGATCCTGCGCATCCTGTTGCCTACACCGAAGCCGTTCATTTTAACAGGACCAGGGAATATATGACGGACGATCAGCGTTTTGCAGAACGCAGGGCGGATGTGCTTTCCTATCAAACGCCTATTCTTACAGAAGACCTTACGCTGGGCGGACCCGTGATTGCAGACCTGCGGACGAGCATCAGCACCACGGATGCCGATTTTGTTGTGAAGCTGATTGATGTTTTCCCGGACACGCTTTCTTATCAGCGCATAGACATCTATGCATCTTCCGAGGCGAAGAAAGCCTATCCCATGGGAGGATATGAAATGCTGGTCAGAGCTGAAATATTCCGCGGAAAATACAGGAACAGTTTTGAGAAGCCGGAACCTTTTAAACCGGGGAACGTGGAGACCGTCCGGTTTACGCTACCCGATGTGGCACATACTTTTAAAAAAGGTCATCGGCTGATGGTGCAGATTCAAAGCACCTGGTTTCCGCTGGCTGACCGGAATCCCCAGCGGTTTACAAACATCTATACCTGCAATGACACTGATTTTCAAAAAGCAACGATCCGGATCTTTCACGATAAGGATCATCCCTCTGCGCTTATGTTACCCATTATCCCATGATGGCCGCGTTCTGCATGATTTAAAAAAAATGATTTAATTTGCAGTACCCTTGGGGTAATGAATGCTTAAACTTTCATTCATGGAATCCGTCAGTAAACAACCCACACCACTTGAAATATGGCTGCATGATGTTCAGTCTTATATCTATAAGTGCACCCATCCGCTGATGTCCCAGGCCAATTTCAATTTTAACCGGGCCAGCTACAGTTACAAAAGGAAAAATAAAAAAAGCATTGATGAACTCTTTTTTATTTTTCTGAATAAGTACCCGGTTAATTTCCGTGTCAGCTTTATATTGGAGATAGGGCATCCCCAGATCCGGCAGATCAAACAATCCTTTATGGGCGATATCCTGCAAAAAGAATCGAATTTATGCAGCATTGTTTTAAATCTTAAGGATTTCTCCTCCCGGGATCCCCAACAGGAACGGATAAAGGACTATACCATTTATAATTATCGCGATTTATTTATTGCCGGCGATTCGCTGACACAAATCCTGCAATATGAAGTTATTCCTTTGTGTGACCAGATGAGTACGATTGCCCACATGAATGGTTTTTTTGAACGCAACCCGGAATGGTCCTTAAACACCCATAGCGGCGGAAACGTCTGCACCGATCTTATCGTGGCCAAACTCAATGACAGCAGGGATTTTGAATTGCGGTACAACCAACTCATGCAAGGCATTCAGTATAGGGTACAGCAACAGCTGGTGTCACCGGAAAGCCGGCAGCTTCTGTCGCTTTGTTATGATGCGATAAAAGGCTAAATAAGAAAAAGTATCTTCCCTCCTGCACGATCTAATTTTTACTTTTTAATTGTTTAATTACCAAGTATTTTCGCACCCTAAAACTGCGCATATACATGAAAATGGTTGATTCTTTTGAAAAAATACCCCTGGAAATTTTCCCTGATGCCCAACAGGGATCTGTTTTTGTTGCCCAAGAAATAGCTGCCCTTATCCGGAGAAAACAGCAAAATAAAGAAACCTGCGTGCTGGGTCTCTCCACAGGATCTTCGCCGCTGAAGCTTTATGCGGAGCTGGTCAGAATGTACAAAGAGGAAAACCTGAGCTTCCGTAACGTAATTAGTTTCAACCTGGATGAATATTATCCGATTGACCGGGAAGCGCCACAGAGCTATTACCAATTCATGCGGAAAAATCTTTTTGATCACATTGATATCGAGCCATCGAACTACCATGTTCCGGACGGACAACTTCCCAAAGACGCCATGAAAAAATATTGCTCCGATTACGAGCAAGCCATAGAAACGGCCGGTGGGATAGACCTCCAGATACTGGGTATAGGAACAAACGGTCATATCGGTTTTAACGAGCCGGGCTCGAGCCTGTACTCCAAAACCCGGATAACTCCGCTCGAAAATTCCACGAGGCTTTCAAATGCGGGCGATTTCCCCAGTATAACCAACATGCCCAGGCTTTCCGTAACAATGGGGATAAGCACTATTCTCAAAAGTAAACGGATCATCCTGATGGCCTGGGGTTATCCAAAAGGCAGCGTGATCCAAAAATCAGTGGAAGGACCTGCCACGGAAGAAGTTCCTGCATCGCTGCTTCAACAGCATGATGATACTTTGTTTGTCACCGATCAGGCTGCGGCTGCACTACTCACCCGGTTCACGGCTCCCTGGCTGATGGGTGAATGTGAATGGACCAAAGAGTTTATCAGGAAGGCGGTGGTCAATACCGCGTTGAAACTCGGAAAACCGATCTTAAGTTTAACCGATAAAGATTATAACGAACAGGGTTTAAGTGATTTACTCGCCGTAAAGGGTGATGCTTACGAAATCAACCTGGAAGTCTTTTATATGGTAAGGGACAGCATTACCGGATGGCCGGGCGGTAAAAACCAACCCCTTCCCAATCCACCGGAAAGGATGTCTCCTTATCCCAAAAGATGCCTCATCTTTTCACCTCATCCGGATGATGACATTATCTCCATGGGTGGAACTTTTATGCGTTTGCACGACCAGGGACATGAAGTGCATGTAGGGTACCAAACTTCCGGTAATATTGCTGTTACTGATGAATTTGTCACCCGTTTTGTGGATTTTGCCGTTGGATTCGAATTGCTATCCGGCATAGACAACAAACGCTCCTCGCAGATATTGAAAGATGCGAAAAGCTATCTGAAGCAAAAGAAGGGCACCGGTGCGCTGGATTCTCCGGAGATCCGCGCCATCAAAGGACTGATCCGGCGTACAGAAGCGAGCGCCACCTGCCGTTATGTGGGCATTAAAGAGGAAGGAATTCATTTTCTGAACCTTCCTTTCTACGAAACAGGCACCATTGAAAAGAACCCGATGAGTGAGGCGGACATAAAAATTACCATGGATCTGCTGCGTTCGGTTAAACCCCACCAGGTTTACTGCGCCGGCGACCTCGCGGATCCACACGGTACCCATAAGGTTTGCCTGGACATTGTTTTCGAATCTTTAAAACGCCTGAAGGCTGCCGGAGAACCCTGGATAAAGGATTGCTGGGTCTGGTTATATAAAGGCGCCTGGCAGGAATGGGATGTTAGCGAAATAGAGATGGCTATCCCGATGAGCCCCGACCAGGTATTGAAGAAAAGATTTGGCATTTTCATTCATCAGTCCCAGAAAGACATGGTTCCGTTTCAGGGAGCCGACAGCAGGGAATTCTGGCAAAGAGCCGAAGACCGGAATGCCAATACGGCCAGTCTGTATGCTCAGCTTGGGCTTACTAAATACGCGGCCATGGAGGCTTTTGTGAGATGGCATTATTAATGGGTTGACGGATGACGGTTGACCATTAACCTTTCGAATTGAGTATAAAATATAACTGGCGTTCCGCCTGGCAGATATCCTCTTTTCGTATCAAACTCCTGACCGGCCTGGTTGTGCTGGTAGCGATACTGGTCTATTTTCCTTTCTTTTTTGAGGCTATAGATAACAGGAATGGACGTCTGTTGCATGATATCCTGCTACAATGGCTTACCCCAAAAAACATGTCTCTCCCGGTTTTTCTGCTTATTTGGGCAAGCTTCCTGCTGCTGATCTGGCGGTTAATTCCGGATCCGGACCTGGTGCTCCTGGTCCTTTGGGGCTACAATCTGCTTACCCTGCTCAGGATGACCTGTATTGGTTTGATATCTCTCAACCCCCCGCCTGGCCTGATCCCCCTGGAAGACCCCCTGACGAATATGTTCTATGGCTCGCATTATATCACCCATGATCTGTTTTTTTCCGGACATACGGCCACGGTTTGCCTTATCTTTTGTTGTTTAAAGCCCAGAGCGGACAAATATTTAGCAGGTTTTGCAACCATTTTGATAGGTATATTTCTCCTGATCCAGCACGTACATTACACAATCGACGTGCTGGCCGCCCCTTTTTTTACCTATGGTGCCTACCGTTGTGCCCTGCTTTTTACAAGAAGGGAGCATGTTCTGTTAACAATGACTTAACCAGATATTCTGGGGATATTCTCCAGAAATTGTAAATACGAATCCGCATAGCCGAGCGTTATTCAGAAGAACTTTAGCCCCTGTACATCTGATTTAGTCAATAGCCATCCGATTCATTTTAGACGCTTGGGAAATACCTTAATTCCTTATTTTTGGAAATAATAGAAATTTCATAATTATTTTAAGTTAATTTCATCCTGCCCAATTAATGGGTTCTTAAGCAGTTGCCTTAAACTGCCAAGATTTAAATGCTACCATGATATGAAAAAATTACTATGCCCTGATTTTGTTTTGGGAGAAAAAGTAACCCGGGAACAAGCCAGCTTTTTTGATAAAAACGGGGTGATTGTATTCCGTAATGTGTTGAAACCCGAGACCGTTCAGTTTTTTATTGAGGAAATCGGCCGGATTGAAAAGAAATTACTGGAAGAAGGAAAAGAGAAGATAAATGGAGTTCCGCTCAAATTCGGAAAAGACCTGGATGGCAGTAAAATCATACAACGTCTTTGCTTTTTGTCGTTATTCAGCCCCACTTTCCACGAGTTTCTGAACGATCCGCGGCTTCATGCCCTGCTGGAATTGCTCCAGCCTTATGAGGGCCGTATTGCAGAAATTGAGAAGGATGGGTTGATCCTGAACCATTATGTGCGTACCCCGGAAAGCAATTTTTCCCAGATGGGATGGCATACAGACAGCCCCAGGGATCTTTTTCTGGGTCAAAAAATTCTGCCTATGCTCAACGTCGGCATCCACCTGGACCCCTGTCCCTTTGAAAATGGAGGTCTTCGGGTATTGCCGGGCACACACAAACAGGGCGTATTACGCCTTCTATTCAAAAAGAAATATTTTATTGACAATAATCCGGACGCCAGGGAAATTGGATTCGACATCAATCCGGGCGACCTGACCGTACATGACGGACGCATCTGGCACCGGGCCCAGAAGTCTCCACATGTTGGCGAAGCCAGCAGAAGGCGGGTCATGTATGTACCCATAATAACCGGCAAATACATGCCAAAAGATGAAAACAGCAAAACCCCTTTTTACCATCGTTTTGCTTCCAAAGTTCAGAATTAGCCGCCGCATTAGTCCATTCAAAAATTAATATAGACATGCCTTTTGCCCTGATTACAGGAGCCAGCAAAGGAATTGGAAAAGCCATTGCCCTTTCATTGGCAGCCAGGGGTTATGATCTTTTACTCATTGCCCGTTCCGAGGATTTACTCAAAGAAGCATCTATAGAAATTTCGACCGGTTCAGGCAGGCTTTGCCACTATCTCGCACTTGATCTTTCTACTGATCATGCTGCCGAGCTCGTGCATGCTTGGTGTACAAAAAATCAGTTCCCGGTAAGTGTTCTCGTTAACAATGCCGGTTATGGGCTGAGCGGGTCTTTTGAAAAATATTCCGCAGAAACGCATGCAGAAATGTTGCACCTGAACATCATCACACTCGTCATGCTTACCCGCCGTTTTCTTCCCGATTTAAAGAAACAGCCGGCTTCATATATTCTGAATATCGGTAGCTCGGCTGCCTATCAGGCCGTGCCTTTTTTATCGGCCTATGCAGCTTCCAAATCCTTTGTGCTGAGTTTTAGCCGCGGACTTAGCCAGGAGTTAAGGGGGACAACAGTTTCTGTTACCTGTGTTTGTCCCGGCCCGACCGACACGAATTTTGTTAACCGTGCCAACATTGGGAAAAAAGGCCAAAAAGCAGCTGCGCGGTTTAATATGTCGCCTGAAACCGTGGCACATATTGCTGTCAGCAGTCTTTTTAAACGCAAGACAGAAGTTATTACGGGCGGAATGAATAAACTGAGCGCATTCTTCGCGTGGCTGCTTCCAAAATCTGTGGTGGAGGGTGTCGCAAAAAAACTCTACGATTAGCTCTGTGAGTTAAATTTTTCCGGATGCTGAAAAAATATATTTTAACCGGGTTACTTTTATTAGTCTTTTATGCCGGTCGGAGTCAGCCCGAACAGAAACGCATTATACCCGGCGCCGATCAAACACAATCCTATATTCCTATTCTCAAAGGAAAACGGGTGGCCATGGTGGCCAACCCCACTTCGACGATTGCAGGAACGCCAACGGTAGACAGCCTCCTGCATTCCGGAATAAAGATTGTAAAAGTTTTTGGCCCGGAACATGGCTTCCGCGGCCTGGCCAGTAATGGAGCCATTGTTTCCGACGACCGGGACCCGGCTACGGGAATTCCCATCATCTCGCTTTATGGCCGGAAGTCAAAACCATCCAGGGAAGACCTGCAGGACGTGGATATCCTTGTATTCGATATCCAGGATGTCGGCGCCCGCTTTTACACCTATATCCTTACCCTGCAACGGGTAATGGAATCCTGCGCTGAAAATCATAAACCTCTTTTGATTCTGGACCGCCCTAATCCTAATGGATTTTATGTAGATGGTCCGGTACTGGAAGATTCTCTTCACTCCGGTATCGGAGGGCAACCTATTCCGATTGTTCATGGCATGACGATTGGCGAGCTTGCCCGGATGATCAACGGAGAAGGTTGGCTGACCGGACATCTTTCCTGTTCGCTGACCATTATCAAAGTGGCGAATTATACCCATGACTCGGATTATATTTTGCCGGTCTCCCCCTCCCCCAACCTCAATACCCCCCAATCCATTTTATTATATCCGAGTTTGTGTTTGTTTGAGGGCACCGTGATCAGCCAGGGAAGAGGCACTTATTATCCGTTCACTATTCTGGGAGCGCCGGCGCTGGAAGGGAAATATACATTTTCATTCAAACCGGTGAGTTTACGGGGTATGAGTGAAACGCCATTACATCAGGATTCGCTGTGTTATGGACTGGACCTGCGAAACTATGATACAAAGATCTTTCATAAAACCAGGCAATTAAACCTCCGCTGGCTAATGGAATTATATCAGGCTTACCCTCAGAAAGAAAAGTTCTTTGACAAATCCCAGAGCAGACAGATCGGTAATTTCGACAAACTGGCAGGCACGGTCAACCTCCGAAAACAAATTATTGCCGGTGTTTCGGAACAGCAGATCCGGAACAGTTGGGAGCCTGCGCTTTCTCAATTCAGGAAAAAAAGAAAGAAATATTTGTTGTATAGGGATTTTACCAATTGACGATGCCGAACTTTTACAGGTAACGAACCATTACGCCGGTTGGTTGTTGATCAAATACTTATTCAATAATATTCAATTCTTAGTACAATGACAGCAACGAAAGCCTATGCTGCGCAGAGCGCAAGTTCTCCCTTGAGTTCCTGGAGTTTTGAACGCCGGGAGCCCGGACCCAAAGACGTTCAGTTTGATATTTTATATTGCGGGGTTTGCCACACAGACATTCATCTGGTCAGGAATGAATGGGGTAGTTCTGTATATCCCATGGTTCCCGGTCACGAAATAGTAGGCCGGGTTACCAGGGTCGGAAATCAGGTGAGGAAATTCAAAACCGGTGATCTCGTCGGTGTGGGCTGTCTGGTCGATTCCTGCCGGGATTGCGAGAACTGTGCCGAAGGATTGGAACAATATTGTCTCAACGGCAATTCACCTACCTACAACGGCAAAGAACAGGACAAGAAAACAATCACGTATGGAGGCTATTCCAAGATGATGGTAACCAACGAAGACTTTGTACTTCGCGTTTCTGATAAGCTACCGCTGCAAGCTGTGGCGCCGCTGCTCTGTGCCGGAATAACAACCTATTCTCCGTTAAAACACTGGCGAATTGGTAAGGGACATAAGATAGGCGTCCTGGGCCTGGGTGGATTGGGACATATGGCCGTGAAGTTTGGCGTTGCTTTTGGTGCTGAAGTAACCATGCTTAGCGGCTCTGCTTCAAAAGAGGCCGATGCCAAACGACTGGGCGCACATAAGTTTCTGCTTACAAAAGATGAGCAGCAACTGAAAAAGGTCAACGGATATTTTGATTTTATTATAGACACGGTTTCCGCTCCGCACGATCACAATCTATACCTGGGGCTTTTAAGAACCAATGGCGTGCTGATTTGCGTTGGCGCTCCACCCACGCCTACCCAGATATTGGGATTTAATCTCATCGGCGGAAGGAAAAGCATTGCGGGATCGCTGATTGGCGGACTTCCGGAAACCCAGGAAATGCTGGATTATTGTGCCGCAAATAATATCGTGTCCGATGTGGAAATGATTGACATGAAAGACATCAGCACAGCCTACGAAAGGATGTTAAAAGGCGACGTGCGTTACCGGTTTGTGATTGATATGGCTAGTCTCTGACTAAAAATTAAACACACCCCCAATACCAAAGATATTCGACGCGCTGATATCGAGAGTTTTCATATAGGAAAGCCGGATCTCTACATTTCTGGATCTTTGTCCTACGCCAATGCGAATTCCCAGATTGCCAACCGGGCCAAAGCCGGCCATTTTTTCGGAATAAGAATCTCCATATATATCGTCCGCCGAATAGGAACTGGTATGATATCCAAAGCCACCGCCCACAAAGAACCCGAACCGGCTTTCAGCCGCTTTACTTGACCCCGCTCCTACATTAAAGTTCAGGATGAGTGGAGCATCCAGCATCACGGCGAGAGAATTATTTTCTCCGCCGTAACTGGAATAATTGTATGAGCCCGAAGCGCCCACGCTGAAGGGAATACCCAGAGACAGGGAACTGTTGTCGGTCTCCAGGAAACTGACCTTGGGTGAATAAGTTATTCCGCCGGTAACGGATGTGGTAAAGCCGGGCGCTGACTGAATATAAGTGACAACACCTATACCCTGCATAAATGTCTGGGAAAAACCAAGCTGAACACAAATTACAGCGAGTGCTGAAAAAAAGGTTTTTTTCATTGACAGGTTGTTTTCGGAGGTTAAAAGGTAAAATGGGAAACGGGTGAAGCAGGGGTTTATTGTCCGGATAAGTGCATATGCCTAACCGTTATATTTTCCCAGAGCACGCTCGATATTCCGGTCCGGAACGATCCAAATAACAGCGACGAGTACAAAAAGTACACCCGAGAAGATGGTATTGTAATAAGCCAGCGGAATGGCCAGGCTATAACAGACTACCGAGAAAATACCTTTCCGCATAACCCGTTCAAAAGCCTGCATCAACTGCGGGTTATTCCGGTTGACCCGCTGAATGCATAATTGCAGTATGGTGAAGGAAATACCACAGGTCAGCAGCAGGCCGGCGTAAAGGATGACCGGATTCTGCGCAAAGCGATTCTCCCCCATCCATCCAGTGGCAAAGGGGATCAGGGACAGCCAGAACAACAGGTTCATGTTCGACCAGATGATGCCGGCATTGATATTTTGAAAAGTATGAAACAGGTGATGGTGGTTGCCCCAGTAAATGCCGACAAATACAAAGCTCAGGACATAACTCAGAAAGTAAGGATATATCTCCCGTAGGGCTGACCAACCGGCGTTATGTGGGGTTTTTATTTCCAGCACCATAATGGTGATGATGATCGCCAAAACGCCATCACTGAAAGCTTCCAGCCTTGATTTACTCATAAGAATAAGCCTGATTCTTCGGCTGAAGATAAATAATCCTGATTAGTTATCCATAGCGGAGCATACGACCAAAGGGGATTTGCCGTTGACTTAAGCTTCCTGTTCCTGAATGGCCGGATTAAACTGGGGGACTGCCTCCTGAATCCAGGGAGGAAGATTTTTTTCCTGGACGGTCCAGATTTCTTCCACGGGAAGCAGGGTCAGATAGTAGCGGTTACCGCGATCATCACCAACGTCAACATGGTAAACCGGGCCGGCAATTCCATTACTTTTCCTGAAATTGAATTCACGCAAACGGCCCTCCGCCTTAATCAACCTCGAAAACTGCACATTTTTCAAAACTGCCATATTGCAAATGTAAAACCTTCCCACATAATTTATGCGTAAAATATACCTGTCCGGCGAAAGAGATTATCCCCAAAACATCGATCGATTGCAGGATATGACGCTTCCGCCCGGCTTTCGGGCAAGGTTAGAAATTTTTTGAATAAAATATTGAGTCAAAAGACCCTATTAAAAAAGTAAAATGACCCGTTATTTGCCTGGAAAAATCCTGGTTTGCCTGGATCAGGTCACCTTATCCGCATTAACATTTTCTTAATGAGGATATCGGTCGCCGGATTTTGACCGGAATTATATTTTGCGACCTTTGAAAAAACGACATCTCATGACTTCGAAAAGTATTGAGCTTTCCCGCGAAGAGATTGAGAAACTTATTGTCGAATATGAACTGAAGCCTGCACTGAAATTTCAAAACCTATATATCGCCAGCGGCCCGGACTATGAGATATTGGCGAGTCTGAAACCCGGTGGACGGTATGATGTTCAGCTCCTGGATAAAAAGCAGGTGGAGAAATCCGTTCAGGATACCATCCGGATTTTCAGGGATTATGCCAACGGGTTAAAGTCCTGAAATTTTCTTTGTCATTTTTTATTGGGTATTTCCCCGGCCAGTTTTACAGTGAAATAAATCAGGACGATCAGCAATCCGAAAAGCGTGATCCATAACGAGTTTTCGGAGAAAAAACTTTTTGTTTTAGAGGACGAGGGAATAATCTCGACTGGTAAAAGTTTTGCTATCGGAATGCTAAATGAAAGGCTGTCCTTAAAATCCTGTAGATCATAATGAGGCATCGATGCCTGCCCGTTCGTCATTTTCAGCAGATAGTCGGCTCCTGAATCCAGATACAGTATGATCTTCTTTGGTTCCTGACTGGTTTTAGCATCCCACAGAAAAGTCCTATGCAAACCCGACCTGTCTTATTGATCCATTCCTGGTCTATGGCATATTTGACAAAAAAAGAAATGCCCAGCACGAGCACGGCAATGCCCACTTTATTAATCAGGTTCTCGCCAATAAATTTTTCTATATCCGGAGTATCACGGAGCCATTTGGCAAACCAGGATGCCTTTGCCGATGCATCTGCAAAGGGAATGGAGTTCGAAAGTTTTTTTTCGTCGGGGGACTGCGGCACCGGCAAAGGTCTAACGGATTCAGGCTTTGGCGGAAGCGGAACAGAAACGGGATCCGGTGCAACAAATGTTTTGGTTTCTGTAAAGCTTGACTGGCTTTTTAGCTGCTCCTTCAAATCATCCAGCTGATCTTGGATCTGTGCGCTGATCTGGCTGTTTCTGTTCAAGGCTTTTAGAATAAAAATCAAAAAAACCAGGACCAGGAGTAAAAGCGCTATTTCCATGGACGTCAGCAGGGTTAATTTTCCGTCTAATATAGCAATTACCTGCTGTAAGGAGAAACCTGCTTTTTATTCTCCGGGAGTATTTTCTAAAGTCAGAACAACAGCCTTCTTCCGGGATTGTCTTTCTTCTTCTCCCAGCAGAAGACCCCAGGATTTCAGACTCTCCACCCGGTCAAAAACAATTTTCATCACCGCAATCACCGGAATGGACAGGAACATGCCGGAAATACCCCAGATCATTTCTCCGATAACAACGCCCAACACGGTGATCAGAGGATTTATTTTTACTTTGGAACCTACAATTACGGGAAGCAACACATTGCTGTCAATCAAATGCGTTATAACCAGGGTGATGATTACCAGAAATACTTTGCCGGCAACGGCAGCTGTAGCAAAAGTGATCAATGAGCTTAAGAGAAGCGCCGTAAATATACCCAGGTAAGGAATAATATTAAACAATCCGGTGATCAGTCCGAGCAGGATGGCATATTTCACGTCCAGGGCCCAGAAAACAATACAGACCACGGTGCAAACAATGATCATTTCAATAAATAATCCCAGGATGTATTTCCGCAGGATGAATTGAACCTTTTCAACGATATCATGAACAACAAGGGAATTTTCTTCCAGGAACACGGATACCAGGAAGGTCATGATCAGCCTGCGGTAGGTAAGAAAAAAGAAGGTATAGATAAAAGTAAAGATCAGGAAAAGCAGGATCGACGACAGGGAGAGCAGCGTGGCTCCTACCACCGAGGTTCCTGACGACAATACCTGGGATGTGGCTGACTGAACATAATTTAATTGTTTGTGAGCGTTAATATGATACTTACGCGAAATCCAGTGCTGCAGGTCCGAAAGGGAGCTGAATACCTGCTGTTTAAACTGTGGCCAGTCATCGGCAAGTGTGCCGATTTGCGAACCGACCACATAAACGATGAGTGTAATGGCCGCCAGTAGCAGTAAAACAGCCAGCATGGATGCGGCACCCCGCGGCAATTTTAATCTGTTCTCCAGGAAGGCCGCCAGCGGCAGGAGCAAAATCGAAAACAGGCACGAAAAAATAATAGGACTCAGCAGGTCTTTGGAAATGATCACCAGAAAGCCAATACCGATCAGGATCACCAGTACAGAGGCCAGCTTGTGGTAAAAAGGCAGGGCGTTGGCATTAAGGCGCATAAAATGAGATATTAACCTTTCACAGAATATAATTAATTAATAAAAAAGGCCGGGAAATACAGGATAAATGTAGTTTAAATTAACTTTGCGTAAACGATCATTTATGGGTATTGCAGACAAATTATTTCAGCTGAAGAATGATAAAGCAAGTGCCAATTTAAAAGCAGGGCGTGATTTTTTAGAAGCCAATAAACAAAGGCCGGAAGTTATTGCTTTACCCAGTGGTTTGCAGTATGAAGTGCTTTCGGAAGGAACGGGCCTGAAGCCTGGCCCAAGAAGCAAAGTGACCTGCCACTATCACGGAACCCTGATAGATGGTACCGTATTTGACAGCTCAGTAAATCGCGGCCAGCCGGCAACTTTTCCGTTAAACATGGTGATTAAGGGATGGACGGAAGGTTTACAATTAATGAACACCGGCAGCAAATGGCGTTTCTTCATTCCGGCAGATCTGGGTTACGGGAACAGACAGGCGAGTGCAGAGATTGGCCCGAACAGCGCCCTGATTTTTGACGTGGAACTGATAGAAGTAAACTGATAAAGGAATATATTCTAATCTACAACAATCCGGAATGAAAAGCAGAAAAGTGCTGATCGGCGTGGGTATCGGCCTAACCGTGCTGGTGGTTATTCAATTCATCAGAACCAGGAAGAAAAAAGAAAGAAAACGCATTCACATTGCCAATGAGGGCTATGAAACGGCAGAGGATATCCTGTATCCCAAGCGGGGCAGTCTAAAATTGAGTTGATGGTTAACGCTCTCCAAACAACAGTTTATAAGTACTGCTCTCTCCGTTCGAAAGATTCTTCACTTTCAGCATATATAGTCCCGGCACAACCGAATCATCCCGATGATAGATCAGGGTGCTGTTTTGAACAGAAGCCGGCGAGCTGGCATACAGGATCTGTCCGGCAACATTAAATAATACGATCTGGTACCGCGAGGTCTGACCTGACTGAATGTTAACGTTAAGCACATTGCCTACGGGATTCGGATAAACTGAAATCCGGTCGGTAGTCTTTAAGTTTATCTGTACGATATTGCTGTAAGTAAATTTATTATCTGTGCCGGATATTTTGAGTCGGTACAGATTTACACCACTCCCGGGGCTGTTATCAATAAAATTATAAGAGCCTGAACCAGGGTTTCCCGATATTGATCCGATGGATACAAAATCACCGCTTTCATTTTTTCGTTCAATCTGGTAGGTGATCCCGTCTGGGCTGCCCGGTGCATCCCAGGTTAACTGCGATGCGGTTTCATTCAGGGCATGCCCCTTCAGGGTAACGGATTGCGGCAATACCCACAGCCCGCCACACATACCGTCCAGATGGAAATAAGACAGTTTGGTAAGACAGCCGCTGTTGATGGACATCCGGTTCACATAGATCCCGGTATCTGCCGGCGTAAGATAAGGAACGTTATACGTTGGGTCCGTTCCTACCAGAATGCTGTCAGTAGAAGCAGCCGTTAATTTCTTATACCAGATATACGTTGCGTTGGGAATTACATTGGTTGATAAGGTGATGTTCTGGTAAATACAATTGGATGTTGCCGTAACAAGGGTATTGGCCAGCGGAAGAATGCTTACATCGTTTAATCCGGCATTTCCACAGGCATCTATAGCTCTCAGTCGCACCAGGGAATAAGGCACTCCGTTACCGATGCTGAATACCGGATTCGATTGCGGCGCAGAAACAATGCTTGGCGTGGAGGGGATACTTCCGATCACCTGATAAGTAAACGGATATACGCCGCCGCTTACGGAGGCCCCGACACTAAAACTATTGTTATCACACTGGTAGGCTGCGGACCGGGCCAGGTTGGGGAATGTATAGTTGGGTAGTGTAACGGTATCGTTCAGCGTAGTTGAACAGCCGGTGAAGGAATAGGTGATCACGTACACCGCATCTTCCAGATTACTGAATGTAAAGTTGTTTCCTGAGTTAAAGGAATAGCCGATGGAAACAGGCGCGAAATCTTTTTGGGTGACGGATAGATTTACCCCCGTCAGGTTGGTGCTGGCAACCACCAGAAGATCGGAAGAACCATTCGGCGTTATGCTGGAAGGGCATTTTGGCGTTATGGTATAATTGTGGGTAAGCCCGCTTTGCTGCGCCAATACGTATTGTGTTGCCGGTGTGCCGCAGGTGCCGGTCACAACCACTTTATATTTTTGGCCCGGTATCAGTGCCGGGATCTGGGAAATAACCAGGTTGTTGGATGCTGATGAAACGGATTTAATCAGGTTATTCAGAGTGTCGTATACCGTCACCACATAGGGTGAAAATCCGGAAGTAATATGCACATTCAGATCACTCGCATTATAGGCGCAGGATGGCGTTGCCGTTACGGTCATCGCGGTAGCGCTTGCGGCTACGGTGAAACATCTTTCAATGGTTGTATCCATACAGCTGTTCTGAACATCGATGCAATAAGATCCATACGGCAGGTTATCAAAAACACCGGACGTGTTGTTACTGATCACGGTTCCGGAACTGCTCTTGAGATAATAAGTGGCCGCGGTAAGATTTACCTGCCCATTGATAGTTGCACTGAACGTGGTACAGCCCTGATTGGTAAAATTAACAGTTGATCCAACAGAAGCTATAGGTTTGGTAACGGTAAAATTTGAAGTAAACACAGTGCCAGCACAACCATCGGTTGTCTTGATATAATAGCTGCCAAAACCGCTGATGTTAAATATACCGGTATTGTTACAGGTTCCGATCTGGTTATTCAGGTTATCGTAGAGACAAAAACTGCGGTTGGTCAGATTTTGCTGATTGGAAACCTTTGCAGTAAATCCGGCGCAGGTGAGGTTACTGGTGACGACCGGCCCAACGGAAGGAACAGGTGCCGTAACGTTAACACAACTTAAAATAACTGCGCCGGAGCAACCGTCTGTTATCTGAACGCAATAATCTCCATAAGGAATATTGGTGAACACGCCTGTATTATTGCAGGGGACACCCGTTACCGGATTACCGGTAACCTTGTCCAGAAGACAGTACTGGCCGTTGTAAACGTTCGCCTGACCGGTAACCGTAACCGTAAAGCCGGTGCATGTTTTATTGCTGATGGTGGGTGTGCCTACGGTTGGCGGCGGTTGCGTTGCCGTAAAACATCTCTGTATGCTCGTGTCTCCACAAGCGTCGGTCACGTTGATACAGTACGAGCCAAAGGCGAGACCGGGAAATATGCCCGTGCTGTTGCAGGTAACCGGATTACCCAGATGATCTACCAGACAGTATTGCGGCGTGATCAGATTAGATTGTCCGTTCACTGTTGCTGTGAAGGTTGTACAGGTATAGCCATTAATTGTTACCGAAGCGCCAACCGAACGCAGCCGTTTGCTGGCAGTAAAGTTGACGGTAAAGATTGCTCCGGTACATCCGTCAGTTACTTTTATTGAATAAGCGCCGTAAGGAACATGATTAAAGATGCCGGTTGCGTTACAGGCACCTACCGCATTTCCGAGATTATCAAAAAGACAGTATTGGGGACTGGTCAGGTTTTGCTGGCCTGTTACCGTGGCCGTTACGTCAGTACAGGTATAATTGGAGATGGCTACCGAACCGGTGACGGCCGGGATGGCCCGGGACTGTGTAAAACATCTGGAGATCACCGTATCATAGCAGGTATTTGTTATTTTAATGCAATAGGATCCGTAGGGAATATTGCTAAAGGAACCGGTAGCATTGCAGGATTGACCGGTTACCGGATTACCCAGATTATCTACGAGACAATATGATGGATTCGTCAGGTTTTGCATGCCGGTGATGGCGGCATTAAAACCGGTACAGGTCGGAGCCGTAATGGTCGCATTGGCTGCAACCGAAGGAATATTGCCATTTGTCCAGTTCTTAAACTGAACATTTCCGCAGCGGTCTTTTGACACAAGGGTCAGGGTTCTTTTTTGTCCCGGATCAAAACTAAAAGTATTGGTTGTGAACCAGCTGGTGTCGCCGGTATTATTCACCACACCATATTGAAATCCGTTGAAAGCAGTTCCGCTATTGTTGTTATTTCCTTTGCTGTCTGTGAGATTAATGACGGCCTGAAAAGAATTACAAGCCGGCTGGGTAACCGGAGCAGAAGCAATGGACCACGTATAATTCTGTATGCTGATATTGCGGGTTTGAATGCCTCCGCAGGAATCTGTGAGCTGAACAGAATAAGAACCCGGGATCAGGCCGGTAAATACACCCGTGGCATTGCTCGTTCCGACACTCATGGGAGAAGGAGAAACCAGCGTAAATAAAAAGGGGCCGCGGCCGTTTTGAATCGCCGCAACCGAAACAGTGCCATCCGTACCATTCACGCAGCTAACATCTGTTTCCGTGATCCCAAACCGCGGGTCACTGTAGGACCCGGGAATAATAATATTATCCACTTCGTATGTACATCCGCTGACAATATCTTTTACTATGATATTGTATGTTCCCGGTGTTAATCCGGTTATTAAGCTGGACGAAGTAAAATCTGTGGTTATGGTTCCTGTTAGTTTGTAATTGTAGGTTCCTGATCCGCCTGAAGCATTAATTTGGAGAGCGCCTGTAGCCGTGCATCTGGATTCTATGGCCGAGTACGTTGCTGTTAGTCCGCTGCAATCCTGGGCATCCAGTTTGTTTGTAAAAATGAGCTGCAACAACAACAAGGGCACAACAAACCCGGAAATAGGGTAAAGGTTAAGTTTCATGGGCTACGATTTTCCTACGGCACGTCAAAACGATGAATAACCTGGACTACGTATGGATCTGCCCAAAGTTTAACATTAAATAATAGCGGGGAATATTTTTTCGATCGATCACTTTAATTGATCGATTTTTGGACGTTTTCATTCGACGAATGAAATGACCAAAACTTAGTGGTCGGGAAATCGATCTCCGGACCTTCAGCCAAAGAACGGCTGATAACGGTAACAAAGATGTTTCAGGATAAGAGGAAAGAAGAATGATTTCGATGAGGAGACGGATTTTGCGGTTTAATACCTGAAAATACCGGTTAAAACAATTCGGGATTGTCTCGAATCTGACTGCAATGGCACAACGCGCTATTTACCAATTCGGGAAAATTATTCAAATGACCTGAAAATACCCAAATAAAAGTATTTATATACTTTTATTAGACATAACTTTGCAGCATGAATATTAAATCTTCTGATATGGAAACAGTCACAGAAAATATATTGAACGTAACCTTGCTGCCCCCCAGGCAGAAGCATCCCGCTATTTTTGCCCGTTTTGATTTATTGCGGGAAGGGGAAAGCCTGACCCTGCACAACGATCATGATCCCAAACCCCTGTATTATCAGCTATTGGGAGAAAGAGGTGACATATTCACCTGGGAATACCTGGAACAGGGTCCCGAATGCTGGAAAGTGCAGATTGGTAAAAGGATTACCGGGGCGAATGGGGAAACCCTCGGACAAATCGCCGCGAAAGATCTGCGCAAAGCGGAGGTATTTAAGAAATATGGACTTGATTTTTGCTGCGGGGGTAAAAAAACCGTTCGGGAAGCTTGTAAAGAGAAAGGGATTGATGCAACCCGCGTGGAAGAGGAACTGCAGCATCCGGAAAATCTGGAATCTGCCGACAGGAATTCCTACAATGAATGGAGCCTTGGTTTCCTCGCGGATTTCATCGTCAACAACCACCATAATTACATCCGCAAAAATCTGCCGGAACTTCGGGGTTATGCCGAAAAATGTGCCCGGGTTCACGGAGCCCATCATCCGGAATTGCTGTCGATCAAACAACTCGTAGAGCAAGTCAACGATGAGCTGCTGGATCATCTTGAACATGAAGAAAGAATTTTATTTCCCTACATAAAATCATTGGAGCATGCCGACCCAAATCGGGCCACGGCAAAAACCACAGGCGCGCAAAAATTAAAAGACCTCATCGACAATCTGGAAAAAGAGCATGCTTTTATCGGGGAGGCTTTTGACAGGATCAGGCAACTGAGCAGGAACTATCAGGTTCCAGAAGATGGATGCGGCAGTTACCGGTTATTATTTAAAATGCTGCCGGACTTTGAAGAAGATCTTCACCAGCATATTCACCTGGAAAATAATATCCTCTTTCCCAAGGCAATCGAACGGGAATCGAACGATCATGCTGATTGACGAACAAACAAAAATTGCCGTGTTACTCAGGCATCATCCCGATGCTCTGGAAACCATCATCAGGCTAAGCCCGAATTTTAAGAAATTGCGAAATCCCGTACTGCGCAAACTGATGGCCGGCCGTACGAGTATTGCCATGGCCGCTAAAATCGGTGGCTGCCATCCGGAAGATTTTTTTAAAAAGCTTGAACCGCTTGGCTTTGAAGTAAACCTCCAAACCGCGGTGGCGGAAGAAACGCCGGGGGATACCAAACCCATTCCTGTTTTCTTAAAGGAGCTTAAAGAAGAGGAACTGGTTCCCCTGGACGTCCGCCCCATGCTGGCAGAAGGAAAAGATCCGTTAAAGCAAATCCAGCAGGAGATCAGGAACTTAAAGAACGGGCAGGTATTGAAGATCATCAACAGTTTTGAACCAACGCCGCTTTTGAAACTGCTGGAAAATCAGGGCTTTCAATCTTATGTGGATGCCAGGGGAGAGAATTGGGTGGAGACTTACTTTTATAAATCATCCCTGGCAAAAACTCCTGTCCTGGAAGTGGAGGCAACTTCTTCGGCGGGTTGGGATCAGTCGCTAAAAAGGTTCCGGGATAAATTACAAGCTATTGATGTCCGCCATCTGGAAATGCCCCAACCCATGATGACCATTCTCGAGGCATTGGGGAGATTGCCGCATGATCATGCATTATTTGTACATCATAAGCGGATTCCTGTTTTTCTGCTGACGGAATTGAAGGAGCGAAACTTTGACTACCGCATCCGGGAGACCGGGGAGGGAGAAGTGTCTTTGCTTATTTTTCATAATTAAAATGATTAACGCTCCATCAAATACAGGTCTGCAGCAAACTACATCTTATAAGGTGGTCCTCCCCTTTTATATCTATGCAGCCATTTCATTTCTAACAGCCTGCATTTTGTTACTGCTGAATACACGTGCCATGCATCAGCATTATTTTCTTCCACAAACCCTCGCAATAACCCATATCATGGCATTGGGATGGGGAACTATGATTATCCTGGGGGCCAGTCATCAGTTGTTGCCAGCGATGATTGATGGAAAATTAAGCAGCAATACGATGGCTTATTTGTCGTTCGGATTTGCTGCCGTTGGAATTCCAATACTGGCAACAGGATTTTATTTATTTCAAACCGGATGGCTGCTTCAGGCTGGCGCATTACTCGTTAACGCCGCGATGGTTTGTTACCTGGTGAATGTAGTCAGCAGTATTTATGAAACCAAAAAAACGGATGTACATGCCGTTTTCATTGCCACCGCCGCACTGTGGTTATTTGCGACGACATTTTTTGGACTATTATTAGTATTTAATTTTACCCGGGCATGGCTGCCGCGCAATTCCGTTGACTATTTGTCCCTGCATGCGCATATGGGCATCACCGGGTGGTTTCTATTGCTTGTACTGGGCGTGGCCTCCCGGTTGATTCCCATGTTCCTGATCTCCAAATACAGCAGCCGGAAAAGACTGTGGTGGATTTATGCACTGATCAACCTGGGTCTGTTGGTTTTTATTTTATTAAAACTTTTTGTAAAGCCTGGTCTTGTCTTCTATGTTCCGGTTTTGCTCATCGGCGCTGCCTTAGCCGGCTTTGCTGACTATTGCCGCCGCGCATACAAGGTCCGCCTCAGAAAGCAAGTGGATGAGCAGTTAACATTATCCCTTTTGTCCGTCGCGTTATTGCTTTTACCCGTCCTCTGTTTGCTCGTGACCATGGCCTTCATGAGTAAAAATCAGCAGGCGCATATCGTGGTCTTGTACGGGTTTTGTATTTTTTTCGGATGGATTACGGCCATGATATTGGGAATGACCTTTAAAACGCTGCCCTTTATCGTGTGGAACAAAGTTTACCACGACAGGGCGGCCAAAGGAAAAACGCCGGCGCCAAAGGAATTATTCAGCGAAAAACTATTTCGCCAGATGAAGGTTTTTTACCTATCGGGATTTGGACTTTTTATTACTGGCCTTGTTTTCCTGAATGATATATTACTCATTTCCGGTGCTGCAGCATTGGTGCTGGCGGCCTTATCTTACGCAGGCAATGTCGCCCGGATCATTCTCCATAAGCCGGTATCTCTATGAAAGTAATAACCAATGACCAGATCAATTGCGACAAAGCGTTGGGTCCTCTCTATCAGGTGTATGATCCGGAGATCGGTTTGAATGTGGTTGACCTGGGGTTGATCTATCAGATCGATTTTTTGGATGACGAAAATGGCGTGGAGGCAACGATGACCCTGACAACCCAATTCTGCCCGATGGGCGAATCCATAAGGAATAATGTAGCCCGGTCTTTATCCAATACTTTTGCAGGCTTCCGGATAACCGTGAACCTGGTATTCAACCCGCCGTGGAATGCGGCCCGGATTTCGGAAAGGGGAAGACAATTCTTGAATCGGTAAACTATGTTAAGTTCAACCTGTAAAACAGCCATCAAAGCGGTCATTTACCTCGCCGCTGCCAGCGAGACCGGCGAAAAAGTGGGTATACGGGAGGTTGCCCGGAATATTCGTGCCAGCGAACATACCGTAGGAAAAATATTGCAGCTCCTTGCCCGGAGGGGACTGATTAACAGCAACAAGGGCCCTTCCGGAGGGTTTTCGATCAGCCGCTTACAGTTTAACCGGCCGATTATCCACATCATAGAAGCCATTGAAGGTGAGCAGGTATTCAGGGAATGCGGGTTGGGACTGAGTAAATGCTCGGCCGCCCACCCCTGCCCCATTCACCATGAGTATAAAATGGCCCGGGAAAGGATAGCGAAATTGTTCAGGGAAAATACGCTGAAAACCCTGTGTGACCCCGTTTCCAGTGGATTCGCCTATCTGATCGGATGACTTAAAGAAAAATTTCTGTTTATACTTTTTAGTATAAATAGATTCGTAAATTTGTACCATGAAGACAGAATTATACCCATCTAAAAGAAATGATGCTGAGGATGAGTTGCGTACGATCGAAGAAACCGTTTTCAGCGATTATAAATATGGGTTTGTCACAGATATAGAAGCAGATGAGGCGCCGCGGGGTCTGAATGAGGAAGTTATCCGGTTCATCTCTGCCAAAAAGAAGGAGCCCGAATGGATGCTCGAATGGAGATTAAAGGCCTATAGTTACTGGCTGACTATGAAAGAGCCCGGCTGGGCTAATGTCAAATACCCGAGGATCGATTATCAGGATATTATCTACTATTCCGCCCCCAAACAAAAAATTAATCCCAAAAACCTGGATGAAATTGATCCTGAACTGAGGAAAACCTTTGAAAAACTGGGCATTTCACTGGATGAGCAAAAAAGACTGAGCGGTGTTGCCGTAGATGCGGTGATTGACAGTGTTTCGATTGGTACTTCTTTTAAAGGCCAGTTGGCTGAGCTCGGCATAATCTTCTGCTCTATGAGTGAGGCTATCCGGGAACACCCGGATCTGGTTAAAGAGCATCTAAGTTCAGTGGTACCCATTACCGACAATTATTTTGCGGCTTTGAATGCGGCCGTCTTCAGCGACGGCTCGTTCTGTTATATACCCAAAGGGGTAAGGTGCCCGATGGAACTTTCCACCTATTTCCGGATCAACGCCGAAAATACCGGGCAGTTTGAAAGAACACTGATCATTGCGGAAGCCGGAAGTTATGTGAGTTACCTGGAAGGTTGTACGGCGCCCATGCGGGATGAGAATCAGTTGCATGCAGCTGTTGTTGAACTGATTGCCATGGAAAATGCTGAAATTAAGTATTCCACTGTCCAAAACTGGTATCCGGGAGATAAAAAGGGTGTCGGCGGGGTTTATAATTTCGTCACCAAACGCGGTATTTGTAAGGGAGATCATGCCAAAATATCCTGGACCCAGGTTGAAACGGGTTCAGCCATAACCTGGAAATATCCCAGCGTCATCCTGAAGGGCGACTATTCAACCGGAGAATTTTATTCCGTGGCCGTGACAAATAATTATCAACAGGCAGATACGGGCACCAAAATGATGCATCTTGGAAAAAACACCAAGAGCCGGATCGTTTCGAAAGGGATATCAGCAGGCTTCAGCAACAACAGTTACCGCGGTTTGGTGCACGTAGGCAAGAACGCCAGGAATGCCAGGAACTTCTCCCAGTGTGATTCACTTTTACTGGGCGATAAATGCGGTGCGCACACCTTTCCCTACATTGAAGTGAGAAATAACTCGGCCGTTGTTGAACATGAAGCCACCACATCCAAGATCGGGGAAGACCAGATTTTTTATTGCAACCAGCGTGGTATCCCCACGGAAACAGCGGTTGCCCTGATCATCAATGGTTTTGCCAAAGAGGTTATGAACCACCTGCCGATGGAATTTGCCATCGAGGCGCAAAAGCTGCTGGCGATCAGCCTCGAGGGAAGCGTGGGGTAAAGGCAGATGTGAAAATGTGGAAATATGTAAATGTGCTAGTGAGAGACCTGTATTTCATTTTCACATTTCCACATTAGCACATTTTCACATTATTTTAGTAATCAAATAATAGCACACGAATATGTTGTCGATTCAGGATTTGCACGCGGGAATTGAAGGAAAGAAAATTTTAAACGGAATCAACCTGGATATCAAACCCGGTGAAGTTCACGCGATCATGGGACCCAACGGCTCGGGCAAAAGTACGCTGGCCAATGTGCTGGCAGGCAGAACGGATTATGAAGTCAGTCGCGGCACCGTGGAGTTCCTTGGAAAGGACCTGCTGGATCTTGCTCCCGAAAAGAGAGCCGGAGAAGGTTTGTTCCTTGCCTTTCAGTATCCGGTTGAAATCCCGGGACTCAATACCATCAATTTCATTAAAACGGCCGTAAATGAAGTGAGGAAATACCGCGGCCTGGAACCGCTCGACGCCGTGTCTTTTCTGAAACTGATGAAGGAGAAAATGGCCCTGATGAATATTGAACAATCTTTACTGAGCCGCTCCCTGAATGAGGGGTTTTCCGGTGGCGAAAAGAAACGCAATGAGGTCTTTCAGATGGCCATGCTGGAGCCGAAACTGGCGATACTGGATGAAACAGATTCCGGACTTGATATTGACGCCATCCGCATCGTTTCCAACGGGGTGAATAAATTACGAAACAAGGACAACGCCGTTCTGGTGGTGACCCATTATCAGCGTCTGCTGGACTATATCGTTCCGGATTTTGTGCATGTGCTCTATAACGGCCGGATTGTAAAATCGGGTACAAAAGAACTGGCGCTTGAACTGGAAGAAAGAGGATATGATTTTATCAAAAATGAGACCAGCGCGGTTGAGGCTGTTTAATTTCCGTAAGGGGAATCCATAAAAAAAATGAATGAACTCCATAGAGTATTTTAAAGAACGCTTTGAACAATGGCAGCCGGACGCCGGCCATAACGGTTTTGGCGCCATCCGCCAGGAAGCTTTTAATGCTTTCAGTAAACTGGGCATCCCCACTTCCAAAAACGAAGAATGGAAATATACCCGTGTTGCCGGCTTATTTAATAAGGACTATCAATTTACACCTGATCCCCAGCCTGCTTCCGTTACAGCGGCAGACGTGAACCGTTTGCGCCTACCCGGATATGAAGAGGCCAATGAACTGGTATTTGTGAATGGGTTCTTTTCTTTTGCTCTTTCTGTGATCCGTTCATCAGACCTGACCGTGCTGGCTTTGGAGGAAGCTGCGAAAAATGATTTCAGGGAACTGGTGGCGAAACAGTTCGGAGATAGCAATAAATACATTAAAGACGGTATTCATGCCCTGAACACCGCATTTGTTCACGGAGGCGTGTTCGTTCACATAAAAAAGGACCAGGTTTTAGAACATCCCGTCTACGTTTATAATATCACAGACGCCCGCTCGGCCAATATCCTGGCCCAGCCCCGCAGTCTCATTCATATCAATGAAAATGCGCAGGTGCAACTGGTGGAAACCTATATTACCCTGGGCGCCAATCAAAGTTTCACCAACCAGGTTATGGAAGTGACTGTTGAAAAAGATGCACGGCTGGAATATTACAAAATTCAAAACGACGGAGACCATACAAACCAGGTCAGCACCACACATATCCGGCAAACCGGCAAAAGTAATGTGCACACGGTCACCGTTTCTCTAAACGGAGGGCTGGTCAGAAACAATCTGAACCTGATACTCGATGCCAAATTCTGCGAGGCGCATTTGTATGGACTGTATTTCCAAACCGGGAATAGTCATATTGACAATCATACCATCGTTGACAATATCAAGCCGAATTGCCTAAGCAATGAATTGTACAAGGGGATCATGAGCGATCAGTCCACCGGAGTGTTCAACGGAAAAATATTTGTCAGGCCCCAGGCGCAAAAAACAAATGCTTACCAGTCGAATAAAAACGTATTGCTCTCCGATACCACGAGTGTAAATGCCAAACCCCAGCTTGAAATATTTGCTGATGATGTAAAATGTACGCACGGATGTACCGTTGGCAAATTGAATGAAGAGGGTCTGTTTTATCTGCAGTCCAGGGGCATCCCGGAAAAAACAGCCCGCACTTTATTGTTGCGCGCCTATTCGGCAGATATCCTGGAGCACATCAAACCCGCCCCCATACGATCCTATGTTGAACGGCTGATTTTTGAACGTCTGGAATCGGATATATCATGATGCCATCTTCCACCATACAGAAAGCCCAAACGCTGGATGTCATAGCAATCCGCAAACAGTTTCCGGTATTGAACCGGGAAGTTAAAGGCAGGCCACTGGTTTATCTGGACAATGCCGCCACATCACAGAAGCCACAGGCCGTGATTGATGCGCTGCTGGATTATTATACGAACTACAACGCCAATATTCACCGGGGAATTCATACGCTGGCAGAAGAAGCCACGGCTGCTTTTGAAGAGACCCGTGATGCCGTTCAGCGCTTTATTCATGCTCCGGCCAGGGAAGAGATCATTTTTACCCGCGGCACAACAGAAAGTATAAACCTGGTCGCCTATACCTGGGGCAGAAAGAACATAAAGTCAGGTGACGAGATCATTATTTCCACCCTGGAGCATCATTCCAATATTGTTCCCTGGCAAATTCTGTGTGAGGAGAAAAATGCCATACTGAAAATAATTCCCATCAACGATAACGGGGAATTAATGATGGATGAATATAAACAGCTGTTGGGACCTAAAACCAAACTGGTTTCCATCGCCCATGCTTCCAATGCCCTGGGCAGCATTAACCCGGTGAAGCAGATCATTGAATGGGCGCACGCCGCAGGGTCCCTGGTTTTGGTGGATGGCGCTCAATCTACAGTCCATCTCGATATTGACGTGCAGGATATGGATTGTGATTTTTTTGCTTTTTCTGCGCATAAATTATATGGTCCTACGGGTACCGGCATTTTGTATGGCAAAAAACATATCCTCGAGGACATGCCTGTTTTTCTCGGTGGCGGGGAAATGATCAAAGAAGTAACATTTGCCAAAACCACATACAACGACCTGCCCTATAAATTCGAAGCGGGAACGCCGAATATAGCAGATGTAATTGCCTTCAAAACAGCCCTGCAATTCATTGAGGATGTTGGAAAAGAAAAAATCAGGAAACATGAACAGGATCTCCTGGTATATGCTACGGCCCAATTGGAACAGATACCGGGATTAAGGATTATAGGCAGGGCCAAAGAAAAAGTGAGTCTGATATCTTTTGTGATTGACAAAGCACATCCGCAGGATATCGGGATATTGTTGGACAACCGCGGGATTGCGGTAAGAACAGGTCATCACTGCGCTGAGCCCCTGATGAAATGTTACCATATTCCAGGTACCATCCGCGCTTCTTTTGCCGTCTATAATACCCGGGAAGAAGTGGATGAGCTGACTGGCGGCTTGCGGAAAGCGATAAAAATGTTATCCTGAGGAATGAGTGAAGAAAAAACCATAGCAGCAACAGAGAAAGAAATAGTGGAGGAGTTTTCGTTGTTTGATTCCTGGGATGATAAATATGAATACATTATCGATCTGGGAAAAAAGCTTCCTCCCCTGGAAGACCGGTTTAAGATAAATGAAAACAAAGTAAAGGGATGCCAGTCAACCGTATGGCTGGCTTCCGATTTCAGGGAAGGGAAAGTGTTTTTTAAAGCAGATAGTGATGCCATGATCGTAAAAGGGCTGATCAGTATGCTAATCAGGGTATTGTCGGGACACACGCCCGATGAAATTCTGAGCGACAAACTGGATTTCATCAGGGAAATCGGGATGACCACGCATTTGGCGCAAACCCGCTCGAACGGCCTGCTGTCCATGGTAAAACAAATGAAGCATTTTGCCTTGGCCTATAAAATAAAAAATGGTTCAATAACAGAATATGAGCACGGAAGAACTGAAAACAAAAGTAATTGACTGTCTGCACACCATCTATGACCCGGAGATACCGGTGAATATCTACGAAATGGGCCTGGTGTACGAAGTGAATGTATTGCCCATCAACAATGTGCAGATTGTTATGACCCTTACCGCACCGAGTTGCCCTGCCGCGCAATCCTTACCTGTGGAAGTGGATCAGAAGGTCCGTTTGATTGAAGGGGTTAATGACGTGCATGTATCGGTTACCTGGACGCCGCCCTGGGATAGAAGTATGATGTCTGAAACGGCCCAGCTGGAATTGGGTATGCTGTGATCATGTATTCACAATAATTGATCGAATGAAAATAACGGCACAGGAAGAATTTGGATTACGCATTCTGATCCGCATCGCCGGATGCCAGACCGAGGAAGGTATGAGCATTCCGCAATTGAGTAAAACGGAAGGATTGAGCAGTCATTATGTGGCGAAACTTACGCGCACTCTCCGGATGGCGGGCTTTATCAATAGTACCCCGGGATATAAAGGCGGATATGTGCTGGCAAAGCCGGCCAGGGAGATTCGCATCCGGGAAGTGCTGAAGGCTTTAGGCGGTGTGCTGTATGACCAGGACTTCTGCGGTCTCCACGCAGGAGGTCTGAATCTATGCACCAATTCCGTTGACTGTTCCGCACGCTCTCTCTGGAAAATGATTCAGTTTACGGTTGATCAGTTGCTCGATAAGATCACCCTTCACGATATGGCCAATACGGAAAAGGAATCCACCAGATTCCTGCGAGAGATCCTGGAGCAAAGGATTGAAGTGCCGGAAGAAAAAACCGTATAATTCCATTCCCCTCTTAAAACTGGCTGATTTTTTTACAGCTGTCATTCCGCAATCTTCAGACTTTCGGCACTTCGCTTTATACTATTTATTAGATTTACCACTGCATAACTTTTGCCAGGTATGAAAAAAATAGTCTTGTCAGGGATAATCGCTCTCCTTTTCTTCTCTATGGCGCAGGCTCAGCAGAAGCACCGCTTTGGCTTTAGTAACGATCAGTTTTTGCTCGATGGCAAACCCTACCGCATCATCAGCGGAGAAATTCATCCGGCCCGCGTACCCGCAGAATATTGGAGACAGCGGATCAAAATGGCAAAAGCCATGGGCTGTAATACGATTGCCGCATATATTTTCTGGAATTATCATGAAACGGAGCCTGGCCGGTTTGATTTTCAAACCGGGAATAAAAATATCAGCCGGTTTTTACAGATTTGTAAAGAAGAGAACATGTGGGTCATCATGCGCCCGGGGCCCTATGTGTGTGCGGAATGGGATTTCGGTGGCATCCCGCCCTATCTGCTAAAGATACCCGATATCAAGTTGCGCTGTATGGATCCCCGTTATATGCAGGCGGTGACAAGATATTTTCAACATTTCTCCCGTGTGATAAAGCCCTTCATGCTGGTTAACGGCGGCACCATTTTAATGGTGCAGGTGGAAAATGAGTACGGCAGCTATGGTAATGACCGGGAATACATGAAGACCCTGAGAAGTTTATGGATTAGAAATGGAATCAACGGGCCTTTTTACACTTCAGATGGAGCCACTGCCTATATGCTTGAAGCGGGTACCCTGGATAGCGCGGCCATCGGGTTAGACAGTGGCGTATCTCCGGATGATTTTGAGGCTGCTGCCAAACAAAATCCGCATGTTCCTGCTTTCAGTGGAGAAACCTATCCCGGCTGGTTAACCCATTGGGGTGAAGCATGGCAGAGACCGGATACTAATAATCTGAAAAGGGAAATTAAATTTCTACTTGAAAATAACAAGTCATTCAATCTCTATGTTATTCACGGGGGCACCAACTTTGGATTTACCGCTGGAGCCAATGCCTTTTCGCCGACACAATATCAGCCAGACGTCACCAGTTATGATTATGACGCGCCCATCAATGAACAGGGACGGGCCACACCGAAATACTATATGCTGCGCAATTTAATTCAGCAGTATGTGTCCCATCCCCTGCCGGAAATTCCGGCTCCGGTTAAAACCATCGAGATTCCTCCCATTGAAATGAAACGGACATTGAGCTTATGGAATTATGTAAAGCCCTCTTTGCATTCTGCCCAGCCCAAACCTATGGAGGATTTCGGACAGAATCAGGGCGTGATTGTTTACAGTACCCGGCTCATCGGCCACAAGAGCGGTGTTTTAAAAATCTGGGAACCTCATGATTACGCGCTGGTCTTTTTAAATGGTGAATTTATTGACACGGTTTACCGCGATGGCGGTAAGTGGGAAGTGAAACTTCCCAAGACCAGTGAAAAAAACCCGTTTTTAGAAATCGTGGTGGAAGGCATGGGGCATATCAATTTTGCCCAGTTTATGATTGACAGAAAAGGCATTACCGACCGGGTTACCCTGAATGGAATGACCCTCATGAATTGGAATATGGCTTTATTGCCCCTCGATGAGCATTTTATTAAAACGGCCAAGCCAGACTTATCTATTCATTCGAAACCAGACAAACCCTGTAATTTTTTTGAAGCCGAATTCAATCTTACCGAAACAGGCGATACCTATTTTGATGTGAGCCAGTTTTCCAAAGGAATACTGTATGTGAATGGTCATAATCTTGGAAGATACTGGAACAAAGGACCCCAGGAAAGACTGTATTGTCCTGCATCCTGGTTAAAGAAAGGAACAAATCAAATCCTGCTTTTCGATTTTCGCCAGTTGGAAAATGCAGTCATTTCCGGAAAGCAGTCTTTGTATTAGCAGTAAAAACGGGTATGATAAATGAATTGATAAAAAGGATCTATTTTTAATGATGAATCGGATAAGCATTCTCTCTCCGGCATTAGGCTGCATCTTTTCTGTATATATTTTAAATGCTTCTGCCCAGCAAAAGCCCAACGTAATATTTATTCTGGCCGATGACATGGGTTATGGAGATTTGGGTTGCTATGGACAAAAACTAATAAGAACACCAAATATAGATCTGCTGGCATCGGGCGGAATCCGGTTCACCCGGTTCTACGCCGGCACATCAGTTTGTGCACCGTCCCGGTCGTCTCTTTTGACCGGCCAGCATACGGGTCACACAGCAATCCGCGGAAACTACGAAATTCAGCCGGAAGGGCAGTTGCCTCTCCCCGACTCAACCTATACCATGGCGAAAATGTTTAAAGAGGCCCGATATATCACCGGTTGCTTTGGTAAATGGGGGCTCGGTTTTGTTGGTTCTTCCGGAGACCCCGTTAAACAGGGGTTCGATCAGTTTTTCGGATATAACTGTCAACGTCAGGCACACAATTATTTCCCCGATCACTTATGGGATAACGATGAGCGGGTGAACCTGGCGAATACGAATGCAAGTCAAAAGGAATATGCACCGGAACTGATACAGAAGAAAATACTGGCATTTATTGAAAATAATAAGGCAAAACCATTTTTTCTCTTTCTCACTTATACCCTGCCGCATGCCGGCCTGCAATTGCCGGCAGGCGATAAATTATTGGAAGCGTATAAACAGCAGTTTGAAGAAAAGCCACGGTCCGTTAAACTGCCATGGGATGGAAATGGCTATCAGCCCCAGGAATATCCGCATGCTGCCTATGCGGCCATGGTTACAAAATTGGATCATTATGTTGGGGAGATAAAGAATGAGTTGAAAACCCTGGGCATTGAAAATAATACCCTGATTATTTTCACAAGCGACAACGGACCACACAGGGAAGGTGGCAACGATCCTGAATTTTTCAAGAGCAGCGGCGGTTTGCGGGGAATAAAAAGAGATTTGTACGAGGGCGGAATCAGGGAGCCCATGATTGCCTACTGGCCTGCTGTCATCAAAAAGAAAAAAGATGACGAACAGATGGGCGCCTTTTGGGACTTCTTCCCAACATTTGCTGAAATGGCAGGTCAACCAATACCCTCATCTTCGGATGGCATTTCCCTTTTGCCAACACTGAGATCTAAGGGAAAACAAAAGCAGCATGATTATCTGTATTGGGAATTTCATGAGGATGGTGGAAGCCAGGCGGTGAGGATGGGCAACTGGAAAGCCGTGCGGCTTGGGGTTATGCAGGATCCGGATAGTCCGATCCTGTTATTTAACCTCAGCAAAGACCAGCAGGAGCAAGATAATGTTGCGGCAGAAAACCGCGAAGTTGTGCTGAAAGCAAAACTGATCATGAAAAAAGCACATGTCGAAAACAAAAATTTTCCATTTATAAAAGAATGAACGGCTCATGAAAAAAAATATACGATTTGTTGCTTCTGTTCTTGCTCTTTTCTTATTTCAAACCGGATTTACCCAGACTCCCGATGGATATAAGTCATGGAATCCGGCAACAGACAGCCTATCTGTTTTGGAAGGGCAGGCATGGCCCCACGAAGGGAAGAGTTTTTACGACCGTTTGCCTGCAAAGGCCGAGCCTTCGGTGCGCCATGCAGTCTGGGAGCTGTCGAGAAATTCAGCAGGTCTTAAGCTCAGGTTTATTACCGATGCCGATGAAATTATTGTCAAATACAAAGTAACCGGAAGTCTGCAAATGCCACACATGCCCGCGACTGGCGTGAGCGGCGTGGATCTATACATAAAAACCATTGATGGCAAATGGCTATGGGGTGCGGGTAAGTATTCGTTTGGAGATACCATTGTGTACCGCTTTAAGGACCTGATCGCGAATGATCAGCATGTCAGCAATCGCGAGTATTCATTATACCTGCCGTTGTATAATTCCGTGAGCTGGATGGAGATAACCGTTCCCGAAAAAAGCCTGTTTAAACCGTTGCCTGCACGAAGAGACAAGCCTGTGCTGATTTACGGAACATCCATTGCCCAGGGCGGATGTGCGAGTCGCCCGGGTCTTGCATGGACGGCTTTACTCGAAAGGAAACTGGACCGGCCGTTGATAAATTTAAGTTTTTCAGGGAACGGCCGGCTGGACCAGGAAGTGCTTGACCTTATCGCTGAAGTTGATGCGAAAATATACGTACTGGATTGTTTGCCCAATATGGTCGCTCCGGCTTTTACAACTGCGGAATTGAAGAAACGGGTCGTTCATGCCATTCAGCTGCTTCAGACTAAACGACCCGGTATTCCCATTTTATTAACTGATCACGCCGGCTATACGAATGAAGCCAGCAGTACTGTACGCCAAAAACAATATCAGAACGCAAACACGGCATTGCATGAAGTATTTGACTCGCTGGTCAGCACAGGTTATAAAAATATTTACCGGCTCACTAAGGAGGAGATCGGCCTGGATATAGAAAGCACGGTAGATGGGATTCATCCGAACGATATCGGCATGATGCAGTATGCGGTTGCTTATGCTAAAAAAATCGGGAGCATATTGAACGAACCCGCGGGGAGTATATCAACAACCATCCCGATAACCCAACGACGGGATGCTGCTACCTATGACTGGGAGACAAGACACAACGAGGTACTGGCTTTTAACCAGGATCATTCTCCCGCGCTCGTTTTCATCGGAAATTCCATTACCCATTATTGGGGTGGACTTCCCTTGGCGCAACGGATCTGGGGCGCCGGATCGTGGAAAAAATATTTCGAGCCACGGAATGCGGAGAATTTGGGCTATGGCTGGGACCGGATTGAAAATGTATTGTGGAGGATATACCACGGTGAGCTGGATGGTATCCACCCAAAACAAATCGTCATGATGATCGGAACGAATAACCTGGAACTGAACAGCGATAAAGAAATAATTGAAGGATTAAGGTTTTTAATGCAGGCCATACAGGAAAAACAGCCTGCATCCCAAATTCTGCTGCTGGGTATTCTACCCAGAAGAAATATGGAGAAAAGAGTTTCCGCACTAAATACGCAAATCGCCGCAATAAAGTTTAATGCGAAGGTTCATTATGCTGATGCGGGCAGGCTATTTCTTAAGCCCGATAAAAAAATTGACGAGTCTTTGTTTTCAGATGGTTTACATCCCAATGAGGCGGGCTACGAGCGGTTTGGCAAATTCATCGTTTCTCATTTGACACCCTGAACTTGTTCATCGTCCATCCGGATGCTAAAATAAATGCGCTGGAATTGGAATATTCAGGCTTAGCGCGTCCGGCACGGCCGGCATTCTTCTGTGCTTCAGCGGAATGATTCCCGACCAGATGGGCAGACCCAGATCTTCTTCTTCATCAACGGGCATCCCGGTACGGATTTTTGCTGAAGCCTCGTCTATGCGGAATGAAAGGGCTGTTGTTTTCATCACCTCCCGTTCCTGAATGGGCCTGAGATAATGCCAGCTATCGGGCACAATCTTATGCGTGAGCCATTCAAAAACATTCGTTTTTTCATTCGGGTCTTCAACTTTTTCCGCTTTCGAAAACAGAATGACCGAACGATAATTCACGGAATGGTGAAAAGCTGATTTGGCGACTACGATGGCATCCAGAAGAGTAACCGAAATGCAAACTGGAATACCTTTTTCAATTTCTCTTATAAAATGACTTCCAACGGAACCGTGGATGTAAATTTTCTTTTCATGCCGCACGAAAGCAGTGGGGATCGTGAATGGCTTGTTTCCATCTGCATAAGCTATTGTGCAGAACAGGGCTTCGTCCAATATCGGATAAATGGTTTCGCTGTCAAACCGTGCGCGTTTGGCCAGGCGGCTGGGAACTAACGGAGAATTATTTGCCATGCCTTATGTTTCTGCAAAATTCTACCTTTATTGGATCACCGTGGTGGTCCAATTTGAATAAAACAGGTAGTCCAATTAATTATGAACCCCTTCTTATCCCTTCTTTCCATAAACAAAAAAGGTAGGCAGCCGCTGTATTTACAGATTGCCGGTCAGCTCACGGACCTGATCCGGAACGGTAGTTTGCCTGCCGGTCAGCGGCTGATGAGTACAAGGCAGGCGGCGGATCTGCTGAGCTTGCACCGGAGAACGATCGTAAGGGCCTATGAAGAATTACTGGCGCAGGGCTGGCTCGATAGCCAGATGGGCAGCGGAACGTTCGTTGCCCGTCAATTGCCGGAGATTCATCCGCAAAAACTTTTAAAGCGCAGAGAAATTACCAGGCCGGCCACAACAGCAGGCTTTAGCTTTGATTCCCTTCCCCACCTGAACAGGGAATTGCCGTATTACACATCCAGATACCATCTCGATGAAGGTTTTCCGGATTCGAGGCTGGCGCCGCTGGAGGAGCTTTCACGCGCTTACAAAAGCCAGATGCTCACGGGAAATCCGTATGTCCGTTTGGGTTATGCAGATCCCATGGGCTCATCCTGGCTGCGGGAGGAACTGTCTTCCTATCTCAATGAAACCCGGGGATTAAAAACAAATACAGAAAATATACTCATTACCCGTGGAGTGATTATGGGCATTTACCTGGTCAGTACCGCCCTGCTGAATCGTGGAGATCTGGTGGTGGTTGCGGAAAAAGGTTATCAGGGCGCAAACAATAATTTTTTACAGGCCGGGGCGAAGTTGATAAAAATACCTGTAGATGAGAACGGCATGCAGGTTGAACTGCTTGAGCCTTTGTGCGTGAAGAAAAAAATAAGACTGGTTTATATTACATCTCACCATCATTATCCGACCACCGTCCCCCTTCGTGTCGAGCGCCGGATCCGTTTGTTGCAACTGGCCGAAAAGTATGGCTTTATCATTTTTGAAGATGATTACGACTACGATTTTCATTACCTCAGTAAACCCTTGCTGCCACTGGCCGGTTCTGATACTTCCGGTATGGTATTGTATTGCGGTTCTTTTACAAAAACCATTTCCCCGGCCTTCCGGGTTGGCTATCTGACCGGTTCCGAAAATGTTATTCGTCACCTCAGTCAATTGAGGCGCATCATTGATCGCCAGGGTGACAGTCTGTTGGAAAATGCTATGGCTGATTTGCTGCAGCAGGGAGTTGTTCAAAGACATCTGAGAAAATCTTTGCGTTTATACAAAGCCAGAAGGGATATTTTTTGTGACTTGCTGAAAGTACATCTTGGCAAACAACTCGAATTCCAGATTCCCGATGGCGGCATGGCCGTATGGACGAATTTTGATTCCGGCATTGATCTGACAGCGCTTTCAAAGAAAGCATTGCAACAGGATCTTTATTTTTCTGACGGCCGGAACCATCATCCTGATTGGTCAGCTTCCCATGCCACCCGGCTGGGCTTTGCCTCATCAACGCCGGAGGAACTGGAGCGCTGCGTTGAAATTCTTACCGGTCTGATGCCTAAATCAAGGAAGCAGAAATAAAACAGAAAAAGGACTGCCCGGTCAGCAGCAGCCCTTTTAAAAATTCAGAATCCGAATCCCACATAAATAGAAATCCCGGCATTCTTTGAATTTCGGGTCAGGTCACCGGAAAGGCTTCCTGATTTTCCGATATTCGCCAATCCATAATTGTAGCGCGCACCCATGGTAAAGTTTTCAACATCAATACCGAATCCACCGGTCAGCCCATAATCAAAACGTTGAAAATTATCCGCATTCAGGTCAGTTGCCCCATGGATATTTCCATTATTATCCACATTTTTTATATCGGCTGAAACCAGGTATGCGGCGTATCCGCCGGCCTGAAGATTGAAATTCTTTGCCAGGTTAATCACAGCCAGCACGGGCAGCTCAATATAGCCGAGATTAAAGCGGTATTCCCCGCTACCCTGAACAAAATTGCTGTACGAATCCTTCGCCCCTTTCAAGCTATATAGCAGCTCGGGCTGAACGGAAAAGCCTCTGGTAACAGGCAGTTTGGCAAATAGGCCTGCATTAAAACCAGCTTTCATGTGCTCGTCAGTTGCATTATCCACATATAAGTTGGTCAGGTTAAGGCCGCCCTTAATCCCGAATTTCGGCCTGAGCCCGTTTTCCATGGACGTTTGTTGTTCCTGCGCGGAAACGCATAAGGATGTTAAAAAGATCGTTACGATAAAAAGAAGCGCTAATCTCAATATCCTGACTGTCTGCATTTTCATAACGTATGAATTTAGTTGCTATACTAAATCAATAGTTATGCCGGGATAGGCGGTTGGGGATTGTCCAGTTTGCCGTAAAATAATTTTGTTTGAAACTCCATATTTACAAAACCTTTTTCATTATGACGATGAAACAGTTCAGAAAGCTCATGGAGCATTTCCGTATAGCCTGGTTCGTTTTCGAGCGGAATATAAGAGGAGGACAAAAGCTGTCCTTCTAATGCCCGCTGATCAAGCCATTGAATATTTTGGAAAACTGCGGTATGGAATGAGTTCGGTTTAAAGAAAGAATCAATAGCGTCTTCGTCGGCCCTGGAGACCAATTTATAATCGGTACCATATTTAAGTTTCAAATCTTCTATCGCCTGGAGAAAAGGCGTATTTTTCAACCGGACATTCCAGATCAATGCCACATGACCATTTGGGATCAGTATCCGTTCAAATTCCTTTCGGGCAGCCACCGGTTCCATCCAGTGAAAGGCCTGGGCTGCCGTAATGAGCTGGACACTGTGGTTGCTCAATCCGGTTTTTTCCGCAGTATGGTTACTACTCGTAAATCCGGGATATTTCCGCAATTGTTGTTCGGCCACTTTCCGCATTTCATCATTGGGTTCTACAGCCGTTACCTGATAGCCATGTTTCAGTAAGATTTCTGTAAATATGCCGGTGCCTGAGCCGATGTCAGCGATCTGATGGTCCCGGTTCAAAGACAAGGTTTCTTCCAGGAATCGAACGATCTCCGGCGGATAGCCGGGCCTGTATTTGGTATAGTTGTCAACCCTGTTGGAAAAACGGGTGGTCGGTTTGAACGATGCGTAATCTTTTCCCATGATTTATAATAAAAAATAAATTTATGATTTTTTCCATTTGTTATTGATGCGTGAGTAATATGTTAACCATGATTTATTAACATAAAGCTAAGAATGACTTTCCCGTCAATGTATAATTTTACAGCAGTTAATTCTTCATCTAAAATTAAAGATCATGTTGCACCGGATTTCTTCACTGGACGAAATTAAAAATGGGATTATACTGTATGATAATCCGGATGAACGCAAAGCGAACCGGTTCTCCATTCTGGATATTAATGAAGATTTTGTCCGGGTGATCCAAACGGAAACAAAAGCCCTCCTCAAGGTGTTTTTAATAAATAAACTGCTATCTGAGAACTGGTGGATATAAACTAGCCTTTAACGGTTTCCCGGATTGCTTTTCCCGCCGCATCCAGGCTGCTCAGTTTCATCTCGGAATATTTACGGGACAAAATGACGCCGTCCGCCCCGGCATTGAAGGCAGCACGGGTGGCCGCGTAAGCATCTTCCGGTGAGCCTTTCCGGCTCGCGGCTTCGGTTGGAATGCCGATGTCGATGCCCGCCAGGATAAGGCATCTCCCCTTTACACCTGCCACCGCACGTTGTGTTTCGCGAAATACATAATCAGGAGAAAGACCGGCTGCAGGCAGTGACTCCAGAGAGGCTTCGTTGCCATAATTCAGCAGGTGATTATTGAAACGCATTAATTCTTCCAGGGGTACATCGCGGAATACAGTTGAACCGATATTTCGGATGAAATGCGCGTACCGTTCCCCGCCGCAGGTGTTGTAACACACTACTTTCAGGAAATCCGCTTTTGTGGCCAGCTCTTCGTAACTACGCGTTGCTCTGTAAAAGGGATTGAATGAATTCACGTGTTCGATATGAAAACCAACCTTCAGGTTTTTGTTGATGGCTTTAACCGTTGTATTCACCTGTTCCAGTATCTGGTGCTTGCCCAGATCAAACAGTTTATCCCAGGCAAGGATTTCGGGATATTCCAGCAGCAACCGGTTGAACTCCACATAGTAGCCGTCGCTGGGACGACTTCCTTTGAGTGAAGCCTGCACAAACTGATCCAGTTTCCGATAGCCCTGCTTCGCCCGGTCAAAATTTATTCCGCGTTCTTTCGCCGCACGCTGATGATGCTCACAAAAGCAGGTGGCCCGCGATGAATCTATATTCTGAAAATGACTCGCTCCCAGCGCATTTAAGAGCGGCCCATTGTGTTCGTTAAATAACAGAATACCGTCAACATCGTATGACTTGCAGATATCTGTAACCAGCGCGGTCCAGAATGTCTGTACGTCAGGGTGAAAAAGACAAAGGGTATCCGTTCTTCTGCCCGCTAAATCAACTTCAGCACATTCTTTTACGCCGGGCACATCCGGGCGCCACTGATCTTCCACGGAAGCAAATATTTTCATGCCTCTTTTCTTTGCTGCCGGAAGAACGGAAGCCAGCAGATCGAAGTCGCCGTGTTCCGGAGCATGTAAGCATTTCAGCGCCGTATTTCTGTAAAATTCCAGGTGCGGTGCAGCATAGTTGCCCCCGTGAAAAGTTTTTTCGTCGGACTCCCTGGATCCGTGATCAGGAAATGGCTGTCCGGGAATCTGACGCCCCGCAAGGCCACGTCCGTACGTGAATGTGGTCAGAAAGAGGGTATTAATGTCTCCGCGTTTTTCCAGAATGTCCAGCACATTTTCTACGCCCTCATCTACGAAAGATACGGCGCCGATTTGGATGCCATGCATGCTTTTCTCAGCTAAAGGCTTGTTATCCGTCATTGCATTCAGTGGAGAAAATCCGGCAAGGGGGCCCGCAGCCGCAAGCGCCGTGAATGCAGCGCCATTTTTAATGAAAGCTCGTCTCGAGTTGTGATGGGGCATTGAACACTTATTTTATTATTTCATAGAAACAAATCCATCTCGTTAAAGTTATGCAATTTGGCCTGTTAACAGCCATCATTGCCGGTGCTGGTCACCTCAACTGAATTATCCGTTTGCCACCCTTTGCGTTGATAATTTCTATTTGCTGCATGGTATCATCCGGCAGGACAAATCTTGAGGACTGGGACAAAAACGAGGTTCCATAATATAATTCCATTTTTCTGGTCCTTCCGTTTTTCAAATGGACATAAGCGGTCACATCATCGGGATTGAAACGGATGATTCTGCTCTTTTGATTTAGCCTGAATAATTGAAGAAAATCCCTGTTTTGGGTGGCAGCAACAGCGTACGTATTTTGACCGATCTGTAATCTGGACAGGGCCTTGGCATCCCCCGGGATAAAAAAACCACTCCGGGTAAAGGATTCAGATTGAAATGTTCCGTCGCCGTTGCCAAGCAATACCAATCCATTCATGGCATCATCTCTTCCATTAGCCACTTCGGCTCCAAAATCATTTCCGCAAACCATCAGATCCGGGAAACCATCATGATTGATGTCATCGGCCACCATACCGTTTAGTGGCGCAAACTGGGCCATGGCAGGCAGGGGATGCATACTGAATTTTCCGCCCCCTTCATTTTTTATCAGGCAACTGGAAAAATAATTTGCCTTCAGGGTCAACGCGTTTTTCTTATCCGGAAGGATCTCGTTTATATCTGCGGCTGCAAAGTCTTTATAGGTCGGGAATCTTTTGCGTATGCCCGCCATTTGCCTGATCATATCATCGCGGCTATTCGCCGGGAACTCTTTTCTTTCCCCCGCTTCATTTTTCAAAAACAGGCTGGTGACTGCATCATAGGTTCCATCCTTGTCAAAATCCATTCCGTAAATACCAACAGGTTCCGCTTCTGAAGCGCGGTAAAAAGAATTTAACCCGAGATTGCCAAGGACATAATCTGTTTTACCGTC
>JAUZOD010000032.1 GCA_030706635.1 Bacteroidota bacterium
GGAAAACTATTTTTTGAAGTAGCGTTAGAAAATCCAAAATCACCGAGATTCAAACACGTCAGCACAACTTCCTGAATACCTCAGGCCGCCAGCCCACGCACCGTTTCCAATACATGGGCAATGCTGTCACTGCGGCTTTTGCCGCGGGCCATCGGGATGGTACAAAAAGAACAGGTATAATCACAGCCATCTTGCACTTTCAAAAAGGCCCTCGTACGGTCGTTTTCGGAATAGCCGGCGTGAAATTCCTGCACCTGGTCAATATCGCAACTGCAGATTTTGGTGGGATCGCCCTTCAGCAGCTGGCCTATATGCTCCACGATATTGAATTTTTCGCGGGCGCCGATCACGAGATCAACGCCCGGTATATCCGCAATTTCCTGTGGTTTGAGCTGGGCATAACAACCGGTGATCACCACAAAACTTTGCGGAGATTTCCTTTGTATCTGGCGTACCAGATAACGGCATTCCTTATCAGCATTTTCTGTTACGGAACAGGTGTTGATTACATAAACATCGGCTTCGGCATCAAAGGCTTTTTTTTCAAATCCTGCTTCCTGCATCAGTCGCGACAAGGAGGATGTTTCTGAAAAATTCAGCTTGCAACCCAGGGTATGAAAAGCGACTGTTCTTGCTTCTGCCATAAGGGCGCAAAGATACAGTCCTGCAAAGAAATAATTGCGCTGTATCTTTAGACGTATGCGTTTACTCAGCGCCTTTTTCAGATCCGTTTTTATTGCTTTCGTGTTTTTGGCATGTCAGAATCCGGCACCAACACCGGTAACGGCGAGCCCTGAGAAACCCGGGAAGACCGTAGTTGCGGCGCATGACCCATTTAACCGTAATGGCCGGCTCATCTTTACCCGTCATGCCCGTTGCCGGATGGATTGCCGGCACATCACGAAACAGGAGATCCAGGAAGTACTGGATTCGGGAACCATCAATTATGCCAAGAGCGAGCCCTACGCGAAACCCGATCCCAAATATGCCGTGGAGGCCAATACCGCTGAACATCAGCATCTCCGGATTGTGATTGCTCCTTCTGGTGAAAAACTTATTGTTATCACCTGTATCGAGCTGAATGTGGAATGGCAATGCCATTGCAATTAAAAGGGATTTGCCGCTTATTGGTTATTTTCGTTTGTACAGAAAGTGATTTAATGAAGGTTTGGTTTGGTATTACTCGTGCTGTTTACTTTGTTTACGCAGTCCTGTGGTTTGTTATTTTCACGCTGGCTGCATTTCCCCTGGTGATTGTTTTTTCGTTATTCGGAAAAATAACCGGCGGCAACCTGATTTGCAGGCTGGTCTGGGTCTGGGCTGACTGCTGGTATTTCCTCATTGGCATCCGTCACCAGAATCTGTTTGAATCGCACTGCGATCCGGCAAAGACCTATGTTTTTGTCAGCAACCATATTTCTTACCTGGATATTCCCTGTATTTTTAAATCCATCCGTAAACAACCTTTCCGGGTACTGGCCAAGGCAGACCTTAAAAAAATCCCGGTTTTCGGGTATATATACAGTCGCGGTGCGGTGATGGTGGACCGGAGCAGCACCACGCAAAGAGCGCAGAGTGTGCGGGAGCTGAAGAAAATCCTTGGCCATCGGATATCGGTATTTATTTTTCCCGAGGGCACGTTCAATGAAACGGGCGATCCGTTGAAATCCTTTTACGACGGCGCTTTCCGGATTTCCATACAAACACAAACACCCATCAAACCGGTACTCTTCCTGGATAATTATTCGCTGATGAATTATCGGTCGGTTTTTAGCTTAAAACCGGGAAAATCAAGGGTTATTTTCCTGGAAGAGATCAGTCCCGAAGGGTTTACCTTAACCGGTCTGAACCTTTTTAAAGAGCATGTGTACCGGCTGATGGATCAAAGACTCCGGGATCATCAGGCAGCGTGGATCGGGTGCCGGTAAAACCGAACTTCCATCCAGTTTCGTTGTTTGAAACATAGCAAATAAGAAAAATTGTACGCAGAAATCATCATACCGCTCGCACTTCCCAAAAACTATACCTGGTTCATTCCGGAAAATCTGCGTGCCGGACTGCAACCCGGTTGCCGGGTAGAGGTTACGCTGCGTAACAAAAAATATGCGGGTATTGTGAAACGGTTTCTACAGGAAAAACCGGATGCTTTCGACCCCAAACCCATAGGCTCTGTTCTGGATGCAGAGCCCCTGATCTATCCCGAACAACTCAGGCTCTGGGAATGGATTGCTGCTTATTATATGTGCTCGGAAGGAGAAGTGATGGCGGCTTCCCTGCCCGCTCATTTTAAACTAAGCAGTGAAAGCATCCTGGTTTACCAGGAAACTTATGGGGATGATTTTTCCTCGCTGGATAATGAAGAATACCTGATTGCTGAAGCCCTGCTGATCAAGAAAGAACTGAGGCTTTCTGCCGCGCAGGAACTCCTCGGAAGTTCAGCCGTTTACCCGGTAGTGAAAAGGCTGATCGAAAAATCCGTTTGTTTCGTATGGGAAGCGCTTACCGAATCGTATAAGCCCAGAAAGGAGACCTATATCCTGCTTCATTCCGACTATGCTCAGGAAGAGAAACTGGAACAACTTTTAAATGAAGATAAAAAACTGCAGCGCGCCGAAAAGCAGGTAGAGCTGTTATTGAGTTATCTCCATCTTCAGAAAACCGAGCCGGAAGTGACCCGTACCGCCCTGCTGAAAAAATCAGGAGCTTCCGACGCGCAGCTGAAAGGCCTCATGGCAAAAAATATCCTGGTTGCAGAACAGAGATCGGTTGACCGGCTGCGGCCGCTTCCGAAAAATATCCGGATAGACTTCAGCCTTTCCTGGGAGCAGGAACGCGTATTCAGCAGCATCAACGAAAACTTTGAAACGAAGGGCGTCAACCTGCTGCATGGCATCACATCGAGTGGTAAAACGCAGGTTTATATCCGGATGATCGAAAAGTTTCTACTGGAGAACAAACAGGTTCTTTATCTGGTACCTGAAATTGCGCTGACTTCCCAGATCGTGCGCAAGCTGCAGCAGCATTTTGGCGGCTACCTGGGGATTTACCACAGTCGTTTCAGCCAGAATGAGCGTTTCGAGATCTGGAATAAAGTGCGCAGCGGGGAGATCAGGATCCTGATGGGCGCCCGTTCTTCCCTTTTTCTTCCCTTTACCAGCCTGGGATTGATCATCGTGGATGAAGAACACGATACTTCTTATAAACAGCAGGATCCGGCGCCGCGGTATCACGCCCGGGACACGGCCATTTTTTATGCCTCCCTGTTCAAGGCTAAAGTATTGCTGGGGAGCGCCACTCCGTCGGTTGAAAGTTATTTTAATGCCCTCTCCGGAAAATACGGATTAACTGAACTGGCTGAACGCTATGGGCAGGTGGACCTTCCGGTGATCAGCCTGATCGATACCAAAAGATTCCTGCAGCAGGACGGATCGAAGCTGATTTTTTCACCCGATCTCCTGGAGGCCATTCAGCGTTCCCTGGATAACCATAACCAGGTGATCCTGTTCCGCAACCGTCGTGGCTATTCGCCCTATCAGATCTGTAAAGTATGCGGATGGATTCCGCAGTGTAAACAATGTGATGTATCGCTGACCTATCATAAGCTCACGAACAAACTGCAATGTCATTATTGCGGAAGCAGTTATCCGCCCGTGAATACCTGTGCGGCCTGTGGAAATCAGCAGTTCATTCAAAGGAATTTCGGCACGGAAAAAATAGAAGAAGAACTGGAGAATTTATTTCCAAAAGCCCGCATTGCCAGAATGGATGTGGACAGTGTGCGGGGGAAATCCGCGCATGACCAACTCATCCGGTCTTTCGAACAGCAAAAGCTGGACATCCTGGTGGGAACGCAAATGGTGGTGAAGGGATTGGATTTTGACCGGGTGGACCTGGTGGGCATCCTGGATGCTGACAGCTTACTGAATTTCTCCGAGTTCCGGGTGAATGAACGTGCGTTTCAGTTGATGGAGCAGGTAAGCGGCAGGGCGGGTAGAAAAGACGGTAAAGGAAAAGTCTTGATCCAGGTGGCCAATACCAAACATCCGGTATTGCAATATGTGATCGCCCACGATTATAAATCTTTTTATGACCAGGAGATCATTGCCAGGAAAAATTTCTTTTATCCGCCCTTTTCCCGCATTATCCAGATCAGTTTCCGGCATAAAATAAAGGAAATCGTTCACGATGCCGCTGCTGTATTTGCTCTTCATTTGAAAAAGGATTTTGAATCCGGTATTACCGGTCCGGCTGAACCGGTGGTGGGTCGTATCCGGAATCAATATATCATGGAGCTCATGCTGAAACTTCCGAAAAATGGCAGTACAATTGCATACGCCAAGCAGGTTATCCAGCAACAGCGGGCCATCCTGCAGAATGATTCAAAATTCAGATCCGTTACCGTTGTTCCTGATATTGATCCGGTTTAGTCATTATTAACAGAAGAACATGGGCATAGAAAAAGACAAATCACTGCTCCCTTACAATAGCTTTCATATTGAAGCCCGGGCAGAGCATTTTGTTTCGATTACTAACGAGGACCAGTTAAAAGAGATCCTGGAAAAAGAAGCCGGGAAAGCGATCCTGGTTTTAGGCGGCGGCAGCAATATTCTGTTCACGAAAGATGTGAAGGGATGGGTGCTGAAAATGGATATCGGAGGTATTGAGGAGATCAAGGAAGATGAACAGCACGTATATGTCCGGGCGGGTGCAGGGGAGAACTGGCATTCGTTCGTACTTTACAGCATTAGCCGCAACTGGGCAGGCCTGGAAAATCTTTCCCTGATTCCGGGAAATGTTGGTGCGGCGCCGATCCAGAATATCGGCGCTTACGGGGTGGAGCTGAAAGATGTGTTTTATGAACTTCAGGCTTATGACAGAAAAAACAGGAAGGTATATACCTTCGGGCTGAACGATTGCGCCTTTGGATACCGGGACAGTTTTTTTAAATCCGCGGAAAAGAACCGGTATATCATTTTGAATGTTACGTTTGTCCTGAATAAAGTCCCGGTTTTAAATACCAGTTACGGAGCCATACGGGCAGAGCTGGAACAGATGGAAGTTCGCACGCCATCCATACGGTCTGTTTCACAGGCAGTAATCAATATCCGGAAATCCAAACTTCCGGATCCCGCGGAGGTCGGGAATGCAGGCAGCTTTTTTAAAAACCCGGTAGTGGACCAGCAGTTATTTTTATCTCTTTCGAAAGCATTTCCCGACATGCCTGCCTATCCGCACGAAGAAGGATCGGTAAAACTCGCCGCCGGCTGGCTTATCGAACAATGCGGATGGAAAGGCTACCGGAAAGGAGATGCCGGGGTGCACCAGCTCCAGTCCCTGGTGCTGGTGAACTATGGTCATGCTACCGGAAAAGAAATTTTTGATCTGGGCGAAGCCGTTGCGGGGTCTGTTAAGAAGAAGTTTGGCGTTGTGTTGGAGCGGGAAGTGAATGTTTGGTAGAAAGGTGGATGGTATATGGTGGATGGTGGATGGATTGGAGAGTAAAGTAAAATAAAGTCCATCTACCATCGACCATATACCATTCACGATCAACCAAAATCTTCCTCCTCCGACGTATAGCTCTCCGGGCTCAGATTCATCATAGACCCGATAAGATCCTTGAATTCGATTTTTCCTTCCACCACTTTTTTGCTGATCATGGAATAGGCTGACAATCCGTGTAAGACAAATTCCATCAGCAGCGACATTTCTTTTTCGTTGGCATGGCGGAAATGTTTTTTTACAAAAGCATGAAGACCGTCCACGGTATACAGCAGCTGGATCTTGTCCTGGTCCCGGGTATTAAAGAAAATGTCCAGGTGATTGCCTTTGTCGAACCAGGCCGTAATGGGTTTATAGGGATTTTCTTCCCCTCCCTTTTTCTTTTTAAATAATTCGGGATTGGGGAAATAATTGATAAACTGGGTGCGGAATGCTTTTTCGAGTAAGTTAAAAGCCACCTGGTACGGACCTTCCTGCTCCCCTTCGTACACCAGTTCTATTTTTCCGGTGATGGATGGAATAATACCCACGAGATCGCTCATCCATACCTGGGTTTCTTTTTCGTTATTCAGCAGGGCCCTCCTTTCTGCGGCGCTGACCGCATTTTCGTAGGCGGCAATGGTGAGCCGCGCGGAGACCCCGCTTTTCTTATCAACGAATTCGCTTCCCCGGGCTTCAAATGCCACCTGTTCGATAATTCTTTTCACCAGATCGCTGATCTTCACGCGAACCTGCTGGTCACCGGTGATATCGGCTTCCTGTTCGGTTATCATCAGGGCATGATCGATATTTTTGGGATAATGCGTAAGGATCTGACTTTCGATCCGGTCCTTTAAGGGAGTTACGATGGATCCGCGGTTGGTGTAATCCTCCGGATTCGCTGTGAAAACAAATAAAATATCCAGCGGCATACGTAGTTTAAATCCGCGGATCTGGATATCGCCTTCTTCCAGGATATTAAAAAGAGATACCTGGATGCGGGCCTGCAGATCGGGAAGTTCGTTGATCACAAAGATGCCGCGGTTGCTTTTGGGAATGATTCCGAAATGAATTACTTCCTCATCGGCAAAATTGAGTCGCATGTTCGCCGCTTTGATGGGATCGATATCCCCGATCAGATCCGCGACACTTACATCCGGCGTTGCCAGTTTTTCACTATACCGGTCGTTCCTGGATAACCAGGAAATAGGGGTATCGTCTTTTTTTTCTCTCAGGAGATCCCGGGCAAATTTGGAAATGGGCGCAAAGGGATCATCGTTGATTTCACTGCCGGTCACATAAGGAATGTATTCGTCCAGCAGGTTGATCATTTGCCGGGCCATGCGTGTTTTGGCTTGTCCGCGAAGACCAAGGAACAGGATATTGTGCCGGGAAAGCAATGCCCGTTCCGTATCGGGTATCACGGAATCTTCATAACCGACGATGCCGGGGAAGCTGTTTTCTTTAAGCTGAAGTCTTTTTAAAAGATTTTCCCTGATTTCCTCTTTTACTTTTTTCCGGGTGTAACCGGATTTTTTCAATTCTCCAAACGTCTTTATCTTTTGAATGTTCATCATCATTTTTTTGATTATCCGTTATGATCCGGAAATGCGATACGGCGAATGGCGAAAACAGGATTCAGTTTAATAAACTGTTTTTCTTTTCCCATTTTCAAAATCGCGGAAAATGAAAGCGCCGAGGTGATCCAGCGAAGCAAAGAAGGCTTTACCATTATTCGTTTCCGTGAATTCGTTTACAAACCGCTGAAGGTAAGGATCGCTGGCGATCATAAACGTGGTGATCGGGATCTTGATTTTTTTACACTGGGCGGCCAGGTTGAGACAGCGGGCCGTTATGCGCCGGTCCAGCCCGAAACTGTTCTTATAATAGCGTTTTCCCGATTTCAGGCAGGTCGGCTTCCCATCGGTGATCATGAAGATCTGTTTGTTCGGATTTCTCCTTCTCCTTAAAATATCCATGGCCAGCTCAAGACCTGCCACGGTATTGGTATGATAGGGACCGACCTGCAGATAGGGGAGATCTTTTATTTCGACGGGCCAGGCATCATTGCCGAAAACCACGATATCCAGGGTATCTTTCGGATATTTGGTGGTGATGAGTTCGCTTAGCGCCATGGCCACCTTTTTTGCCGGTGTGATCCGGTCTTCCCCGTAGAGGATCATGGAGTGGGAGATATCAATCATCAGCACCGTAGAGGTCTGGCTTTTAAAATCTGTCTCCCGGATCTTCAGGTCATCTTCCTGCATGTTGAAAGATTCGATGCCGTGATTGATTTGGGCGTTGCGGATGGATTCGGTGAAATCAATCTGTTCCAGCTGGTCGCCGAACTGAAATGGCCGGGTCTCCGGATTGACTTCATCTCCCGTTCCGGGTTTGAAGCTGTTATGATCTCCCGATTTTGTCTTTTTTAATTTTCCGAAAATCTCTTCCAGGGACCGCTTGCGAATCCCCTGTTCTGTTTTGGAGCTGATTTTGAAGGCGCCAGTCTGCTTGTTTTCATCAATATATCCTTTCTCCCTGAGCTCGTCTATAAAATCACCCATCCCGTATTCGCCATCCGTAAGATCATATTCCTTGTCCAGCTGATTCATCCACTGCAAAGCCTCGCCCACATCGCCGCTGGTGTACGTAAGCAATTGCATAAAAATGTCCAGCAGCTGGTCAAATTTCGACTTACCCTCCCGCAACGGATCATACTTTGTGAAATGAAAACCAATCATATTATCAAGTTACTGCATTAAAATTAAACAAATAGTTTATGCCGGAATTTCCTGCTTAAGTACTAATTTCCCTTAAACCCCTAGCTTTATCATATGTATAACAAACTATCCGGAAAAAGGATCATTTCCATTGATGCATTTCGTGGAATCACCATTCTGATGATGGTTTTCGTGAACGAACTGGCCGGAATACGGGATATTCCATTCTGGATGAAGCACATGCCGGCGCATGCGGACGCCATGAGTTTCGTGGATGTGGTATTCCCGGCTTTCCTTTTTATCGCGGGCATGTCCATTCCGTTTGCTCTCTGCAAACGCTTCACGGTCAATCGCAACAAGGGTAAATTGCAAAAGCATATTTTATGGCGCGTTGCGGGTCTCCTTTGTTTTGGTTTCTTTATGGTGAACGGAGAAAGTTCCGGGCCGCACGATATGGTTTTGTCGATTTATGCCTGGTCCCTGCTTTTTTATTTTTTTGCCATCATGGTATGGCAGGTGTACCGCGTCACGAGTAAGAATCTGGTTCTGGCGATGCGTGGTATCGGACTGGCGGGTTTGCTTTTCCTGGCATTGATTTACCGCGGAGGGATGGATGGCACTCATTTTATCACGCCGAGATGGTGGGGTATCCTCGGATTGATTGGATGGGCTTATCTGTTCAGTTGTCTTTTTTACCAGTTGTCTTCCGGAAAGCCCCTCCCGCTGATGCTGTTCGTTATTTTATGCACTATTCTGTTTGCGCTGACGAAATATTATAACTGGAACGATTTCCCCGCCAAAAATGCAACGCATATTTCCGTTATGCTCTGCGGGGTGATCGTGAGTATCCTGCTTTTTGATGAAGGAAATGCAAGAGGGGTGCAGCGGCGGATCGGTGAGGTTGCGGGATTGGCCCTCATCTTATTTATTGCGGGTTATTTCCTGCGGCCCCTGTACGCGATCTCGAAGATATACGCTACGCCTACCTGGGGATTTTACTGCGCTGCGATCTGCTGCCTGCTTTACCTGCTTTTTTATTGGGTGATCGATATGAAAGGACACCAGCGATGGACCCGTTTTTTTCAGCCTGCGGCAGAAAATCCGTTGCTGACCTATCTGATTCCGGACATTATTTTCGCGCTGATCATGCTGCTCCATATCCGGCTCTTTCCGGCTAAATGGTCCTATGGTATTCCGGGCATGTTATGGTCAGCCGCCTTCGCCATAATTGTTATGTTTATAGCGAAGGGGCTGAACAAGCTGCACGTCCGGCTGCAGCTTTAACTATTTCAGGCTGTTTGGAAGATCTGGTTTCTTACCGTTAAACTGCTTATCCATTTCGTCAATCTGCATGATCATCCGGTAGGTGGTAAAAATATCCTGCGCAAATCCCATTTGTTTGTCAGACAGGTTACCGGTTTTCCCCTGCAGGATCATATAAGCGTTGGTCGCCAGCTGATCATCGCTTGCTTCGTCTCCCATGGATTTATAATAACGCATCTGCTGCTGGAGGTCTTTCTTCAGGGAAGCTTCTACTTTTCTGGCCAGGGTGCTGTCGCCGGCAAGATAACAGGCCTGCAGGAAGTCGGTCGAGATAGCATCCTGCTGATTTCCCCTGTTGGTGGTCATGCCATAGGGGAAATTCGATTCCCGCACACTCTTGTCAAAATGTTCGAGCACGTTCCGGGCCGAATCCTTTTTGCCGGCATCAATCAGGCTGAAAGCCACCTGCGAGTGGGCCATCCGGATGCTGTTGAGATGGCGGCGGTTTTCCTCATCATAATAAACGCCCTCCTTGTCTGCATTGCCATAACCGAATTTCTCCATGATGTTCTTGTAGGCCGCATCAACGTCCACCATGCCCGGCTTTTCAATCGGAACGAGCTGGTAGGAAAGTCCCCGCAGTCTTACATATTTGGCGATCCCGAGATCATTCAGTTCCTGGGTAGAGGTAAAACAGATAGGGCGTTTCCAGTGATTGGCTGCAATAATGGAGTAAACAGCCAGATCATTTTTCAGCATATACTGTTTATTCGGAATGTCAATATGCAGTTCGCTGACCACACTGTCTCCTGCATGTACGGTTCCATTGGCATTAACGGTATTGAGGTCAACCGGTACGCTGAACTTTTTAACCGGAAACAGGTTGTACACATCATCTTCCTGCTGGTTGGTGTATTTCGGATCATTGCTTCCGATCACATTTTTCAGCATGTCGTACAGATCGTAATATTTATTCTGATCAAAACCGGGAAGTTTCTGATAATAAACCACGTCCCGGTTGTTTCCCTGGATCTGTTCCGGGGTGAAGATCACGTCGAATGGTGCACTCTTGTTTATTTTATAACGCAGTTCATTGATATACCAATCCGTACCCAGCAGGCTGTTCACGACTACGCGAACATCCGGGCGAATGCCTTCCACTTCCTGGGCATACCATAAAGGATAGGTATCGTTATCTCCAAAGGAAAACAGGATGGCATTGGGCGGGCAGCTTTCCAGATAGTCCTTGGCCAGATCCCTGGCGAGTGTTTTCTTGCTTCTGTCGTGATCATTCCATTCCTGGCTTCCCATAATCACCGGCACGGCGAGGAGGCAAAGGCCCGCGGCTGCATAGTTTGCGGCTGGTCCTTTCAGGAAACGGTCAAATTTCTCTTTCACCCAGATAACGCCCAGTCCGATCCAGATGGCAAAGGCATAAAAGGATCCCACATAAGCATAGTCCCGTTCACGGGGCTGCTGCCCGGCCTGGTTGAGATAAATCACTACGGCCATTCCGGTAAAGAAAAACAGCAGGAAATTGATGATGAAATCTTTTTTGTTCCGGGTGTACTGGAAGGCCAGGCCGATCATACCCAGGATAAAGGGCAGGGCGAACATCCGGTTGTAGGATTTGTTTTTAGTATGGATGCTGTCTGGCAGTTTACTCTGGTCGCCATAGAGAAAATTGTCAATGAAGGGAATGCCGGTGATGGCATTTCCATCCCGCACGTTTCCAAACCCCTGCAGGTCATTTTGTTTCCCGGAGAAATTCCAGAAGAAATACCGGAGGTACATCCAGTAGGTCTGGTAGGTGATAAAGTACCGGATATTATTTCCCATATTTGGCTGGTCCCCGTCTGAAACACCTCCGTATTGTTTATATACATCCACCTGACCGCGGTCATTCTGGCTGTCCCACATCCGGGGAAAGAAATGGGAAGATGGAGTATTGCTCCAGTCCTGCACCACGGATTTTCCCGCAACAATATATTTGTCTTTTCCTTTGATGTACTGGTCGGAACCTTCGCTCCGGGGGGGACGGTCAGTATAATCCGGACCGTAAACAATCGGCCAGTCGCCGTACTGATCGCGGCTGAGATAACCCACCAGGCTCACCGGATTATCCACGTTGAACATATCCACAGCCGGATCTGCATTGGAGCGGATCATGGTGGTGAAATAGGTGGAGTAACCGATCAGCATAAAGGAAATGCACCAGATGGCGATTTTCAGCAGGTAATATTTCTTTTTTATGGCGTAACGAAGTCCGAATACGAGGATGGCAGCGAGTAAAATAAAGAAGAAAGCAAAGCCGGAGAAAAAGGGCAGGCTGAGGTCATTTACGAACCGGATATCAAACCAGGCCGCTCCTTTGATGGTGTACTGGATAACAAATTTCTGAACCAGGCCGGTAATGGTGCAACCGATTATAAAAGCAAATACTGCGCCCCAGGCCGTCGGTTTGTACCTCTTATAATAATATACCATCACGATGGCCGGGATGGTGAGGAGGTTCAGCAAATGCACGCCTATGGAAAGCCCCATCATGTAAAAAATGAAGATGATCCACCGGTCTGATCCGGCTTTCTCTGCCTCATCCTCCCATTTCAGGATTGCCCAGAAAACCAGGGCGGTAAAGAAAGAAGAAGATCCATAAACTTCGCCTTCCACGGCGCTATACCAGAAAGAGTCGCAAAAAGTATAGGCAAGTCCGCCAACGACGCCGGCGGCCATAATAGTAAAAACCTGGCCTGAAGTAAGCTCCAGATTTGTTTTCTGGATGATTTTACGGGCGAAATGGGTGATGGACCAGAACAGGAATAAGATAGTAACACCGCTCAGGATGGCGCTCATGAAATTCACTGCCCTGGCCGCTGTTAACGGATTATCTCCAAAAAGGATGATAAAAAAGCGGCCCATCATCACAAAAAGCGGTGCTCCGGGGGGATGGGGGATCTGCAGTTTATAAGCACTGGATACGAATTCTCCGCAATCCCAGAAACTGCCTGAAGCTTCCATGGTTAAAACATACACCGTGCAGGCAAAAAGACAAACAACCCAGCCTGAGATGTTATTCACCTTCTTAAAGTTCATAGTCCGTTGATTTTTTTTAGGATTGACAAATATAGGGTTAATGTGCAAATGTGCTGATGTGCTAATGTGTTAATGGTTCATTACCGGCCAATTTTCACATTTTCACATCAGCACATTTACACATTATTCAAAGTAAATCCTCACGGTCTGGTAAAACAAATAATGCTGAAGCGACTGATCCGTGAAATCCTGCAATCCGAATAATCCGGCTGCATTGCCTTTATGGATGGCCACTTCCAGGTAGTTGGCCGAATTAAAAAGAGCCAGTTTTTCTCCGAGCGGCACGTCGGCATAGGTTTCGCTGATCCGTTCTATACTTTCATCTCTTTTGAATACAATCCGGAAGCCACGCCCCCGGCGCTGTTCCTCAAATTGATCCCGGGTAATGTTTACGATCACATTTTCGAAATTGTCGATAAAGATGATCTGGCCTTCCATGTAGCTGTCTGCCAGCACCGGTCTGAGTTCATTTTTTTCGATGTAAGCTAAATGGGGATCACCCAGGGTTTCCGGAACGCGCCCGTTTTCGAGATCATGGATGGCCTGGCCGATCACCCGGGTGCAGTAAAGCGTATTTTTGATGGCATGCTGATCCAGTGGAATCCCAATGACCATTTCGGGTTTCGGCGGCAGAATCATGTTGATCAGCCCGTTGTCGGCACAAAAAATATACTGCCCGTTAAAACAGGCGAGGAGCAGGTGTTCCGGCTTTTGTTCAAACAGGTTCACCAGAATGATATGGTAGGTATTTGGCGGAAACTGTAAAATGGCGTTGCGGCAGATATACGCCGCCTGAGGATAATTGAACGGGGCTACCTGATGGGAAATGTCGTGGATTCTGAAATTGGGATCTAGTTGTAAAAGCTGACCCCTGACCGCACCTGCAATGTAATCCTGCAGGCCGAAGTCAGAAGTGAGAGTAATGATCGCCATCAGTAATCGGTTCGGTTTTAATTGGTCTATTTGATCAGCTCGCCTTTCCTGAAATAATACCGGTGCATTAGCTTGTCGGCCAGTGAGGGGAAAAATTTATTCATGAAAACCGTCAGCTTACCCGTGAACGTAAGCACCAGCACTCTTTTTCTTTTTTCTATGGCATGCAGAATATGCCTGGCACAGGTTTCGGCGCTCATGAGTTTGGATTCGTCGAGCGGACTTTCTCCCTGCCCTATGCCTTCGCCGTTTAGCGCGGCGTTGCGGATATTGGAGCTGGTAAAACCGGGAGACACCCACATTACGTGGACCCCGGAATCCATGAGTTCGGTCCGCAGGGACTCCAGCCATCCCTGTAGTGCGAATTTGGAAGCCGAATAGCCGCTTCTGCCCGGAAGCCCGCGATATCCGGCTATGGAGGAGATGCCTACAATCGTTCCTTTTTGTTTTATGATATAGGGCAGGGCGAATTTGGTGCAATAGACGGCGCCCATAAAATTCACTTCCATGAGTTGGCGGATCACGTCCGTATTGGCGTCGTCAAACAGGGCGCGCATGCTCATGCCCGCGTTATTAATGATGATGTCAATGCTGCCGAAGGTATCTGCCGTAGATTTGATGAAGCGCTTACATTCGTCCTCGTGACTCACATCGCAAACCATGGTATGCAGCATGATCTGGGAATATTCCAGTTGCAATGCATATAGCTTGTCGTAATGCCTGCCGCAAGTGGCCACTTTTGCTCCCGCGCCGATCAGGGCATCAATCAGCGCCCTGCCGATACCATCGCTTCCGCCGGTAACAATAACCACTTTATTTGTAAAAAAAGACATACGGTGTTTTGTAGCCGCAAAAGTAGGTTAAGATAAGAATAGAGAAAATAAGTATATTGGTTTTTCATTTTACCTGCTTTTATAATTATTTATGAAGAAGATCCTGTTGTGCTTAGTATCAATCCTTTATTTAGTATCCTTCGCTTTATCCCAGTCTCCTTCCGCAGTGGGCCCGGTTCCGAGTGAAATGCAGCAGAAATGGCAGGATAACAACTTTTATTTATTTATGCATTTTGGCCCCAACACGTTCACCGACCTGGAATGGGGAAAAGGTTCGGAAAAAGAAGAAGTATTCAATCCGACTGCCCTGGATTGCAGGCAATGGTGCCGGATTGCAAAAGCGGCCGGGGCCAAGGGCATCATCATCACGGCGAAGCACCACGACGGATTTTGTTTATGGCCGAGTGCTTATTCGCATCATACGGTGGCACAAAGCAGCTGGCGGAATGGAAAAGGAGACGTGCTGAAAGAACTTTCCCAGGCCTGCAAAGCGTCAGGGCTATCCTTTGGGGTTTATCTTTCTCCCTGGGACCGGAATCATCCAGCCTACGGTACTCCGGCTTACAATGATGTTTTTGTAAATATGATGAAAGAAGTGGTGGCCAGGTACGGGCCATTTTTTGAATTCTGGTGGGATGGTGCAAACGGAGAGGGCCCCAATGGGAAGAAGCAGCAGTATGACTGGCAGCGGTTTATATCCACGATGCGGACCGTTGCGCCCAACACGCCGGTGTTCAGCGATATTGGTCCCGATATCCGCTGGGCAGGGAATGAGGAAGGGCATGCCGGCGCTACCAACTGGAACCTGCTGGATACGGCCGGATTCAGGAGAGGGGCAGGGGCGCCACCAGGCGATACGCTGAATCAGGGGAATGTTTATGGCGCCAACTGGATTCCCGCCGAATGTGATGTAAGCATCCGGCCAGGATGGTTTTATCATAAGTCGGAAGACAGCCTGGTAAAAAAACCGGAAGTATTGTTTGACATCTATTTAAAATCCATCGGCCGCGGGGCCAACCTGATCCTGAATGTGCCGCCAGACAGAAGAGGGTTGATTACGGCTTACGATTCTGCAACCCTGATGGAATTTGCGAAGCTCCGCCGGGAGAGCTTTCAATCATCCCTGATCAGCGGAGGCAAATCAAAAATCCTGCTGGGCAAGAAAGAAGTGACTGCAGCATTGACAGACGGAAATAAAAACACCTGGGTCAGCCTGGGGAAGGATTATAAAAATAGTTTTCTGGAGGTCCGGTTCAATAAAATGCAGGAACTGAATTGTATCGAGCTGAAAGAACCGACCCGCTACGGGCAGAGAGTAAAAGCATTTGCCATAGAATTATGGAATGGGAATCAGCTGCTCTATCATCTGTCTGGTACCACGATTGGCCATCAGCGTATTCTTAGCTTTCCCAGGCAAAATGCCAGCCGGATAACGATAAAGATTACCGATGCCAAAGCAGAACCGCTGATCAGTTCGTTGGGTGTTTACCGGTTGGCGGTCGACAATGGAGAATTGACAATGGACATTGAGATGAAGGGTTGAGGGGTTGGATGTGGAGGTTGCTGTGCTTTCGGGGGGATTGGCGAACCATTCTATTAATGAAACTGAAATGCAGGTTAGAAGGGAAGAACAGTTAAAACAACTGGCCGACGGGCAGATCATCTGGGATCTGATCGTTGTGGGTGGCGGTGCAACCGGTTTGGGTGCGGCCGTGGATGCCGCTTCCAGGGGATTCAAAACGCTGCTGCTTGAACAGGCTGATTTTGCCAAAGGAACATCGAGCCGAAGCACCAAACTGGTGCATGGGGGCGTGCGTTACCTGGCCCAGGGTAATATCGGGCTGGTTCGTGAAGCCTTGCGCGAACGGGGACTGTTGTTGAAAAATGCCCCGCATCTGGTAAGGAATGAATCCTTTATCATCCCTAATTACAACTGGTGGGGCGGTGCTTTTTATACCATCGGACTGACCCTGTATGATCTTCTGGCCGGCAAGCTCAGTCTGGGAAGATCCAGATATATCTCCAGGAAAGAAGTGCTCCGGAGACTTTCGAATATAAACCCGGAGGGGCTGCAAGGCGGAGTGCTTTATCATGATGGCCAGTTTGATGACTCCAGGCTGGCGGTCAATCTGGCGCAGACCTGTCTGGAACAGCAGGGGCATGTGATCAACTACGTAAAAGTAACCGGCCTGATCAAGGATCGGGGGCAGATATCCGGAGTAACAGCGGTTGATACGGAGACCGGAATTTCCTATTCCGTGAACGGAAGAACGGTGATCAATGCCACCGGCGTATTTGTCGATGAGCTATTGCGCATGGACGTACCCGGTAGTAAACCCCTGGTCAGGCCCAGTCAGGGAATTCATCTCGTGCTGGATAAATCATTTCTGGGATCGGGAGATGCACTGATGATTCCCAGGACCGAAGACGGCCGGGTTTTGTTTGCCGTTCCCTGGCATGATAAAACCGTGCTGGGCACTACGGATACCCCTTTGGATGAATACACGCTGGAACCCGTTGCGCTGGAAGAAGAGGTTCAGTTTATATTGCGAACGGCGGCGAAATATCTGGTGCGTGCGCCGGAGAGAGGCGACGTACTTAGTGTGTATGCAGGCCTGCGTCCGCTGGCCGCGCCCCAAACGGAGAACGCAAAAACAAAAGAAATTTCGCGCAGCCATAAGCTGATCGTTTCCGCATCCGGACTGATCACCATAACCGGTGGGAAGTGGACCACGTACCGGCAAATGGGAGAGGATACGGTAGATCAGGCGATGAGTACCGGAAAGCTGACCATCAGGAACTGTATTACTAAAACTTTGCCCATACACGGGCACCAGGCGCCGGATGCCGCGGCTGGCCATTTATCAGTATATGGCAGCGACCGGGATGCATTGAGGGAATTGATTCAGGAAAATGCAGGCTGGCAAAAACGATTGCACCCGCAACTGGATTATACGGCGGTTGAAGTGATCTGGGCGGTGCGGCAGGAGATGGCGCGAACGATTGAAGATGTGCTGGCCAGGAGAACCCGGGCTCTTTTCCTGAATGCGCGGGCGGCCATCGAAATGGCGCCTGAGGTTGCCCGGCTGATGTCAGTAGAGTTAAAAAAGGATGCCGTTTGGGAAAAAGAACAAATAGTATCTTTCGGAAAGATTGCAGAAGGGTATCTGCTGAGAAATTAATAATTGAACGATAGAAAAGGTAATTGTAAGAGAAAGCTTTTTACCGTAACGAACAACCTGCAGTATGAAAAAATTTATTCTCGCGCTGGATCAGGGAACTACCAGTTCACGGGCAATACTGTTTGATCACAAGGGCCGTATTCAATCTGTTGCCCAGAAAGAATTTACGCAGATCTTTCCGCAGCCGGGATGGGTTGAACATGATCCCAACGAGATTTGGTCTTCACAGGCTGCCGTGGCTACGGAAGCTGTGGTAAGAGCGGGTGCTGACGGACGGAATATAGCAGCCATCGGCATCACCAACCAGCGGGAAACAACCATAGTATGGGACCGCGAAACGGGCGAACCGATATACAATGCTATTGTGTGGCAGGATCGCCGTACCGCGGCATTTTGCGAACAATTAAAGCAACAGGGACTGGCTGAGACCATCCGGTCCAAAACCGGTCTGGTGATTGACGCCTATTTCTCCGGGTCAAAGATCAGGTGGATACTCGATCATATAAGCGGGGCGAGAAGAAGAGCGGAAGAAGGGAAACTGGCATTTGGAACGGTAGATTCCTGGCTGGTCTGGAAATTCACCCGTGGCCGGGTTCATGCCACAGACATCAGCAACGCCGGCCGAACGATGTTGTTCAACATCCGCGAACAGCAATGGGACGAAGAACTTCTTCAGATCATCGGCATTCCGAAAAGCATGTTGCCGGAAGTAAAACAATCCAGTGAGATTTATGGAGAAACCGAGAACAGTTTATTTGCCAATAAAATTCCGATCGCCGGCATAGCGGGCGATCAGCATGCGGCATTGTTCGGGCAGATGTGTCTGGATAAGGCCATGGTAAAAAATACGTATGGAACCGGATGTTTTATGCTGATGAATATTGGTGACCATTTCATCGAATCAAAAAATAATCTGCTGACGACCGTTGCCTGGAAAATCAACGGGAAAATTCAATATGCATTTGAAGGAAGTATTTTTATTGCCGGCGCCGTAGTGCAATGGCTTCGGGACGGTCTGGGCATTATCCGGACTGCCGCAGAAATCGAAGTCCTGGCCTTGAAAGTGGAAGATACCGGGGGCGTTTATTTTGTTCCCGCATTTGCAGGACTGGGAGCGCCATACTGGAACCCGGATGCCCGGGGCACGATGGTGGGCATCACGCGCGGAACAATAGCAGCCCATATTGCCCGGGCCGCTGTGGAGTCCATCGCCTATCAGACCCGGGATGTATTGAAAGCCATGGAAGCCGATGCGGGAATGCCCATTAAAGAATTGCGGGTGGATGGGGGAGCAACGGCAAACAACCTGCTCATGCAGTTTCAGGCTGATCTCTTAAATTGTAAAGTGATCAGGCCGGAGATAACGGAAACAACGGCGCTTGGCGCTGCCTATCTTGCGGGTTTGGCCACCGGCTTTTGGGAGAGTGTGGAAAGCATCCAGCAATTGTGGAAATCGGAGCGGGAATTTGTTCCGGGTGTTGGAGAACCTGCCATGAAAGAAAAAATTGCCGGATGGGAAAGGGCCGTTCATGCTGCGCAGGTGTGGAGCAGGAAATGAAAATCGTTTTAAACCTCTTAAAACAAATCATACATGAGTCCTTTTATGGCCGAATACGTCGGCACCCTGCTCCTGCTTTTATTAGGTAATGGTGTTGTTGCCAACGTGGTTTTGACAGACACAAAAGGTCAGAACAGCGGATGGATTGTGATCTGCACCGGGTGGGGACTTGCAGTGTTTGTTGCTGTGGTGGTGGCAGGTCCTTTCAGTGGAGCGCATCTTAATCCGGCGGTCACGCTGGCGCTGGCGATCGGCGGTAAATTTTCGTGGGCAAGTGTTTTACCGTATGTTCTTGCGCAGATGCTGGGCGCCATGTCGGGTTCATTCCTGGTATGGCTGATGTATCGCGATCATTATAACCGGACCAAAGATCCCGGATTACAGCAGGCCAGTTTTTGTACTTCACCGGCCATCTACAATCCCATTGCGAATCTATTTAGTGAAATTGTCGGAACTTTTGTACTCACTTATACCATTTTTTATATTACAGGCGCTGAAATCACTTCAAGCAAAACCCTGATTGGCCTGGGTTCTGTAGGTGCAATACCGGCGGGTCTCCTGGTTTGGGTGATCGGATTATCTCTGGGCGGCAGCACGGGCTATGCCATCAATCCCGCCCGGGATCTTGGTCCCCGCATTATGCATGCCCTGTTGCCGATGAAAGGGAAAGGGGAAAGCAACTGGTCTTATGCCTGGATTCCGGTGTTGGGTCCGCTTCTCGGCGGCGTATTGGGGGCGTTGGTTTATGTGGTGCTGCGGTGAGCAGTGGACAATTGTCAACTGTCCATCGATTACACCGTTTGGGCCATTCTAATGACCGTTAAACCATATGCGATAAGCAGGCGCTGGCTTAAATGCTAACTTAACGAAGCATTCCTATTTATTCACCAAAACGAACATCATGTATAAGATATCCAGCTTAAGCAATGCGCTTGCATTGGGGTTGTTTTTTTCCTGCGCCGGCGTTTCAGCCCAGGGTGTTGTTACGACGCCACGGAATCCGAGTCCTGCTGCTTCTGTTTCACAGACCATCGGAATTTCAACTGTTACTGTTCATTATTCGAGGCCATCGGTCAAGGGGAGGGAGATCTGGGGTAAACTGGTTCCTTACGGCTGGAACGTGGAAGGTTTCGGGGCGGGAAATAAAGCGCCCTGGCGAGCAGGTGCCAACGAGAATACGGTTATTCAATTGTCCCATCCGGCTACCATCGAGGGACACCTGGTTCCTGCAGGTGATTATGGGTTATTTTTTACGATCAACCAGGATAATACAGGAGAAGTGATTTTGTCGAAAGATTATAAGTCGTGGGGCAATTTCTGGTATGATCCAAAACTCGATAAAATGCGTGAAAAAATAAATGTGCGGGAGGGGCCGGAGACAGAAATGCTGACCTATGATTTTGATGCGATTACCCGGACGGGCGCAGAACTGGTGCTGAGCTGGGAGAAAAAACAGTTTCCCGTGAAAATTGAATTTGCCGTAGACGATATCGTCATGGCCAATGCAGCGGAAGAATTAAAAGGGCCTGTCGGATTTTCATGGCAGGGATATGCCAGCGCCGCCGGCTATGCCCTTCAAAACAAAACAAATCTGGATCAGGCGGTCCAATGGGTGGATAAGGCCGTGCAGATGAATAACAGCTTCGCCACGTTGAGTCTGAAAGCGGCTGTATTAAACCAAACAGGTAAAACCGGGGAAGGCGAAAAAACCATGAAGGATGCGATCGCCATATCCACGGAAGCAGAACTGAATAACTACGGTTACCAACTGCTGAATCAGCAGCAAATGGATAAGGCCATTGAAACATTTATCCTGAATACCCAGCGTCATCCAAAGAGCCCCAACGTATGGGATAGCCTGGGAGAGGGTTATGCGATTAAGGGAGACAAGAAAAATGCCGTCATCAACTTCAAGAAATCGCTGAGTCTGAATCCTCCGCCTAACGTGAAGGCCAACTCAGAGAAATATTTGCAGCAGCTGGGCGCTATGTAAGTGATCCGGGCATTTTGTGTAAGAGGATTGATGGGGTTAACCAAACAAAAAAATCCGCTGAAGCAGTGGATTTTTTTTGTTTGCAGGCAATATAAGCGGTTTCTTTTTTCCAAATTATTTGTTTTCTGTTTTGAATGTACTCCAGCTGTTGGAATCAACGGATTTCAACACTTTTCTCTGTGATCCGTTTTCGACGGTTACATAGTAGGAGCTGTCATCATTGATGTGTATTTCAAACAAATCGCTGATCCAGTAACCGGCATATTCCTTTTTCAAAGAAATTAAAAGCAGCACAGGAAGCTGATTGGAACTGATATTACGGCTTATGGCCAGGAGATCACCGTTCAAGGTATAGTAGGCAAACAACACCTGGTTGTCCATCTGAAAGGAAACCTTCAGAAAATTCTTGTCGCTTTCCCATCTGGCGTCATGAGCGCCTGCGAATTGCTGGTTAAATGAAGTGAGCACATACTTGTTAATGTCGGGATTGCCGGTCGCAAAGGAAGAGCCTGTGATACCAACCAGTACCAGGGCTAAAATCACGAGATTCTTTTTCATTGTCTTAATTTTTATTGGTTTTGTTATTCGTAATTGACAATACAAAGATAAGGGTTAAGGTATGTACTATACAATACATAGTAGTATCAATGGCATAATAATATCTATAAGCGGCAGTAATTAAGGATAAAGCTGCGAATTTGGGGAAGGAATTGAAAAAATAGACTTAAAACAGATCAGGCAAGATCGGGTTTTTACGAAAATATGCTTCCAGCAAAACGATTAATAGTTTGATTATCAATTATATATGATAATAAAAATACTGTTTATCGGTCCGGAATTCAACAATAGCCAAATATCAAGCCGGGAAGGGTATATAACATATATTAATCGTTAATAATAGAGAGGCTATTCAATTTGATAATTTGAAGATTTTAAAATGGGGGGAGTGGGATGAAAAGAGCCGGGAAGGAAATGAGGGCTCATCTTCACAGCAGCATCTGCTACAGCGTTCGAAACAATATGCAAAAAACCAATGGAATATTTACCATTGGTTTTTGATGTTAGTATTTCCTGAGTTGTGTCAGGGAGCCGGCAACATTATGGCTTTTGCACAATCAGCTTTCCGACCATGACAACATGGATACTACAATAATAGTCGTCGCTCTCTGCCACCACCATTTTCCAGGATTTGCCGGGGGCCAGGCTGGAAGAAGTCCAGGTACTGTTCGGAACCTGGGTCACATCATGCACAACCATGTCCTTATTAATCCATTCAACTGTATCCCCCTGGTGAACGGTGATTGTGGCTGGCTGGAATTTCATTTGAGAGATTTCAACCCGGAGTGTTTTAGGCACATATTTCTCCGGGGTGATTTTTTCGGGGGATGTGGAACAACTGCTCAGGATAAACAGGGGAAATGCCAGGATCAGGCTATTTCCCCAAAATTTACGGATGGGTATCATTTGGTAAACTTGCTTTGTAGCATTTCAGCATGTTCCAAATGGGCTTTTAAGGTAGGTACAACCGCTTGCAGCAGACTTTTTAATTCTGCATTCCGGGTTTGCGGAATGAGTACGGTTTCCACCGCAGAAATAACGGCTTTGTGATATACGACTTCATTATCAATATAGGCCTTGTTAAATGCGGCACCTGATTTTGAATTCAGCATCTTCTCTGTTTTTTTAGCATCCGCTGTCATTTTTTTGCTGACTGCATTGTCTTTTGGTGTCACCTTAAGTTTGGTAACCAGGGCAACAGCCTGGTCAATAACGGATTGGTGATCACTGGCCATGGTTTTGGCGAACTGAAGAATGTCTGCATTTTTTGACTTTTTCTCTGCGATCCTGGCAAAGCCAATATCATTCTTATTGGCCACTACGGCCACGGATGCGATTTCATCATCCCCGAGTTTGGCTGTTTGCTGGGCGAAACCTGGCAGTGTCTGCGTGAGGATCAGGGCCATAGAAGCTGCAGCCCATGTTGTTAAAGTTTTAAGCATTTTCATTTTGCTGATTTTATTTGTTTGAATACCTATTGGAGTTCAGCCGGCCGGAAAGGTTACAAAAAAAAGAGGCTAACTTTGTAACCTTGCCGTATCAGGATACTCTAATGCACAGTAGTATGGATAATTCGCATCTGCCGCCGGGCTCCGAAACGGAAGTTATTTCTGATCAGGAAGTCATTTCCCGTGTGTTAAAGGGGGAAAAGAATTTGTATGCTATTATCGTCCGCAGGTACAATGCCCGCCTGTACCGGGTGGGAATGTCTATAGTCGATGACGATGCGGAAGTGGAGGATGTAATGCAGGTAGCATACATCAAAGCCTATGAAAATCTGGCCCGTTTTGCCTTCCGATCCAGTTTTTCAACCTGGCTAACCCGGATTCTCATCAATGAAAGCCTGCTCCGGCTGAAAAAAAGAAAATTGTCCGTCCACCTGAATGAAGCCCTCATGATAAATAATAGTTACCCCTCAAATAATCCGGTAGATGGTCAGACGCCGGCTTCTAAAACCCTGAATATGGAATTAAGGACCATTTTGGAAGAAGCGATCCGCAAATTGCCGGAAATATACCGGACGGTTTTCATCATGCGAGAAATCGAAAATATGAATGTGGTGGAAACGAAGGAATGCCTGGATATTTCCGAAGCCAATGTAAAAGTGCGTTTAAACCGGGCAAAATCATTATTAAGAGATTCCCTGAGCGCTTATTATAAAAAAGAAGATATTCTTCATTTTCATCTTTCCCGCTGCGACAGGATGGTGGAGCGGGTGAACCGGCAGATTGAATCCATTTCCATTTACTGATATTCCCTTAATATTTTTATTTTAATGTCCTTCAGCGAAGAATTGATCAGCAGCTGACAGGCCAGCCTGATGTCCTTACGCGGTGCCGTCATTTTTTTGATTGTTGATTCCTCATTTCTTTCCATGGGATCCAGGGTCTGACCAGAAGACAGAATCTCGACCAGACAGCTACCGCACCTGCCCATGCCCTTACACTCGCCGAATTCCTCCGTATAGAGACTGTCGAAGATCAGCATCATCAGATTCCTGTACTCTCCTTCGTAAGTATCCAGTTCATACGCGTCGCCCTCGTAGACAACCGTAATATGAATGGGGTCTTGTTGCGGAAGGGTAGACGGACTAATCATTTTTTTACAGCGAAGATTTCAGGTTCCAGAATGCATCAGCATAATCGTCTTTTACTTCGTGGCTGGCAGATGCATTTAGTTTTTTTCCGATCAGCGCTAACTGATCGGCCTTCAGTATCTTTTCCAGGTGGGGAAACAACTCCCGTTCTTCAAAACGGATATGCTTATCCAGTTCATCCGCCAGCTGGCGAAGCTGGTCGGTTGACTGAGAATCCTGAACGGCAAAGGATTCAACCAATTGCTGAATGGCCTTGTGTTGCTGTTTTGCTTTCATCACCAGGGGGTCATCCGCCGGAGCAAACAGGATTTCCTCTTCCTCCATGAAATGCGGCAGAATATGATTGTTCCAGAAATAATGAACATAGGGAACCATACGCTCAAAACCTGTGTTGTTTTTAATGCCCTGACGGATTTTCCAGCCGAAAAGCAGGGTGAAATGATGTTCCCTGGATAATTTTAGCAGGCTTTCGGTGCGTTTGATGGGCTTTATACCGGTGTTCATGGTGTTGGTTATGCAGTACTGTTCCCTGCATCAAATTATATTTTTAAATCCCTGTTCTTTAAAATAGGCTATCCTCGATTCAAACATCTCTGCCATCTTATCGGCCCTCCACGCGGCCTCCTTTGCTTTTTCTCCGCTGAATAGTTCATTCAGGGTTTCCTTAAATAACCTGAGCCATTGCTGAAAATGGCCATGGTCAATAGGCAGGCTGGCATGGGGAGCAAACGGGCTTCCGAGATAGCTGTGTTCGTTCAGTAGTACGGTTTGCCAGAACCGGTACATCTTTTCCAGGTGTACGGGCCATTGATCCCTGATTCTTTCATTGAAAATGGGAGCCAGTAACTGATCAGATCTTACTTTTCCGTAAAAAGTATCCACCAGTTTCTTAATATCATCCAGATTCAGGATATCTCTGCTTTCACTCATTCGGATTAAGATTTTATGTTCAGATACATGATGGAATAGTACAGGGCCCATCCGGCAAATCCGATAATCAGGATCCATACCCAGGACGGAATGGTTTGTGGCGTCTCGCTGCCCACAATGAGGAATTTCTTTTGATCTCCTTTGCCGTAGGCATTTATCATGAGCGGCAATATGCCATCCACCCGGGCATGTTCTTTAATTCCTTCAACGGAAATGGCAGGACCGTTACTCACTTGAAAAGGAATCACGCGCAATCCTTCTTTGCCGGTCGGATCTTTGCTTACAATCCGGAGCGTATGATCGCCATCCACCAGTTTACGGGTGTCCAGTTCAAAGTTAGCCGGAGAAGCAAAGGTAGCGATGGGTTTGGGATCGCCGTCCAGAAAAATAAATATGGTGCTTTTGTCATCCATCTCATTCGGGATTTAAAATAAGGCGTTTGATATGTTGTTGTGCTTTTTCTCCGGGGCGAATCAACCATTTTACGGAGTAAAAAAGAGTAAAGAGTACGATCACGATAAATACGCAGACGATCAGATAGTCCCATTTTCCCGAGGGTCCCGCACCGTGGGTGATCCCACGCAATATTTTGGGCTGTTGCGATTCGCAGGCAGGGCAGGCCAGTATTCGCAACCGGGCGAAGGTCATCATCAGCAGGGCAATTGTTTTTTTCATCTTTTTTATTTAGGCGCTGTTGTTATTTTCAGGAAGTCGGCGACTTTTTTAACTTCTTCCACGGTCACGGGCTTGCCATTATTCCCCCAGCTTGATTTTTCATGATTCATGATGGCGGTTATTTCTTCAGGACTAAGATTATTAAGCGTTCCTATTGCCGGCATGGGTCCGTATCCTTCTTGTATTCGGCCTGTGTACCCGTTTAAAATTATATTGATCATTTGTTCCGGATTTTCATTCAATACCACCGGACTTCCTTTCAGGGGAGGGAATGCTCCTTTCAGGCCTTCACCATTGGCCTGATGGCAACTCTGACAATTTGCTGTATAAAGCGCCACACCATCCGCAGCGGCCGGTTTTGACGCATCGCCGGTCGTTTTAATTTCCTTTTTGTACAGGAATTCCGGCGCCGGGTTTCCATCAGGCAGTCTGGTTTGTTTTAATGATTGAAGATAAGCCACGAGGTACAGGGCATCCGGTGTTGCCACGACTTTCCCTTGCAGCCCGTTAAGATATTCCTTTGGCACGTTCACCAGCACATCTCCCTTATCTGCGCTGTCTTTTATTTCGAACAACCAGGAATAGGCCGGCATAACAGATTGCCCAACCACAATTCTCGGGTTAAACAAATGCACCAGATTCCATTCCTTGCCGGGCTGTCTTTTTCCGATATTGGTAAGATCCGGTCCCGTGCGTTCCGAGCCCATCAGGGTGGCGGTATTGCGCCAGAAATCTGTCCGGTGGTTGCCGGCATAATCTGCAGCAATGCTGGGACGGTCCCCCCATACTTTATCCATATCTACATTACGCACCTGCTGGGTATGACAGGCAACGCATCCGTTGGCAATAAAAATGGCTTTGCCTTTTGCAGCCGCTTCGCTCAGTGGTTCTGCATTAGGCAGCGGCGCAAAATTCCGCTGGTTGTTTAATGCCGGTATGATGGCAACCAGGACCGTTAATCCTGCAAAGAACAGGAAGGCGGTTCTGAACAATGTTTGATGGTTATCAAATAATTCCATGAAATGATCAATTATAGGTTGGCAGGTGCCTGGGGTTTTAATTTTTCCAATGCGATGTCCTTAACGTCCGGAATGTTTGATTCCGCGAGCATCTTATACATGTTATAAGCAAAAAATAAATGGGAGAACCACATCAGGCTTCCTCCGATCGCGCGCCAGAGCCAGTAGGGCGCCATAAAAGCCACCCCGTCAATAAAAGGCTTTCCTTCAACCCACATCATGCCTTTCAATGTGCTTCCGTACATCAGGGGAACGGTGTAAAACAGCAGGCCGATCAGGGCAAGCCAGAAATGCGCACCGACGGTTATTTGCGGTGGTTCTTTGCCGGTTAACCTCGGAATGACCGCATAAATGCCGGCCCATAGAAAAAAGCAGATAATGCCGTACATGGTCATATGGGAATGCGCAACCGTGAAATCTGTAAAATGCCAGAACAGATTGGTCGAACGGAAAGCTTCCGCAGTTCCCTGCATGGACCCGGTGAAATAAAATATAATGCCGACCAGGAAAAAAGGAAGGGTATAGCTCCCCGGTAGCTTATACCAGGCTCCTTTGAAAGTCATCAGAAAATTGGTTGTGCCGGCGGCAACCGGTATGATCATGCCCATACTGCCGACAATGGCAATCGTCTGCAGCCACCAGGGAATGGGACTGAAAACAAAATGATGCGACCCGATCAGTGTGTAGAAAAGGATCTGCGTCCAAAAGGCGAGGATGCCGAGACTGTAAGAATAAATCGGTTTGTTCAGCTGCTGCGGCAGGAAATAATAAACAATACCCAGCGTAAAAAGCATAAACCACATACCCACACCCTGATGCATATAATAACCCTGAGCGATTGTTTCACCCAGGCCATCCTGCCAAAAGGGCAAATAGGCTACGATCATAATGACCAGCGCAAAGATTACCGCAGATACCATATACCAGTTGGAGATGTATATTTCCCTGGTTGTCCGTTTGGCTATCGTTTTTAGAAAATTGTTCAGGGTGATAATCAATCCGATGCCAAATAAAGCCATGACCGGCCAGATGTATTCGCGGTATTCGCCACCGCCGTTGTTGATGCCGGCCATCAAAAGCAATGAGCCCAGAACAACCGACAGATTGATCAGGATCAGCGTCCACCATCCTTTTTTGATGCTGTACAGTGCGGTATTGCTCACCATGGGTACGATATAATAACCCAGGCCCAGCATCGCCAGGGAAGCCCATCCCCAGAATACGGCATTGGTATGAACCGGACGCAGTCGCCCGAAACTCAGCCAACTGATATGATCTGCATCGGGTGCAACGAATTTAATGCCCAGGTATTCACCGATGCTGGTGCCGAACAGCAGCCAGAAAGTAGCCGTGCCGATATACCAAAGGATCAGCCGGGTGAGCGCTGGGTCAATATTCGGTCGTTTTAAAGCTTTTTTCTTGATGGCGACGACCGGCAGGCCGGTATTGCTTTTAATATTGATAAGGCCTTTTTCATCTTCTGCGGTTTCATGGCCGGCCAGTTCGGAATGGGTCAGTCGGAAATCCAGTGCCTGTTTGCGTTTGATCAGGGTTGTTGATAAAGCTTCTTCCGGTAAGGAAGACATGTACCGGGCAAGTTTTTCGGCCTCTTCAAGACTTCGCCTGATTCGGTTTTGTTTCAACAGGTTCATCACTTTGATGATCATGAGCACGATGCCCAGGAGAATGGGGATGAGCACAAGGGTTATGACGATCAGGAATCCCGTCTCGCTGAAAATAGTGGCCGGTGAAGCCGTGGATTGTGCGAATAAGGAGACCGGAGAAAATAAGGCCGGAAATACCCGTAGCATACTGATTTTTGAAGCTGCATTGGCAGCAGATTCTTTACCAGGATATTTATTTTTAAAATAGGTTTCAATCTGTTTGCTGTCCAGGTTGCCGATATATTGCCGGAATCGTTCGGATTCATTGGTGATATTTAATTTTTTGTTTGCCTTTATCACTTCGCTGGTTTTGACCTTTAACAGGACTACCGCGATCAGCAATAAAAGCAGAAGAAGGGACAGGCAGAAGATCAATCCATTTTCCGTATGCAGAGCAGCTTTCATAAAATATATTAATACCTTTTTATCCTCTATTGTTCTAAAAAAAATTACCGTTGTTTCAGGAAGGTCAGATTCTTTTCAAATTGCTCGTAAAACGCACCCAGTTTGGCTTCCTGTAATATATCGGACAATTCCTTACGTACTTTTTTGAATTCATGATGGATAGGGCATGGCTTGGCCTCGGAGCAGAAATCCAGCCCCAAAGCGCAACCTGAGAAAATTTTGTCTCCATCTACCGCTTTCACAATATCCGCCAGCGAATATTTCATAGACTGTTTGTCCATATAAAAACCTCCGGATGGTCCTTTTGAGGATTGAACGAGTCCGCGGCGGCTCAGGTTCTGCAGGATCTTGGCGATGAAGTACTCCGGGGAATCAATGCCTTTGGCAATCTCCTTAATTCCGGTTTTGCAGCCATCCTTTGATTTCTGGGCAATATAAATCATCGCCCGGATCGCATATTCGCAGGTTTTTGAAAACATTCAGGAGTTTTTACTAAGGCAAAAATAATCAAAAGCTTTAATAAAAGACTTTTTTATCTTCTTTCCTTTATCGGGGCCGGGGCAAAAGTCATTTGAAGTGACCATTTATTTTATTGAATCCGGAGTTGGGGGAAGGAAAATATTTTATGAGGCTTGTCTTTTTAAACAAAAGGCAGCCTAAATTGTAAATGCATAAAATACAACATCATGAAACGTACAGCAAAAGCACATTGGAGCGGAACATTGAAAGAAGGCAAAGGGGAAATTTCTACCCAGAGCACCACGTTGAATAAGACCCAATATTCCTTCAAGACCCGTTTTGAACAGGGGGTTGGAACCAATCCGGAAGAATTGATTGCCGCGGCTCATGCGGGTTGTTTTACCATGGCTGTAGGGGCTGCCCTGACCCAGGGCGGATTCACACCCGGGGATCTGGAGACGGAAGCAACGCTGGACCTGGACATGGCTGCATTGAGCATCACCGGCATTCACCTGGAGTTAAAAGGTTCTGTGATTGCGGGCGTTGACGAAGCTAAATTCAGGCAGATCGCGGAAGGAGCAAAAACAAATTGTATTATATCCAAAGCATTGAGTGTTCCCATGACGCTAAGTGTTACATATAAATGAATTGATTGATCAACGGAACTTTTTATGCCGGCCCTGTGCCGGCTTTTTTGATCTTTTGAAAAACAGTTGACATGATGGTTGGTCATTTTATTCAAACTAATTTTATGCTAACAAATGGTCGTTTCAGCAGTCTGTCTTTAACGAAACTTATGATTACAACGTCTCTTTTTGCGGGATTTTTCCTGGCATGCAATGCGCAGCATAAACGACTAACCGTCGGAGATGCAGTTCCTTTGTTTTCATTGAAAGATCAACAGGACAGTCTTTTTAATATAGCAGATTACATCGGCAAGAAAATTCTGGTTGTGTATTTTTACCCGAAGGATGAGAGCAGTGTCTGTACTAAGGAAGCCTGTTCTTTCCGGGATGGCTATGCGGATTTCACCCGTGCGGGGGCAATGGTGATTGGAATTAATTCTGGTTCCGTGGAGAGTCACCGGCATTTTCAGGCCAATCATCAGTTACCCTTCACCTTGCTTAGTGATCCTGGAAACCGGGTTTTGAAATTATTTGGCGTGAAGAGTAAATTCATGATTTCCGGAAGAGAAACCTTTGTCATTGACAAGACGGGCAAGATCAGGTTTACTTACGATTCTTTCATGGATGGGCCGGCGCATGAGGCTGAGGCCCTGAAGTTTATTAAGACCCTGCCGGCCTGATCTTTTGCTTATCTGAAAAACTTTTTGGTATTTCCATCCTCTTGCCCTGCCTTGTAGTAACTGCGGAAGTATTCGTCTGCCGAGAGCGCGCCGCTGCCTTTTACTGCAAAAAGAACAAGCAACAAGAGCACAATGATAGAAAGGATCAGTTCGAAAATATTATTGTTCACGGCCTTGATGTTTACAAAAAAAGCGGCGATGATCAGCATGGGGATCTGAACAATGGAGGACGTTCTGGTAAAGAGGCCGACTGCAATAAACAAACCGCCGAGCAAATTAAAAAACGTAATCACAAAGACCAGTGTATCGGAGTTTTGAGAAAACATTTCAACACCGGTTTGCTGGATCATAGATTTCAGAACAGCGGTACCCCTGATAAAACTAACTCCCTTGTAAATCAGGATAAGACCCAGGGCGGCTCTTACAATCGTAAGCCAGCGGGGTTGCTCATTCGTTTTTTCGGTGACGTTTGTTATGGTCATAATGAGCGATATCTTTGATAGTTACAGCAAAATTCATTCCTGAATGTTCAGTTGACGGTTGATGGTGGACCGTTGACAGGAACCAGCCGGATAACCGCGAACCCGGTCTGCAGATTATTCTTGTATGGCACCGCTACCTCCTCGGCAGAGATCCGGCGTGCTTTTTGGAAGTCCAGTGTTCTGTCCATTTTCCAGAAGATTACGGGGTCATCGGTTGGCTGACCGTTCGTATTCAGCGTCGTGGCTGTTCCGAATTCGTCGGCAGAACGAATTTCGCTGTTGTAAATGATATAAACCCTGTTTTTTACCGGGAATACCAGATAAGACAGGTAAGGAGCATTCAACTCAGTGGTCTGCTCTGTATTGATGATCCCGCTCCAGGTACTGTCCTGCGCCCTGAGCGGGAAATAAAACATGGTCAGGTTTCCCCGGTTGAATAAGGAACGGATGCCCTGCAGACCTTTTTTCAGAGTATATCCATTTTGATTGAGCTGCGATTTGTCATTTTCGCTTCCGGACGAAGTGGCCATCAGATAAACCGGGTCCCAGGGTTCTATGTCCGGCGGGAAGAGATCCTGGGAGTCCTTTGGCCTTCCATATTCTTTAAACAGCATATAACCTTCGCCCGGAACGGAGATAAAACTTTCGTTGCTTAAGTTTTGATTTCTCAACCGGCCTGCCAGCGAATTGAACTGGTAAGAAGAATCGAAATCAAACCGGTTTTGTATCATCGAAAAATGACTTACCTGAACATTTTTTACTGAAGTGTTCCGGTACCGGGATAACAAACCGACGCTCATGTCCAGATGTTCATTATCAATAGACATCGCGATGTCTTCCATAGTATAATACGGTGAAAGCGGGATCTCCTGATAGTAGAAACTCTTTCCGTCGTCATAGATATGAAAAAGCAGGTAATTCAGACTGGCGATGGATGCGGAAGCCATCAGCCATTCCCCATTATTGGCCAGCTTGACGGGAAGGTTGTCAAAATTCTCGGCCGGGAAGGAAACGAAATCATCCTGGATACAGGGCTGGGTGAAGTAGGCATGTTCCAGAACCTGGTGGTATAATATATTCCATCCTCCGTCAAAAAGAACGGTATGTAATCGGGGTAATTGTCCGGGCCTGAACTCAAAACCGATTAAAAGGATTTTCGACAGGTCCTCCGAACGCACGAGCAGAAATCGGGTGCCCGGGGCGGAAAACGGAAAACTATCCACCAGCCGGCTGCTGTTTGTGGCTGTTTCAGCTGCCGTGTACCGGTTGATAAAAACATTTGTTTTCCCGGAGGCAGCAGACAACACCAACTGATCGAAAAAGGATTTGCCGTTAACCAGATATTCTTTGATTGTTCCGGGAATACGCTGGGCTGGCATTTCCTTTACGAAATGCAAACGGTTATCAAAAACGGCGAAACGTTCATTTGCCAGAACGAGAGATGATTCGTGCCGGGTATTTATTTTCCGGATTTCTTCTCTTGCCACCCAGTAATCATCTCCGGATTTTCCAATAACCTGGAAAATATCAGGAGAACGAACGTTTAGATAAGAAGAATAACTAACCCGTTGAGCAAATAAAAAACCCGGGAAAAAGATGGAAAGAAAGAAGCAATATTTAGTTATCTGGCACACAGGATGAAAGCACCTCCAAGTTAGCACTAATTTGAATTCAGGACAGACCGTTTTCATAAAGTAAACATCAATCCTGTCTTGTGTAGATATTCTGTATTTTGCCAGGCTAAGAGCGCGATCAACTCCCGGTTAATCAATAGTTAAATCATAAACAGATGATTTTTATTACCCAGCTCATTTATATTAAGAAAGGGCATGAGTCTGCTTTTCATCAATTCGAAGAGATGGCCATTCCCCTGATCCTGAATTACAAGGGGAGACTCCTGCTGCGGATCAGACCCTCTGTCGGGGAAATTATAGAGGGTAATATGGAGCCGCCGTACGAAATTCATCTGATCGAATTTGAATCGGAGCAGGATTTTCAGCGGTTTATGGGCGATGAGGAAAGGAAAAAATTCCTTTATCTGAAGGAGCAAGCCATCAGGTCCGTGGTACTGATAAAAGGGGTTCAGTTAGGCTGAGCAGATCTTTTATTTGGAGGCCTTGAATTTCTCTTCATTAAAATGATCTGAATATCCTTTTGGAATGGACAGTGATTTCCAGTGCTGATCGCTGACCATTTTTCCCAAAAAAACAATTTGCCCCACGTGATAAGCATAGTGAGTCAACTGCCGGTTGATGGCTTCTGTCACGCTGTGTTTTTCATTCCGGATAAGGACAGGCCTTGATAGGTCCTCGTCCTGCAGGTTATCCATTGTGGTAAGCAGGCAATTCCAGCCTTCGTTCCATCGGGTCATCAACTCTTCCCTGGTTTTAAGGTCATTTACAAACTCGGCTTCCCGGTTGCGCCAGTTCTTCTCACCATCTGTTGTGAGGAAATCGGTAAAGCGGGAACGCATATTTCCCCAAAGATGTTTTACGATGGTTCCTATGCTGTTGCTCTGCTCATTGATTTGCCAGAAGAGCTTGTCATCAGGGATCTGTGCGATTGCCTTTTCTCCAAGCGTCTTATATTGAGCAAATTGTTTTTTTGCACTTTCCAGGTAATTGCCTTGCATTCGATATTTGTTATTGAGGTTTAAAATCCTGATCGGAGAAATCAGATGTTTGCGGAATCCTGACCAGGTTGAACCCATGTTTTGTCGCCTGATGGCAACTGTTGCAGGTATGGGTAAGGTTAGTAAAATTATTTTTAAAGGACAGATTGTTTTTATCCTGAATGGACTGGTTTAAACTGTCTAATGCCGGATCAATCATGTTCAGGAACCGGATCTCGGGCCGGTCGCGGCAATAGGTTCTGATATCGGCTAAAACCTCTTTCATTTCATTCACTTCGAAATCTGCCAATTTCCAGTTTCCATTTTTACCTGCAAGCCACAGTTTTTCATGGTGGAGTTGAACGCCGTTCATGAATTCGCCGAGGCCTGGTTTATAAGCATTGTCAATGGTTTTCTGCAAACTGTCTATTTTATTACTCAGGGCAAGTTCCCGGGAACTACCAGTCTGCTGGTTGCAGCCGAAAAGGAAGAAAGCATAAACGGGCAGGAACAATTTCCGTTTCATATGGATCTGTATATGACCTTCAGTCTGCTTAAGCAAGCTGACTATAAAAGTACGAATCTTTATTTTTTAACGGAGGAGTGGGCATTAAGCCATTGGTCGATCCTTTTTCAATAAGGAGCATCCAATGGCCTGCCGGAAGAATCCGGATGAAGAATTTCGAGTAAGGTATAATTTTTAGTGGCCGACCATATGAGAGAACATGTTTCCTTTTGACTGGCTGTATCCCGGCGGGATTTCAAACAATGAATCCGGGAAACTTTTCTTTTCTGCTTTGATCAGCACGGAATTCATGCTGTATCCATTTCCGGAAGCGGTCATTTTAAGGATATATCCGCTGCAACCGGCCCGATCCAGCGCCTGTATCATTTGCGTCTGATAGCCCTGTACAGAACTTAGTTTTTTATAGAGATCATAACCGGGCACTTCGGTACTCGTCCACAGATCCATGGTGGAGGAGGACTTGAACACTCCGCTGCCGGTGGTGCTGGTTAGTTTAGAATGCACACACCGGTATCCCTGAACTGTTTCCGTGCCAACGCGCGTCACCTGGTATTTTGATATACCGGAATTGATCAATGCACTGTCAATGACATTCAGGGAATAGGTTTTAGTATCCGGGTAAAGGCTGACGCTGTATTTTGGGTTAGCGGCGTGACCGATGGTTATCATTTTATTGCTCATCGCTCCGGGTATATTGATCCGCATTTCGGATCGTCCGCTGCCTGTATTGGTAAAATAAACTGTCGCCGTGTCTTTTGACACAACAGCTTTTGATGAGATGGTGGTGGTTATGGATTGGTACAAAATGCCGCTGCCGCCGGCGCCCGCAGTAAAGCTTTTAATAGCTGCTGCTGAATCGGCAGCCGATACAGCACCGCCGCCGGCCAGCAAACCCAATGCTTTCATGGTTAGATCGGCCGCGGAAGTATCATTTGGGTTTTGCTGCGCTGCTTTGGCAAAAGCGCCGAGGACGCTGTTGCTGGCTGCCTTATCGGCCGGCGTAGCGGAAGAGCTACCTGCAGTGGAAGGACTGGCTGCCGTGGAAGAATTGTTGGTTTTCGGTTTGCTTTGCGTGGAATTATCTACTTTATCCAGGGCTTTATTGGTTGTTGATGTGGCTTTATTGTCCGCCCGGTTTTCGGCTGTTTGCTGCACGTCGTTCAGAAGGCGTTTTAAGAACTGGGCTTTGATCTGTCCTCCGTATATGAAAACGATCATTCCCGTCAGGAGGGCGGATTTTCTGATAGTGCTTTTCATACGTTCTGTTTTAGAAAATCAAAAATCACTCTTTGCGGAGGGGTTAATCCGGATAAACGACGAACGTATTTTAATAATCGGCAAACGGACGGAGTAGAGAAGCTCCAGGGGACCGGATATTCTGATTTGACGGATCAGGGGATAGTATTGCATCAGTTTATGAGCGAATATGATTTGTGAGGAGCGCTGCAAGTGCAGATCTTTAGTGCCGGCGAGCCAGATTCAACCCGTTTTCAGTACGCTTATGGAGAATTCATTCCTGTATTTGTTTGTCTGTTTATTGGCCGGGATTTCGATTATTGTTCTGCTTACGGCCAAATACAAGGTGCACGCATTTTTTGCTTTGATCATAGCCTGTTTTGTGGTAGGCCTGGGCGTGCATCTGCCCTTACAGGCTGTTGTGGACGCCGTTAAAAATGGATTTGGCGACATTATGAAGTCATTGGGACTGATCATTGTATTCGGTACCGCCCTGGGGGTTTTGCTGGAGCACAACGGAAGTACAAGAGTGATGGCTTCGTTTATTTTGAAAAGAACCGGGGACCGCTATGCTGCCCTGGCCATGTCAATAGCCGGTTTCCTTGTGGGACTTCCGATATTCTGCGACTCAGGATATATTGTACTGAGTGGGTTGAACAGAACATTGGCCAAACGCACAGGGATATCCATGGTGATCATGTCTACCTCACTGGCGACGGGTTTATATTCCATTCACTGTCTGATACCGCCGCATCCGGGCGCCGCGGCAGCGGCCGGCATATTGGGTGTTGACTATGGAAAATTGATAATGATGGGATTATTCGTCGCGGTCCCGGCTGCTTTGACGGGTCATCTATGGGCAAACTATGCGGGCAAAAATACCGGCCCCCTGCTCATTAAAGAAGAAATGGACATTGCAGAAGATTCTGCACGGCCCCCTTCTGTTATCAGGGCTTTTCTTCCGGTGATTGTGCCTATAGCGCTGATTGCAATTAAATCCTTTTTTGTTCTGGATCCTGGCACCGGGCCTGCATGGCTGAATGGCCTGCTGGAGACTGGAGATCCTGTCATTGCCTTAGCCATAGGATTGCTCCTTGCCATTCATGGCGACAACCTGAGAAAAAAAGGAGTACTTCCGCGATTGCTTCAGGATGCAGCCGAGAAAGCGGGAAGTATATTGGTGATCATTGGCGCAGGCGGAGCGTTCGGAGCCGTTCTGGCATCTACCGGTATCGGGAAACAATTTGGCAGTTCGGGGGCATTGATTCATCTCGGCGTTCTGTTTCCTTTCCTTCTCGCATTCATTTTAAAAACTGCGCAGGGATCTTCCACGGTTGCCATCATCACAGCGGCATCTATTATTCAACCCCTCTTGCCGGCCCTGGGGCTAAATACAGAGACCGGAAAGCTGTTCTGCATATTGGCGATGGGCGCGGGATCCATGATGATCTCCCATGCCAATGATGCTTATTTCTGGGTCATCGCCCGATTCTCCGGGCTTGACATGAAAACCATGCTGAAAGTCTATTCTGTCGCCACTTTTTTTATGGGAATGACCGCTATGATTATGGTCTATCTTTTAAAACTGCTGTTTTTACATTAAGCAGCCGGAAGATGAACCTGCTAACCATGCGGTCAATTAAAAAACCCCTCGGATCCTTTTAATAGTGATGATAATAATAATGATGATATGGGTGATGATATCCTCTTTCCACGTAACAACCACTTAAAGCAGATCCAAGGATGGCGATCAGGGCCACGATGAATAAATACTTCTTTTTCATAATACTTTTTTGAATGTTTTAAACAGATTGCATTTAGCGTCCAATCTTTAGAGCCTGATACTTCAAAAAAGTTTACTGAATGGTATTTTATATTTGATAAGACCCCGTTAAAATAGCAGGTATTTTTCCGGCTGGGTGAGGCTGATAATGAAAAAGGATATCCCGTAAAGAGATATCCTTAAAGATCACCGACAATTTGATCATCATAGCTTATGCAGAATAACCTGCCTCCGGTAAATATTTTTAGAAATTAAACATATAGGATAATTCAAAGCCGGAACGGCTGTAATGACTTGTTTCTATACTGGAAATATTGATCTCGTAGTTCAGGGTCACTTTATTTTTGCCAAATTTCAGTCCTACATTAGGTATCAAAGCATCTCCGATGCGGTACCCGGCCCCAATGGAAAGGGCGTTCACTGCATGAGCATCCAGATTGCGGGAATAAAGTACGCCGACCAGATGTTCGTAGGCTCCGCCCTGCCAGGTAAAAATTCCGTAAGCGCCTATGGAACCCTGGTTTCTGATCTCAGCCGTATAGCCCGCCTGAAATCCGTAGTTTATGGGTAACTTGAAAACGCTGGAATGTGTACTCTCTGTAAAAGGCTGGTTTATGTGACGGACCGACCCCCCGAAATACCATTGCTTGCTGGCTCCGTTGTGAAAGACAGAGAGCCCGGCGCCGGCATTAAAATAGCCATACGTATTGCCTGATTGCAAAGGGTCGGCTGTCGTGGCGGAACCGATGGGACCATACTTATCAAACTGATCCGGAAAGAGATTGCCGCCGTTCAGGCTGATCCTGCTGGAAGTATAGGCACCCTGAAATCCGGCCGACAAATAAGTGTTGTTGTTATTGAGTGGCTGGGCGTATGATATGGCCAACATACCGGTGGTAACACTCATGATGCCTCCGTTTGATTTGTCATAGTCAACACCTGCGGTCAGGTTTATAAAACCGCTGTGATCCTCTTTTTTCGCTTTGTTGATTAAAGGGACATCAATGGTGGCGGCGCCGCTGGTATAAGCCGCCATCCCCTGGTAGTTTACACTTCTGAAGTTTACACGCATTTGCATATCCTTATTGGTTTTTAAAGAAGGATTATACCAGCTGTTCATATCCTGCACCTGGGCAAAATGCACATCCTGCGCAACAGATCCGGATGCAAGAAACAGGCATAACGCGGCAAAGGACAGGCGGGCCAGGAGATTTATTGGTTTATGGGGGTGTTTCATCTGATGTGATAATTTATATTTTTTAGTTTTGAGACCTTGGTTCGCGTTTTATCTGAAGAGGGTGATCATTCCGGAGTATCGTTTCGTCTGGCCATTCATATTTTCTCCTTCAATCATCCACAGATAACTTTCCCTGGGTTGCGGGGTGCCTTTGTAGGTACCATCCCATCCTGCATTCGGATCCGTGCTCATGTAGACGAGGTTACCCCAGCGGTTATAAATTTTGAAGAATCTGAAATTCTTTAGTCCGGGAATGATGGGTTTGATGATGTCATTGATCCCGTCATTATTGGGCGTAAATACTTTGGGAACAAACACATCAGGGGTTACCATGGTCACTTTAAATGCCGCCCTGGGGCTTTCCACACCATTCAATGTTTGCGATACCCAGTAAGTAACAGTGCCCGGTTGTGATGGTAAGGATGGTACTATTGAAGAACCTGATCCGCCGGAAGCACTGCTGTAAAAACTAAGGCTTGTTCCGGGCAGAGCGGAGATCTGGTCAATCGGTGTGGATGGATTCTGCGGATCGCCGATATAGTATAATGAGTCCACTGTCTGCGGCGCTTCAATATTGGCGAATTCAACCGTGTTCAGGGTTATGGTTGCACTGGCACTGCATCCGCTGCCGTTGCTCACGGTATAGGAGATGGTTGCCGTTCCCAAACCTGAGCCGGTGGCAACCCCATTGTCATCTACGGAGACCGTACCGGCGTCGCTGCTGCTCCATACGCCGCCTGCTGTTGCATCGCTTAAAGCCAGTGTATATCCCAGGCTAATGTCTGTGCCATTGCTTGTAATGGCGGCAACAACAGGTTGAGCATTAACCGTAACGGTCTGGGTGACAAAGTTTGAACAACCGCTTCCATTAGTTACGGTATAAGTAATCACCGAGGTGCCTTGCGATACTCCGGTTACCACACCCGATGCATCAATGCTGGCTACACTGCTGGTTGCGCTGCTCCACACGCCGCCCGGTGTGGCATTGGAAAGCGTCGACGTTGTTCCTGCACAAAGGGTTGCATTCCCTGTAATGGCATCCAGAACAGGCGGATCATTTACGGTTACCGCCAGGGTAGATACATTGGTGCAACCGCTGCCATTGGTAATAGTGTAAGTTATATTAGCAGTTCCCGCCGCTACACCTGTTACGAGTCCATTCTCGTCAACGGTTGCTGCAAGTGTGTTTGAGCTGAACCACACGCCACCGGCTGTTGCGTCGCTGAGGGCAGTGGTTAATCCTGAACAAACCGTTGCGGTTCCGGTAACAGGCGAAACTACAGGTAGCGCATTCACGGTTACGGTTTGCGTTACGGCACTTGAACAGCCATTCCCATTGGTAACGGTATAAGTAATATCCGCATTTCCGTCTGCTACGCCGGTTACCAGTCCGCTGGCGTCCACTGTCGCCGCATTGCCGTTGGAACTGCTCCAGACGCCGCCGGCTGTTGCATCGGTAAGGGTCGTGGTTGAGCCTGCACACACAGTGGCTGTTCCGGTAATGGCTGCCACCGTTGGCAAGGCATTCACCGTTACGGTTTGCGTTACGGCATTTGAACAGCCACTGCCATTGGTTACGGTATAAGTGATCACGGAAGTTCCCGCGGATACAGGTGTTACAACGCCGCTGGCGTCAACAGTAGCCACACTGGTTGTGCCACTGCTCCACACGCCACCGGCAGTTGCATCGGCGAGCGTTGTTGTTGTTCCTGAACAAAGGGTTGCTGTTCCCGTGATGGCTGCAACGCTCGGTAATGCATTCACGGTTACCGTTTGTGTGGCGGCGGCTGAGCAACCACCACCGTTGGTCACAGTATATGTTATGACTGAAGTTCCTGATGAAATGCCGGTTACGATGCCGCTGGCGTCAACGGTGGCCACACTGGTATTGTCACTGGTCCATACACCACCCGGGCTGACATTGGAAAGGGTTGTTGTTCCTTCCGCACAAAGGGTTGCCGTTCCCGTAATGGCCGCAACGGTGGGCTGCGCATTCACAGTAACGGTTTGAGAAACGGCGGTTGAACAACCACCGCCGTTGGTCACAGTATATGTTATGACTGAAGTTCCTGCTGCAACGCCCGTAACAACTCCGCTGCCATCAACAGTGGCTACACTGGTACTGCCACTGGTCCATACACCACCGGTTGTGATATCTGACAGGGTTGTTGTGGATCCTGCACAAACAGTTGCCGTTCCGGTTATGGCCGCTACTACCGGCAATGGATAGACTGTAACCGTTCCTGTACTGCTGTTCACTGCATTGCAACTGCCATTCTTCACGTTTACCCGATAGCTGGTCGTTACGGCCAGGTTGGTTGCGGTGTTTGTCGCACCGGTATTCGCGATATCCGACCAGGTGACGCCCCCGTTTGTGGATGACTGCCATTTTTGAATTACGCCGGTATAGTCTGTTAAGGTAAGTGTCGTCGAGTTCGGGGAAGGGCATACAGACGCATCGGCTAAAGTACCGCCCACGCTGGTGGAACCCACAGTAGCCGTGATGGTGATGGGATTGCTGGTGGCGATCAGCGAACAACCGGTACTTTGAACCTGGGCGCGATAATAATAAGTACCTGTGCTGAGTGCGGGCGTGGTATATAAAGCGGTTGTATTGGATATATCGGTCCAGTTGGTATTATCTGTACTGGATTGCCATTTCAGGACGTCTCCCACATTCCCTGCAAGCGAAAGATTGGCGGCTGATCCATTACATACCGTGGTATTGTCCGCTGCAATAGTTCCCGCTACTGAATTCCCAACCGTGATCTTGGTCACGGAAGAAGGCGAAGTGGAGCAGGAATTTCCGGTGGCAATCGATCTGAAATAAGTGGTCTGTGTAAGGTTGGTGGCTGTGTAAGTTGCAGAGGTATTGGCGATTGGCGTTGCGGTGGTCAGGAAGTTATCGATAGACGATTCCCATCTTACAATGGTCACACCCGGAACAGCCGCAGTGCTGGTGAGGGTTGTGGAATTGGTTCCTGAACAAACGGAAACATCTCCTCCGGTAATATCACCTCCCGTTGTTGAGGCGATGGTGAGTGTTTCGGTCAGGTTATTATTTTGTGGAACATCGTTGGGCAGACCTCCGTATTCTACTACATAGGGAAGCGTGTTACCGATACCCAAATCATTCCATTTGCCACCCTGGGCGCCTGTGGAATAGAATTCGACATAATATTCATTCCCTGCATCATTCGGTTCGCCGTTGTTCCAGTTCATATATGCGCCGTTATAGGCTGTGGGGCTGCTGAGTCCTGACGAGAACTTGGTCCCTGCTTCCGGTCCCGTTATCCAGTACGCTTGCCCGATCGCGGAGGCCTGGTCTGCATATGTGGTTGTGCCGGTCGCTGCATTGATCTGTGAATAATCATAAGAGCCGCCGATCCACGCATCTGCCGCCAGAAGTTTCCACACGAAATTATTTTCACCGGCTGAGGTAATGGTAGCCAGATATCCCTGCATGCCATTATAGGAACTGGCTGCTGCTGCTGCTTTAGCCTGTACCCAGTTTAAAGGGGTATTGACATATTGATAAAAATGCTGACTATAGGAATTAAACAGATAACTGCCCTGATTGAAGACAATGGTCCTGGAAGACGGTCCGCAGGAGGCCGCAGTATTCTGATAGGTAACTGTTCTAAGGAGGGCCTGCCAGTTCGCGGGGGTCGTGGTGCCGGTAAATGTTAATATGCCGGAAACGCCACTGCTGGTGGAGTAACTGCCCGTAATGCCGAAGGATGTGGCCAGCGTTGCGTCAAACGCCAAAACATCCCCTGCGTAGTAATTGTTCGATATCTGCACGGTTGCGTTCGTCTGATTAACTGTTCCGCCTACAGTTATCGTGGCATCAATCACAGTAGCTGTGGCCGGGGTTACAGATTGGGGAGATGTGTTTCCGGAGATCTGCGCATAGATTCCGTTGGATGCAAAGCATAATAAGCAGGCTACGATTAGGTTTTTCATGCCAGTAAAGGGTATTAGAGTTAAAGATTTTTGGCCAATTTTTTTATTGGCTGAACGACAGGTTAAAAAAAATCCAATTGTTTTCTGCTTATTTAAGGAAAGTGGGCGTTAACGCTGCTTCATTAAATTATTTCAGTCGCAATCGGCGAATTATTTCTATCGGTTTATGACTCATCCAAACGCTTGATATTTAACTAATATTGTCGGCATTTCTTAGCGGATCATAGGGCCTAAGTGTAAATGCTTAGGCGGATTCAAAGGCAGATAGAGAGTGCTTTTTTCGGAAGAAATCCTTCGCGGAATTAGGAGAAAGAATTCGTTGAGCTCTGTGCTCCCTGTATGGATAGTAAACAGCCTGTTGCCGGTGGATATCTGCTACCAGAACGATTTTTACGGAATGGATCTTCTTATTTTTCGGATTCCACGGGGATCGAAATTCAGCAGTCTGAGCTAAACTGGATTGCGTTTATAGGTGTCCGTTAAGATAATAAACGGCTTTATAAAAAGCTATAAAATAGGAGTCGAAATTTTTTTTTTTGATCCAATGCAAAGCCAGCCGATTTAGGGTATCCGGACAAAAAGGGAATGGCGGTTTCAAAACAATTGCTTCCAGACCTTCTTCTTCTGCGTATTGATGAAAACCCGTGGCTTATTGCGGGGGAAGAAGAACAGGGCCTGAATAACCTGCATGCCGCCGTTCACCTAAGCACAGCCCGTATTCACCGAAAAGCATAGCGATCCGGGGTTATTTAACGAATCGTTCATCTGTTCACGCGACGACCTGCTTTACTTTTGCCCTGCCAGATGAAAGAAAGTCCAGGGGATATCGGTTGATTTATCAATTTGTATCCCCTGGCGCTATTTTACCGGAACCTTCGGCTCCCGGTTTGCGCCGGATGGTAAAATATCCTTTCTTAATTTTGCCCCGGATTTCAAATAAACAGATCATCGATTCCATTGCCGTTTACGTTCTGCTGGTCATCTTCCTCGCCACGCTGGTCAGGTCGGCTTTCGGATTTGGCGAATCCCTGGTGGCCGTTCCCCTGTTGGCATTGCGTATTCCGCTTCCGCTGGCGGCTCCTCTTGCCGTACTCATATCCATTACAGTAGCGGCTGTTGTTGTAATTAAGGATTGTTATCAATTATTATTTACTTTTATCCCTATGAAAAGAATTACGCTTCTGTTTTCATTCATTGCAACAGTATTCATAGGTTTTGCGCAGGACTCCCTGATGAAATTATGGTATGATAAACCGGCGGGCGACGTTTGGGAAGCCGCTTTACCCATCGGCAACGGACGCATTGCCGCTATGGTGTATGGCAATACCGCCAATGAGCTGATACAATTGAACGAATCTACAGTCTGGAGTGGCGGCCCGAACCGGAATGACAATCCGCATGCGCTGGCTGCCCTGCCTGAAGTCAGGCGATTGATCTTTGAGGGAAAAAATCCCGAAGCGGCGAAGCTGGCATCGGAAACGATACAGGCTGAAAAAATCAATGGCATGGCTTTTCAGCCGGTAGGAGATCTGAATCTGAATTTTCCCGGACAGGATTCGGTGGAGAATTATTATCGCGAACTGGATATACAAAAAGCTGCCGTGAAAACGGCCTATACGGTTCACGGGGTCCGGTATCAGCGGGAGATCTTTGCCTCCATTCCCGATCAGGTGATCGTTATGAATTTAACGGCTGATAAACCCGGCAGCCTGAATTTCACGGCCTCGCTGTCGAGTCCGCAAAAGGGCAGGGTCAGCATAGAAAATAATGAATTGGTATTTTCGGGCATAAGCGGCGATCGGGATGGTGTGAAAGGCATGGTGAAATTCAGGGCAATCCTTAAAATAAAAACTTCGGGTGGCACATTCTCTGTAACGGATACCTCGCTGCAGATTCAGAATGCCGATTCAGCCTGCCTGTTTATTTCCATCGCCAGCAATTATATTAACTACAAAAACCTGGGTGCTGATGAAAAGGAACGTGCGTCGCATTATTTATCCGGCGCCTATGGAAAAACCTATGCCGAATTATATAAGAATCACCTCGAAGCCTATCAGCATTTTTTCAACAGGGTAAAACTGGATCTCGGAACGACGGAAGCTGTCAAAAATCCGACCGACCAGCGCTTACGCGAATTTGCCGGCGGCGATGACCCGCAACTGGTTTCCTTATATTTTCAGTTTGGAAGATACCTGCTCATTTCTTCATCTGAACCGGGCGGACAGCCCGCCAATCTGCAGGGAATCTGGAATAACAAAATGGATCCGCCCTGGGGAAGCAAGTACACGATCAATATCAATACGGAAATGAATTACTGGCCCGCGGAAGAAACCAATCTGGCGGAGATGAAGGAACCCCTGATTCAGATGGTAAAGGATTTGTCGCAGACGGGAAGAGAAACCGCACGGGTAATGTATGGCGCCCGCGGCTGGGTGGTGCATCACAATACGGATCTATGGCGGATCACGGGACCTGTAGATGGGATCTACTCTGCCATGTGGCCCATGGGCGGAGCCTGGCTATGCAGGCATTTGTATCAGAAATACCTGTATCAGGGCAACACAAAATATCTGGAATCCATCTATCCGGTGTTGAAAAGCCTGGCCTCATTTTATCTGGACTTCCTGGTGGAGGAGCCGACGCATCACTGGCTGGTGGTATCTCCATCGATGTCGCCGGAAAACAATCCGACCGCTTTCCCGGGAACTTCTATAGCAGCAGGTGTTACCATGGATAACCAGCTGCTGTTTGATTTATTCTCCAATCTTATTCATGCGGCAACGATACTAAAAAAGGATGACAGCCTCGTAAAACAACTGCGGACAGCGAGGAGCCGGCTTCCGCCCATGCAAATCGGAAAGTACAGCCAGTTGCAGGAATGGATGCAGGATTTTGATGATCCGAACGACAAGCATCGTCACGTTTCGCACCTGTTCGGTGTATATCCTGCCAATCAGATTTCAGCATACCGGACGCCGGCCTTATGGGTTGCAGCACGAAATTCATTGATTTACCGGGGAGACATTTCAACCGGTTGGTCCATGGGATGGAAAGTGAATCTGTGGGCACGCTTTCTAGATGGCAACCATGCCTATAAACTGATTCGCGATCAGTTGTCGCCTGTAGGTGCGCATGGAGGCGGGGGAACTTATCGGAATTTATTTGATGCCCATCCGCCGTTTCAGATCGACGGGAACTTTGGGTGTACTGCCGGTATTGCCGAAATGCTGATGCAGAGCCAGGATGGGGATATTTATTTATTGCCTGCCTTGCCGGATGCCTGGCCGGAAGGCAGCGTGACAGGCCTGCGGGCAAGAGGCGGTTTTGAGATTGTTAGTATGGTCTGGAAGGAAGGGAAATTAAAAGAGGTTAAGATAAAATCCACCCTGGGCGGAAATTGCCGGTTACGCGTTGCCGCTGTTTCCGGAATCACTGGCAACATCAAACTGAAACCGGCAGCGGGA
>JAUZOD010000033.1 GCA_030706635.1 Bacteroidota bacterium
TCCCGGCTTTATCTCCATTCCTTCCATTAAAAAAAGATTCTCCATTTCGTCCGGATCCTTTTCCAGGTCAAACAGTTCCCATTCATTCAATGTATAATAGTAAATCAGTTTATATCGCTCCGTTCGAACGCCATAACAGGGCACCACCCAGTGCGGAGGGCCAAATTCATAGTAGTGATAATACATGGATTTGCGCCAGTCTGCCGGCACATTACCCTTGAAAAGGGGAACCAGACTTTTTCCCTGCATATCAGCCGGAATGGGGAGATGGACCATATCCAGGATCGTCGGCGCATTATCAATATTCACCACCCACGCATCGCTGGTGCTTCCCGGTTTTATTACACCGGGATAACGTATCAGCCAGGGCACACGCAAGGCTTCTTCATACATAAACCGTTTATCAAACCATCCATGTTCACCAAGAAAAAATCCGTGATCTCCCGTAAAAACCACAATGGTGTTTTTAGCGAGTCCGGACTTATCCAGATAATCCAGTAACCTGCCAACATTATCGTCCTGGGCTTTCAACGTTGCCAGAAAATGCCGCATCAGTTGCTGATAGCTCCATTGCCGTCTCTGGCGTTTAGTGAGGTTCTTCGGCGGATGAAAATCCATCATATCTTCTATCCGCATGCGGGCCTCCCTGGCGGCTGCCGAACGCGAATGATAATCGTCCCAGAAAGTGGCAGGTTCCGGAATGGTTACACTGTCATAAATATGTTCGTATTTATGCGGCGGATCAAAGGGACGATGATCACTAAAAAATTGTATCGCCATCAGGAACGGCCCGTTCTTCATTTCTTCCATTCCTTTGATGGCCAGGTCCGTCTCATTATCGGTTATATAACCCGGGTAATTCCTTTTCTGAATCTCCGTGCTCCCCAGGCTGGGGTTTTGAAAGTAACCGGTGGAATCATAATAGGGCCCCCCTGCCCCATTTTTGAAAACAAAATAATCAAACCCCGCCAAGCCGGGATTTGACGCTTGCCCGTCCCGGGTTTCCAGATGCCATTTTCCGACAATGCCGGTTTTATATCCGTTTTGCTTCAGGATTCTGGCAAATGTTTCCTGAGACGGATCAAAAAAACTATTGGTTTGTCCTGCCGTTGTATTACCCGGATTCGTCAGCATTCCGTTGAGATGATCATATTTACCGGTCAGAAATGTGGCTCTGCTGGGGGCGCAAAGTGCGTTCGTACAAAAGGAATTGCGGAATAACATGCCTTGCTTTGCAATCCGGTCTATATTCGGTGTTTGCATTAACCGGCTGCCGTAACAACTTAATACTTTCAACGGAATTCCTTCCGTCGTGATCCAGAGGATATTGGGTCTGCTGTTAACACGAGTGGCTTTTTTACTTCCGCCAATTGATTCTGTTTGAACCGCAGAAGTGTTTTGAACAGGAACGTTTTGAATAATAAATGAAGCAAACATCAGACACAAACACAAGGCCACCGGTCCTTTAAGTCCTTTCTTTATGAAAATGGATCTTTTTATCGCACCCATGAGAATCATTATTATTTTCGTATAAACAACCTTACCGCCATGGATTGTCTTTTCCACTTCTCCCTGGAAGCAGACATTATAAGAAAGATAATTAATTAAAATGAATTACTGTTTACTCCTGGCAACTTCGCTTTTACAATTCTTTGCTGCTCCGCTCAAAAGTCATCCTGTACAAAGCTCACTGATGACCGTTTAGTTTTTAAGCATTTACTGAAACAGAGGATTAACTTTGACAAAAACGAAAAGGCTATGGAAGAAAAATTCAATGAGGCTACCAGACAGCGCCCCGAAGGCGACCGTGTAATGGATGCCACGATGGCTACTATCGGATTACCCTCATTTATAAAACAGATAAAGCAGGAGACAGCCTGGAAAGAAAGAGACCGGAATGCCATTACTCTTTACAAAACAAATGGCATGAGCATTGTCCTGGTCGCCTTGCATGCAGGGGCAGAAATGAAAACCCATACCGCGGATGGTATTATTAGCCTGCAGATAATTGAGGGAAGAATGAAATTCAATGCCGGCGACCGGTTTGTTGAATTAGATAAGGGAGAAATGCTGACACTTCATAAAGGTATCCCGCATAGTGTCGCAGCTATAGAGGAAACCGTTTTCTTACTTACGCTCGTTCCCCAATAATATCAGACAACCAGGTTCTCTCCAGACCCCCCAGCAGCGATATCCCCCGCTGCTTCTTTAATAATAGCCATATCATGGCGAAGCCTTTGAAGGAAGAGGGCAATGTCAAAACTATGCACGACGATGTTAGCGCCCTCTTTCATCCATTTCACCTGACGCTCCGGTTCCAGGGAAAAATGAATTCCTATGTGCAGCCCCCTGGCCCGTGTTTTATGGATAATTGTTTTTACCGCCGCCTCGAAATCGGGATGATCATACTGCTCTGCAAGGTCCAGGCTTACAGAAAGATCGTGGGGACCAATAAATACTGCATCTAACCCTTGTGTATCCAGCAATTCGTCCAGATTCTCCATGGCGGGTACGCTTTCAATATTGGCAATACACATATTGGCGGTATTATAATCGTTCACATATTCACGCAACCGGGGGGACATCGGCTTGCTGCCATTCAGATATTGCTCCAGTAACTGGCCCTTCAAAGGACGATATTTCACCGCCCCGGCCAAATCAACAAACTGGGCTTTCGACTCCAGATAAGGCGCAACAATTCCCGCGGCACCAGCATCGATTGCCTGACAGGCCAGATAAGGGTCCGGGGAGGGTATGCGCACCACCGGTGTAATTTCGTTGGCTTTGAACAACTGACAAAGCAAGGAAAGTTCGGTTCTGCCCAGCGGGATATGCTCGGTATCTATAAAAACAAAGTCCAGTCCCACACTTTTGATCGCCCCGGGCCACATGGGCCCGGTAGATGTAATACAGGTTCCATATACATTTTTGCCTGCATTCAACTTTTCCAGTAAAGCATTCTTTTTCCGTTTCATACAAAATATTTATTTTTTTATCAGCCACATCTCGGTCACCTGTGATCCCCGGTCCTTCTCGTCACAAGTCCAGACAAAGGTCACCTTTCCGTTTTTTATTGCAGATCGCGGCAAATCAAATTCATATTCTGGCTGCACGCCCGTTTGAATGAAATCATGAACCAGATATCCGCTTTCTGTCATCATCTTCATCCGTGATTTGAACCGTCCGGTGTACACGATGCGAATTCGATAATCAGAATGGGAATCCAGTCCATTGTAATGAATCTTCAGCGGCACACCGTACAAAGTCATCGCCTGATTCTTCCAGCTTATCGGAACGATCCGGCCTTTCGATCCGGGATCGGCAGGATTAGCCAGCCAGCTGAGCCCCTTCACTCCAGTTCCGAAACCGGTATGCGGCGATTCCAGGTTACCCGGATCTTCTGCCCAGGATAATTTTCCCGGCACAATGCGGTGCCAGCTTTGCGGATCAGCAAAATGGTCATAGAAGCCACCGGGCCCGGGATCATCGCGATGAATTATTTTCCCGATCTCTTTTATTTTCTCTTCTGCCGTTCCTGCTTTTTCAATGGCTGAAAGCTTTTCCAGCAACCAGGGTGCATCCGTTAAGGGGAAGTCAATAAAATCAATGAAGTTGCCACGCTCCTGCATGCCCCCATGTCTTTTGACCGTTAGCTGCGCCCCGATACTTTTATACAGCGAGTCTGCCAGCGCAAGACATCTTGCTTTATAGTCAGGCAGAACCGGCGTACTTAGCGCCAGTCCCAGGATCTCCCTTGCCTTCTTAACCGCGTCATTCAACTGATCCGGCTTTGCCGACAGCAATACATCTTTCGCTTCCTGTTCAAGCTCCGTTTCATAAATCAGCCGGCGCCTGGTGTAAGCATCAAAATACGCCCGGATCAGACACATCTGGAACCGGGGATTTCGCAGGAGTGCAGGCGATGCCTGTTGTTCCATGCGTTGCCATTGGAGCAAAGTCAGGCTGACGCTTGCATTCGTGATGGCAGGTCCCCGCATATTGTTTTCCAGGGCTGCAATGCCCTGCGCCGCCGCCTCTGTAAAATCAGGACCAATAAAAAAACGCGCATAATCCCGCAAGGTTTCCATGACCGGTGATCCGGGGTTCCAGTCCTGACCCGTCCATACAAATTTATTCACGTCATCATTTGTGCCTTCTGAGTAACTGATGCTCCCGATGCAATATTTTTCAACGGCCTCATGAATTGTTTTTTCATCATCCGGTCTTGGATTGATACATTCCCTGCCCAAGGTAACCGCCCAGGCAGGATCCCAATGCGGAACCGGGTACTCACAATTCAGAGAATGCGTGATGTCCGGGTAATGGCGGATGGGAATAGACGGGTTTACCAACTGACGAAGTCTTTTTATGGGAATTTTTACCCAGGGACCGAAAACGACACCGCCAAACCAGGGATATTGTTTGTTAACCTGCGCAAAAAATTCGTCGAACCAATGCTGGTCGGTATTGAACCCCTGCGGCGATACCCATATCTTCGCCTCCGGATGATATTTTCTCAGCACCACGGCCTCTTTCTCCAGCCAGTGAAATAAAACATCGGGGGTCAGATCCCCCGGATCTCCGCCTGGCACGAAAACCGCATTCAGCCTGGGAAGGGAAGAAAATACATTTTCTCTTTCCCGGAGTTCAGTTTGGATTGAATCGGGATTTTCATAATCTTTTCCTACGTTGGGATACCACATCCATACATCCAGTCCATACTCTTTACAAATCCGCGACTGCTCAACGATCATTTTTGCCGGTGGCAACACCATATGCTGACTGGTTGGGATATCATCCGTACGGGGAGGGAGAATTTCTATGCTATTGGCTCCAAACAAAGCCAGGTCCCGGATATATTGATCGAACATGGCCACCGTAAAGGCATCATAAGCGTTGGTCTTGGGACGATAACCCAACTGATGACCCCGTAAAGGGTAAAAGGGATTTGAGCCAACCGAAATATCCGTCTTCAATTCAACGCGGCCCGGACGCATCTCCAACTTTCTCAATAAATAACCCACTCCGTATAATAAGCCCCGGGGATCTTTGCCCGAGATCAATAAAGTTCTGTCCGCGTCCATCACTGCAACCCGATACCCTTCTGTACCGATCACGGGCAACGATGCCAAAGCTTTTCGCTGATTTTCAGAAAGGCCGGACAAATCGTTTGCGTCAATCAGTATTATGGCGGCGAGACCGGATGATGTTTTCTTATTGGTTACCGTCAGCCGGATGCCCGTTCTCTTCTGGATTTCCTCCTGAAGCACTACCGGCGTTCGCAGCAGGAAGTTTTTATCGGCGGTCAGGCATACGATTTTTGCCGCCGACAAATCGAGCAGCTGCGCCTGTATTTGCTGAACCAGCAAGGAAAAAATAACAAGGACAAATCCTGCTCTCGCGATCTTCATATTTAAATGAATAATTTTTTTTCGTTTATGAAATTAAATCGTCACTCCGGAATGACTGATCATTTTATGTGTTCTCCGAAAGATTTATAAGAAATATCTGCAAAAACCCGGCAGGATCATTTTTGTGCTGCCCTGCTTTGACGCGACGGTTATAACAAATCATTGAACCGTTGTTGGACCAGACGATTGATCCGTCAGGTTTCTCCTCGTCTGAAAACCGTTCAGAGACACGCACGGTCCTTCCATTGTCAATTTCAGTGATCCATACCGCATTATCCCCGGAATAGGCAGCAAATTTATCATCTGGGCTGAAATTAAATGGGCCCTGGATAGAAAATGAATTGTTCGTCAGCTGACGTATTGATCCGTCCAGTGACGAAATTCCGAATAACTGAATAAGTCCCTGGTCGTCTGCAGCTAAAAATCCGACCAAATTTCCATCGGTCGTGGACCTCAGCCAGTGACGGGGTTTCGGGCTCACTCCCCTTTTGGTAAAACTGATCCTTCGGGTTTTGACGCCCCGGGGTACGCGCGGTCGGCGGGACGGGTCATTCCCCGCCGGTTCAGCAACTGCTGCCTCCAGAATATCCTCCGGAATATCCGCTATAAAAATTTCCGTCTTTATTGCACCGTCAGCATCACGAACATTTCCCTGGAATGCAATCGCAAGGCGTTGCATGGAACCATCGCCTTTATGGTATCCGTTTTTACCGATCCAGCCTTCGTCAAAAGCTTTCTCAATTTCGTCCGATCCGGGTACCGGATGATCCGTGACTTCAGCCAGAAGAAAAGAAAAACACGAGCCGCTGTTATTTTCAAAACTGCCATCGTCTTTTACAATTACCGGATGTCCCGTTACCATCACGCCGACCGTTCTGAGATCTCTAACCGGTTTTCCCTGCTTCTCCAATTGTTCCAGCAGGTAATCGTTATAAGTAAAACTGAGCCATTGGCCATCACCGCTCCAGCAATGGGCATGGGTACCGCCCCGCAAGGCGCCGGGAATAAAAGGAGGCACAATGGTTCGGGCATCCATAAATACCGGAACAAACGGTTTGCTCACCTCAATGGCGACCCCCGTACGTCGTGTAAATGAATACGGTTTTTCTTTATTGGCATTCCGGATGCCGTGAATAAATATGACACGGTCCGCTACCGGAGAAAAACTTACGGCACCCACACCGGGTCCAAAAGCAGTCTGATTTTCGGTCTTATAAAGGCTTGTGATTTCTTCGCTACGAATATTGACCATGGCGATTTCGCCGGCTCCCATGATCCCGCCATCATCATTGCGGCTGTCATATACAATCCACTGGTCGTCTGGAGAAAAGCAATGACTGCTGTTGGTACAATGCCCGGAATGGTCATGAGTTAACTGAACTTCTTTATACATCATCGGTCTTGTTAAAATGTTTTAAATTTTTTCTAAAGCATTATCCGAGCCTTGAATTTTTGTATATATTATCCCCGCCAGGAATATTGACAATGTTCCGATCACGATGATCATGTTGGTGTTAAATGGACTTCTCAGCCACGCATACGAAGAAGGCAGCTGACCAGAGAACGTCATCCAGAAAATGACGAGCACACCAATCACTGCTGCAAAAATAGCGGCATGGTTCTTCGTTTGTTTGCTCAGGATGCCCAGCAGGAAGATGCCCAGCATGCCCGCTGCGAAAATACCCGAAAGTACCCACCACATATCCAGAATGCTTTTGGCGCCGGTCATCGCAACACCAGTAATCATACCCAGGAGGCCGAACGCAACTGTGCCGGCATAAAGGACGCGGAGCCGCTGTTTTTCAGAAGCTTTCTTATTGAAGTAGCGCCGGTAAATATCCTCCGAAAAAACCGTAGCTGACGAATTCATTCCGCTGCTGATTGTGCTCATGGCGGCAGACATAATGGCGGCAATGATAAGCCCGACCAAACCCGCTGGTAAACGCGTCACAATAAAATTCGGCATTACCTTATCTCCGTAATCAGAAGGTTGAAGGGTGGCTGCAAGCTGGTGGATTTGTGATTGCACAGCGCCCACCGGCAATCGTTCCCGGGCAACCTGCTCCTTCACCACGGCCAGCATGTCAGGATGCACATTATAGTAAGAAAAAAGACAGGTGCCGATGAAGAAAAAAAGCAGGGAAGCCGGCACATACAACCATACGCAAAGCCATAAAGAACGTGAAGCCGCTTTGGATGTTTTTGCCGCATGATAACGCTGTACATAATTCTGGTCCATCCCAAAATTATTCAGATTGATAAAGAAGCCGTACAGAAGGATCACCCAGAATGTTGAATGTTTAAAATCCAGCGAAAAACTGCCGAGGCTGAATTTATCTGACTGTCGACCCACATCCATTATTCTGGAAAATCCGCCCGGCATGTCCTTGATCACCACGTAGATGATCAGCATGGCCCCGAAGGTTTTGATAACGGCCTGCACTACTTCGGTCCATATTACCGCTTCAATTCCCCCCATAACGGTATACAGGATAATGCACAGTCCCACCACCAGCATCACCGAAGTCATGGAAAAGCCGGTAAGCGCCTGCAGGGTCAGCGCAATCCCGAAAAAAATGGATCCCATGCGGGCCAGCTGGGTCAACAAAAAGCACACAACGGCATAGGTCCTTGCCCAGGAGCCAAACCGGTGCTCCAGGTGTGTGTAGGCTGATACTTCTCCTGTGGTGCGATAAAAGGGAACAAAATATTTCACCGCTACCCAGGCGGCCAGGGGCATAGACAGGCTGAAAACAAAGCTATTCCAGTTTCCGCCGTAGGCCTTACCCGGAACACCCAGAAAAGTATTACTGCTAAGGAAAGTGGCGTAAATGGAAATGCCGATCGCCCATCCGGGGATTGTTCCCTTTGCACTGGTAAACTGTTCTGCATCCCCGTTCTTTCGGGAGAAATAGGCGCCTACCAGCAACATTCCCAACAGATAAACGGCAATGATGCTAAAATCCAATAATGGCAAACTCTTCATGAAAAAAATAGATTCAAAAATGGAAAGTCAATGATTGCGGTGTAAAATACTACCATAAGCAGAATCTTTGCATCATACAACCGAAACTATTTTGATTCGAACCGGGAAAGTTGCATTATTTTTTGATAATTTGTGCCTCTGAAGGTCCATTCATTTACCCTAAAAGATATCTATGTTGTCCGATAAAAAGTTTGTCCCTGTCATGATCACCCCCTTTGATCTCAGGGCCCAGGTCGATCTCGGGGTAGTAACCCAGCTTATAGATTTTTACCTCGCGGCCGGAGTAAAGGGCTTTTTTGCCAATTGCCTGAGCAGCGAAATGTACAGCATTAGCGAATCGGAAAGGCTGGAGCTTACCCAACACATCGTGCGTTACGTTGACGGACGGGTTCCCGTAGTGGCTACCGGATCATTCGGACTGACCATTGAAGACAAAGTCGATTTTACCAAGCGGATCTATAATACGGGCGTGAACGCAGTTATATTGATCACCGGGCATTATGCCAATGTAGATGACGGAGATGATGTGTGGCTGGCGAATTTCGACAAGATGCTTCGCCTCACCGACAATATCCCCCTGGGACTGTACGAATGTCCCGCGCCGTACAAACGCATTTTGTCGCCCGCCGTATTCAAGAGTGTTCTCGATACCAACCGCATTGTCTACTACAAGGATACCTCCATCGCTCCCGAAAAGGTAAAAGCCAAGCTGGATATTGTTAAAACAACCAGGAGCAAACGGTTTGAATTTTTCGATGCCCACTCCCCCAATGCCATGACTTCCCTGCGGGAAGGAGCAAAAGGGATGTCTTCCATCGCGGGAAACTTCTACCCGGAAATCCTCGTGTGGATGTGCAACAATGCAACGGATCCATCCAAAGCAGCCGAAGTGGAATGGCTTCAGTCGGAGATAACCCGGGTAGACCCGATCGTTCATGTGGCTTACCCCATGAGTGCAAAATATTTCCTGCGCAAACGCGGGCTTCCCATACGCACCATCAGTCGCACATACGCGCTGGAACTCACCCTGGAGCAGAAAAAAACACTGGATGAGGTTCTGGAGACCTTTTTGGGATGGTGCGACAGGCTGGGAATAAAACCAGTGAATCCGGTCGAGACGGGGACGCTGTCCAATGCTTATCCTGACCCGGCCATTTAAAACGAGAACCGTTAGCTATTTTTTTTTTGTTCTTTAATGCATTAAGACCCTCCCATCCATTTCATAAATTTTGTATGCTGTCCATGGCAAACCTTAATGACCGTACAGATAGGATGAAAATGATAAGCAGCATGCAAAGCCGCTTATTGTGATGCCGGCTGGTTTATCCACATTATACAAAATAACAATAACATCCGGCACCACACGTTCTTACAGAACTACTTTTATCTCTATGTCCGGTACCAAACGCAATCTCATAAGCATTCCTATTGAACATCCCAATGTCCGCAATGCTGAAGCCTTCTTAAATTCCTGGTCTGAACCCTTTGACTTGCAAAAAAGCGAGGAAAACCATTTTACTTTCCGGTCATCCGCATCTGAAACAGAAGTGACCGTTATCTTTTTTGAAGATTACCGGAAAGCCACCGCCTACGATAAACGCCATTTTCATCCCCGGTCATCCTCGGCCTGTTCCACAATGAATGGAACTGCACTTTATGTAATTCTGGGAAACGATCCTGATCTTGTGAATTCGCTGGCGAGCCACTTTGCCGGACGGGAATAATTTGAGATTTGGTTGCAAAAAAGCCGGTCTACTGTCATGAAGACAAAACAAAGGTCGTTCCGAATCCTGGTTTCGATTCAATAGAGATATGGTATTGGATGGCTTTGGCCAGGTCGCGGATCAGATGAAGCCCGAAACCGGTCTTGACATTGAATCCACTGCCTTCGTGATAAAGCGATTTAACCTGTTCTTCATTGATCCCGGGTCCATTGTCCGTAATGGATAAAATGGTTTTCGCCCCATCTTTCCTGGCCTTCCATTCTATGCGGCCCTCCGGCATATTCTTCAAAGCCTTGATGGCATTAGACGTCAAGTTTTGCATGATGACCTTTAAATAATTCTCATCTGCTGAAACAACCAGGTTTTCCGGATCATTAAACCGGATGTTGACCCGCTGTGTCTCAGGAAAAAATTTCTGCAGGTAATCGAACAGCGCGCTTACCGGCACCAGTCTGATGTCCGGTTTGAAATGCTCCATCTGCTCTTTGCTCCACAGGAGCATGGTCTCCATACTTTGCAGTAATTCCTCAGCCGACTGACCGATCTGCTGCTGGTGTTTTGTTTTCTCATCTGCCGTCAGCAGTTCCGGCTCATTTTTGAGTAGGTGCAAAAAATTGATCAGGCTGGCGATGGGACTTCGCAGATCGTGGCTGAGGATTCCAAAAAATTTTACTTTCACCTTATTCGCTTCGTCCAGCCGATTGTTCAATACCATCAGCGTGGTATTGGATTTCTTCCGCATCCTGCTTTGCCAAAACAGCATGCCCCCGATGATACCCAGCAGGGCCAACCCCACGATCAGTCCCACCTGGGTTTTGCGCTGACTCACGAGTTCCAGCTGGTTAATGGCAATTTCTTTATTCTTCAGATCGATATTGTGTTTGTTCTCCATGCCAGCCAGGTCATTTTTCTTGTCCTGGGAAAACAGGGAATCATTGATAGCACTATATGTTTTGTAATTGTTCAGGGCCGCCTTATAATTGCCTTTCTGTTCTTCCAGGTCTGCCAGGTTGATGGCAATCGTCGCCAGGTATTCTGTGTTTCCCGTTTCTTTACAAATTTTTTCACCCCGTCTCAGATAAGATTCAGATTTTGCCAGGCACTCTTTTTTCCCTGCAGGTGCAGTTTGCATCGCCATGTCGTAATATGTCCGGCCCAGGTTCGCCATGCTTTGAATGGAAATCGTAGAGGTTGGAGCGATCTCATCCAGGATCTGCTGGGCTTTCAGCATAATGGAAATCGCCTTTTTAAGATCGGGATATTCCATCGGAGCCATTTCTGCAAGCGCCTGGGCCACGGCCATCCGGTTCCCTGCATCTTCATATACTTTCAGGGCCCGGTTCAGATATGTTTTAGCGGACGCCGTGTCCCTGGTCTGCTCTTTGATCACCCCCAAATGCAACAGTGCTTTTCCCATATTGCCGGTTGAGTGGGCAAGTTCAGCATGTTTCAGTGTCATCTGCGCATATTGCAATCCCTTTACAAAATTCCGCTGTGTAATATAACTGGCTGCTAAATTGGTACCGACCAGCGAGATCTGTTCATCACTTTTAATTTCTTCCGCAATCGCCAGAGCCCTGAAATAATATTCCAGCGCTCTGGAAAAATCAGATTCCCGCTGATAAGACCTTCCGATGTTATTCAGGTTACTGATCATATTGAAGGAAGCGTTCATCTCCTTGTTCAAAACAAGGCTCCGCTCAAAATGACCCCGGGCCGCTGCATTATTCCCCGTATCGCCGACAAGCAGCCCCAGCGCATTCTGAAAATTGGCAATCCCTCTTTTCCATTTCATCTTCTCCGCCATCGCCAGTCCACTTTCCGCATATTTTATCCCTTTTCCCGGATCGACCTGTATATACGTCTGGGCGATCTGCAACATGGTCTTCACCAGAGGAGTATCTTCTTTCAGTGCCGGAAGTTCATGGAGCATAGAGTCTATCCGGGCCTGGGCATTTTTCTGCGCAAAAAGACCTGTCTGCAAAAAACAAAGGAAAATAATAACGGCGCGTTTCATATTTCAGCGGATTAACAAATGATCCAATACCTCTTTATAACTTCTGCCGATGGGCAACAGCACATTATTCACCATGACTGCTTTGGGCGTTACTTTATGGATAAATTTTTTCTGAACAGCATAACTCCGGTGAATCCGGATAAAGGATTGAAAGGCCTTTTCTTTCAGCAGATTTCCCAGCGGACTCAGTACACAATACTTTTTTTCTTTTGTCACAATACCCGTATAATCTTTCAGTGCTTCCAGGTAAACGATATCATAAAACTGGATCTTCACATGCTCGTGGCCATCCTTGATGAATAAACTATCCTCATTCAGTGAATGATCCAGCATTTCGGCTTTATAGTGAATGTCCAGAAAATATTGGAGACGGTTCATGGACAAATCAAACCGGTCTTCCCGGATCGGCTTCACTAAAAAATCCAGGGCATTGGCCTCAAAACCTTGCACGGCATATTCCGGGTAGGCCGTAATAAAAATACAGGCAGGCACTTTTTCCAGTTGGGCACGCAGATCCAGTCCGTCTATTTCCGGCATATCAATGTCCAGCATCAGCACGTCGGGTTCTGCTTTTGAAGCGGCTGCCAGCGCCTGGCTGGCCGATTCAAAAAGTCCGGCTATTTTCAAAAAGGAATATTTACGCACGAAAGAAGCGGTGGTCAGCCGGTCGATCTGGCTGTCATCTACGATGAAGCATTTGTATTCATGTTGTCCAGATTTCATTGACCAGCGGTTAATTCCTGGTCAATATACCATTTTTGGCCAACAGTACCCATCCGCGCTATGAATCGATTCGTTTCTAATTAACCACCGATTAAAACTGTGGGGAAACCGGCTGCGATGGTTCCTCCATGTGCAGTCTGATCACCCATTCTGGCGCCGGGTTTATTTCCGATCAGAACAGTAGCCGACCCGATCGCAACCGCATCCGGAGGGCCCACACAGACGCAGATATCCCCAACAACGGCAGCAGGCATGCCTCCGATCAGCACTGTCGGGCAACCGGGCCCGGTTATCAGCCCGCCGACATGGGGTATCGGTGGCAGTCCCGGCGTTACCATCGGACACACGTGCATGTCGCCAATCCGCGCTGCTGGTTTGCTCATATTATGGTCTTTTTATTATCTGCTCTTCATATCCCGTTCAGGTCAGCGGACTCCAGCGGCCGCCGGGTTTTTGAACCGGATTTGGCTGTACGGGTTTGTTTTCCTTAACTTCCTGTTCAATCACAAAAATGCCCTGGCCCTTCTTCTTCCCTATAAATTCCAGTTGCGAAAGTTTCTGGAATATCTGAATACAGAATTGGTAAGCCTGAAATATTTCGCCCAGGGTTTGGGCAACATCGTAATGGCTGTAAGTAATTTGCAGAACACGCCGGGTCTGATTTTCAATTGTCCCCGCCTGCGATTCCGTCCATTCTGCAATGTAATTCAGCATTTCTTCCCGGTCCTTTTCTGCAAAACATTGCTGGATCGTTTGCAGGTATTGAAGATTTTCCAGTAAGGAAACACACAAATGGATGGGGGCCGATTTTCCCAGGATCCATTGGTATTGGATTTTTTGTTTCACCAACTGTTCCAGCATTTTTTCGCTTAGCTTCTGAATGCTGCCGGCCAGCACATTCGTTTGCTGGGTTGGCGGTTTGGAATTGATTTTCTGAACGATTTTCATGCAATATTGTTCCCAACTCTCCAATGCCTGGCGAAATTTTTGGTACCACCCGGTTAAGGACGGCAGGCTGTTCATCACAGTGCAGGCCGGAATAAAATCTTTTTGAACCTGCAGCTCGCCCTGCTGAAAAGCGATCCTTCCGATCACCAGGCAATCTGCCAGCTGATTTATATTCAGTTCATCGGCCAGGAACAGGTCTATCCTGCATTCCGGTTTTGTATACGGATGACGGGGTGGATTTTCTTCCATGTCGGGTTCACCGGTGGGTAAACGCCGAAAGGGATTTGTGCTGAGCACGATGAGTAAGGTATGGGATTGTGCCATGGGTAGTCCAGACCTTGCAATAATGTCCTTAAAATTGGTAACCACCTTGAGGGGATGATCTGCGGGCAGGATTTGAATTCTGGAACCTTCAGACGTAATAGCTTTGCACGAATTCAGTTCAATCTGGATATTCAGTCCTGCGTCACAAAAAACCGACAGGTCCATGGATTTTTCAGCCGGTAAGATGCCAAAATTATAACCCGTCATCTGGAGCGCGCCAGCATCCCTGACTCTTTCTTCCAGATATCGCCCGGTTTCTTCCAGGTGTTTCCTGGAAATTTTCATTCCGTCTATCCAGTTTACGGGCAAGTGATTCAAATTTCCGGGCATAGTCAGGTATTTTAAATGATTGTTGTATAATTTAATCTTCCCAAACAGAAATTGTCATTCTCTGCGATAAAGGAAGTCGAAACTCTGGAATAGTCAGATTCAAAAAACAGGTCCGTATCCAGGGGCATCAATAAATTACAAAGGAACTCATGAACGGCTAATTTTTTCCCCCCGGGCATATAGTCACTGAAGGATCCGGCTGCAGACACAAAAATCACCAGACTGTATCCTGATTGCAATCCTGAAACTTCGCCCCCGAGAATACTGGTTAAGCCCAGTTGCATGTCACCAAGCTGTGGCTGATCCGGAATCATAAATTTCGCCGGAGGTGTTTTTCGTATCGAAACCTCATCGCCGGTAATGCTTTCCATGATGTATGCAATTAACTCCGTTTTGCCGGCAATCTTGTTCAGGACCGGGAGGAGTATTCCCAGTTTGCTTTTCTGGAGATCATCCAGAAACGCCGGCAGATCCCATAGATAATCGAAAATCCCACCCGGCAGCACGGTATTCGTTTCAAATAATAGGTTACGTTCCTCCGCTTCCAGTTTTACACGCTGCCGGTAAAATTCATGCTCGAAGGGAAGGAAAAAAAGCCGACTCTGTTTTTCAATCTCCTGTTGCGCCCTTATTTCCCTAATGGATTCTTCGCTGCCGGCATTACTCTTTATAGTACCCGCCTGATGAAACAAGTCCTCCGGAAGCCGATCATAGAGGCCTTCCCGGTTAATGGTAAAGCATAATTTGTTCTTTCTGGAGACCCCAAATTCCAGTTCACTCGTATTTTCAATATCGTAGTGATAATTCCTTTTGAATAAGCTGTTGTTCAGCAGCAGCAGATCCTCCATGCTCCCGTTTTCCGCGATCAGATCCGCCAGGATCACTTCGAGCCGGATATCCAATGGCCGTTCCCGAAGAGCATCGGAGTATTTTCCCGGATTGGTCATACTACCACCTTTAATTGATATGGAATATTATTAACCGAAACTGATTCCAGCTTTAATTTCAGATCGCGCAGACGCAGTTCCCATTCCTGTGGTTCAAGCCTGCCGGGTTCAGGATTAACCGCCACCTGCATACACCGGATAAAACCATCGGCCGGAGATTCGCCGTGTATATATATTTTTTCAAAGCTGATGGACCGGGCGCTTTGACCCAGCTCCGTCTGCACAAATAATTTCAGGTCCTCCAGGGTCACGATGCGATTATGGGTCAGCAATGACTGCTTATAATGGTCAATCTTTTCGGCATCATTCAACTTATCCTTCCCCCCATATGTTGAAGTGATAAAATAAATGGAATTGGATAATACGCTGCTGCTTTTATAGGATAAAAGCCGCGATCCGATGGGGATGCGATTGGCCATGGCGCCGTGACAACTCCAGAATTCAATGGCGACATTTCCGCCTTCCCGTTTTGGCTTAATGGCCAGAAAAGGATAAGGCGACTGATTCTTATGATGCATTTTCACTTTATCGTCGATTCGTGCCAGCACCTGATTCAGCTCCCGGATATTCTGGATCAGGAAGTCTTCTCCCAGGGAAGAAAAAAACGAACTTTCTTCGCGTATCAGTTCGGTCAGGTTAACAAGGGTCTCCTGGGCATTGCGCTCATCAAACCGGTTAACACCATAGCGAAGCGTATAGGATTCGGGCATTAATCCGGACGGGTTGGCGAAGGGAATGAGTTTTACCGCTTGTCCCTGACTATTAGTAATTCCTTTCATAGAAAGAAAATAGCCCGTCGTTTCCAGAGGGACGATATTCAAACTCTGAACCAGCTTATAGTTGAACTGATTAAGCCTACGGTTAATGACCGGGATGGCATTCATACTAATCCAGACTGTATCCAGCGCTTCCACGGGTATTACCGGAGGAAACCGGATTTCAATCCACAACAAAGGTTCTTTCAGTTCCTGTAATTCTTTTTTATCAAACAACTGCTCAAAAACCGGGGGATACGGGCGACGTCTTACCCTGAGTTGATCCAGGTTTATTTTAGTGGTCAGCGTAATGTAATGACGGTTGAACATGGCATTCACCTGCGCCTCGATCTTTTGCATCGGATCAAATTCTATTTCCAGATCCATTTGGGCATCAAGCACGTTGTCAACGGATGGCAAGCCGGTTCTGTGGTCCAGGGCAATGGTTTCCAGCGACCATTCCGTATAAGGAAGGTATGGATACCAGCTGTCAGCTTCCGTATGATTGATCCAGTTGAAGAAAAAAGAAATCTCATCGAGCGAATTCACTTCTCCGTTCAGATCCAATCCCAGCCACAGCACATGCTGTTGTTCCATTATTCTTTTGCCCGAAGAACCGATCTGGTTTCTTTGCAGGCCGTCCGTTACGCTAAAGAGTTCCCTCGCCGTAGCGATATGCGTTATGCAGCCATCAACCATCTTTGTGGTACGTGCCGGAGAGAAGAATAAATCCGTTTGCTGATTTTCCCGCTGTCTGTCGTTACCGGAAGGTTTATAAAAAAACTGGGCGTCGGGATTTAAGTAGGCAAAAGGTTCAGAGGATCTTACCTGCATGATTCCGTAAGCCGGGCTCACATCGATCATGCCCGGGTATAACAACTGCGCCAGCCGCTCCAGCATCCTGTTTTGTGATTTCCCGATCTCGCCGGAGATTTTTTCAAATTCCACGGAACAGGCTTCAATCAATAGGGTGACCAGGGGATCAAAATCATCCATTTCCGACTCCGCAAAACCCCATACTTCGGCCGCCTGTTTGAGCATCCTGTTGCGCACCCTTTCCCGGGTAAAATTTTTCTGACTCAATTCCTCCGTTGCCATGTTTTTCAATTTAGGTAATTAGGCAGGATCCGCACTACTGATCCAGTACGCGGTACCGGTGGCGTCTGCGCCAATGTTTGGCGAAGAATATTCTGTTCCACCAAAAAAGCAAAGCGCTTTAAAAGCACCGGTCAGTGTGGCCAATATCCCGGCAATTCCCATTGGACTCATCGTAACAGCTGCCAGACTTATTTTTTGCAAGGTATTCAAATGGACAAAAAAAGCAACACTGCCGGCAGCGCCGCCAATAGTGAAAACCGCTCCCGCATTATAAATGACCATGAAGCTGCCGAAATCATCAATGTCCAGGGTGCTGCAGCCGAGCCCATATATAGATGATCCGGTAGAACATAAAGAAGTACTGGAACTGGTGATGCTGCCCGGAATCGCAGAAATACCGATGCCCATCCCCAGTCCGGTACCGATTACCTTATAAACGGTCCCATCCGGAGCGTTGACATAAATGCGTGCCTGACCCGCGGTTACTTCCCAATCTTCACCGTAAGTGGCCGCCAGACCGGAAGAATTATTATAAGACCAGCCAGTATCGGAAAGAATTGCCATACATATGATTTTTTTTGATGATCATGAATATTCAAGAGATTCGATCCTATTTCCATTGCTTCTCATGGGAGGCATCACCCACCGATACTTTCTTGGCAGAAATATTCAGGGTTATGGTCATCGGCATGGTGGAGTTGGCATTGAATGATTCTGAATATCCAACACAGTACCCTTCCTCAAATTTCACTTCCTTTAAAGTGGCATCCCCATCAGCTCTTTTGAAAACAATGCTTCCGTTTTTCTTTCCCCCGGGATCAATCATCCAGCCGATGATGCTGCTGTCGTCCGATGCAGCGATCTGAAGGGAAATGGTTCCACCCACCACGTCCGTAGTGGGCTGCCCTTTGGCATCCAGTCCCTGTCCGAAAGAATAATTACAACTGATCACGGAAAATTCATTTCCGTCCAGTTTGAATTTAGCAGCAAATGAAGCCATAGTTGTAGGTTTTAATGATGAGTGGTATGGGTATTAAAATATGGACAAGGTTATTTTGCCCGAAGTTGCGGGCATGGGTTATGCATTTTAATTTTATTGTCCGACAACAATGGTTGCCTGTCCGATGGTGATGCTGGGAGACACCAATTGCACCTCCAGGATGGAATTCTCTTCCGGGGAACTCGGATCGAAGGTGAATTTGTGCGCCAGGGCATATACTGTACACTGGGCATCGGTAATCTTCATGGTCAGGAACTTGTCTCCCGTGCCCGCCAGGTGTAAAACATCTATATCGATGGAATGCTTTTTACCCGATTCCTGGAACCAGGATGCGAAAAAGGTATCGCTATCCGTTTCCTGTTCAAAAATCATAGTCATATCCACCGTTCCGCCCAAGACATTGGATGTGGGTAAGGCGGTATCGTCTGAGGCTTTCCGAAAAAAGCTCACATTAAGGGTATTGACGACAAAGTCTTTCCCTTCCACTTTCATACTCATTACGGTTGACATCTTGCGTTATTTTAATCGTTGAAAAATATCAATTAATTTTCACCAGTCCTCCTTTGATCGTGGTCATCGCGTCTCCGCTGACTTCCGTGTTGGCGCTACTTAGCTTTGCACTCGCATTCGCTTTCATTTCTGCGGTCGTATCCGCCTCTATACTGATGGAGGTCCCGTTGACAGAAACTTTATTCTGCGCTTTAATTTCAATTTCCTGCGCCTCCAGACTCAATTTTTGTTTGGCGCTGATGGAAATATTTTCCTGTGCCTCAATATTTACTTTGCCATTGGTCTTTAACGTGATTGCCCCGTTGTCTTTAAACTCAATCGTCAGGGCCGTATCCCCTTTGTTCACATTCGTTATCTGAATCCTGTTCTCGCCCTGTTTATCCGAAAGCTCAATGAGATTGCCTGCTTTGGTATAGAACGCTTTTTCATCGTTATTGCCTTTTCGCGACCGCATGCCCTCTTTTTTGGGATAGAGGCTGGTCATGATAAATGGCATTTCGGGTTTATCCATTTCATAACCCACCACCACCTGAGACTCTTTCTCCGGTATGAATTGCATGCCCTTATGGTCTTCACCCCCAGTATAAAAACTACCCACCCTGATCCACGGTGACTCTTTGTTATCACCGGGCCAGTTAAAAGCCACTTTCACCCGGCTTAATTTATCCGGATCATTATTGTCTGTAACGGTAGCCAGTTCGGGCTGACCGGCAGGATGTATAATAAACGCATTGACCGGAGGAAATTTAGCCGTTTCCGGAACGGCCTTAAACACATTGGCATAGTTTCCATTATTATCCACGGTGTGGGTGATTTCCGTAATCCGGTATTTTCCTACACTTTCCTGGCTTCCCCGTCCTCCCTTTTCCGGCCGGGTAGCACTAACGCTGATTACACTGCCTACCATCAGGTCCGGATTTTCTCCCCGTCCGTGAAAAACGACCAGGTTACTGGCAATTCCGGACCGCCTGAATTTGATCAGATCATCCAACTCATTTTGATTGTAGACCGGTTTGCCTGAAATCAGCAGGGCCTCCTGGCTAAACAGATTTTCAGATTCATCCAGAGCAAACCTGCTGAATTGCCCCAGACCGTCCACAGGCTGACCGGATGATTTTCCTTTATACGACTGATCCATGATGTAATCATACCCGGTCATGTTGAATTTAGCCGGCATCAGGCTGATAGACATATCAAACGACTGATTGCCGTCAATGAGAAAGTCCACGTCCTTTTCACCCTGGCTGCTACCCAGTACAATCTCCCGGCCATCGTAATAAAACCACTCTCCATATTCCGCTGCCAGACGGCTGATAAAGGCAAAATTGGTTTCATCGTACTGCACGGTATAGGGGATTGTATTTTTATTCCGGGGATGGAGTTTCTTCTTAATCACATTTCCCGGATAATCCTTTAATACCGTCTCAAATATCTGTTGCAGGTTTTTCCCGATAAACGTCCTTCTTTGCGAACAGTCTTCCAGAAGCAGGGTCGGACTGTACCCTTTCAGGATGAACACACTTGAAAAATCCGATTGATTCGACAAAATGATTTCCGTCACAACACCCTTAAACCGGAAATCAAACGATGCTTTTTTTGCTTCGGATTCAAACGATACTGACAGCGTTTTACCGCATACATCCTTATGTGAATGCTGAAAAAAAATCTCGTCTTTTTTTTCCAGTTCGCTGAAGGGTACGGTTATTTCAAAACGATGGTGACGGAACAGGTCCTGATACACAACAAGGTCCTTGAAATGAACTATCTTCTTCCCGCTCTCCAGTTCCAGTTTGGTTTTAACCCGCTGAGCCATAGCAATTCAAATAATTAAACAGTTTCACCAGCCGTTGTCATGATCCACGCCATCAATAGTTATCTTTTCAGCAGATATGGAACACTGTACCATATAACTTATTCCGGATCGTTGCATATAATCCAATACTTCCTCATAAATAAAATCTTCCGCGACGTCGTCAAATTCTGCCAGCCGGTCCCATCGGTTCAGGTTAGGCTGACCTTCTCCATGAAAACTTTCATGCAGCTTCACCAGAAAAGCATTTTTAAACTCGATCTTTTTAAATGAGGAATCGTCAATCGAAAAAGTGATGGTTCCATCCTTGGGCTGTGAAAAATCGCACATCCAGGAAGCAAAATCATCCTCCTCTGTTCCCGGCAACAGCAGGCTTATCTTACCCCCTGATACGCCGGAAGCAGGGTTTCCATTCTGATCAAATTGCTGATCACATTTGCAAAGGCACTTAAGCACACTGAATGTTTTTCCATCCATATCCAGATTTACAGTTGATGCCATATTTTTGGTTTAATGAATTCGTTTGGACCTTACTGATCCATGGCCAGTTTCGCATTACCCACCTGTATCTCTGCTCCTGCAATCCGCATATAGCAACTGGTCTCAGAGAATTCCGGTATGAAACGGTCCACCATAGCAAAACAATTACTGCTTTTGAAATCAATACTTTTCATTTTGGCATCGCCGTCCGTTTTGTAAATGGTTAAATTCCCATCCACCTGCCTGGAGGGGTCAATCATCCAGGCGGTTATGGTGGTATCACTCACCGCATCAATCGTCACATCCAATATCCAGTTGGGATTGGAACTCGGTTGTCCCTTGGGGTTGGTTTGCCTGAGAATGGATAGATAAAAATCTTTCACAGGAAATACCTGATTGTCAACTGTCAGCTCAACTTTGAACGCCATTTGTCCTATTTTGCCCGTTTATTCAAAATGCTCTTATTCCCTGAACGTCTTACTTATTCTGCTCATATTCTGCCTGCCATTCCGCGGAATCCGGATCATCGCCTTTCTGGCCATCCAGTTTGATTAAAAAGTTCTTGGCAGGGAAATATGGCGTCATGTGGATGTCCAGATAGATCCGGTCCTTTTGTTTCTGATCCTGTTCAAAACGGATCACCTTAAATTTTTCAATCAGTTTGCCGGGACCGGTGATGCTATCCAGAAATTTTACAATTTGTTTCTGCAGATCCATTCGGGTGTTCACATTGAAATTCTCAAATGCCCGACGGTTGAGAAAGTCGATCAATACCTTAATCACGTAGTCAAATACGCGGACCACGGAGTAAGTCTGCAGACCAATGTTATCCCCATTAAACAAGGTCTTGGCCGAAAAAGGCATTACTTTTCCATATTCATTCACCATCGGCACAAGGCCGATCTTTTCCAGTTGTGCGATTTCACTTTTCTTGAGGGGAAATTTCACCCCGTCAATTTCATTCAGGGCGCCGTGCTTTCTTCCGGCGGCCACCTGAGACATTAACGTGCTGTACACTTTGCCTGCCAGTGCCGTGGACGGCGGAATGAACAAATCTTCTTCCTCACCCACATCCTGCTGCTTCCCTCTCCCGACCAGCCAGTTGCAGGTCATCATCACGTTGGAGAGATAAGCATCTCCACCGGTCAGGTTCGCCGATTCAAACAGATCCAGCACGTCATCGGCTCCGTCCAGGTGTTCAAAATCGGTCACCAGCATCACTTTGTTCTTGTAGGCAATGCGCGCCCATTTATCCACTACCTTTTTGGAGCCCAGATAACCGGGAATCGCCAGGATGGAGTAATTATCACGCAGGTCAAGACGGTCGTAGTTCTGTTGCAATTCCTCGGATACGGCATCGATAAATGTAGTATTATCCAGGTCTGACAATTGCTCCATGTCCGCGTTCAGTATGTAAACCCCTTTAGCCTTATCCTGATCGGTATTCTTAAAGAAATTGTTAACCGACCGGTAGGACCTTTCAAGTTCCCGTGTAGCTTCCAGGGCATTTTTCAGATTCTTATTTAAAAGCGTCTGTGCATTATCTGCCTTGGTCTGTGCATTTTCCACCAGTTCAGCTACAGAATCAGATGAAGTCAGCAGTTCAATGATGTGTTCCAGTCTTTTTTTCAGGGCTGTCCGCTCCTCTTTTTTGGCGTCTTCAGACAGGAAGATTTTTTTACGCGCCTTTTTTTCAGGGTTGAGGTTCTGCGCGCCTTCGATCGTGGTTTCCACAATGCCGAATCCACCATATTTCACCAGCGCCGTGGAGGTTTGCTCGACCGTTAATTCTTTAATTTTTTCTCTTTCTGCAGGTTTGTTTCCCTGTATTTCATTTTCTTCGTTGGCCATGGGAATGTGTTGTAAATATTTTAGGCTAATTGTTCCATTTCGTGAATAAGCGCATTGACGCAGGACAAATAAGCGGACTTGGCTTCCTTGTTCTCCAACAGTGTTCTCAAAATTTTATTAGATTTCAGCTGGCGGACAAATTTCTGCAGGTCCTCGCACTGATGGCTCAGTTCGTTCAGATAGGCGCTTTGCCGGGTGATGCCCTGCTTGCCGAAATTTCCCAGGGATTCAAAATGCAGCTGTTCCGTTCTGCCGGCGCCATCCGCTGTTTCAAATTCCACTTCTTTGGCAGGTTTGAAAAATGCGAATACATCGTTGGTACTTTTCATATCCGGAATGATCTGGGGCGAAAGCGGTGATTCGTCCGTGAGCTTTTCAATTAAAAGCGTCCGGTTTTGGGGGATATCCGAAATCCCTTCATTCACTTCGCTCTTCCGCTCCTGGCCGCCGATATCGTAGTTGAACATAATAATGAGATTTAAATAATTTGAATTGAATGTATTTAGCGGGAAGAACCCGGCGTGAACTGATCAAAACCAAAGCGTAATCAAACCTAAATCTTTGCCCCGTGCACAAATAATTATATCGCTTAACAACCATTTAAATAGATGAATGAATAAACTCATTCCACCTCCCAGACCAGGTCGTTACCCCGAGCTTCCTGCATGGATATCCTCAGCTTATTTCCCCTGGCGAGGCTACCGCCAATGATCATGCGCGAAATAGGCCGGCGAAGCTGATTCCGGATCACCCCTTTGATTTGCCTGGCCCCATACTTTGGGGTAAACCCAGACACAGCCAGAAATTTTTTTGCTTCCGGGCTGATATCCAGCGATACCCCCTGTTTATGCAATGGATCAGTGAGGCTGCGTAAATGAATATCGAAGATGCGGACCACGTTCTCTTCGGAGATGGGGGCAAAGGGAACGATCTCGGTGAGTCGAGCCAGGAATTCCGGGCGGAAATACCGGGTCATGATCTCCATCATTTCATTCGTTGCCGGCACCTGTCCCCTGTTGAATTTCTCCGCTATGGCCTCACTGCCGATATTCGAAGTAAAAAGGATGATCGCATTGGAAAAATCGCCTTCTTTTCCCAGCCGGTCATGTAATTTTCCTTCATCCAGTATCTGTAGAAAAATATCAAAAACGGATGGATGCGCTTTCTCGATTTCATCAAATAAAACCACGGAATACGGTTTCTCCCGGATCTTGTTGACCAGCACGCCGCCTTCTTCATAACCGACATAACCAGGAGGTGCACCATACAACAGGGCAGCTGAATGCTCCTCTTTGAATTCGGACATATCAAACCGGATGAGAAAAGATTCATCATTAAACAGGTAGTCGGCCAGGGTTTTGGCCAGCTCCGTTTTTCCGGTTCCTGTGGGTCCGAGCAGGAAAAAAGATGCAATCGGCTGACCGGCTTTGATCAATCCAGATCTGGACTCCAGAATGGCTTCAGAAACTGCTTTGATGGCATGGTCCTGACCCACTACCCGTTTTTTCAGCACATCTTCAACGCTCAGCAGCTTTTCTCTTTCCCTGCTTTGAATCTTTCCAAGGGGAATACCAGTTTTGTAGGAGATGATGGCGGCTATATCCTGTTTGGTAACAGTCTCCCTTTTTTCTCCGGCAAATTGGGAAAGCTTGCTGATCATGCACTGCAGGTGATCCAGGAATGCAGAAGGAATTTCCAGATCGGCGTCCTGTTGCTGGTCGCCTTCATCCAGCTTATTCAAAAGTATCGGACTGAGTTTGTCCTGCAATTCCCGGTGACAGGACTTCAAATTCACCATCAATCCTTCCGAATCCGTGTCGTGCGTGTTTTTGATTATATCCAGCCTGCTTTTAATAGCATCCAGTTCTTTAACCGAAATATCACCCATCATTTTAATGGCTGCCATCGTGCGGTCCATCAGGTCAACGGCCGAATCCGGCAGCCGACGGTCTTTGGAGTATCTTTTCGCCAACAATGCCGATTCCAGCAAGGCATCGGGTTCAACTGTCAGGCCGTGATGACTTTCATACAATCCCACGATTTGTTTCAGCATATTCACCGCAGCCGGTATTTCGGGCTCCTCTACGCGCACCACTTCGAAACGCCTGCTGAAGGCCTCATCGGATTCGATGTATTTCCGGTACTCTTCGTTGGTGGTTGCTCCGATCAGGGTCAGCTCTCCGCGGGCCAGTTCTGGTTTCAGCAGATTAACGACACCTGTTCCAATGGGTCCTTTGCTGTCCAACAGAGAATGGATCTCATCAATAAAAAGGATTGCCTTTTCATACTGTTTTATTTCGCTGATGATGTTTTTGATGCGTTCTTCCACCTCCCCTTTATAGGAAGCGCCCGCCACCAGCGCACCGGTATCCAGTTCAAAAAGGCGGGCGCGCTGCAGCATATTCGGAACCTTACCCTGAACGATCAGTTGGGCAAAACCATCAATCAATGCGGTCTTTCCAACGCCAGGTTCTCCGACAATGATCACGTTCGGCTTCGTTCTCCTGCCCAGCACTTCCAGCACCATCCGCAATTCCTTATCCCGTCCGGTTATTGGATCCAGGTTTCCGTCCTCCGCCAGGGTTGTTTTATCCAGACAGTATTTAAACAAGGCGTTTCCCGTAGTCTGGCCACCAGTCTTTCTATTTCCCTGATCCGTTTCTGATCCGGGTTTGATTGCCTCATGAAAAGCATTGTCATCCATGGCCGCAGCCATGATCTCCTTTTGGGTTACCGGAAAAGTCTTCAACTGATCCGGTGTAAATGCCACGCCTGGTTTCAACAGGGCGGTAAAAATGCTCACGGCATCGGTATAATCATGATTCAGCTGAAGGGCAATCAGATCGGCCAGTTCGAGGGTAGCGACGACTGCGTTATCTGCTGAAGGATTTTCAGGGCTCTTAGCGGTTTTGGGATAATTTTCCATCCGGATCTCGGCCCATTCCCGCATGAAATGAATGTCTTTTTGAATGGACGCGAGCCAGGAAGCGAGCCCGACTTCGTTGTGCAGGATGGCCTGTAATAGATGCGCGGGGCCAAAGGTTTCGTTGCGGTATTCCCTCGCAAGGGATTTGGCAATGGATATCGCTTTTTTAACTTCTTCGCGGAATGGCATGGAATTCGGTTGAATATGAACGTTAATAAAATGGATTATCCCATATTCGATAATTTCCTGATCTCGACATCTATCTGATTGATCACTTTATTTAATTTATCCTTGTCCGGATAGGCACTGGCAGATTTTTGAAGCAGTTGTTTTGCTGCCGAGAGGATACCCCTTCTTTCTATGAGGTTTTTTGTTTTTTCAGCAGTCGTGTACAGATCCTGGCCGGCATCGAACAGCACCTGTGCTTTTTTACTTTCATTGGAACCGCCAGACTCGGCCGCAACAGGAACAACCGTTCCGGCTTTTGCTTTCTGACAGGCAGCGAGATCGGCCTGGCTCTTGTCCAGCATCTGCTGCAGCTCCGTTTCTTTGGCACTTTTACCGCCGCCACCGCCCGCCGGGGCCGCTGCGGTTACAGGTTTCGCAGCCAACATCTTGCAAATTTCCAGTTGCTGACTGCACAGATCAAGCTGGGATTTTACTTTCAGAAGTTCAGTGGCATCTCCGCCCTTACCTTCCAGCGTTTTTTGCAGGGCGGTGATGGTATTCCGGTAGGCCACGATGGCATTGAAGGCGCTGATGTAGTTGTAAGAGTCCTTTCTGGAAACCGTTGAGGAAAACAGAGAACTGTCATTTTTCAGATTCACCAGTCCGTCATTGATATTTTTTTGGTATTCCTGCAGGCTCCCCAGCAAACTGCCCTTTTCAAATTCATTGGTACTGCTTAGATATTTTTCGTCTGTTTGAATGATGTTTTTCAGGTTGGCATTCATGATTTCTATCTTACTTAAAAGCCGCGCCTGTTCCTCTTCGGTGGATTGGTATACCCTGATTTTATTTTTAAATATACCCGCCGGGGTATTGAATAAAAAATACGTTGCCAGTATCACCGCCAGCAGGGACAGAGCATAAAATCCAAAAAACTTATTTTTGACCGAGCTTCTGGCTGTCCGGTTTAAAGGTTCCATTCCAATGATATTTTATTTACAGTATTCTATTGCTGCGCCATGGGCGATATAAATATCGAATCCCGGAAATGAAAAGATTCGTTTGTTTTTTTAATCACACCCCTGATTTCGATATGCAGGCATTTTCGCACCCGAAGGTTTCCCTTTTCCGGCATTTCGTTCTGTTCCTCTAACTGAGCCTTCACTTCTTGCAACTGCAGTCTTTTTTCAAATTGACCAACGGCCTGTTTCAGGGATTCGCACAAACTTTCCTTCCATCGAAAGTTGAGCTGGATATTGAATTCCTCATCCCAGAGACTGCATCCGAATTCATCGGAATAAGCCGATTCTCCCCGGTAAGTCGAAATAAGCAGGTGAATGTTTTGGGCAATGGAATGTTTTAATGAGCAGGTTGCCAGCTTGTTTTTCCGGACGATTTGATCCAGCCTCAGGGGTAATTTATAAAATGAATTTGCCATGATTAAAACCGGTAGGCGATACCAATATTGATTCCCAGGGTATGCATATTAAAAGTATTGCCGGAGACCGAGGTCACCTCTGTGCTGTTATTGCCATTGGCGGTATAGGATGTTTCACCATTCTTTATATAACTGATGTGGTGAACGGAATTGGTAATCACGCCATTGCTGTTCTCCGAACGGTTCTCATCATAATCGGTCGGCGACAGAACCATATAATTGGCAAATATTTCAGCATATCCTCTTAATTTATCTGTTAACCGCATCTGCACGCCCAGAGCTACATTCAGGCCAGCCGTTAGCCCGATTTTATACTTGATGTCCTTGACGGCCGTATAGTTGTAGGCAATGCCTTCATTGAAGGATGCGTCCTGTTCGTTTTTCTTCAGGTCCATCGGCAAATTCAACAGAATGCCCAGTTTATTATAAATTAAATAATCCGGTTTGGAGAGTGCCTTAAAAATAACATGCGGAGTAACGGACAGGGAAGTATAGCTAATCTGCTGGGCCGAGGTGTAAGAATAGGAACCGGGATTCAGATAGCTGGTGCTGCTTTTTAATGTTGCGCCAGACAGGTACTCCACATCAGCTCCGACATTCAGAAAATCACTGATGATAACGCCGATGCCGCCCCCTGCCCGGATGCCGCTTCCGAACCCCTGTTTACTTAATGAAGTAGTGCCGGCAGCGCCTCCCGGATTGGTTGAGGTTACCAGTTTATACGATCCCGGGGTAAGTAACCCGTATCCTCCATAGATCTTTATGTAAAATTTCGAATCACCGAGTTCAGTCTGCGCCTGTATGAGTAAGCCAAACAGGAGCATGATAGCGAGCAAAAAGAAGTCTTTCTTATTCATATTTGGTGGTTTAAACGGTTTTAAAATGAAAATTTTATATAAGAAAATATATCCGCCACGGGTTGAAGGTTTTTTTATAAATTACAGTCTACTCAGCTCAATCTCATGCATATATGGCCGATAATCGGATAACCAAAAAATACGGAAAGAGGTCTTTTTTATATGCATTGATCCTGGTGATATTACTTGGGCTGATCAGTTTACTCCAGTGGTCAGAAACCAGTCAGGCCGATTCCTATTACTATTTCGGTCAGGCATTGGTTTTATGTTTAGGCGCGGGTCATGTTTTGCTGATGTATAAATTTGTTCCCCCCATTTCCCCGGACGATTTCCGGAAAGGTTTATTATTCACGCTTTTACTCATGCTGGCGGCAGCCCTTGCAGCAGCTGTACTATATTATTTCATTCTTTTGGATTACCGGTTCCTCACGTATATTCTGCCCTTTGTCATTCCGTATCTGTGCTGGCAGGCCTGCCGGTTCTTCTTTCAAATTCCCTCCAGAACCTACAAGTCCTGGTATTATCCGCTAAACGAAGAAATGCCTGATCTAGACATGATTGACCTTTCTCAGATAGAAGTGGTTCAATTCGTATTTTTTAAAAACCCGCAGGATACTACACAAACCAATTTTACCTCCAAAGCACCGCTGAATATGACCCTGGGCCAGTTATTCTTCATTTTTATCAATGACTACAACGATAAAAATGTGCAGAACCCCATCTCCTATCTGAAATCATCCGGGCAACCTTATGGATGGCTTTTTTATCGTAAGAAAAAATGGCTCGGCCAACAGCATTTTTTTGATGCGGATTTATCTTTTCGGGATAATTCCATTCAACCAAACGAATTTATTTATGCCGTAAGGGTAGACTGAATTCCCGATGATTTCATTCGCAGGCTTCTGGGCATCGACGGTTGACAACGCTGCCTGCTGATTTCAAAACTAAAGTATTGAAGGTCTCCTGTAAAAATCAATCGCTGAACAACCATTTAAATAGATGAATGACCCGGCGGCGGACTCATACTGAAGAGATTCCAAAAAAGACCTAATATACCGTTATCCTCCTGGATTGGGTAGTGTGCGCGCTGAAGTATCCGAAGGCGTCGTTGCTGATATTGGATGCAGGATTTGCAGGAGAAGCCGTATTGTTAAAAGCCCCGCTCCCGGAAGACTGATTCAGTTGAAATAGATAATTATATGCAGGCGCGTCTATGCTATACATCTTCACCTCCACCTGGTCACCGGTCTTGAGGTAAGCACTGTCATTTCTTAAAGAGCTGACAATATATTTGCCGTCTGACAGGCGGTCATCAAAAACAAAGTTATTTTTCGTGTACTGCTGCCCATTTTTATATTCAACGAACTGATAATAGTTTTTTATACCCGCGGGATCCTGGAAATTAACTACGGCACTGATCTGTTGCTGTCCAAATCCATTCGAGGTTTCGAAGGTAACAGAATCCATCAGCACGGGAAACGGCATGGTAGAGACCGCCACGTAATTTTTATTCTGAACAGATACGGATAAGGTATATGTATTGCCCGGTTTTCCCTGAAACAAAAGCGTACTGTATACGCCAGGCGAAGTCTCCGTCAGGAGATCTGTGGCGCCCTCATTATCCGTGATCCGCACGATAGCACCGGACACCGCAGGAAAGGTATTATCAGCATAAAAGTCCACGGATTGATTGATCGTCACGTTGTACGGACCCGGCTCATTGGTTACTTCACCCTGTATAATGATCTGAGATGGAGCCTGGTCGAGATTCAGCACCACGGTTTTCTTACAGGAATAAAACAGACATGCCGATAAAAAAGCTATTGCAGTATATCTTTTCATCCGCATTAAAATTTAAAGTTATAGGCAATGGAAGGCACCCAGCGAAACAGGGCATACTGGATCGCCTGTGTTTTTGAGGGATCGCCGGGATCTTGCTGAAAACTGATGCTGTATGGGTTTTGCCTTCCGTACAGATTATAAATAGAAAAATTCCAGTTGCTGTCAAATTTCTTAGTCTTTTTACCCTGAAGGGTTGCCCCGACGTCCAGGCGGTTGTAAGCGGGCATCCGATAGCCATTCCTGCTGGTATATACAAAAGCCAGCTGCCCGTTCACTTCGTATTTGCCGCTGGGCCAGGTAACTGCATTGCCTGAATAGTAGATGAAATCTGCCGACAGGGTCCATTTTTTACTGATCTTATAGATACCTACCACGGAAAGATTGTGCGTCCTGTCCTGGTTGGCCGGATACCAGCTGCCATTATTCACTCCGCTGAATTGCCGCTCCGTTCGGGAGAGCGTATAGCTGACCCAGCCGTTGAATTTTCCGTATTTCTTTTTAAAGAACAATTCCAGTCCATACGCTCTGCCTTTCCCGAAGATCAATTGGGATTCCACCTGCTCGTTCGCGATCAGCTGCGCCCCGTTTTTATAATCGATCTGGTTCTGCATATCACGGCAATACACTTCCGATGAGAATTCGTACTGGTTGTTCCTGAAGTTCCTGTAATAACCGGCGGATACCTGGTCTGCTATTTCAGGCTTTACATTATTGCTGCTGGGTATCCACACGTCCGTTGGATTGGCAGAAGTGGAATTAGACAGCAAATGAAGGTTCTGTGTGGTACGGGTATAGGCAAGCTTGACCGAGCTGGCGCTAGTCAGCCTATAGCTGAGTGATAATCTCGGTTCCAGATTAAAGTAATTCTTTACCAGCTTGCCCGACCCATAGGTATGCGTGTTAAGGATATTCCCAGCGGAATCATACGTGTAAAAATCGCCGGGTCCCAACACGGAAAAAAGACCAGCTCGCAAACCATAATTGATATTCACCCTATCCGACAGGGATAGCCCATGAGAAAAATAGGCTGCACTTTCAAGGGCATGTCTGTTCTGCACCGTGATGGCATTATAGCTCGAGCCCAGCGAAGCCGATATCACACCGGGAGAAGTGGCATGATCAATCACATCGATCCCGAAATTGACTTTGTTGCTGGAATTGGCATAATACTGCAGATCTTCCTTGAAATGATAATCCCTGATATAAGAAGTAATGCCGATATTATTATTTCCGGAATTGATCCTGACATCATAGTTATACTTACTATAGATCAGGGATGAGTTCGAAAACAGCCTGCTGCTCAGGATATGATTCCACCTGAAAGTTGCCGTAGCATTGCCATAGTCAAGGCCGAAAGTATTTCCCAGGCCAAGATTATCTTTTCCAAAATACCCCGACAGGTAGATATGATCTTTCTCCCCGAGTTTATAATTCGCCTTGACATTGATATCGTAAAAATAAAGACTGCTCCTGTTGGTGTTGGTATCTTTAGACAATTTGAGAAATAAATCTGCATAGGTGCGCCGGGCACTTACAATAAAAGATCCGTTATCTTTTTCAATAGGTCCTTCCAAATTCAGGCGGGAAGAGATCAGGCCGATGCCTCCGCTGGCATGGTAGTCCTTTGAATTGCCATCATTCATTTTAACATCCAGCACCGAAGACAATCTACCCCCATACTCGGCCGGAATCGCTCCTTTATACAAGGTCACGTCCTTGAGCGCATCCGAGTTAAAGGTGGAGAAAAAACCCAGCAGATGTGAAGGATTATACACCGTCGCCTCGTCGAGCAAGATGAGGTTCTGATCGATACTTCCCCCACGTACATAAAAGCCGCTATTTCCGTCGCCACCGGACAATACCCCGGGCAATAACTGAATCGTTTTCAGGATATCCTTTTCTCCGAAAAGCACCGGCAGGTCCTTTATTTCGCTCATGGAGATTTTTTGCACACCCATCAGTGGTTTGCTCACATTGCTGCTGTTTTTATTGGCCGTTACAACCACTTCCTGCAATTGCGCTCCGTCCGGACTTAATTCCACAGACACCGTGATGTCTTTGTTAAGCGAAATGGCCACGGTATCATTCAGGTAACCCGTAAAGCTCACCAGCATTTTATAATTTTCCGCCCCGGCATTAATGGAATAAAATCCATACGCATTGCTTAATGCCGCTGACCGCGGCTGCTCCAGCAGAATAAAGCTTGCACCGATAAGGGTTTCTCCCGTGCCTTTATCGCGGACCGTCCCGCTGACGGTATGCCGGGTCTGAGCAGCCAGAAGCATAGGTAGGACTGATACCATAAGAGACCAAAATAATCTGACTTGCTTCATGAGCGCTGATTAATAAATTGATCCGGCGGGTGAAAGGCGCGCAAGAATAGGAATAAGTTTAGTTAAAAAAAAGTTATCGGGGAAATACAAACTCAATGTCCCTTACGATTTTCAATAAAATCAAACCCGCCGTTTTGATTCTGTAAACATTTCCTTCGTTTTCAACGTATTTTTGCCGGAATAGCGCAAACGCGCGAGTCAAAAATAATAAATACAATACGCATGAGTGCAAGATTAAAAGTCGGTAAAGTACAACCTGAAGCATATAAAGCCCTGAACGCCCTCGACGTGTACAACAGCAAATCAGGGATCGACAAACTGCAGCGGGAGATGATTAAAATACGGGCATCACAAATTAATGGTTGCGCCTACTGCGTGAATAGCCATACGAAAGATGCCCTAAAACTGGGCGAAACACCACAACGTATTTTTTTAATGAGCGTATGGCGTGAAGCAAAAAACGTCTTTAGCGAAGAAGAGCAACTGTTGCTGGAAATGACCGAGCAAATCACTTTAATTCACCAGCATGGATTAAGCGACGAATTATACGAAAAGTCTATCCGGTTATTCGGTGAAGAAAAAACAGCCCAGATTATCATGGCGATTATCACCATCAATGCCTGGAACCGGATCGGCGTGGGATTAAACATGGAACCTGAATTGTAAGTCTCCCAAAACATACCGCTTTAGCTACAGATAAAGCTGAGATAGTCTATGCAATAATCTACAAATGAGATGATTGATTAGATCGATCTTTAAAAAAACCTTTTGTTTGACAAATATATTATTTTTGCGCGGCCAACATCAGTCATTCCTTTCACGGGAAATCTGCAAACAACCATACTCTATTGAACCGGCTGGATTCCCGCTTAAGCAATTGCCTTATTTATTTAATCTGTAATGATCAGGTTATGCCATCAGATCCATATCCAGACTCCCTAATCGGGCTAATATTTTGAAATGTCCAAACTAATCCGGAAAATATCATTTTTACCCCTCCTGTTTATAGGGATCCCTTCCCTGCTTCAGGCCCAGATAACCGTCAGGGATGCAGCTGAGATCAGTTACAAGTCCGAATTACTGGTTGGCGAGTTCGCAGACTTGCTGAATATCATTTCCAATCGCGGCACCGATCTGAAAGAAACGAAGGACATCATTTACAATAGTCATTCCGGAGAAGAGAACAGGATATTCAGCAATGCCCATGTGCTTATTGAAAGTGATATCAACCCGGCCGTGCATTCCACCTCGAGTGCTCATGAAGTGACGATTGATCAATATCTGACCGACCTGGATCTGCTCTATAATAAAAGTGATACCCCTTCCATTCGAATGGACGATATCCGGGTATCCAATATTAAGAAAGCAGATTACCTCTATGTGAAGGTTTATTACCATTCCCTTTTCTGCAATAAGCCGCAAAAGGCTGATAACAGTTATATTAGCAATAACCGGGTAGCGGAAATAAAAGTGGACAAAGACAAGGACAAATGGGCGGTACATATCGTCCACATCGGATTTTTCGTTCCCGCCGATACATTAAATCATGCGCATGATTCCAGTGATGTGGACCTGATTAGTGAATCAACGGCTTCGGGGATAATTAACGGTTTCCTGGCCAAATCAAGCGCTTCCAAACAAGCCGACTTCATGGAAGAATTAAAGGCGCGTGAACGGGCTAAACAAATAGAGGAATATAAAAAACAACAGGAGAGCTATAATAAGCTGCTGGAGCGAGGTGACCGGGCGCTGGCCGCCAATGATTATACCACTGCCCTGAATGCTTTTGCAGACGCAGCAACCATCAATCCCTATGAAATATATCCAAAAAGTAAAATACGCCAGATAAGGCAGCTTGCGGAGCAGGTAAAACTGAGTTCAGATGAACTTTATGCCCAGAATGTAACCAAGGCCCAAATCGCTGAAAAAGCCAGGAAGTACGAAGAAGCCAAAGAATTTTATACTCAGGCCCTGGCAGAAAAACCCCAGGGTTCGGCGGCAATTGAACAAAGTATCCGGGTGCTGACGGTTAAGATAAGATTGCTTACGGAACCGGCGGAAAAATATGACGCGGGGCTTTACAAAGAAGCGATTAAAGACTATGACCAGGCGATCAGGAAATACAAAAATAATTCTGACTTTTATTTGGGCCGCGGGAAATGCTATGATGCCCTGAGAGACGACAGCCATGCCCTGAAAGATTATGACCAGGCTTACGATCTGGACAACAACAACCTTTCTGCCATTAGGTTGCGTGCCGAATTATTTGCCCGCAAAGGCGACAATTTCAAAGCGCTGACCGATTATAAGATATATTCCACGATTGATAAAACGGATACCGTCGTATTCCTTCGCATGAGCGAACTGCATATACTCACCGGCAATATAGCCAGCGCGCTCGAAGATCTGGACAGAGTAATTGATATCGATCCGCGGAATTCCAGTGCCTACTACCGGAAAGGAGTGCTGCTGTACAGAGAGAACAATATAAAGGAAGCCTACGAGAATTTTACCTCCGCCATCAAGTCCGTCGATCTGAATCCTGCGGCCTATTATCAGCGGGGTCTTTGCAATATCGCCGGGCACGCCGTCACAGATGCCGGTGAAGATTTTAATACGGCCAGAAAACAGGGATTGGATCCCGCTCTGGTTCAAAAAATCAATGATCTGGCCCTCGCATATTACCGGAAGAGTGGGGCGGCATTAAATGCCGGTCTCACGGATTCAGCGCTGGCACTCGTTAACAATGCCATCATCATTAATCCGGATCAGGATGAATTCAGATATAGACGGGGGGAATGCTATTTTGTAAAGAAAGACTACGAAAATGCCATCATTCAATATTCCGACGCCCTTAGCATAAATAACAGGAATTATGATGCATTGTTCAAACGGGGTCTGTCAAAATTTCATGTTCTGTCGTATAACGATGCTATTATTGACTGGGAGATGGCAGGCAAACTCAGGCCAAAAGAACCCATGACCTACAAACTGGTGGGTGATGCCTATTATATGCTTAACCGCTTTTCGATCGCCGGCACCTGGTACGAAAATAGCCTTCAGGTGTCAAAGCGTGATAAAATAACACTCGAAGCATCCATACTAGCCGACCTGTATAATAACTACGGGAAATCTGCATTTGCAACCGGTGACTATCCGCATGCGCTGGAACTATTTAAGAATGCGATCCGCAATCGCAAATTATTTGCAGAAGCTTTTTACAATCGCGGTAATACTTATCTCCAGCTGAACCAGCTGAATGATGCACAGGAAGACATCAGCACAGCCATAGATCTTCAGCATGACCATATCCAGTGGAATTATACGCTTGGCCTGGTGCTGAGACAGCGGCAGGATTTTTATGGGGCTATCAGGCAATTCAGCACGGTAATAAAATATGACAGCCTGAACGAGTTGCCGCTGGCTTATTATAAGCGCGGCGAATGCAGATACCGACTTTCCGATTTCAGGGAAGCCCTGGGCGACTATACGAAAAGTTACAAACATTATGACGAAATACAAACACCTCATTTTATCGATGAGTTGGGCGCAATCTATCTGCAGCTTGGAAAAACGGATAGTGCCCAGATATTTTTCGATAAAATGCTAAAACGGGACAGTACCGATGCCGATGCATGGTATGGCATGGGTTGTGCCTATATACAGCAGAATCATAAAGACAATGCTCTGGTTTGTTTTGAAAAGGCTTTCCGATCAGGCTCCATCAAGTACAGCGTGATCAGGAAAGATCCCTTCGTCACGCCGGTTAAAGATGACAAACGCTTCAAGGCATTGGTAAAAAAATATTTATAACGATTATGAACCTAATCTGTCTATGAATAAAGTATCTGTTTATCTGCTAACGGTTATCTTTCTCTCATCCGCAGCTGCCCGCGCCCAGGATAGAATCTATTTCCCCAACGAAATAAAAGACGGGAAAGTAACCGATATCACCGCAGATAAAATAAAGTTCAGGAACATGGAAAATCCTGGTTCCGTCTATTCGGTCTCGCGCAATAAAGTCTTACTGGTCTTCAACAACGCGGGTGAGTTCCTGGTTATCCCAAGTCTGGATGACGCAGGAAACAAATCATCGTCCATGATCCGTGAATTTCTTCAACCCCCAGTAAATACGGCACTCAACGACAAACTGGTCACTTTGCAAAATTTCGTGATCTATTGCCATATAGACCGGGAGGATGACAACAACGTATATTATACCTCCGGCAACCATAGAAAGACACATATAGAAAAGTCGTCGCTGGCCCTTATAATTTATAAAGACGGAAGGCATGTTTTGCTCACCGAAATCAGTCAGGCGGTTCCGGTGTTAAGCAAGGTACAGGATCAGATCAATCCGCCCATTGCCGAAGCCGCTGCTGTCAAGCAGGTGGCAACAGCGCCAAGCAACCAGCACAATACGGCGGAACAGACGAGTCTCACGGCCGAACCCAAAATTGTTTCCAAAGAAACATCGTCAGCAACGGAAAAGCCTGTCGCATCCCCTGCTCCGAGAAAAGACAACAATGCGGCGGAAGATCTGGAGGCCGTAAGTTTCCGGGACTATGAAAAGAAAGCTCTCCAGAAAACGGAGGACCTCAGCGCCTATCTAAAGATATTATGCGACAAAAACACTAACTGGCAGGAGGCAGATAAAGCCATTGATCAGGCCGTTGCTTTATTTATAAACGAAGATGCAACAGTACAAACCTCCACAATAGGCAAAGAGGGAAAGACAAATTATAAGATCCGGGATTATCTCAAAAGACTAAAACTGATCAAATATGATAAGGTGCAAATAGAATGGACCAATATACAATATGTGAGCAAACTCCGTAAAGGCATTGATGGTAATTATTACGGCATTATTTCATTTGAGCAGGTGTTTAAGGGTTATATCGAAAACAGCCTCATCTATAGTGACAAAACACGGAAAAATGTTGAGGTGGTGCTTAAAGCTTACAACCGGAACAGCAATGGCAAAACCCAGATCAGCTGGGACGTTTTGTTATCAGACATCGGTGTGAGAGCAACCAAAGCATAAGGCATGCGGAGACTATTATTAGGCTGCCTTCTTTTTCACCTGATCTGCAGGCCGCTGTCAGCGCAGCAAATTTTAATGAATGATAACAGCGAAAGGAACTTTGCGCTGGAAGTGAAGCAGATGGACGAGTTTTTCGAGCGGTTCAATAATGACAAAAACACGCTCCTGCGCACCTATATCCGCAAAAAATATCCAACCGTTCGCATTGACCGATTAACACTCCTTAAAAGTCTTTTTAATCAGGAAAACAAAAATTGGAATATAGCTGATCTAAATGCTTTCTACCGGAAAGTGAATGACAGTCTTCATCCTGTGTATCTTGACTTCAACCGGAGCGACTGGTATGCCTCGGTACTGTGCAGGTTTATCTACAAAGGGAAACCCATCAATCTGAGGATGACGCTGAATATCCGCCAATCGGGTAACGGTGGCCTGAGCTGGATTATTTCGGGAGCCTTTTCCCCAACCCTTCAGCATGAAGCGGGGGGTGTTTCAAAAGCGCCGGCGATAGCAAAGGGAAGGAAGTTTCTAAATCCCATCAGTCATGCAACCGATTTTATCGGCCTCTCCAAAGCGATGTCGGACCCAAAAAACATCAACGATTACCTGGATTCATCCTTCTATCGCAAACCTTATTCCCTGGATTTCTTAAACAGCCTGAAACACAACGAGCTCAGATTCGAATATGTTTTGCATATCACCTACTATTTCTTTCAGGTTAAAGATTGGGTATTTACCGTAAACCATTATCAGCGAAATTCCACCAATTCCGGATGGCTGATCAGCCGTTTGATGAAGGCCTCCGATGACGAAAAAAAAATCTACAAAACCAGGCTTTATCAGGATTCATTTTGAATGGGTCTGCAACAAACAGCTGCTTAAGATCCAAACCCGATCTGAATTCCACCGGTGCGGCGAAAAATTTAGTTACCAATTCCCCGGTAAGCCCGGTTTCAAAATATTCAATATAAAACCCTTTCCTGCTTACCACAATCCCTTATTTATGCTGACAAGTCAGGCGGCGGATAGTGCCTTCGGAGATTCAATACCAGGTCGTTGCGGATCTGATTATGCCATCCCAGCGACTGTGTATAATTGATCCCATGATGAATGGTGCGCTGCATTTGTTCGCCACCAGCCAAGGGGCCGATAACCGGCAGATTTAATTGCGTTCACAAAACAGCAATTTCTCCTTTCCTGCCCAGAAATCTATAGTATTTCCCAATAGCAGTTAACAATTTTTTGTCCAAAAACCTGCTGGAGTCGGAGAAAGGCGACAGCTCAATCAGTAACTCCGATTTTTGTTCATTACGTTTCCAGGTGCCGGCAATCTGACCGTTCTTTATGATGATGGGATTAAAAATTCCGTTGGCAGTCTGTATCTGCCTGCTGAAAGCGGAATCCAGCAGGTTCTTCCTGTTCTTGTAACCGATGAAATACTCGTCAAAAGCGGGCAGAAAGTAATTGTCCTTCAGACCCGATTCCGAAGCGGTCATCGACTTGGAAAACCAGTACGTATCCCCCTGCCATTGCACGGATATCAGTTCAGATTTTAGTATGGGAAGGACCAGCCTTATTTCGGCCAGCGGCAGACCTGACCACCAGGCAAAATCATCTATTGTGGCGGGTCCATGACCTCTAAAATATCTTACGGCCAGTTCTGATACGGCCTCCACCCTTTTGAGCGGTTCATATTCCGGAACGATCCAGTCGAGTAATCCATAAGCGAATTGTTTTCCCTTCCTTCCCGCACTGCAGATCAGCCCATCGAGCTCTGCATCCATAAGCAGGAAACCGAGCCGGGTATCACTTGTTTTTATACCGGATTTCAAAAGGGACTCCTGAATTTCAAGCCTGGTCTTAGGTCCCGCAGTCGCCAGCACTTTTTCTATAATCTTGCTGCTACGCTTCAGAATCCCGGAATCAATCCCCAACGCGCGGTGATGGCCCCTTGAAAGCGCCTTTATCGTTGGTGCCGTCAGCTTCAGCATCCAGCGGATATCCTTTGGCGAAACAAAATGCCATGTTGGCCGCAGCACATGGGTACGCAGGATTTTCCCTTCATTAAAATCCTTTTCCACCCGTGTCTCCGTAACGCCCGTCAGCCTGCATCCAATGGCCCACTTCGCCATAGCATAATTCTGGGCCTGCATCGCGCCAAGCCAGGAAACTAATGCATCCGGCCTACTGAACTGATGGGCCGACAGTTGCTGGTTAGCCAAACGATGATTCAGGATATCCATATCCGACCTGATTGTCTTGCGTATAAATTATTTTCGACGTTCGCATCCGGTGTGGATGACATTAGGATGCCTTCTTCGATCTCTAAAGAAACAACTTTCCCCGATAAAATATTATTTTTACTGCATGGGAAATATACCCGAGTCGTTTAACAAAACTTTGTCGCTCAAGGATCCCCCGGAATATTTTTCCGTTTACCTCAGGGCACTCTGGTTTGACCGGAAGGGACAGTGGAGCAAGGCGCACGGGCTCGTTGATAGTCTGGATGGAATTGAAGCCGCCAGGGTTCATGCCTATCTCCACCGGAAAGAAGGCGATCAGTCAAACGCCAGCTACTGGTATCGCCGGGCGGGAACAAACAAATCCGACCTTAGTCTGGAAGAGGAATGGGAAATCCTGGTCAGTCGTTTTCTGGAACAAACGTGAGGCAGATTTGGAATATTCACAAAAAATAAGGCCGTGGAAACGAAAAATACCGATCCGGCTTCTAACCGTGAACAGCGCGTTTCCCGCGTCCTGAATTCATCCCGTGAACTGGTATGGGAAGTCTGGACCAACCCCGATCATATTAAAAACTGGTGGGGACCGGAAGGATTCAGTAATACCATTGATAAGATGGAAATGAAGCCGGGTGGGATCTGGGAATTGGTGATGCACGGACCGGATGGCCGGGACTACAAAAACAAAAGCATCTTCAGGGAGATTGTAAAACCGGAGCGCATTGTATTTGACCATCTTTCACCGAAATTTTTAGCCACGATAACCTTTTCTGCAGAAAGAAACAAAACGCGCCTTGACTGTCATATGCTTTTTGAATCAAAAGAACAATTTGAACAGGTGGTTAAAACGTTCAGGGCCGACGAGGGGTTGAAACAAAATGTTGTCAAACTGGAAAATTACCTGGCCAGTTTTAGAAAATAAAAAATCCAGATGCAGCATCCCTGTTCTCCGGCTTAAGAAACAAGAATCCCCCCGGCATATTCCAGGGGGATTTCGCAGTTGGGAATAATCCGAAATTTATTTCTTCATTTTGAAACCAACCATATCCAGTATGGTGCGGCTGGATTGCACAGACCTGTGTTCCGTCATTTTCCCCTGATCATTAAACGTAAACAGGTCAACGTCTTTCACTTTAAAGGATTTGCCCGTTGGTTTCACCCCGAGAAAGGGGTTTTTAAACGTCCCGGACCAGTCAGCAAATACGGCCACGTGATTGCCATCTCCGATGGCTAGAAAATTTTCACCCTTATAGTCCGGGAAGGCTTTCATAAATTCCCTGACATTGGCTTTTATCGAATCAACCCCTTTAACGGGTTTCATTGATCCGTCGCCATAATCAACAGCATCTGCCGTTACATCCTTAAATACTTCATCCAGTTTCCCGGGCGTGAAGGCCTGAACACTGGCCAGGGCGACGGCCTTATTTTTTTCCAGCACGCTATCTTTCGCCGCCATGGCAGCAACAACGGAATCAGCAGCCGTATTGCTGGCAGCCGGGGTATTGTTATTACAGGACATCATCCATGGAACAAGGCCCATAAAAAGAAGTAACTTTTTCATGATTTATAGTTTTAAGTTTTGGGATACCTAAAAGATAATTAAAATTGGAAGAATAGCCCCGGATCCGCGTAATATTCTTTGAAAATAGCATGCCCCTATTCATACCGCAACGCCTCGATCGGATCCAGCCGGGATGCTTTTTGCGCCGGATAGTAGCCAAAGAACACACCCGTAAAGGCACAAACAAGAAACGATAGCAAAATGGAAGACTCGGATATCAGCGTTGGCCAGGACAGGAAAATCGTCACCAGCCGGGAAGCCACAATACCCAACGCCACACCGATCAAACCCCCGGTAATGCTGATCAAAATAGCTTCGATCAGAAATTGTAACAGAATATCAATACCCCTTGCCCCGATCGCCATACGCAGACCGATTTCGCGAGTGCGTTCTGTAACGGAAACATACATGATATTCATAATACCAATGCCACCAATGACCAGCGAAATGCCCGCGATGGCCGTAAGCAAAACAGTCAGCAACTGGCTGGTTGAGCTAAATGTATTGATCAGCTCCCTCTGGGTTCGCACGGCAAAATCATCGATATCCGTTGGTTTTAACCGGTGAGAGACCCGTAGTATCTGGGATATCTCTGCCACGGCGGTATCGGTCATCTGTTCATTCAGGGCCGATACATATATGTTTTGAAAATAAACGGTTGACAATATTCTTTCCTGCACCGTTGTGTAGGGAGTAATGATGATGTCATCCTGGTCCTGCCCAAATGCATTTTCTCCTTTTTGGGCCAGCACCCCGATCACCCGGAAAGGAATTTTATTGAAGCGGATGATCTTGCCGATGGGGCTTTCACCGCCGGTAAAAAGATTATTAACCACCGTCTGCCCCAGAAGACATACTTTGGCTGCCGCGGTAACGTCGGCATCCGTAAAGGCAACACCATCTTTCATGGTCCAGGCGCGGATATCGAGATACTCCGGACTAACGCCCTGGATGGTGGTTGGCCAGTTCAGCGCTCCATTAATAGCCTGTCCTTTGGCGGAAGATGCAGGAGAAATAGCGCTGATGTACTGTGCCTGTTTCTGTATCGCTTTTACATCTTCAATTTTTAAGGTCTGCACGCTGCCGGCATTCAGCCTCGCTCCGGCAACTACATTGCTGTTCGGACGAATAGTGATCATATTGGAACCCATACTCGAAAGCTGATCCTGAATACTTTTTTTTGAACCCTGTCCGATGGCCACCATAGCGATTACAGCACCGACCCCTATGATGATCCCCAGCATGGTAAGAAAAGCCCTGAGCTTATTCCGCTGCAGCGCTTTGAAAGCAATCCGGACCAGATTTATAACATTCATATTTTTATTTTACTTCCTTACTCCACCGTTAATAGTCATCCGAGACCGGCAGTGAAGACAGTACTTCCTTAGCAGAACGCTTATTATCATTCTGGCAGTCTTTTATCACTTTGCCGTCTTTTAAGGTTACCGTGCGACCGCTGAAAGCCGCTATATCCGCCTCATGCGTTACAAAAACAATGGTCTTTCCCTGCTGCTGGTTTAGTTCCTGCATCAGGGCCATGATTTCGTAAGAAGTTCTTGAATCGAGGTTGCCCGTAGCTTCATCGGCCAGAATCATAACAGGCTCATTCACCAGGGCCCTGGCAATGGCAACCCGTTGCTGCTGTCCGCCAGACAATTGGTTTGGGGTATGATTGAGCCGCTCTGCAAGTTTCACTGACTCCAGAGCATGAACCGCTCTTTCCCTCCTTTCCTTCGCGGGAATGCCTGGGTTATACAACAGGGGCAATTCTACGTTTTCCAGCGCGGAAGTCCTGGGAAGCAGGTTGTATGACTGAAATACAAATCCGATCTTAATATTCCTCAAACGAGCCAGTTCATTCCGCTCCAGGCCGCCAATGTTCACCCCGTCCAATAAATATTTTCCGTCCGTCGGCTTGTCCAGGCATCCCAGTATATTTAACAGGGTCGTTTTACCTGAACCACTACTTCCCATAATGGTTACAAACTCGCCAGAATTTACATCAAAAGAAACGCCCTTTAATGCCCGGACCGTTTCGGTGCCCATCCTGAATTCGCGTTTGATATTTTGTATTTCCAGAATCTTCTTACTCATCAAAATAGCTTTTAATCTTTCCCACTTCTTATTTTGGCTGTGGCGGTTTTTTCGGACTAGCGCTTCCGCGTCGTTGCGGCATGAACGGACTCTTGGCCGGTGCGGATGAAGCCTGAGGCTCCAGGAGCGGGTTTTGAATGGCGTCCACTACTTCATCATCTGTTGTTAACCCGCGCAAAACCTGAACATGGGTGTCATCATTCAAACCAATGCTTATTTTCTTTTGAATAAGGCTGTCATTCTCTTTCACCCAGACGAACGCTTTCTGCGGAGTGATAACTACCGTGGTGTCGTTTGTTTTTTTACTAATGGAATCCGGCCTGCGCACGCCCGTCCCCTTCTTGCGGCGTGACCCATTCAACCCACCGGCTGAATCCATATTCAATGCCCCGATTTTAAACTGTTTATCCAGGGATGGATCGGGCTTAAACTTCAACGCCCTGGCGGATATAAGCAGCGCGTTGTTTTCTTCTTTGGTATAAATGACGATGTTTGCCGTCATTCCGGGTTTTAATTGGAGATCATCGTTGGGCGCTTTGATGATGGTCGAGTAAGTGACTACATTGGCAGATATTGTGGGCTCCAGCCTGATCTGCTCCACTGTTCCGGAAAACAGACTTTCCGGAAAAGCATCCACGGTGAATGTTGCACGCTGATTTTGCTTCACATTACCTATATCTGCCTCGTCCACGGCCGCCTGTACCTGCATCTTGGAGATATCTTTGGCAATAATAAACAAGGTCGGGGTGCTGAAACTGGAAGCAACCGTTTGACCTATGTTCACATTGCGCAGCATCACTACCCCGTCTACCGGCGAATAAATATTCGCGTAGGAAAGATTTTTCAGTGCGGCGTCCAGTTGTGCCTGTACGCTTTGAACGTTGGCTTTGGCAGTATTATACAGATACATGGCCGTTTCATAATCGGCCTTGCTGATGGCGCCGGCCTCATATAACAAGTTTTGGCGGTTGTAGGTACTTTCCTGGTATATCAGCTGGCTTTTTGCTACCTGTAAATTGGCCTGAAACTGATTAACCTGGGCATTCAGAAGCGACTTATCCAGCTCAGCCACCAACTGTCCCTTTTTGACCTTGGAGTTAAAATCGGCATACACATATTTGATTGTGCCAGACACTTGTGTTCCGACCGAGACCGTGTCTACCGGCTGGACGGTACCCGTTGCCGTTACACTCATGGCAATATACCCGTATGCAGGTTTTTCAGTATCCAGCACAACGGGTTTTTCTTTTCTGTGGAATTTAAAATACCAGATGCCCGTAGCTGCTGCGGCGATCAAAATTACAATCCAGACTATTCTCATTTTTTTCATCTGCTGATAATTTGTGTTATCATCTTATTCATCATTTATTACAGAGGCCGCTAAAATTTGATGGGAATGCCCCGGTAAAAATCATAGATCCGTATATCCAGTGCAGAACTGTATTTTGCCTGCGTATAGTTCTGAAGCGCCTGCACATACAGATTCTTCTGCAAGAGGAGGTCTACCGTGTTTACAGCGCCAACCTTTAACTGCTCTATAGCTATCCGGTAACTTTCCTGCGTGGCCTTCAGCTCCTCTACGGATGCATCATACTGGGCCTGCGCATTCAACACATTGATGTAGGCCTGCTCTACGGTTTGGGACAATACGGTTTTGGTATTTTTTAAAGTGAGACTGGCCTGGGCTACTTCAATTTTTGATTTTTCCACGTTTGTCCGGGTCACCCGTTTCGTGAAAATGGGAATGGAAAGCGTCAGCCCGATCTGCTGATAAAAATTATTATCCAGCTGCTCCAGATAGGCATCCGACTGATTATCGGAATAACCGCTCGCCACAACTGCGCCAACCGTTGCCGTCGGCAGATACTCCGCCCTTGCTTTGGCCAGATCCAGCTGAGCAATCTGAACACCCAACTCACTGTTCTTTACTTCCGGCCTGGAATCGAGCGCCGCCTTTTGCACTTCTTCCAGTGAGGGCACCAGGGCCCTGGCGATCAGGGTATCCGGTTCTGCAATATCAAAATCAA
>JAUZOD010000034.1 GCA_030706635.1 Bacteroidota bacterium
CTGTTTTACCTCTCCGGGAACCAGTTTATACAGTGAAGCCGCGATCGGGGAAGCCTGCTTCAGCCTGCTGCTGCTCTGGCGAAACCCTTTAAAGGCAGGGTCCTTTCCGGTTCGCTCACCGTAAGCGAAGACCCCCGGCGCCATATATTCTGACCAAAATAGGGAGAATAATAAAGACATATCCTGAGTCCGGGATCGTTGCCGGTTATGATACTATATGATAATCATTTAGCCATTGGGACTATAGGAGGCAAAGCAAACCCGGTCTTTTTAATATGCAGCGGAAGAAAAAAATGTTTTAACATCAACACTTATCCGTCAGAGCTGCGGTTCATCCGGCTTCTGACCATACACATAAAGGGCAGTTTTGCCTTTTTGCAATGCTGAACCACTCCTACGGTGGCATGCTGGTTCTTCTCCAAACCAGGGGTTAATATGACGGGAGCTGCACATCGCCATAAAACGAGCTGAAAACACCCACTTGGTGCAGCCCGGCGGTATTGCTCAATACCAGCAGGCTGATGCGCATGGAAGAAGCCCCGCAATTGCCTGGGGAATTGATGGCCAGGGAAAGACAGCAATTGCATATGAAACGAGGCGCCCGACGATCCAAAGGGTTCTTTCTGCCTGGCGCGGTGTCCACGACTGGTGCTCTGGCTATTTCATGCGGGCCGCGAAGTGGAGCATCCCGGAAACCAAAAATACTCATTATGAAAAAAATTACGGAACACCTGATTGTACTTATTGCAACCATGCTCTTTACCGGCTTTACCGGTATCACCCAAAGCAAAGCGACACCTGAAAATGCAAAAAAGAATACCAACGAAATGAAAACCTACGTGATTGAAAGAAACATGCCGGGGCTGGTGAATTCACGCCTGAAAAATTGAAATCCATTTCAAAGGCTTCCTGCGCTGTGCTGAAAGATATGGGTTTATGAAGTCACTACGGTTATCAGTCCCGCAACAGCAAATTAAACAGTTTCCTGTGGCAGGCCGACGCCGGCAGCACCCGTAAGAAGACCATATCTACCGGAGAGGATAAATGCGAATTTTCGTCATTTGTCCTCTTTTCAATTTCGCTGAAACCCTTGTCCGGCCTGTACATTCTTATGCTATCATTATACAGGTTTGGCATATCCCGGATAAAACTGGGCACGGATTTGCTGAAGATAAAACAGGAATTATCGCTATACAGGGAATGTTTTAAATTTGAATCATTATGAAAATCGCCACATACAATGTCAATGGTGTCAATGGCCGCCTGCCTGTGCTGCTTCGCTGGCTGGGTGAAAAAGCACCAGACGTGGTTTGTCTGCAGGAGCTGAAAGCCCCCAATGAAAAGTTCCCGGTAAAAGCAATAAACGACGCGGGTTATCAGGCCATCTGGCATGGGCAGAAGAGCTGGAACGGGGTGGCCATTCTTTCCCGGTTAGGTACTCCTAAGGAAATGCGCCGTGTACTCCCCGGCGATCCGGAAGATTTGCATAGCCGCTACATCGAAGCCACGATCAATGATTTGCTCGTCGGATGCCTGTATCTACCCAACGGCAATCCGGCCCCCGGACCGAAATTCGATTATAAGCTGAACTGGTTCAAACGATTCACGGAACATACCGCTTCCCTTATCGCTTCCGGCAAACCAGTTGTACTCACCGGCGACTTTAATGTGATGCCCACAGAACTGGATGTGTACAAGCCCGAACGCTGGGTGGAAGATGCGTTGTTCCGGCCGGAAGTGCGCGCAGCCTTCAAAAAAATAACGGACCAGGGCTGGACCGATGCCTTAAGAAAACTGCATCCCCACGAAAAGATATATACATTCTGGGATTACTTCCGCAATGCCTACGGCCGGGATGCCGGTTTGCGCATCGACCATTTTTTGCTGAGTCCGAACATAGAAAAAAAACTGGTAGCCGCAGGCGTTGACCGCGAAATCAGGGGCTGGGAAAAGAGCAGCGACCATGCACCGGTTTGGATAGAACTGAAGGATTAAAAGAAAAGTGAAACCGTCTGTGGTCCGGATGGCTTCCTAGTTAACCAGGTCCATTGCCAGTCTTGCCGTCGTTTTGGAACGTGATGATGAATCACGAACAATGATCGAACTTGCGACGACTATCTTTTCAAATTTGACTCCGGTATCGATGGTCCCGAGCGGTTTACTGATATGATTGAATAAATATTCGCTGCATCCTTACCCAGCTCTTTACTTTTCTGATCAACGGAGGACAGGGAAGGAGATATAAATCCGTCAAATGCTTCATTGGCAAATCCGATGATGCCGATTTCTTCAGGTACTTTTAAACCCATGGCCACAACAGATTTCTTTTAAAAGTTGTTAACTAACTCGAATACAATAATTTAACTAAACCATTCCATCTCTGTTTTACATGGCCGGTTTTAAGGAAATCAAGAGTTCGTAACGTTAACCGGGAAATATACTATATTGGAAATCGATTGCCGCTAATCACTTGTTTTTAACCCGTCAAAGATCTGTTATGACAAATAATACAAAACCTTCATTTAAATACCTCAGCTGGAACACGCCTTATCGTTCAAATGTGAAAATTGACAACGGAGAAAATTTATCAAATACATGGCATTATCATCCGGAAATCGAAATTATACTTTTAAAGAGGTCCAAGGGTACCCGAATTGTCGGTAACAGCGTTGAAACGTTTAAGGATAACGATCTCATCATTATTGGAAAAAATCTCCCTCATGCTTTTCTGCATGAAGAAAAAAATATCAGTGACGCTCACTCGCCCGAGGCGATGGTGATCCATTTTTATGAAAATTTTCTTGGGAATGAATTTTTAAATCTGCCGGAATTTCGCGAGATCCACACGCTACTGATGAAAGCGAGGCTGGGTTTGTGTGTAACCGAAAAAGGCAAGGAACAACTCATTCCTCTGGTCGAAAAAAGTTTTCATGCGTCTTCCATCGACAGGATTATACTGTTATTGGAGATATTGAAATCACTTACGGCCAGTGATTCTCATCGCGTTCTTTCCAACGACGGGCAGCATTTACAGTCCAGAAATAACGATAAAAGATTCAACGGAATACTCGACTACACGTATTCGAACTACGATGAGCGTATCAATATCCAGGATGTGGCTAAGATTGCCAACCTCACCAAGGAGTCCTTTTGCCGGTATTTTAAAGCACAGACGGGAAGAACCTATTTGGAATTCCTAACTGAGTTCAGGATTAACCGGGCCTGCCAAATGATAAAAGATAATGACAAGTCGATCAAGGAAGTCGGCTATGCCTGTGGCTTTGACAGCCTGTCAAATTTTTATTATCAATTCAAGAAAATTACAAAATTGAATCCGCTTGAATTCAAAGGATACCGGAACAGGAATTCACAGGAACAATCATCTTAAAAAAATTCGAAACAACGTATAAAGGAACAGGGGAAATGGTTCATTTCCCCTGTTCCGCTTTAGCCTGATTTTCTTGTTACATCACCGTTTTTTCAATACCCGGGATTCTGCGTAATGGTTCCGCTACTTACATCGATTTCGTTCTGTACATAAGGCAACAAATTATTCTTTGGCGCTGTAAATGTACGAGCAGGTTTATAAGTTCCTTCAGCCGGAATGCTATTGTAAACTTGTGCTGCCAGTCCCCAGCGTACGAGATCAAAATGACGATCACCACCTTCAAAAGCCAGTTCTGCTTTACGTTCGTACATCAGGTCACTGAAAGTGGGAGCTGCAATTGGTGGCAGACCTGCCCTTACGCGTACAAGATTTAAAGGTTCCGCTGCAGCTGCAACCGGTGTTGACGGATTAGTCGGGCCACCGCCATTTAAATTCATAATAGCTTCTGCGTCCAGCAATAATACATCTGCATATCTTAAAATCGGAATATCCATTCCGGGGTTATAGAGAATAGTTGGCCCTGCATAGGGTTGCATAAATTTTGTGCAGACTACGGGTGATCTGTTCTCGGGTATCTGTATGATATCAGTAAAACCTCCAAAAGAAACTACATCCACGCCTCGTTTAGCGACCGTTGCCTTCTTTCTGATATCCTGAGGATCATAGGAATCATAAAAATTTTCAGTTGCACTAACCAGTCTCCAACCAGTACCAATAGAAGGCTCATCATGAGTGCCTCCCCAGACATTGAATGGCAAATAAAGAGTAGAAGTTAAAACCCCATTATTAACTCGCCCTCCTAATACCCAGAGATTCTCAAGCGCATTATCCTGAGCATGATCTAGTGACCACAAATTTGAATATACAGAAACCAGTCCGTGATTACCGGAATTGATCACCATTTCAGCAGCTGTTTTTGATTCAGGCCATTTTGATTCGTATGCATAAACCTTTGCCAGTAAGCCATAAACAGCACCTAATCCAGGACGACCTTCATCATGACTCCATTGAAGCTGCGTTGTGGCATTTGTCAGACAAGTTTCAATAACAGTCCATATTTGAGCTGCTGTCGCCCTTACGGTTGCGGATGCCACGTTGTTTGGGTCATATAAAGGTACCCCTCCATAAAGGCGCACTTCCCAGAAATAACCCCAGGCCAGTAAAAAATTGGCTTCGCCAAGAATTCTGTTCTTTTGGGCTGGATCCATGTCGATATTTGGCACATTCGCCAGAACATCGGTAGCTCTTTTTATTGTCTGAAAATACTGCTGATAACCAAGCAGGGACATATCACCGTCCACATTCTGGTTCGCCCTAAACTCCGTCATAGCAATATAATCTGGAAATCCAACATCATTTACATATCCAATATCACTAAACGCTTCCATGCATGCCCATTCTTCACCACCCAAAGCTTCTTCCTGCTGAAGGGGGCTATATGCACCTGCGAGACCAGCTTCGGCCTGATCGGCCGTTTGCCAAAAAGCAGCACTGGTCAAATTATGAGGTTGCTGATCCAGGAACTTCGAACAGGAGTTCAGGATTAGTCCGATTGATAAGTATGCTATATATTTTTTCATAAGTCGTTAATATTAAAAATTTAGGTTAACTCCTACTATATAAGACTTGGCTTGTGGATATACACCACGGTCTACACCATACATATTGTTATAGGAGTTTGCGCCCACGTCTGCTCCGATCTCAGGATCGAATCCTTTATAACCGGTGACCGTAATCAGGTTCTGAAGAGTTACAAATACGCGAAGTTTTGTTATCACGTGACCAATAGTGTTACTGTTAAAGGTATAGCCAAAGGTCAGATACTTCATTCTTAGAAAACTGCCATCTTCGATATACAAGGTGCTGTACACTTTATTGTTGTTTAAATCTGACAGAGTCACCCGTGGAACTGTTCCGCCTTTATTATCCGGTGTCCAACGATTTAGTATTTCGGGACTATTATTGTAAGCCAGCCCTTGCATAAACATACCGCCAAGTCTTAAACCATTAAAAATTTCGTTACCCTGACTTCCAACCCAGAGCATATTAAAATCAAACCCACCATAGCTTGCCGACGCATTGAATGAATAAGTGTATACAGGAAAACTATTTCCCGCATTTATACGGTCTTTGGCGTTAATAACCCCGTCTCCATTTGCGTCAAGGAATTTCTCATCTCCAGGTACTGCATTTGGCTGAATCAGGTTACCAGATTTATCGGTATAACTGTTAATTTCATCCTGAGTTTGGAAAATTCCCAGGGCTTTTAATACATAAAAATGTCCGATCGGTTGTCCAACTGAAGTTCTTCCAACATATACGTTTTTATAATTTGAATTGTATATATCGGTTGCTCCAGGAACCCCCAGCGTCTCGAGATTATTTTTAATGTGCGAAATGTTAGCACTCACTTCGTAATTAAACTTTGTTGTTCCCGGACTTCTATAAGATACAGTAAATTCGTAACCCTTGTTCGTAACAACACCTGCGTTCTGATAGGGAGCATTGCCGACACCATACGAGTTTAGCAGTGGCACTTGAACAAGTATTCCATCAGTCTTTTTATCGAAGTAATCTACCGTCACATTGAGTCGGTTTTGCATAAACCCCATATCCAGACCAATGTTTTTTTGTGTTGTCGTTTCCCAGTGTATGGTCGTGTTTGCCAAACTATTTTGTGCTACGGCAGTTGCAGCATTGCCACCGAGCGTTGGCTGATCCTGGCCAGTGATCTGGCTATAATATTGATAGTTGGGTATTTTGTCATTTCCTGACTGACCCCAGCTTGCCCTTAATTTCAAATCAGAAAAAACATTGCTCAGGCCGGAAAAGAAATCTTCCTTTGAAATCCTCCAACCCGCAGAAACAGAAGGGAAATTACCCCAACGGTAATCTGGTGCAAATTTAGATGAACCATCACGACGAATATTACCTGCAATCATATACCTACCAGCATACTCATAGGAAATTCTTCCAAAATAAGATTGCAGCGAATAGTCATCAGCCCCCCCTGTTGTGACATTGGTAAAACTTCCGGCATTGTTATAATAGCGAAGAGACGGGTCCTGATTACTGAAACCCGTTGCATTTTGAGGGTATGTGGAAGTATATGAACCGCTTTCCGCAGATATACCGGCCAGGGCAGCAATATGATGCTTGCCATAGGTTTTATCAAAACTAAGGGTATTGTTCCAAATCCATACTTCATTGGTTGAATATCCTTCGCTCAGACCGTTTGTAGTGAGGCCACGTCCACCACCTTGTTCGATTGAAGTCCAGTTCTTGGATTTGCCATAAGTCCAGTTATATCCAAAATCTGTTCTTGCAGTCAAAAAACCAAGAAATTTGTACTCCAGGTATAGATTACCACCCAGATTGTCGCTCGAATTTCTATTGTCGTGACCATTCACTGCTGCAACCGGATTCGGAAAATCTCCGGATGGTGATCCATAAATCTGATTTGCCCGATCAGCCCAGACAGGAGTAGTACGGAAATTAAACGCAGCAGAGTTTATTATACCGGTATAATCACCACGAATATCCTGCGTCTTCTGATCTCCTACAACGACGCCAATATTTTCGCCGAAAGTCAGGTTTTTGAGAATTTCATACTGACTGTTAAAGCGAACATTATATCTTCTGTAAAATGTTCCTTCCACTATACCATTATTATTAAGATACCCCAGACTTAAAGAATAGTTTGACTTATCTGAACCGCCGCGAATTGCCAAATCATACGTAGAAATGTACCCTGTTTTAAAGATTTCCTTGAACCAATCAGTTCTGGTTGAATCGTTACTTGGGTCATTATAAAATGCCCAGGCCGGATCTGTTCCCGGAACGCCGTCATTTGTCAATGCCTCTTTATGAATCATATTCATTTGAGCAGCATCCAACCAATGAGGCATTCTCCAAGCCTCCTGAATACCCTGGGTAGTATTAAATGAAATGGTTTGTGCCTGTCCCCGCCTTCCCTTTTTTGTGGTTACAATAACGACCCCGTTTGCACCTCTTGCACCATAGATTGCAGCAGATGCCGCATCTTTAAGTATTGAGAAATTTTCGATATCTGCAGGATTAAGTCCTGATATTCCATTGGTTATAATTCCATCGACTACATATAATGGACTATTATCATTTAGCGAACCAACACCCCTGATTCTGATTTCCACATCAGCCCCTGGTTGCCCTGAGTTTTGTATTACAGTTACGCCTGTTGCCCGTCCCTGAAGCGCATGAGCCACATCATTATTGAACCCCTCCCTGACGTCTGCTCCCGAGACAACCGAAATTGCGCCTGTTACGTCGACTTTTTTCTGGGTTCCATAACCGACCACCACCACTTCATCGGCCACACTTGTTTTCCTGCTCATCAAAACGTTCATGGTGACTGATTTACCGACTGTAATCTCCTTGGTCTGAAAACCAACCGAAGAGAAAACCAGGACGGCTTTTTGATCGGGAACTGATATTCTGAATGCTCCTGAAGCATCCGTACTTGTGCCCGCTCCACCACCTTTGACCACAACAGAAGCACCGGAAACCGGTTCTCCCGTTTCATCCGATACCCTTCCGGTGATTTCAATATCCGCAGGTTTCACTGTTTTGTTAGCCGTGTGCCTGACGCCGGCCAATAATTGTAATGTGAAACAGAAAATCAAAAAACCCGTGAAAGTCGAAACCCGGACTATTCGGGACAGCATTTTAAGACCTGGGCTAATAGGGAAACATGATAGGATCATAATCTGTTAGTTTTGTTACTTTGTATGAAGAGGGAAATAGAACTGATTGCAAGTAACCCGTTTATGCGGTAAAAAGTATTCCAGATATTATCATTAACCTCATAAATTTTAGCATGAGTAGTTTTTTTCTAACCTATTCCCGAACCAGTAAAAATGTTTTAGCTTTCCGGCCTCTACTTGTATGTTAACATGACTATATCCCGGATTCGCGTTATTTGCTTTATCATTTTCGGCATTTACCAGCTTATTTCCTGCAAAAGCGAAAAAAAGCCAGAACCGCTGTTCAGCCAGGTGTCAGACGCCCATTCACATATTGATTTTCATAATACGATTACCGAAAATGAGGATTATAATATCGACACGTATGAATATTTATATAACGGCGGGGGCGTCGCGATCGGCGATTTAAACAATGACGGATTGCAGGACATCTTATTTACCGCCAATATGTCGCCCGACAAAATTTATCTTAATAAAGGTAATCTGGAATTCCAGGATATTACCAAAGAAACAGGTTTTACCAGTCGCAGCAAATGGAAAACAGGTGCCGTGATCGTCGATATCAACGGAGACGGCCTCCAGGATATCTATCTCTGTTATTCAGGCCCGGGTACAGACGAGGACAGAAGAAATGAACTTTATATTAATACCGGAATAGTCGATGGAATTCCTCATTTCAAAGAGTCAGCGAAGGAGTACGGACTGGATGCACCCGGTACATTTACGACAATGGTCAGTTTTTTTGATATGGACAACGATGGTGACCTGGACATGTTTATGGTGAATCATGGCGACATGTTTTATAATCCATTTTTTAATTCTGAAAAACTTCGCAGGACAAGGCACCCAAGATTTGGCAATCGCCTTTACAGGAATGATAATGGTCATTTTGTCGATGTAAGTGATGAAGCACATATTGATGGGAGCGGTTTGAATTTCGGACTGAGCGCTTCCATCAGCGATTTGAACAACGATGGCTGGCCTGATATTTACGTAACCAACGATTACGATGAACGTGATTTTCTATACCTGAATAATCACGACGGCACGTTTAAAGAAGTTTTAAATACAGCAGCCCGTCATATTTCCGAATTTTCGATGGGATCAGATATTGCCGATTACAATAACGACGGGAAAACCGACGTCATGGTACTGGACATGCTGCCGGAAGACAATTACCGGCAAAAAACATTGAAAGGACCGGATAACTATGACAAATACACGCTCCGGCAGAGTCTGGGATATCAGAGTCAGCAAATGCGCAATACCCTTCAATTAAATAATGGAAATGATAAAAACGGCATACCCATTTTTAGTGAAGTCGGACAAATGGCCGGTGTTTCAAACACAGACTGGAGCTGGTCTCCCCTGTTTGCGGATTTTGATAATGACGGCTGGAAAGATCTGTTTGTGTCAAACGGCGTTCTCCGGGATATGACGGATCTGGATTTCGTGAAATACGGACTGATGTATTCTTCCAAGTCAACCAGTAAAACAAAGGACAAGAAAAAGATGTGGGAACAGATCAGTCAGATGCGGACACCTGTTTTAAACAATTATATATTCAGAAATAATCATAATCTCCGCTTTACGAATTCAACAAAGGACTGGGGAATCGTAAAAAATTCTGTGAGTAACGGCGCCGCATATGCCGATCTTGATAATGATGGAGATCTGGATCTGGTCATCAACAATCTTAACGACGAAGCAACGATTTACCGGAATAATACTTCCAACAATAAAAATGCGCATTATATCCGCATCCGGCTGATTGGCGAAAACAAAAACACAGCGGGTATCGGCGCCAAAGTTACTGTCAAAACAAAGACAACCGATCAGATACAGGAAGAATATCTGACAAGAGGATTTCAATCCTCCGTCGATCCGGTCATGCATATCGGAACCGGACCGGACAGCATCATCAATTCTTTGATCGTCGAGTGGCCTGGCGGAAAACGCTCCGTATTGAATCAATTAAAAACAGATACAGAAATTACCATTCAGCAAAAAAATGCATCGGCCTTAACGACACCGTCAATTCCCGAACAAAAGCCCATGTTTGTTGATATAACAGCAAAAAGCGGCATCGACTATAAAAACCAGCCCTCGCCGTTTGTCGACTTCAAAGCAACGACACTGCTTCCTTTTCAATTGTCAAAAATCGGCCCCTGTCTTGCGAAAGCAGATGTAAACAAAGACGGCCTGGAAGATGTATTTATCGGTGCAACCTCTGGTCAGGAAAATGTTTTGTATCTGCAGACAAAAGACGGCCGGTTCGTTCGTTCTGCCAGTCAGCCATGGAATTCAAATTTAGATATAGATAATGCTGATGCTTTATTCTTTGATGCCGACGGCGATGGTGATCAGGATCTTTACCTGGTCAGCGGTGGTGCAGAATTTATTTCAGATAGTAAAAATTATCAGGACAGAATTTTCGAAAACGATGGCAAAGGAAATTTCAAAGAAGTTCCCAATGCACTACCAACCGAAAACATCAGTAGTTCCTGTGCCAGGGCCGCTGATATCGATAAGGATGGATTACCCGATCTTTTTATCGGTGGCAGTTTTGTTCCCGGTCGTTTCCCCACAACGCCCGAAAGCTTTATCCTGAAAAACAGAAGCAAAAAAGGCAGAATACTTTTTGAAAAAGATAATGATATACGGGATACCGCAATAAAAAATATTGGAATGGTCACAGACGCAGTTTGGACTGATTTAAATAAAGACGGATGGCCCGATCTCATTGTTGTCGGTCAGTTTATGCCGATCAGAATATTTGAGAACAAAAAAGGAAAATTAAATGACGCCACATCTGCTTATGGTTTGAGCAATACCAACGGATGGTGGCGGCGGATCATTGCTGATGATTTTGACAATGACGGCAATGTCGATTTTATGATTGGAAATGTCGGTCTAAACACAGCATTTCATGCCAGTCAGCAGGAACCTTTGTCAATTATCTATGGCGAGTTTTATTACAAGGGGGTTATCGATCCCGTTCTCACTTATTATAATGGCGGAAAAAACTATCCATGGTATTCTAAGGATGAACTTGCGCGTGCCATTCCAACGATACAAAAACAGTTTTTACGCTATGAAGATTATGCGCGCGCCACGGTCACGGATATTTTTTCAAAAGAACAACTGGCAAAGTCTTCAACGGTAAATGTCAATATGCTCCAATCCATTTTTTTGCGAAATAATGGGAATCACTCGTTTTCGATTATCCCTCTGCCGAATGATGCCCAGGTTAGTGCAATAAACGGAATTGTTGTTGCCGATTTAGATAAGGATGGCAACAAAGACGTGATCACCAGCGGCAATCTGTATCCCTTCCGTGTACAAATCGGTCCGCTTGATGCGTCCCTCGGGCTGGTGCTGAAAGGAAACGGAAAAGGAAACTTCTCGCCAATGGTTTATGATGCAACCGGTCTTTTTATCGACGGCGACGTCAGGAATATGATCAGCGTTAATAGTAAAAATGGTTTTCTCCTCATCGCCGCTAAAAATAATGGGTCGGTTCAGGTTGTGCAATATCCTGATTCCGGTGCTCTTCCATAGACCAGGGAGCAGGTGTCTGTTATTTCCATTTGATTGGGCCGGCATGCCGGGGCTTGGGAAAAGAGCAGCGATCTCGCACCGTCTGGATAGAACGGAAAGATCAAAAGAAAACCGGAAAATCCGCAATCAGTTCTTTCAGATGCTCGCCCACCGAATGAGCATCATTGGTTTCAATGATCACCAGACTTTTGCCGTCGTCATAATAAATATGAAATTTTTCATTGGAAATATCCAGAGAATTATCGGGATCGGTTGGAATCAGCTGATATTTTTCACTGAACCCGTCTATGATCCGGATAGCTTCTTCTTTATCTTTTACCGGGATCTCTTTTAATATTACAGCCATGAGGTTTAATTTAGATACTGATATTTTGTAGTAAACGTCCGGATATTTTACCGCCGGCTGATGTAGCTCCAACAACAAAAATTCGCAACGCCGTCACACCCTTTAAAATTACTTATAATTTACTGTAAAGGGACCGGCTAATTTCCCCTGCAATCACCACTCCTTTACGTTGTCCGAATAAAGTAATCCCCGCTTCCGCTTCCCGAAGGATTATATTCTGTATGAATGTTCCGGGAAAAGATAATGCTGCAGTCGGGGAAAGACAAGGCAATGAAATCATTCTGGTCATGTTGTGACATTTTACAGCTGCTGATCAATACTGTCCTCCTACCTGACCGCTTTACGGTTCACCCATACGATGGCGATAAACAGGTAGTTGACAATATAGCTGAGGAGTGTCGGCCACAAGGCGGCCAGAGCATGCCAGTTGGCGCCCGATGGCTTTTTCAGGTCCAGCACCATTATGGCAATAGAGTTTTGCTATTGAATGTAGTATTTATCCTACAATATTGATAACAAAAAGACGACTTCCGGTTCAGATTGTATTCTATTTTTCCTCGCCTGGAAAAGTGCTTACTTAGCCACCTCAACCACCGGGATGAAAAAAGAAAAAAAGACAGTAATCATTGCTGATGATTCCGAGCTAAGCGTGGAAAGTGTGCTTTTCCTGCATCGGAAATTCGATCATATCCAAATCGTTTCTTATGCAGGATCCTGGAAACAAACACTGGACTTCGCAGAGGGAATCCGTCCGGATATGATACTACAGGGTATCCGATTGCCTGATAAAAACGGTATCGGTCTGCTCGGCAAAATGATGGAAGCCAGTGACGTGATTATCGTGTTGATGATCAGGGAAAATAGTCTCCGCGACCACTATGGCTTCTGTAAAACACAAAGATATCCGATAGGCTTTCCTGATTTGAACCATAAAGAATCCATACCCTGACAGCCCCCTTTCCGGTTACCGCTTATCCTCATGTCATTTAGTTACAGGCGGAACTTGCATTCCGCCCGGTAAACTAAATGGATCCCATACCTTACTGAATATTGATCGTCCTGGATATCCTGCGCGCGTTTTCTTTTTTCGGCAGTTCGAGATGCAGGACACCGTTTTCGTACCGGGCAGAGATCTTTGCCGTATCCACGGTATCGTCCAGGGAAAAACTTCGGCTGAAAGCCTGTTTGCGGTATTCCATTTTAAACCAGCCGTCTTCCTTCCGTTCTTCTTTCCCGGCTTCCGGCTGATAGGAAACCGTCAGCATGTCCCCTTCAATGCCCAGTTTGAAATCGTCTTTCTTCAATCCGGGAGCAACGAGTTCCATTTCATAGGACCTATCCGTTTCCCGCACATTTGTCGGTGGCAGACTGGAATTTAAAGACCTGCCGAGGCCGGTGAATCCCCAGTTCTCATCGTCGAAAAACCGGTTCAGGTTATTCCGGAAGATCTGATCAACAACGCTTCCAAAAGTAGCCGGCTCCCGGTTATTTTCTTTTTTAACAATGTTGTTCATAACTAATGGTTTTTAGGATGAAAGAATACAAACTAACCCCGGACAACCTGCATGCCAGATCCGGAAAAATGAAAATTTGACAAGAATCCATTTAATGGGAACCCAGGGTGAAAAACTTTCATGAATTATTTTCAGGGAGTCCATTCTGCCTGGTACGAGATCCAACCCTCGCGGGTCTCAGGCCTGTCGAACTTAGCGGCGATAGGGCGCCGTTTCGCTTAGTTTAGTAATATGCTCCACCTACCGCAGTCCATCGACAGGCAACCGCCGATAAGGGTGTTCTGATTCTTAGATTGAAAGTTTTCGTAGTCCCATAAGGAACCGATTCATTCAATATAAATTCCTGTGTGCTCACGATCACTTTCGCCGGGTTCAGGAAACGCACCCTGATATGGACATCCCGGTAACTGGTGTGATGCGCATTATTGGTAATCGTTCCCCTGATCTGCTGTTTATCTGCCCAGTTATTCGGATTGTACCCACCATTAGCAATCAGGTATGACCCTGGGTTAGCATGCTCGGGATCGGTAAACGGACTCGTTGAGGCATAAAAAGGCGCGTATATTTTCCGGTGATGATTGTATTGCAAAACCAGAATGATGGTTATAGCAAAGAAGGAAAGGATGCCCAGTAAGGATCTGTCATCCCGCTTCCGACCCTTATTCTTCGCAGTCTCCCGGTTATCCCCCGGCAGTTGGTGGTTTTTCAAGACGGATCTGATTTTCAACAAGAAAACCTGAAATCCCTCATAAATATTGTCCTGAAGCCATAAAAAGAGCAAGAAATCGACTGTTCCGGGGCTAAAGTGTAACCTCCGCATGCAACAAATCGTCTCAGCCTTGTCATTAACCCATCATAGTGCGGGTTTAATCTGCATTTTAAATCTGGAATCATGAAATGGAATGCGATCATCACAAAGTCACAATACGCAAAAACCCTCCTGCGGGAAAAGGAGATATCTCAAGGCCCGGTCAGTTCACAGGACGAAGACGAATTGCAATTGCTGCGTATTCTGATCAAAGACTACGAGGAAAGACAGCTTGAAATGCAGTCAGCGGGTTTCCAGATAATGACGGTCATTACCCGTAGCGGCCGTCAGATATTCCGCTAACGTAAACCGGGACAAATATACCCGTCCCGATCCGACCTTAAGAAGATTGGCTGGAATGCACTTTTTAATGCATTATTCCCTTATCCAGATATTCCGAAAACTTATCGGAGCACTCTTATCCCCATGCGCCTGTAGCCTGAGGGGAGCAGGGCCATGCTTAACATATACATGCCGGGTATCCGTAGAGGTGCCTCCCTCTATGGCTACATTGTTTTGGACCAATACGCCGTTAAAAAAGATCGTCACCCGGGCGGGCGTTTTGAGCGAACCATCATCATTAAACTGCGGATCTGTATAAGCAATATCATAAACATTCCATTCGCCCGGTTTTTTCTCAGGATTACACAATGGAATAGATTCACGGTATATACTGCCGGCCATCCCATTCACGTAGGTTTTGTTCTCGTTATTATAGTTATCCAGCACCTGAATTTCATATCTTCCCGATAAGAATACACCGCTATTCCCTCTTGCCTGCCCGCTACCGGTTATATCTGCGGGAATTTTCCATTCGATATGTAGTTGATAGCTGGTAAATTTTCTTTTGGTTTCTATATCGCCGGATGACTTGTCAACCGTAGCTGCACCATTGGCTACCGTCCATTTTGCCGGCGATTGATCTTTTTCAGATACCCACTCATCCAGATTCTTTCCGTTAAATAGTATAATGGCATCGGACGGCGGGCTGCTAAATGTTTCGCCCGGCACAACCACAGGGGGTATTGGTTCATATACCTGGGCATTTTCAGGATTCGAGGAACTGCTATTGGCTTCTTTAATTGTTTTTTGACCATGCACATTAGCCGTTACCCATAGTAACGCAGTGATCAGGACCAGGTTATGTTTCATAAATTTAATTTCTTATTGATTGCTTTACAATGTATAAGAGAAGGGTCGCAATATAATAATTATTCAAGCATCGAAAAAAAGGATTGTTGTGGTGCAAAATTCGCATGAAATTACAATAGTTACTTTTTTAATACCTCATCCGGTATCATCTGGTCGCGTATACGCTCAAATGGTTTATTCACTTTACTGTTCCGGGATATATCCCAAAGATTTTTATTCAGTTGGCGCAGCGCAAGAACAGCAGGCACCCAGGCCTGGGTCCATCCCGCTTCTATGGACCAGGCTCCCCACCCTGCATCTGCGTCTGAACCGATATAATCCCACTGCCGGTAATCAAATGCCCGGAACCAACCACCATCCAGCTCCCTGTGCTTTTTACTCCGCACCTGGATGCGAATAAGGAAATCCGCCAGCTTATCCGCCATTCTTTTATATTGCATATCCCGGGTTGCAGCGTATGCTTCGTGAAGCCCCAGAGCGGTAAAATTACAGGTGTACAATAAGTCTGCCAGCGGATCGCCATTCTCCTGTATCAGAGGAGCCTCTCCTGTTCCATAGGCAGCATTTGACCCCGGAGGAGCCATATCTCCATGATCCAAAGCGCCGAGTTCTTCCCGGATCGCGCCGGAGCTACCCTGGCATTTTTCAATATCGGTGGCTATTTGTTTCAGCCACTCGCGATATTGGGGCTTGTCATCCACCCTGATCAACCAGGCCAGTGGAAGCAGCATCCGCCCCCGTTCCTGCTGGATTCCATTCGTCCACCGCCAGCCATTCGGATATGCCGCCATCATCATACGGATGCCATTCCTGGTCTTCTCCAGAAGAGGTTTCCAGTGTGTCTTGTCATATAGCCACAGATAGGAAGCCCAGGTCCAGGCTTCGTAATGCGGCTGCAACTGAATCGTATTCTTATTCCAATAATGCTGCCAGCCATCGCGAAGTAGATCGGGGTTTTCTATTCGCCAGCCCCGGAATCCATTGACCCCGGTCGTTCTGAAGTTTCCCAGGATATTTTTCACAAGCACTTCATTCCACCGGTCTGTATCCAGTATAGCTGAAGTTCCTATGCAACCGAGAATTGTCTTGATGTCGTTATCCTGATAAAGCGCCTGGGCGTTTCCCGGCGCCCAAAAAAGAAGACCATAATTTGCTTTATTGCAATCATTTTGAAATAATCCGGAGCGGAAATAAACCCAGTCCAGCAGATTTCCGGCAATCAGCCGGCTGCGTTTGTCGCCATCCAATATTGACCGGAGTGCAAATGCCAGGGCGCTTTCCCCGTTAACATCACTGCGGAGCCACCAGCGGGTAAACTGACTTCCATCCAGATGAACCTGCGACGTTATTCCTTCCAAAACACCAAATGTTCCGTCGCCAGCCTGCCCTTTCGGTTGAGGCGCTGCATTATTTACTGAAGGCACGGTCGTGAGCCTGTTGGAATCATTCAGCTTCCACAAGTGTTTATATTCTTCCCAGCCCTGTTCATTCAGCAGCATTTTGGCGTTGCTGTACCAGTCCATCCCCCTTTGAACGGCTAATAGCCCGGCATCCGGAGGAAGCTTCAGTTCACGGCCATAGGATGGAAGAACCGTCGGTGTCCAATTGAGTTGTTGCGCCGGGGCAGCGCGACCCTCCGCCCATTGCAGAATATACGACCATATAGCCTGTATGGCCTCCTTCGGCGCATAACGTGCCGTAATAAACTGGCTTAGTTTGGTGGTTGAAACCAATAGATGATCAGCATTCATTTTGAATAATATCGCCCGAGCATGGGCAGCTGTGTCCAATCCATATACCGCGCTGTCATACCCGGCTACTTTCGCCACAACAAGCAGCGGATCCTCTGCCTGAACGGGCAAATAGTTACAATCATGTAAAACCAATATCTGCATCGGGAACAATTTCTTAATGGCCGTTGACGTAACCACTACCCGTTCCAATACGGCAGCGCGGGGAGGCCCCATTTCTACTCCAGGCAAATAAGAAGGATATTCTATATATAACCTGAGTTCTTTAGTGCGTGCTTTCGCCAGGATGGAGGCGGAGATGGCAGTCGTATTTGCCGGGTAGCCATCAGCCAGAATTAATACGCCCGCTGCTTCCGCGGCATGATCAACCGCCTCCTCGGGCGTGTTATACCGTTGACAACCAAACCTGTTTTCTTTTAATGTGATGTACAGGTCATTATCCGCCCTACAGGCAAGTACGATCCCGTTCCGGCTTTTTGCAGGTTGCGATTGAGTCGGGCAGGGCAACAACAGCACGAAACAAAAATAGAATGTTCTTAATGAATTCATTTGTCTTCCGTTTATTTTCCCGCGGTTCTTGTGTACGCAGAATTCCCCGATATTATATTAAGATCTAAAATTCATTGTTTATTTTTTTTGTATGAACCCGGCATCAACGAGATTACCCAAATCATAGGGACTGGGGCTGCCCGCGTCCATGCAGGCTATCCGCATGGTGCGGCTGCCCGGCGGGATCTTCACATCAAAACGCCAGGGCTCCTGGGAGATCCGCATTACCGGGCTTTCCGCAAGCATCACCCCGTCAACAAAAACACGAAATACAACACTGCAATGCATGGCCCTGTTGCGTCCCATATCTTCCTTCACCATGTTATCTGCGATTCCTGCAAGGCCGACAAAACGATCGTATTCTGGCTTCAATTCATAGTGAACTCCGCCCGGCGCCACGAATCCCAGGCCTTTCTGATAACTTTTATCCCGGATCTGAAGCGGTTTTTTTTCGTAGGACTTTCCAACTTCAGGCATAAACAAACAAGCGGCATACACAGGTCCAAGCAGTGAATAGGGATCGGGGATGTTTTTGAGCTCATCAAGATAAATATCCGGCTTGGGGGGCATGGGTGGCAGGCGGACGAAATAGGCGCTGGAAGGCAGGCTCACTTTCCGGCCATTTCGAAATGCCGCAGTTTTCAAATCGGTTGTTCTGGTAAAGATCAACGGCTTGTGATATACCGGTGAGCCCGCGTAGGGTTCAGTTCCGTCGGTTGTATAATGAATCTGGATATCCCGGAGAAGCCGTGACGTGAGGGAAACCGTTACTTCCTTTTCAAAAAAATAAGGGCGCAGGGGTTTACCCCATGGTGTAATGCGAACGGTTTCGACCATCCACTGATCGTTCCATACGCCGGCTTTCCTCCATTCATCCACAACATTGATCGTCGGTACGCCTGCCCGTTCCAGATCATCGTCTGTTTGCTGTGTGCCAGTGTCTGGCGTATAGCCCTTCGCAGGATCATAAATTGTAATGGCGTCGTTAATGTCCCGCGCAAGCATACAGTTCAATCCGGCCTGAACCATGAATTTCAACGCGCCGGGCTTCCCGAACAGGCACACGTTCGTATGAAGTCCCGTATAAATAATATGATCGATACCGCGATTTTTTAATAGCGTATACACTTCCTCCGTGCTGCTGGTGATAAAGTCTGTTTCCGCAATCTTCAAATCGGGAGCCATGCCATCCCAGCCGTAGTCCATGATGCATTCAATACCGGGTCCGCACATACACATGCCACCAGGCGCAGTAAAATTTACCGGCGGCATCCCGTGCGCGTCAGGCACCGGAATTAATTTTTGGCCAAGGAGTTTCTCCCGCTGCGGATACCCCGCATAATTACCAGCCACATCGCTGGGATCCCAGACGATGGTCATCCCCATTTTACGCGCGCATTCCAGGGCGCGGTTCCAACGGGGTATCATAGCCACAACCCTTTCGGTAGCCGTCATACACCAATGAAAATTCCAGGAATCTATGATGATAACAGCCACTTTCCTTGAATCCACTTTTTCCTGTCTGAAAATTTCGCGATTGGTTTTGGGATCTTTCGTGCGAAGGCTTAATGTTAACTGTTTGTATTCACAGGACGTTTTATCCGTTGAAGGTCCGCTCTTCATTGAAACCGGCGTTTTCGGGTGAACATCCAACAGGAACAAGGGTAGTAAAAAAAGAATTGCATTTTTTCTCATAACTTTTTTTTTTGACCCCGGAAAGATCCGGGTTTATGAACATGATCTCATCGCTATTGCCTTGCCGGGTAACCAGATCATAATCCTGTTCTGCTTTGCATTAGCTAACGCCTGCATACAGGCCTTCGATTTTTTCCAGCGGCACGCCCTTTGTTTCAAATATATACCTGGCCACGAAAATAATGATCAATAAATTTATTAAGCCGTAAGCCAGGAATGTTACCGGGGCGCCCAGGCCCGAAAGCATCACGGGGAAGGAATAAGAAATTATGGCATTTGCAACCCAGTTGCCAAAAACAGAAAAAGACGTTGCATTCCCTCTTATCTTATTGGGGAACATTTCGGCGACATATACCCAGAGTACGGCTCCCCAGGTGGAGGCGAACGCGGCAATGTAAATAAATATGGTAATCAGAATCAACAGGCTGTCGAGCCGCCGGTTATAAAAGAACCAGCTGATCAAAAGCATACACAGACCCATAATGGCAGAACCGGCCAATAATAATTTCTTTCTGCCAATCCGGTCAATCAGGGCGAAGGCCAGTATGGTGAAGATCAGGTTGACGATGCCCGTGAGCATGGTCTGGAATAATGCGCTGCCACCGACATGTATTTTTTCAAAGATGAGCGGCGCATAATAAAAAATTATATTGATGCCGGTAAGCTGTGCTATGGATGCAAATACAATTCCGATAAGGACTATTTTTTTATAGCGGGGAGAAAATATCTCCGCGAATCTTAGCCTGCCTGTGTCTTCTTTTATATCTTCTGAAATCAGCTGCAACTCGGCAGACGCCTCCTGCGCTGAATATATATTACTGAATATTTTTTTTGCCTGATTCAGTTTGCCTTTTAATATCAGCCAGCGAGGGCTTTCAGGCACGAAAAAAAGCAGCAGGAGAAACAGCAGCGATGGAACCAGGGCCGCGCCCAGCATATAGCGCCAATGGTTGTTGTAAGTTAAAAATGAATATTTCGCGTTGGCGATGAGATAATTGGAAACGAATGACAATAATATGCCCGTTACAATGGCCAGTTGCTGCAACATGCCCAGCCTTCCCCGGAACCCGGGCGGAGCGATCTCAGAAATATAAATGGGCGTCAGGGCTGAAGCCATCCCGATGGCCATTCCGCCAATAAAACGATAGATGATCAGCCCGGCAAAATTGCCGGCAATCCCGCTTCCCAATGCCGCAATGCCATACAATATGGCCGTTACAATCATCATGTTTTTACGACCGGACCGGTCGGCCAGACGGCCCGCAAAAAAAGCACCCGGTATGCATCCTATGGAAGAAGAGGCTACAAGCAGGCCAATGGAAGCATCACCCAAATGAAAATAATCCTTCAGGGTAAATAATGCTCCGGCAATCACGGCCGTATCAAAACCAAAAAGCAAACCGCCCAGAGCAGCTACAACGGAAATCAGAATGCTGTATCGTTTCATGTTATTTCCTATGTAAAATCAGTAAGTGACCAATTCCCGTGTGCGGGAAGGCCAAACCGCAGAAAAAAGATAGGAATAAACCCTGGCATTGCGCGCAATCCGGATCATAAGTTTGGTGAAAGCCTATATTTCAACTGACTATATTATAATTGCAAAGAAAAACAACCACCACGACACCCAACAACCCCCAACGCATGAAATATCCCGCTTTCTTTTTCCAAAAAATGTTGCCGGTAGCTATTGCATTGGGTACGGCCTGGGCTGCCCGTGGCCAGATCGGTCATGAATATGGTGCCGCCTGGGCGGGAGCTATCGGCATACTGGTGGTGATCGTATTGTCGGGTCGCAGCGACTGGTTTGCACGGTTACCTGTAATCGTTGCCCTGGGTTCTATTTCCTGGGGTATCGGTGGCATCATGAGTTATGGGATCGTAGTGGGCTATGGACACGCGGGTGATTATCTGAACGTGAGTTATGGTTTGATGATGCTGCTGGTCATCGGCGGGCTGTACGGATTCCTTGGAGGCGGAATAACAGGCCTGGCGCTGGAGTCTTCTTCCGGAAAAAAAATCGACTGGGCAGCCCTGTTCACCCAGCTGTTTGTCGGTGGTTATTTGTGCTGGGGGCTTTTAATAAATGAGCTGGAATGGCTGATGACGCCACCGAGATCCGAAATGTGGGCAGCCTGTTTAGGTGCTTCTTTGGCATTGGGCTGGTATCTGTTCCGCAATGGATATAAGCATGCACTACGCACCGCATGTTTCAGCGCATTGGGCGCCGGATTTGGATTTGGAGCCGGTAATTTTTTTCAAAGAATGGGCGCCGCTTCGGGGGTCGATTTTAACTGGTGGAATGTGATGGAATATTCCATTGGTTTTTTTGGCGGACTGGGAATGGCTTATGGGGTATTCTCAGGTGGTCATTGGCCGAAGGGAAGGGAGGCGGACAAAGGATCCAACATGGCCGGTTGGATTTTCCTGCTGATACTGCTCCCCTCAATTTGTCTGGTCGAGGGCGTGAATACCAAAACGATGACCGGAATGGGCAAGCGCCTGCTCGCCGATGACCCGGCTTCCTTTGCATTAAACTGGCAGTGGATCTCCTGGATTCTGTCTCTCGTCTGCATGATCCTGACCGGATGGATCGCATATCGCTACCATTTCCGGGCGCGGGCTTCAGTCCAAAAACAAGGGACTTCTTTCAAAAAAATTGCCCTCACCATTACCATGCTGTACCTGGCCTGGTATATATTGATCAGCAATATTATTGGCGCGACCTGGTTAACAGCCCATTTCAGCTCACAGCATTTATATTGGGCAAACCTGCTCGTTTTGTATTTTCTGCTGCGTGGCAAAACAGCAGCTCCTGCGACTGATGGGCTCACTGCCGATATGGCCGCCGACGCTGATGATCACGGAAATGAAAGGCCCTATTGGCGCACTTTGTTAACATGGTGGGCATTCGCGATTCTGTCCATATTGTTGTTAAGTTATATTGCCATATCCTGCAGCCCGGCGAGCGCCCATGTGCAACTGCGGTTTTAATACCCGGGATTTATTGGCCATTGAGCAGCAAGCCTACACCGCGCATTTTGCGTGGTAATTGATCAGTTCGATCGGCAATTGAACCGCTTCATATCCTTTGTAGAAATGCAGGGCCTCTTCAAGAACAGCAGAGATCTCCACAAAAGTCGTCAGCAGCATCAGTCTTTTGGTAAACGCCGTGATACCGGGGAGCCCTTTCAGGTAGCCTGCGTATTTCCCGCGCATGGCATACATCCCTTTTTCTTTTCCTTTCCAGGCAATAGACCGGGCCAGGTGATCTTTACATACGGATATCCGTTCCTGCACCGTTGGAGGATTGGCCAACCCACCGGTTTTTATAAAATGTTTTATTTCCCTGAATATCCAGGGATGACCAATGGCGGCGCGACCGATCATGATGCCATCGACGCCGTATTTGTTTTTATAATCAAGCGCTTTTTGCGGGCTGTTAATATCGCCATTCCCAAAAACGGGGATGTGTATACCCGGATTATTTTTTACTTCTCCGATCAGGTGCCAGTCGGCCATTCCCTTATACATCTGGCAGCGGGTGCGGCCATGAATGGTCAGCGCTTTGATACCCACATCCTGAAGGCGCAGGGCAACATCCATGATATTTTTGCTGTCATCATCCCATCCCAATCTTGTTTTGACGGTTACCGGAAGGCGGGTGGAGCGCACACAGGCGGAACTGAGGCGGACCATCAGATCAATATCTTTGAGTACGCCTGCCCCGGCCCCCCTGGCAGCTACCTGCTTTACAGGGCAGCCGAAATTAATATCGAGCAGGTCGGGACGGACGATATCAACGATCTCCGACGCCATGGCCAGGCTATCTTCATCCCCGCCAAAGATCTGTACGCCTACCGGCCTTTCTTCATCAAAAATATCCAGTTTCCTTTTGCAGGCTGTGGAATTCCTGATCAGTCCTTCACTCGAAATGAATTCCGTGTACAGCAGATCGGCACCCAGTTCCCTGCAGATCGCCCGGAAGGGCGGATCGCTTACGTCTTCCATCGGCGCGAGAAGCAGTGGGAAACCGGGTAGCAGGATATTGTCAATTCTTACCAAAGGGATGTATCATTTTGGGGAAGCGTTTTGCAGATCAGAAATTTGCGGCTGGCCGGCTTCCCATATACAAATTTACATTACAGATGTCATGTGCTCAAAATAAGGCCCGTTAGCCCCGATGCCATCCGGGCTGAAAAGGTCATAGAACCGACTGATATTGCTCAACCGGCTTATATGGGCATCGGGATATATTGTATATTTTTAACAGCCAGGAACTAAATCACGCTTGATCTCTACGGTGCCGAATGCGACAATACTTCCTTTTTTTTCATAAATACAGAAAGACGCTTCTGCTGGCTCCTCTTGCGCGGGCATCGGTGGCGAGGCCTTCCATCCTGATCCTGGATGAGGCTACCAGTTCAATGGATACCCGCACTGAACAAATCATACAGGAAGGTATGGACCGGCTGATGCAGGGCCGCACCAGCTTTGTGATTGCCCATCGCCTGTCCACCGTCCGTAATGCTGATGAAATTATGGTTCTGGAAAATGGCGAAATCATAGAACGGGGAAATCATTTTGCTTTATTGAAGCAAAAAGGCAGGTACTATGAATTGTATACCGGTCAGTTTGATTAATTTAAAAAATTTCGCAAATGGAGCCTTCAATAGAGAAATTCTGGAATCTTACCGCGGCGGACATCTGCAAAACCCTTTCCTGTTCTGAAAAAGGGTTGTCCGCTGCCGATGCGAACGCCCGGCTGCAGCAATACGGGCCTAATAATTTACGGGTAAGTTCCCGGTCATCTGCTTTTGTTCTTTTTCTCGGGCAGTTTAAAAGTCCCATCACCCTGTTACTTATTGCTGCCGCCCTGTTGTCCATGGGCCTGGGGGCTTATACCGATGCAGTCATTATACTGATCATTATTTTAATCAGCAGTTTCCTTGGATTCTGGCAGGAAAAAGGCGCCGCCAACGCCGTGCAGGAACTCCTGAAGATGGTGCAGATACGTTGCCGGATTGTCCGGGAAGGAGCAGAAAGCGAATGGCCCCTGGAGAAAGTGGTTCCCGGAGATGTCGTCATTCTTTCAGCCGGGGATGTTATTCCGGGAGATAGCCTGATCCTGGATTCCAGGGAACTATTTATAGATGAAGCGACTTTCACCGGGGAGACTTATCCCGTTGAAAAAAATGCGGGCGTCCTTCCGGCCGATACGCCCTTATCCAAAAGGAGCAATACCCTGCTGATGGGCTCACACGTCATTAGCGGAAGAGCAAGGATTCTGGTTATCCGCACCGGTAAAAGCACGGAGTTCGGCAAAATATCAGACAGGCTGCGCATCAGGCCTTCCGAGACGGACTTTGAAAAAGGCATACGCCGCTTCGGGTATATGCTGATGGAAATCACGCTGATACTGGTCATCGTGATCTTTGCCATTAATGTAGTATTGCACAAGCCGGCACTGGATTCATTTTTATTTTCCCTCGCGCTGGCCGTAGGCCTCACCCCCCAGTTGCTCCCGGCCATTATTTCGGTGAACCTGGCTACCGGAGCCAGGGCCATGGCCAGAAAGAAAGTTATTGTCAGGCGATTGTCTTCCATCGAGAATTTTGGAAGCATGAATATCCTTTGCTCAGATAAAACAGGAACCATTACAGAAGGGAAAGTGACCATTAAAGATGCACTGGATATAAACGGAGCCCATTCAGAAAAGACACTCCGTTTTGCCGGGTTGAATGCTTCCCTCCAGCAGGGATTTCGAAATCCCATTGACGAAGCCATCTGTGGAATTTGTCCGGCTTCACCAATCCCTTTCACCGTTCAATGCGAAATCCCCTATGATTTTATTCGTAAAAGACTCACCGTACAGGTAAGCCATGAGAAAGAAAATTTCGCCATTACAAAAGGCGCTCTGAATTCCATACTGGGAATATGTGACCGGGCTGAAATGGAAACGGGAGAACTCATACCCATTGCGGCCAAACAAACCGCTATTCTGGATCAGTACAGGCAGCTGAGCGCCGCAGGCTACCGGGTCCTGGGCGTTTGCTACAAGAATTCCGGTAAAGAACACGATTTTACGCGCGAAGAGGAAACCAACATGATTTTTTTGGGATTCATAACACTTTTTGATCCCCCGAAAAAAGACGTGCAGGAAGCTATTGGAACGTTGAAGAATTTAGGCGTGGTATTAAAGCTAATTACCGGTGACAATGCCCTGGTGGCGGGTAGCATCGCCCGGGAAATCGGTTTCCCCAACCCGGTTGTGCTCACCGGCACGCAGATCCGTCAAATGAGTGACGGCGCGCTGATGCAGCAAGGCGTCAGAACGGATATTTTTGCGGAGGTCGAGCCCAACCAGAAAGAACGCATTATTCTTTGTCTTAAAAAAGCCGGCAATGTGGTCGGCTTTATGGGCGACGGGATAAATGATGCACCGGCGCTCCATACCGCCGATGTGGGCATTTCAGTTGATTCGGCTGTGGATGTAGCTAAAGAGGCCGCAGATATTGTTTTGCTGGACAAAGATCTGGCTGTTCTGAGTGATGGGATCCTCATCGGACGCAAAACATTTGCCAATACCATGAAATATATCTTTATGGCCACCAGCGCCAATTTTGGCAATATGTTCAGCATGGCCGGAGCTTCCCTGTTTCTGTCTTTCCTGCCCCTGTTGCCAAAACAAATATTGTTAACCAATCTTTTGACAGATTTTCCCGAAATGACGATTGCGACAGACCGGGTTGATACGGCATCCGTAAGCAAACCACACCGGTGGGATCTTCGCTTTATACAACGGTTCATGCTGATATTTGGCCTTTTAAGTTCTGTCTTTGACTATCTCACTTTCGCCGTACTGCTACTGATTATGAAGGCCGACGAAAAGGCCTTTCAGACAGGCTGGTTCGTAGAGTCGGTTGTATCTGCCGCATTAATTGTTCTGGTTGTACGTTCCAGGACTCCTTTCCTGAAAAGCCTGCCGGGTAAATATCTGCTCATTGCCACGAGTCTCATTGTACTGGCAGTGATTGCGCTTCCCTTTACACCGCTGGCCGGACCATTTGGTTTTGTACGGATCCCCTTGCGATTCTATGGCTGGATACTGCTCATTGTAGCAGGCTATATCAGTTCAGCGGAAGTGCTGAAGGGCTGGTTTTACCGGAGAGTTCAACAAAATAAATGACCCTGAAATCCGGAGCCGTTGCTGAGAACGATCATTATTTCAGGTGATAACAGTCAGTCAAAGGACACCGTTGATTGGCATATCTTCGAAACTTGTATTGCCTAAAAGCGTTTATCCACCCTATAAATCAACCTGACAGGTAATCCTAGGCATTTTAATTGAAGAGGTTCGCCCGAGGACGGATAACGCACGGTGATTTATCCCGTAAAGTATCGGAATGGAAAATGAAGTCAGAAATATTCTCACAATCAATGGCGGCTCTTCCAGCATCAAGTTTTCACTGTATAGCATGAATGGAGATTTAAAGCAACAACTTAAGGGTTCCATTACCCGGATTGGTTTGCAGGGCGCGGGATTAACAGTGACACGTCAAAATAAGGAGTGTGAGCGACAGTCAGCTAAGGCCCGGAACATGCAGGATGGAGCGGGGTTCTTGATGGACTGGCTTAAAAAAGAAAACCATCATGGTCAGTTGACAGCCATCGGGCACAGGATCGTGCACGGGATGAATCACACAAAGGCTGAACTGGTTACACCGGCGTTACTTAATGAGCTGCATCAGACCAGCGACTATGATCCCGATCACCTTCCAGGTGAAGTGGAATTGATAAAAGCCTTTGCCAGGCAGTATCCTCAGATCTCACAGGTAGCCTGTTTTGATACGGTTTTTCATTCCACGCTTCCGGAAGTAGCCAGATTATTACCGATACCCGGGCGGTTTCGCCGGGCAGGCATCCGCCGGTATGGTTTTCACGGATTGTCCTATAGCTACCTGATGGAAGATCTTGCAGCAAAAGATCCCGGCGCCGCAAAGGGGAAAATCATATTGGCCCATTTGGGCAACGGAGCCAGCATGGCCGCCGTGAGGGATGGGTTGAGCATGGATACGAGTATGGGCTTTACTCCGGCCGGAGGTTTTCTTATGGGCACCAGACCAGGTGATCTTGATCCGGGCGTGACAGCCTATATGATAAATAAAGAGTCGTTAACGGGCCGTCAGTTCAATCATCTGATCAATCATCAAAGCGGCCTCCTGGGCATTTCAGAAACAAGCCCGGATATGCTGGACCTGCTGCGCAAACAAAACAGCGATCCAAGGGCTGTCGAGGCCGTTGGGCTGTTTTGTTACCAGGCAAAAAAATGGATCGGATCATTTACTGCAGTTTTGGGCGGGCTGAATACCCTGGTCTTTAGCGGAGGTATCGGAGAAAATGCAGCACCTGTGCGCTCCGGAATTTGTGAAGGACTAAAATTCATGGGAATTGAGCTGGATCCGGAGCAGAATGAAAAGAATGCCCGGGTAATATCGGCAAAGGGCAGTCCCGTGACTGTTTATGTTATTCCGACAGACGAAGAACTAATGATCGCAAAAACGGTTTGCCTTGTTTTATCCCTGTGAAGGCAAGCGAATAAAACAAAATATATGCAAGTAACAGAAAGTGATTTGACAGGTTATACATCCTCACAGGAGCTGTTTCATAAAATAGATGCTTACTGGCGTGCAGCGAACTATCTTTCCGTGGGCCAAATCTATCTCTACGATAATCCGCTCTTAAAGGAGCCGTTGAAACCGGAACATATCAAACACATGCTGCTCGGTCACTGGGGTACAACGCCCGGGCAGAACTTTATCTATGTTCATCTGAACAGGGTAATTAAAAAATACGACCTGAACATGGTCTATATTTCGGGGCCGGGGCATGGCGGCCCCGCCCTTGTTGGCAATACCTACCTGGAAGGTACTTACAGTGAAGTCTATCCGCACATCAGCCAGGATGAAGCCGGACTGAAAAAACTTTTCACGCAATTCTCATTTCCCGGGGGCATTCCGAGTCATGTTTCTCCGGAATGTCCGGGATCTATTCATGAAGGCGGTGAGCTCGGCTATTCCCTGAGCCATGCATTCGGTGCGGTTTTCGATAACCCCGGTCTGCTGACTGCCTGTGTGGTGGGTGACGGCGAGGCTGAAACAGGACCCCTGGCCACCGCATGGCATTCCAATAAGTTCCTTAACCCCGCTACGGATGGCGCCGTGCTTCCCATACTGCATCTCAATGGATACAAAATAGCGAATCCGACTATTTTGGCAAGGATCAGCCATCAGGAACTCGAACAATTATTCAACGGCTATGGATGGGCACCTTGGTTTGTGGAGGGAGATGATCACGCCCGGATGCACCTGAAAATGGCGGCAACACTCGATAAAGTAATTGAGAAAATAAAAAATATACGGGACGATGCGCGTCATCATGGCAATATCTCGCGACCCCTGTGGCCTATGATCGTTTTAAGAACGCCAAAAGGGTGGACCGGCCCCAAAGAAGTGGATGGGCTGCCGGTGGAGGGCTCGTTCCGGTCGCACCAGGTGCCTTTATCAGACCCGGCTAAAAACCCGGAGCACCTGAAACAGCTGGAAGCATGGATGAAGAGTTACAAGCCGGAAGAACTTTTTGACGATAAAGGAAAACTGGTGCAGTCGATAGCCGAACTCGCGCCAGCGGGCGAAAGCAGAATGGGCGCGAATCCGCACGCCAACGGAGGCCTTTTACTGAAGGAGCTTAAAATGCCGGATTTCAGGAATTATGGGGTGAAGGTGCCGAAACCCGGTGCTGTGGAAGCTGCCGATACGCTGGTATTGGGTGGATTTTTAAAAGACGTCATATTGTTAAATCAGGAGGAGAGAAATTTCAGGATTTTCGGCCCTGACGAAACGCTTTCAAACCGCCTGGATGCTGTATTTCAATCCACAAACCGGCAGTGGGAAGGGGGAATCGAAAAAAACGATCAATTTTTAGATATTGATGGCCGGGTAATGGAGGTATTGAGCGAGCATCAGTGTGAAGGATGGCTGGAAGGATATCTGCTAACCGGAAGGCACGGGTTATTCAACAGCTATGAGGCATTCATTCACATAGTGGACTCCATGTTCAACCAACACGCCAAATGGCTGAAGGTTACCTCATGCCTTCCCTGGCGCAGGAAGATAGCTTCTCTTAATTATCTTCTGGCATCTCATGTGTGGCGGCAGGATCATAACGGATTTACGCACCAGGATCCCGGATTTATTGATCACGTCGTAAACAAAAAAGCGGAGATCGTGCGGGTTTATCTTCCTCCAGACGCCAATTGCCTGCTTTCCGTAATGGACCATTGCCTGCGCAGCAAGCACTATGTAAATGTTGTGATTGCAGGTAAACATCCGGCGCCGCAATGGCTTCAGATGGAAGAGGCAGTGGTCCATTGTACGAAAGGAATAGGTATCTGGACCTGGGCCAGCAATGATGAAGACCTGGAACCTGATGTGGTAATGGTTTGTGCCGGTGATGTGCCGACACTGGAAACCCTGGCAGCGGTTTCCATTCTCCGGCATAAAATACCCGCTCTTAAAATACGCGTGGTCAATGTGGTTGACCTCATGAAGTTGCAGATGCATACCGAGCATCCGCACGGATTAAGCGATCCGGATTTTGACTTACTATTTACAAAAAACAAACCGGTAATCTTCGCTTTTCACGGATATCCGTGGCTGGTGCACCGCTTAACCTACAAGCGGACGAATCACAAAAACATTCACGTTCGCGGATACAAGGAAGAGGGAACGATCACCACGCCTTTCGACATGACGGTGTTGAATGACCTGGACCGGTTTCATCTTGTGCAGGACGTGATTGAACGGCTGCCCGAATTGGGAGATACCTGCGCTTATCTGAAACAGGAAATGCAGGATAAGCTGATAGAACACAAACATTATATCCGGAAAAATGGCGAGGATATGCCGGAGATAAGGAACTGGAAATGGGATATTCCCTCGAAATAACTGGTATTGGGTCGCCCGATCGGCGCGGTAACTTCAATATCTTCGAAAACGAACCAGGTGCAACTTTCCCCGTTTCACAAAACGGAAATTCACTTGCATCACAAATTCTGATAAATCCGGTATTCCCCTTTTTCATGTGAATTGTATGTTCAGGGAAATGTTGTATGTTCAGGAAAATGGCCGATAATCTTTTTAAGTTGTTTTAATGTTTCGACAACCTTTCGCGCCACAGCAACCGGTATCCGACAAGGCCATCCAGGTAATAAGCAGCCCTGCTAATCCCAGCGGCCATTCTCTTGCAGTTACCGCTTCCCAGCAAAAATATAATCCGATCAATAGACGGATGATCCGCATAAAGTACCAACCCTTCAACATTCTTTTCATGACTTTATTTTATACTTTCTTTTAAACAAATACCAGGAGCCGCCGTTATAGGCAACAAGTCCGTTGGCCGTTAAAACTGATTTTGCCATTCTGCTCCGCGAGCCGCTGCGGCACACCGTAATCAGGGGCCTATTTAGTTTCTTAAGGTATCCAATCTTCGTATTCAATTCATCAAGTGGTATATTTTCCGAACCTTTGATATGACCGCTTTTGTATTCCGGGGCTGAGCATACATCAATGATTATTGATCCTTCCCGGATCAAACGCGTAAAATCTGCTTTGGTTTTGCTGAATAATCTTGTGAACAGGCCGATCATATTATTTTTTTTTTTGTTAAAGCATGGTTGTGGGCCGGACGTATTCTGTTAACTTAAACATTCCGGATTCCTTCAAGGCTCTGAAACCGCCATTTATATTCACCAGATTAGTGTACCCCCTCGCCTTGAGAATTGAAATGAAAATGACGGACCGGTATCCTCCGGCGCAATGCACGTAATAAGTTTTATCCTTGTTCACTTCTTGCATATTTCCATTCAGATAATCCAGTGGCACATTTTCCGCGCCCGGCAGATGCTCACTCTGGTATTCACTATTCTTACGGACGTCCAACAGGTTGATTTTTGCGTTCTTCATCTCCTGAGCCAGGGCGTTTGGCGTGATACAAGTAATTTGATCTGTTTCCAAACCGGCTTTTTTCCAGGCTTCAAATCCTCCCTTCAGATAACCGATACTGTAATCATAACCGACCCTGGCCAGCCGCGTAATCACTTCCTCCTCACGCCCCACTTCTGAAATGATCAAAATCTTCTGATTAATACCCGGAATCAGTGCGCCGGCCCAGGGAGCAAAATTTCCGTCAATGCCTATATTGATTGAATTCGGAATATATCCTTTGCAAAAGGTATCGGGATCCCTGGTATCCAGGATGAGTGCACCCGTTTCGTTCGCTGCAGCTTCAAACCCTGCCGGTTCCAATGCGTGTTTTCCCCTTTCCATCACTTTTTCTATGCTTTCATACCCTTTAATATTCATCAGTACATTCAACGGGAAATAAGCCGGAGGCGGGGTTAATCCGGACAGAACTTGCTTTATAAATGCTTCTTTCGATAAGGCGGATCGCAGGGCATAATTTGTCGCCTTCTGATGCCCAAGCGTGTCGGTTGTTTCACTGCTCATATTCTTACCGCATGCGCTTCCTGCACCATGTGCAGGGTAAATGATAATTTCATCCGCCAGGGGTAAAATCTTTTTTCGCAGGGAATCGAACAACAGGGCCGCCAGCATTTCCGGCGTCAGGTCAGCTTTCACTTTTTGAGCCAGGTCTGGCCTGCCGACATCACCGATAAATAAGGTGTCGCCCGTAAATAAGGCGGTTTCTTTCCCTGATTCATCAATGAGCAAAAAGCAGGAGCTTTCCATAGTATGGCCCGGTGTATGCAATAACCGGATCCTTATCTTTCCCAGCGGGAATTCCTGTCCGTCAGTTGCAATGAGGGCCTCAAATCCGGGAACGGCGGTTGGGCCATAAATGATGACCGCACCGGTTTGTCTGGCCAGATCAAGGTGACCCGAAACAAAATCAGCATGAAAATGCGTTTCGAACACATATTTTATTTTCGCCTTGTCCCGTTCAGCCTTTTCGATATAGGGCTTTACTTCCCGCAATGGATCAATAATCGCAGCCTCGCCATCACTTTCGATGTAATAAGCGCCCTGAGCAAGACAACCGGTATATATTTGTTCCAGAAACATAATGTTGGGTTTCTGCCTGTAAAATTCGGTTTTCAGAATTGCTTTATTCGTGACTATGATCACGCCGGTTCCTGACTTCCTGATCCTCCAAAAGATAAAGCATCTTAGCCCCCGGATGATCATCAATGATCTGTGATACGTCACAAATTCCGGTTAATCCATATCCAGGCTGACGATCTCTATTTGCTGACCTTTTAGCAAACGAATATTCCCATTTTCGGCAAGCTTCTTCATTAACCGGGAAATGACTTCCCTCGAGGAGTTGAGTTCCTGCGCAATTTCAGTATTGCTGATGGCAAGTATATTCGTATTTAAAGTCCTCTGCTGCCGTTTCAGGTAGAAAAGTAGTCGCTCATCCATGTTCCGGAATGCGATATGATCAATGGTGGATAACAGATCCTCAAAGCGGCTACGGTACGACCCCAGCACATAATAATACCAGGATTTGTATTTAGTAATCCATTTGTCCATGTATTCCAACGGGATAGCAAGTATCGTCGTATCCGTTACGGCTTTGCCCATAAGCTGACTTGCCTGTTGACGGATTGCACAGATCATGGAAAGCGCACAGGCCTGACCAGGCTGCAGGTAATAAATAAAATATTCATTTCCTTCCTCATCTTCGCGGTAGACTTTCACTAATCCTTTGATCACCAGCATGGTGGACCGAAAATACTGGCCGGTCTTCATAAGCTGTTCACCGGCTCTTATCTCCTTTATTTGAGCATGCTCAGTGATGTCTTTCACCAGATCTGATTCAAATTCGGGAAACAGCTGATGAATGAACTCTTCCATACGAACGATTTAAAGCGAAGTTACAGATACCATATGCCGCAATTGCTTACCATAAACCGGCTGTAGCGAATGATTCCGGGCGGGGCGTAAAATAAATTTTCTCCTTTTCCAACTCATGCAACACGGATTCTCTTCATATACCCATTCATTAGCTGAAGATATTTATCTGTTTCAACCAATGCCGATCTTCTATCCTGATCATTAGTGGCCGAGCGAGCCCGTAAGCTATTGACTTTTGCCCTGACATTTGCACGATAGCCTTTGTAATAAGTAAAAAGATCAAAACCCTGCTTGCCCTGCATGCACGGAAACAGCAGATTGTAGGTATTGATGAATAACCCGGAAAATTCAGGGCTCCCGAATGCCTCAAGATCCATGCATAGAAATGCAACTTCATTTAGCACATCGATCCGCCGGTAGTCGTCATTAAATTCTATGCAGTCAAAAGGCTCCGGTTCCGGTAAGAAGAATATATTCCTGGAATGCAGATCGCCATGACCATCACGGAAAAAGCCGGCATTCAATCTCTCATGCAAAAAATCCTTATTCCGAACCACAAAGACGTCAGAACCATCAATTGATTCTTGCATAACAGCCGCATAAGACGCACCCAGCTGGTTGCTTACGTACTCTTTTTGTTTCATCAAATCCCGGAAATCATCCATTATTCTAAGGGGATCCGTATCGTAAATGATATCCGTTCTTTTATGAAAATCAGCGATGACTTTTGCCAGATTACAAATATCTGTTCGCGTTATTTTATTTTCTGATAACAAGATATCCATTTGCCTGCTTCTGTCGATTCTTTTCATCCTGACCGCATAGTCAATGATTTTCCCTGTCTGACTGTTTATAGACAGATGCCCCGAATCCTCCCATATAGCTGCCACATCGAGATACAGGTCTGATGTCAGCCGCCGGTTTAATTCAATCTCTCTCTCACAATAATATTTTCTTTTTTCAATGGTTGAAAAGTCAATAAATGAATAGTGAACCGGCCTTTTTATTTTATATACGAATTGTTCGCCAATCAACACCCAGGAAATATGTGTCTCCACCAGATCCGGCCGCCCCTTGCAGGGAAACTGACCTTCTGATATCAGTTTATTGATTTGCTCTTTTGTCATTATGCAAATGCAGGTATGATGCAGCTTTATTTAGCATGTCACTAATATTGTTGTCAGTTGATTCAAGGGTTAAATGCCTTTCCTCCATTGGCTCCCATTCCGTTTTAATCTTTTGGTACACCTCAAAATCCGCATCACTGTCAGCTCTTATTTGAGCCAGTCTTCTCCTTATGACTGGTTCTGCGGCCCAAATTTCAATAAAGAATATTTCATTCTGACGCCCGGCTTCATCAACAAACTGTCTCCTGATATCATTTCTGTAGAAAGTCGCATCACAAACCAGATTTTTGCCTTGCCTGACATGCTCCCTCATTTCCATTAACATTTTTGAATAGACTAAAAGCTTTTCCTTCTCCGAATAAATCGTTTCGGTGAATAAGCTCTTCCTCAGCTGGTCACTGCCTATATAATCGGCTCTTAGCCTGTCTGCAAGATGATGAGCAAAATAACTTTTACCCGAACCCGGTAATCCAAATACGATAACAATCATAAAAAACCAGGTTTTTAAGCGCGGCCCGGAATCAATGCGGCATTGTGCATCAAAGTCGCAGGGAAAAGCGTGTCAATTTTAACAATTCTACGTATGGGCGCTCTCTGCGGAATCCCGGGAGGTCGCCTGGGAAAATTCCTTTGATGACTTGCTGGAATGAATGGCCAAAATAGGAATCTCCTGATGAAGAATAATTTCTTTAGAATGTTTTTTGTCAAATAATCCTAAAAAGCCATGATGCCTGGGAGCGACCATTAACAAATCCAGATTATGCTCCTTTGCATATTCATTCAATTTCTCCGCCAGGTTATCGCCGGTCAAATATTCAAAGCTGGGATGAAACTTATGCAGATGGCTTTGCAACGATATTGCCTCGCCAATTTCTGAAGCTTTTTGAACCTTACGATTCCTGTTTACATGAATGATCTGCAGGGTTGATTTAAATTCAGATACCCATTCACTGACTAATTTAAAGGGAATTGTCCCGGTGACGTCCTCAAGATCAGCGGCAAGCCCGATTTTATCTATGGGCCTGAAGCTGGCCTTTTCAGGAATAATTAATATTGGATTGGAAATTTTCTTAATGGCATAAAAAGTATTGCTTCCCATCAAAAATCTTGCAATGGGCTTACCTTCGGCAATACCCATCACAATGGCAAATGGGCTGTATTTATCTGAAATCTGATCTATTTTATCGGCAAAGCTTCCCATTAGCGCTTCCGTCGAGATCTCAATCTTTCCTTTTGTTCTCAGGATCAGTTTATCCTTAAGCGCATCAAGTTCCCTGACGGCCCCGGTAAGCATATCTTCCAAATTTGCTTCAGGAACGGGAATTTCTGAAATAGCTATAGGAACCGGCACTGCATTAAAAAGGATCAATTTTCCATTCATGGCTTTTGCCATATCAGCGGCATAATTCACAGCATTTACTGATGGCTGGGAAAAATCGGTGGCTGCAATGAGTGTTTTCATAATGAAAATTTTAAAGAAATGGTTATCGCTTCGTTACCATTTTATATAACACATGACTGTTTTGAAATCAATTAACTTCCCTCACCAAAATTCGGGTTTTAAAGGGGAAATTAATATGACGCTCATCAGGATCTGACCTGAGTCATCTCACTAGTGCAGTAACAATATAATTATGCAACCACGTGTGGGCTAAAAACGCGCGGAACTACTTCAACGGGCAACTAAACCCATGCTATTTTAGAATTCCCCGTTTCGCCATATCAGCGACAATTATCTCTCCATATTCATCGGCAAGACGCTCTGCCGACCTGGGATCAAAAGACTCTGTTTGGGCAGAATAAAGTAATTCCTTGTAATCCATCTCATAAAAATTACTCTCCCAAAAATATTTTGTAAGCTCTGCATAATAGCCCGGTTCATAGATGCGATCGTACACTGAACTGTAATAGCCCCAGAAACGCCGTTGAAACAGAACATCCGGGGATTCTGACATCCTGTCGGTATTATAATAGACTTCGCTCTTCCTATCCAGCATAACTATTGTAATAATTCCGTCCACGCCGCTTTCATACAATTTTCTTAATACGATAGCCTCTGTCAGGCCTTCAAAAGAATTTGGACCATATTCTTTAATTGAAGAAATAGCGTTATAACCCTTCTCTCTAAGATCATCCACCAGGTGATTTTCCATTTTTTCCCTCAGAGCCTGGTCCGTGTCCCGCAAAAGGCCGACAACCAGTATTTTGTCGTACTTTTTTAATGGAAGGTTAGGTGATTGCCAGGAATGTATAATTCTGGATGTTGAGCAGCCGCTTAAAAGGAGGAATGAAAAGGCTGTTACCAGCTGTCTAACTTTCATAGCGCAATATTTTAATGAAAGATAAATGATCAGGCCTGTTCCCGCTATGATAGCAATCAGGGCTCCGGGGAACAATCGTCATATCGCTCCCCGACCTCGTATTAAGCTGTGTGGCAAGTAAGAAATACAAAGAGCCGGATAGAAATCCAGCCCGATTTTTGTTCCAATATCCTATGAAAAACCAGAACAAAAATAATATCCTGATTCAAAAGAGAAAATGATGTGAATCAATGACGACCCTGATTTTTACCGGCGCTACCGGGCAGTCGTCACCTGTTTTCCTTCCTGCTTCTTTTTGCTTTCGATCTTTCGAAAGTAGCCACGAAATAAGAAATTATGCTTTAAAGCCTCCATATTCTGATTAAATCCATCTGTTCCTTTCTGAACATTATCCAGGCTTTCATTTAATTTAATCACCATTCCCGAGTCCTTTAATAATGCGTTTACGATGCCAGAACCATGATTCACGTCAGACTGAATGCCCGTTACCAAATGGCTGAGTTGAAGAGAGAGTGTATCGGCATGATCGCTTACCGTTTCTATTTTAGTAACAGCCATGTTCAGGTTGTATGCGAAGGCGGTGTCAGTAAGTATTGCGCCTAATGAACCGCCCCCATTTTTTACATTGCTGACAATGGCATACAGATCGTTGACGATACTATTTGCTTTTGCAGTGGCCAGGCGGATATGGTAAGCAGAGAGTTGAAGATTATGGGGAAGGGCTTTATCATTTAGTATATTCCATAAGGCCGTACTATTATTAAGACGGCTAACGGTCGTTTTAAGATTTTCCGCAATAAAGGCGACATCGTTGTTTGTTCTGGAAAGGGTCCTGAGCATGTCGTCCGTGTCCAACGGCTTTTTTGACCTAAGCACATCACCGTCCTCCGCGAGAGCCGAGGCCTGCTTTGCCGAAGTTATGTTCACCACCTTGTTTCCTACAAGTCCATCTGTTGCTATGGAAGCAATGGCATTTTTACGTATGATGGTCTTTGCTTTATCGCCAATAGTCATTATGACCTCCGTCACCGTATCGTTAATCAAATTGATTCGTTTCACGGTACCCACATCAATACCGGCATAGCGCACATTGTTTCCGGCTTTCAATCCCTGCACATTCTCAAATTCGACTTTCAATATAAAGTTGGATCCAAAGAGATTGCGGTTTCTGCCAATCATATATAAAATCAGAATCAGGAAAATCAATCCGGCCAGGACAAATATCCCTAACTTAATATTGTTTGCATTTTGCTTTATCATGATATCCTGTTCATTTGAATCATCATTCAAAAAACTGTTTCACTTTTGGATCCTGATTGTTAGTCAGCTCTTCATAATTGCCGTTCGCATAACAAATTCCATCCAGTAATACAACAATCCGGTCGCTGGCCATTCGCACACAATTCATATCGTGAGATATGATCAGGGATGAGGTATTATATTTTTTTTTTATTTCTACCATCAATCTGATGATCTCGCGCCCGGTAACCGGGTCCAGGCCGGTGGTAGGCTCATCATACAAAATGATCTCCGGCTTTAATATCAGCGTGCGGGCAAGAGCAATCCGCTTGCGCATACCACCGGAAAGCTCCTCAGGCATCATGTCAATGGTATGTATCAATCCAACGTCGTTCAGCGCGTTCGTTACCATTGCATCCACCTCCTGCTGCGAGACTTTTATCCAATGTCTGCGCAAAGGAAATTCAAGATTTTGCCTTACGGTCATTGAATCATATAAGGCATTGCTCTGAAAAAGGAAACCGATTTTTGTTCTTATTTTGTCCAATTCCTCGTCATTCAAATCCGGGATATTTTCACCAAAAACCTTAATCGTTCCTTCATCGGCTCTGAGCAGTCCGATAATGCATTTAATCAGAACTGATTTTCCAGAACCGGATTTGCCTAATACCACCATATTCTCGCCCTTAAATAATTCAAGATTAAAGTCGGTCAATACATGATTATCTTCAAATGATTTGTACAGATGACATATACTCATCACTGGGGCGCCCTGGTTTTCTGTGTGTTCCTTAAATAGTATTGATTCCGCTGTTGCCATTTTTACTTAATTCAATAAAAACCAAGCAGGTCGGTGATTTGCACTGCCAGTAAATCAAGCACGAAAATGATTATGGAAGAGACCACTACAGCGGAGTTTGCACTGCGGCCCACGCCCTCTGTTCCTTTGCGGCTGTTGTAACCTTTGTAACAACCAATGATGCCGACTGCAAATCCAAAGAAAAATGTTTTCACAAACGCGGGGAGCACATCATAAAACGCCAGGTTGTCAAATACCTGGGTCCAGAATAAATTAAAGCTGGTATCACCGCGTATGTTTACTCCGAGGTAACACCCATATAGTGCAATTGCATCACTTAACATAACCAGTACCGGCAACATACAGGTGGCCGCAAATACCCTGGTAACCACCAGGTATTTAAAGGGATTCGTACCACTTACCTCCATGGCGTCTATCTGTTCGGTTACGCGCATCGAACCCAGTTCGGCCCCAATGCTTGATCCGATTTTCCCCGCAAATATCAGTGCTGTAATTACGGGTCCTATTTCCCTGATCAGGGCAATGCTGACAATGGCAGGCAATTGAGACTCTACCCCATAGTCTACCATGGAAGGACGTAACTGCATGGTGAGGACCAAACCCATGATAAATCCGGTTAACCCCACCAGGGGTAAGGATTTATAACCGATAATAAAACACTGGCGAAAGAATTCGGCTACTTCATAACGGGGCTTAAACCAATGTGAAAGAAAACGGCCTGTAAAGCGGGAAATATCACCCGCTTCATTCAAAGCGGCATTTAAGGAAGATATCTGTTTCATTGCAAATAATTAACCCGTACGATCTTAGACCGACGGCCGGGGATATTTAACCCCATCTTCTTCTCCGGTCAAAATTTCTCATTTTATCCAATAAAGAATATGACGATCATCATCCATTGATTTGATATCGGTCATTGCAATGGTCAGCCGGCTGAAATAGGTTTGTACTAAAAATGTATGAAAAAGATACTGTTGGCGTTTGACGGAACGAATTTTTCAGTTGGCGCTTTTGAGTTCGCACGGAGAATGAATGAAGTGAGCCCTATATTACTAACGGGCATATTCCTTCCTCAGGCCGAATATGCCAATTTATGGAACTATGGCGATGCCATGGTCGGTCCGCTCCTCGTTCCGGTCGTTGAAAGTAGCGAGGAGGAAAAAATGGAAAAGAATAAGACAAGATTCAGGAAGCTTTGCCAGGACGAAGGCATTGATTACAGGGTGCACGAAGACAGTTTCGATTTTGCCCTGCCGGAGTTGAAAAAAGAGACCCGCTTTGCGGATTTGCTGATCATCGGCAGCGAGTCGTTTTATGAAAATATGGGAATAAAAGAACCGAATGAATATTTAGAGGACGGCTTGCACGGAGTGGAGTGTCCGGTTCTGGTGGTCCCCGAAAAGTTTGACTATCCCATGACGAATATACTTTCCTACGACGGCAGCGAATCATCTGTTTACGCCATCAAGCAATTTACCTACCTGTTTCCGGAGATGTCGCAAAATCCGACACTATTGGTTTATGTAAATAAGAAAACAGATGGCGAAATTCCGCAGGAGGTGAATATAGAAGAACTGACTGCAAGACATTTTGCTGATCTCACCGTGACAAAGATTGATAGCGGCTCTGCGAAATACTTCAGCGCCTGGATGAGTGAGAAGAAAAGCGCTATACTAATAAGCGGTTCCTTCGGCCGTTCACTATTTTCACGGATCTTCAGAAAAAGTTTCATTTCCGGTGTGATAAGAGATCACCAATTGCCCGTCTTTATTGCCCATAAGTAAAATACGCAGGCTATAACGCGTTAATAAGTCCATTCAAATATTCGGAATGAAAAAAATCTTAGTCGCAATTGATGGCTTAAAAATAAATCCAAAGACCCTGGATTTTGCGTGTCATATGGGAAGCCTCACCAGGTCGAAACTTACCGCGGTCTTTCTCGAGAATCTGGTTGCAGAAAACAGGTTGCTTGTAAAAGAGGGTTACGATGCCACATACCTGAACTGGGGAGTGGATGAAAATGCTCCGGAGCATCAGGCAAAAATGGAATTGATCCGGAAAAACATCAATGTATTTAAAGATTATTGCGTAAAAAGAGAAATTCAATACGATGTTCTTTGCGAAGAAGGAACACCTGCAAAGGAAATAATCCGGCAAAGCCGTTTTGCTGATCTGTTGATAGCAGATGCTGAAATATGCTTTAATGAAAAGTTTAAAGGCGGGACGACCCACTTTGAAAGAGAAATATTGAAGAAAGCGGAATGCCCTGTTATCATTGCACCTGAAAGTTTTGACCGTATTAATGAGATTATATTTTGCTATGATGGCAGCCGCTCTGCTATTTATTCCATGAAACAATTCGATTATATCTTTCCCGAATTACGGCGGGCCAAAGTCATTTTAATTGAGGTAAGCAAGGGAATCAACGCTGTCGTTACGGAAATTGAAAAAGCAAAAGAATGGCTTTGCCGGCGTTACCATAATATTAAAGTTGAAATCCTGCATGGGACGCCAAAGGATGAATTATTTCAATATCTTCTGCAAAGGAAAAATGCCATTTTCGTTATGGGAGCTTATGGCCGAAGCAGCTTCTCCCGGTTATTCAAAAGAAGTGCTGCAGAAAAAGTACTAAAAACAACCAATCTTCCGGTATTTATTGCTCATCCTTAAGAAGGCGCCTGTGCCGTGGAATATAATTTCTCATAATATTCCTGCGCCATTCGTTTGCTGTCAAATCGGGGAATGATGTCATACATCGCGTTTTTCATCATCTCAAGCCAGCGTTTCGGGTAATTGTAATACATGGGGAGCACTTCAGTTTCCAGGAGATGGAAGAGACTGGTTGCATCCAGATCATCCTGAACATGATCCGGCTCCAATATACTGCAGGGAGGTACAATAAAAGAATTGATTTTATCCTTGGAAAATTCGGGAAACCAACCGTCCGGCAAAGAAACATTTATAGCGCCATTGAAGGCCGCCGACATACCACTGGTTCCGGAGGCTTCGTGGGTGAGCCGCGGAGTATTCAACCAGATATCGGCACCTGCTTTTAACAGTTTCGATAGTTTCAGCTCGTATCCAACCAGCATGGCGCAATTCGTGTACGTTTTACAGACATCCACTATCCTGTCAAATACGCCAATACCGGCGTAATCCATGGGATATGGCTTCCCGGCCCAGATAATTTGCACCGGCCATTGCGTATCGGTTACCAGGCGGTGAAACCGGTCCATATTACGCAATAATAAATCCGGGCGCTTATAATCGGCAAACCGTTTGGCAAAAACGATCGTGCATATTTTACCGTCATAGATCTCCCCATTCTGATCGGCTACAATTTCAAACAGATCATGCTTTCGCTGAAGTTTGACTTTTTGCATTTCCCCATCATCATTCCGCCCAAGCGCATTATACAACTCCTCATCATGCCAGTAAGCATAATCCTGTGCGTTGGTGATTGCAATTATTTCACAAATATTCTTATACCCGCCCCACATCTTGCGCAATGTTTTGAGATGCAGCTCAGATACGGCGTTAGCTACTTTTGCAAGCCGGAGTGCAGCCAGTGTGTGGTTAAGTTCATCGCCTTCCGTTTGCGTTATGGCCTTAATCTCTGTTTGGGGTATATTACAAAAGAACCCCATCTTATCCAGGAGGCTGATATTTGTTTTTTGGTTTCCGGATTCTTCCGGTGTGTGATTGGTAAATACCAGGCGCTTTTTTACTTCCCGAACGTCTTTGTATTTATCGTATAAATAAAATGCCAGCGGCAGTGCATGCGACTCGTTTAAATGATATATTTCGGGCTGCCAGTTCAACAATTCCATCAATTTCGCACCGCCCTGCCCCAGCAATATAGCGGCTGCGATTTTTGTTTCCGGGTTGACGTCATATAATTTTTGGGAAATGGTTCTGGACAAATAGTCGTTTTCGGGCAGGTCCGTAGACAGAAAAAAGACGGGCGCCGTATTAAATATTTCAGGAGGCAGATAATGGGCTGTTACCCACACGTCCTGTTTCGATACTCTTACCGTGAATTTAATACCCGTTTCCCGCAGGAAACCGTATTTTTTTTCCTGGTACAATACATCCATGGTCTGATCCGGCTTACGTACCTGATCGTAATATCCATATTTCCACAGAATCCCGATTCCTACCATGTTTTGCTTCAGTTCATAGGCACTCCGCATATGGGAGCCGGCTAAGAAACCCAACCCTCCGGCGTATGTTTTCAAAGGCTGGTGTATGGCAAATTCCATACAAAAATAAGCCACCCGCTCCCGGAAGGCTGGGTTGATGATATAGGGGTGAGTAAAAGAGAAAGCCATAACGATGTTGATATAAGAACTTCCGGCCTGAAGTTCCTGCGTAAATTATTCAGCGTGATTTAATCTATTATAGCACTTCAGGCTCTTCTATTTCCAGGGTGCTTTCAACAATCTGTACACCAGGTGCTGACCACGCGGCATTTTCCGCATCTTCCTTTTCCGCAAATGAGCGCACCTTACCCCGCAATGTTACCTTTCTTCCGGAAACCTCTGTATTAATCCTGGATGAATCAATGGTAGCACTGCGCTGAAAAGCGGCATTTATTTTCTCCTGAATATCTTTAGGCGTGAATATGGGCTTTACGGTAATTAAATTGGCAACAGACCGAACCCCTGTTAAATTTTCAATAGCTGATTTGGCCTGGACACGCTGATATTCCCATTCCACTTCACCCTCCAGCTTGACATTTCCGTCTTCCACTCTTATTTTAATCCGGTCTTCGGGAATCATGGTATTCCACTTCAGGGAATCCAGAATGGCCTGCCCGATTTCCGCATCTGTCTTACGGTAGTCCGGGGAAAGACCAACCTGAATATCCTCCGCGATTACCCTCACACCAGCCACCTTTTTTGCCGCCTTTTCGGCGGTCCATTTTTTTGCATAGCTATCCACCTCTCCCGACAGAGTGACTACACCCTTATGGACTGAAACGCCGATTTGCGATGCATTTAGAAATGGCTCCCATCTCAGTTGGTCCATTACCTCTTTTTGAATGGTTACATCACTTTTCATATCTGGTCAATTTAGAAGATAAATGAATGTTTTTATCTTAAGGTCCGGTCTTAATCGAAGCCATCGTTTTCCCTGATCGCCGGACGCATATTGCTTTTTCATTTTCTTTCGAACCGGCCCGAGGTCCTACTGATCTTTATCCTGTACATAATATGTTTTATTCTGTTACTGTCGTCTAATTCTCCTGTCACCTGATGCTCGTGTGAATGTATTGTACTACTGGTCATAAGCGTAAACACCCGGCTAAAAAGGAAATCCCTTGCTTTTTTTGATTCTTCCCCTTTTAGTTCTTCGAATTCTCCGAATACCAATACGCATTGCCAGTTGGCCATATCAGTCATCATATCCACCTCAAAGCATACATTTGGGTTC
>JAUZOD010000035.1 GCA_030706635.1 Bacteroidota bacterium
GGAGAAGATGAGGTCTTTCGGCGGTATATTCATGATATCAGTTGTCATGGAAAAACGGTTTTCGTTCCGGCATACCGTAACAGGCTGGAAGAATATAGTCTTCCTGAGTTGGAAAAACTGAAATCCGACGGACTCGTGGAATTTGACAAAAATCAAATAAACGTTACAAAAGAAGGGAGGAATTTTATACGGAATATCTGTCATGCATTTGATCTGCACATGCTGAAAACCAAGACGACGGGCGGAGTGCCGCTGTATAGCAAGGCCATTTAGAAGGTATTCCGTTGGTTTTCCTTACCTTCGGAGGGATAAACCTCACCAGCTCCCTAATCTTTCACCAATGAAGTATCTTCTCATTGCAGCAATAACCGGATTATTTTGCTCCTGCCAGACCAATGATAACGGAAAAGAAAAATTGATTCTTGGTTCTCCAAAAGCCGTAGTAACCGATCAGATAAATAAAGATACGAGTATCAGGGGCCCTTTGGCTTATGCGCCGGAAGTACCTAAAACTGCGGACGGGGATACGATAGATGTAAAAATGGATGTACATCACCGGATGTTTAAGATCTCAAAAGATGTAAGCTTCACCTCCTGGATGTTTGGAAATGCTGTTCCGGGCCCTGTATTGAAAGTTCGTGTGGGTCAGACCGTGCGATTCTCCATGACCGACCGTTCCAATGACACGATGAGGAATGTGGGCATGGACATGAATATGGCGCCCATGCAGCATTCCATTGACTTCCATGCGGCTATGGTAAATCCGGAGGATAAGTACAGAAGTATCCAGCCTGGCGAGACAATAACATTCACCTGGACCGCAAACTATCCCGGCGTATTCATGTATCACTGCGGAACGCCCATGGTGCTCATGCACATGATCTATGGGATGATCGGAATGGTCATTGTCGAACCGAAAGAAGGATTTCCGGGAAAGCCCGACAGGGAATTTGCTATTGTTCAAAACGAGTACTATCTGTCGAAAAAGGGCGACTATTATGTTCCCGATACAGCCAAAGCAAGATTGAAGCAACCCAGTTTTGTAACTTTTAACGGGAAAGTGGCCCAGTATGTCGTGCATCCTTTAAAAGTCAAGGCGGGTGAAAGGATTCGTTTATACATCATGAACGACGGGCCTAACAATGCCACTAATTTTCATGTGATTGGAACCATCCTGGATAAGGTATGGCTTGACGGGAACCCAAAGAATCAGTTGGTTGGCATGCAATCGGTTTTCCTGGGCCCTGCAAGCGGCGCCATCGTGGAATTTGTTGTACCGGAAAAGGGAACATATACTTTCGTGGATCATTCCTTTGCCGATGCTGACATGGGCGCGATGGGCTCATTTCAGGCTGATTGATCTCATCCTTTTCTTCCGGATGATACTGCTGCCTGTTCTTCCTGATTAAAATCATAAGAATGGCTGATCCATCTTACTATTCCCCGACGATACCCGCGCTACTTTTATCTGATGAAAGCACTTGTATATCATGGTCCCGGCAAGAAATCCTGGGATGAAGTAAACCGGCCTGTATTGCAGGCATCTACAGATGTTATTGTGAAGATGGTGAAAACGACCATTTGCGGTACTGATCTGCACATCCTGAAAGGTGATGTGCCGGAAGTGACCGAAGGCAGAATACTCGGGCATGAAGGCATAGGTGTCATAGAGGAAGCCGGGAATGCGGTGAGCAGCTTCAAGAAAGGCGACCGGGTACTGATCTCCTGCATCAGTTCCTGCGGGAAATGTGCCTATTGCAAAAAAGGGATGTATTCCCATTGCGAAAACGGTGGGTGGATACTCGGCCATCTGATAGACGGAACCCAGGCTGAATATGTAAGGATTCCCTTTGCAGATAATAGCCTTTACCCCATTCCTGCAGGCGCTGATGATGACGCCATGGTGATGTTAAGTGATATTCTGCCCACCGGCTTTGAATGTGGTGTGCTGAATGGCCAGGTGAAGCCGGGAGATACCATGGCTATTGTAGGCGCCGGACCGATAGGTCTTGCCGTATTGCTAACTGCCCAGTTCTACACGCCGGCCAGCATCATTATGGTTGACGTGGATGATAACAGGCTCGGGGTAGCCAAAAAATTTGGCGCCACCCATGTGATCAACAGCCAAAAGAATGATGTGATCAAAACAATATTTGCACTTACTGAAAACAGGGGAGTGGATGTTGCGGTTGAAGCGGTCGGGGTGCCCGCAACTTTTGAACTCTGTCAATCCATTATTGCACCCGGCGGGCATATCGCCAATGTTGGCGTGCATGGTAAATCAGTGGAACTGCATCTGGAAAAACTATGGGCACAGAATATTACCATCACCACAAGACTTGTCGATACGGTCACAACGCCCATGTTGCTAAAAACCGTAAGTTCCGGAAAGCTCCAGCCGGAAAAGCTGATAACCCATCATTTTAAATTAAGTAATATCATAGAGGCCTATGAAACTTTCGGGCATGCAGCAAAGGAAAAAAGCCTGAAAGTGATTCTGAGCAACGAATAAATCATCTGATCATTTTAAATATTTTTTTATGAAAAAAATACTTTTTGCCTGCGACGGGGATCATTTTCCGGAAGGCGCATTTAAATTCATCAAATCGCTGCAGGTGAGTGAACCCGTGACCCTGAAAGGAATGTTTTTTACCGGAATAGCCATCCGGCAGCTAAGTTCCCCGGTTTATAGTTCTTTTGCCGCGCCCTATGTTCGGCTGGTGGAAGAAGAAAAGCAATCCATCATCAGAAGCAGGGAGAGATTTATTCATGAATGTGAATCCTATGGTATCCGGCACAAGATCGAAGAGTATGAAAACGGCTGGGATCAGGAACAGTTTATCAAAGAAACCCGTTTTGCCGATCTGGCGCTGATCAGCGAACAGTTGTTTTGCAAAGAAATTCTTCAGGATCAGCCCAATTCATTTATGGAAGAAGCGCTTCGGATAGCCGAATGCCCTGTAATGATCATTCCTGAAAGTTTTTCATCTGTTGAGCGTATCGTGGTGGCCTACGATGGCAAAAAAGAGAGCGCATTCGCGCTGAAACAGTTTAGTCATCTCTTTTCCCTGTTTGACGAATTGCCTGTTGAGTTCGTCTATGTAAAAGACGACGAAACGGACGATATTCCCGACATGGATCTGTTGAAAGAGTATTCGAATGCTCATTTTGATTCCGGAAATATTACCAAACTGCACTTTCAGGCCGACCAGTCTTTTCGTGAATGGCTTCAGAATAAAAAGTCTACACTGTTGGTTGCCGGCTCCTTTTCCAGGTCGGGAACATCCATGTTATTCAAGCCGAGTTTCGTAGAACAGATCATCAGAAAAAGCTCGATACCGGTATTTATTGCCCATAACGTTTAACCATCCGCTTGAGTCCATATCCTCCCATTATGTATTTAACATCAGCACAGGCTGTCCGGCAGATCAGTTCCGGAAGCAATTTGTTCATTCAAACCGCCGCTGCTGCTCCGCAGCAGTTGATCAAGGCACTGGCTGCGAGGGCCAGTGAATTGAAAAACATTAGTATTTATCAAATGCACACGGAGGGAGAGGCCCCTTATGCGGCAAGCGGCATGGAAGATGTATTCAGGGTAAAATGTTTCTTTATCGGGGCAAATCTTCGTAAGGCCGTCCAGGAAGGAAGGGCAGACTATATTCCGGTATTCTTAAGTGAAATCCCGGCTTTATTCAGAAGCGGGGAAATAAAAATTGATTTTGCGCTGATCCAGGTGTCTCCCCCTGATGAACATGGGTTTTGCTCCCTCGGTGTATCGGTGGATATTGCGCCGGCGGTTTTAGAAACAGCCCGCTGCATCATTGCCCAGGTCAATCCCAATATGCCCAGAACGCATGGTGGCGGATTTATCCATAAAAGCAAAATCAGCACCCTGGTGGAAGTGGACGACGAAATCCCTGAAGTGAAAATAGAGGAGGCGGATGCATTGACCTGTTCCATTGGCCGGCACGTGGCATCCCTGATTGAAGACGGCGCCACCCTGCAAATGGGTATCGGCAAGATTCCCAACGCCGTTCTCAGCATGCTCGGCGGACATAAAAAGCTCGGGATCCATACAGAAATGTTCTCCGATGGGGTCATCGATCTGATTCAGGCGGGTGTGATTACCGGTGAACTGAAGAAAAAGCATCGATATAAAATCGTTTCCAGTTTTATGCTGGGGACAAAACGGCTGTATCAGTTCGTACATGATAATCCCCTCATTGAAATGCTGGATATTGGCTACGTGAACGACACCCATGTTATCCGGCAGAATCCTAAAGTGACGGCGATCAACAGTGCTTTGGAAGTGGATATTACGGGGCAGATCTGTGCCGATTCCATCGGGCCAAAAATGTATTCAGGCGTAGGCGGCCAAATGGATTTTATGCGCGGCGCTTCATTATCGCAGGGTGGGAAACCCATCATTGCCCTGCCTTCCACAACCAGTAAAGGCGAGAGCAAAATTGTTTCGATGCTGAAACCCGGCGCCGGCGTGGTAACTACCCGGGCCCACGTCCACTATGTTGTCACGGAATACGGGATTGCCTATTTGTACGGCAAAACCCTGACAGAACGCGCAAAAGCCTTAATTGATATTGCTCACCCCATGCACCGCGAAGATCTGTCTGCAAAAATGCGGGAGCGGGTGTCTCAGCCTTTTCCGCTCATCTTACGCTGAATACTTTTTACCTTGACAAGGGCCAGCAATGCTCCGATCAGCAGGAATACCAGGATCAGATAGGCGCCGGCGAACCCCCAATTGTTTAACGTATTTAAGGACAAGGGCAAATAAGCCGGGTGGATCTTTTCAGGCCTGAAGGGAGCAGTCTCACTTGCACTGCCGGTAATTGCTGAAGATTTAATGTAGTCTATAATACCGTTAATATCACTGCTGGTAAGATCAGGATGATCAGGCATAGGTATTTTGTTGAATTTGTCATACAGGGCAACAGCATAGGGATCGCCGCCCTTAATCACAGTCTGGGAAGAATGGACAAATTTGATGATCCAATCCATAGGACGTCTTTGGTCAATGCCTGCCAGAGCAGGTCCGGTTACTACTTTGTTTATATTATGACATCCGGCACACCGGGAAGAAAAAATGATCTTTCCCGCATCTGCCGGAGGAGCGGCAACGGAGCAGATAGTATTGGCAAGCATAAGAAAAATTAAAATGAATATCGGTTTCATCGTATTATATTTCAAATTGTTTCTAATTTAATTTTGGCTAATTGCTCAATTTTTTGATGTCCTGTATCAGCCTGTCCACATCGTCTTTATCGGTACCCTCGTAGAAGCCCCTGATTCTTTTTTGTTTGTCGATTAAAATCAGATTGTCGCTGTGAATAAAATCATCAGGGCCCCCATCACCATCCGTTGCAGAAACCAGCAGCTCTTTTCGGGCAAAACGGTATAATTCCTTTTTATCGCCTGTAAGCAGCGACCAGTTGCTGCCGACGCCCAGCCGTTCGGAATAAACTTTTAATTGGCCTGCGCTGTCCCGTTCAGGATCCACACTGAAGGAATTAATCACCAGCTTCCTGTCTCCGTAAGCCTGCACTCTTTTTAACTGATACATCATTTTAGGGCAAACTGACATGCAATGAGTAAAGAAAAAATTTGCGACAACCACCTTATTCTTCCAGGAATCCTCACTGATGGTATTATCGTATTGATCGGTGAATTGAAAACGCCCTATCCGATGATTTTCGGGACCGAGAACCGGTAAATTCTCAACGTGTTGCTCATACCATTTTACAACCGCAAATACACTCAGCGGAACAATGACCACGACGGCAACAAACAGCCAAAGCGTTGTTATCTTTTTCATTTGTTCTCTGCCGTTACTGATGTTTTTGGAGATCCCGCTGCCGGCCTGTCCGAAGGAACCGGCTGAACCGGAACGGGGTTGTCAGGCGCAAAAGCCGGTGCACCCGCAGCAGGATTATTGGCTGCACTCAGGAATGCCGGAACGTAGGATATCACCAGGATAATAGCCATGGTAACCAGCCAGGGTTTGAAAGTATCAAACAGGGCAATGCGCTTTTCATCGTGCAGGGCTTCACTGACGGGTAAATCCAGTTTTGGTTCATCTTTTTTTCTGCCAAACATGGTCCCGAAGAATACGACAAAAAACAACAGGGCCGCGATCGTCATGATGATGCCGCCTGCCAGGGCCAGCAGGGTGGTGGGCACCCATTCGGGAGTAAATAATTCATTTTTCGGATTTAAATAGGTCATTCCCAAATTAGTTCTTCTGGGCTCTCCGATCAAACCACCCCAGGATAACCCGGTAGAGAATATGAGAATGCCGATTGTCCATAAATAAGGGATGATCACGTTGACCTGGGGCAGGAATATCCTTTTGCCGGAATTGGTTGAATACAGGTAGGTACTCATGCCGATGATGCTCAGGAAGACAGGCCCGGCAACGGTCATGTGAAAATGACCGGGAAGCCATGCCGTATTGTGTATTACAGCATTTAACGGACCTGATGCATTCACGATTCCGGTGAGGCCGCCAAAAATGAAAAGAAATAATCCGCAAATCAAATAGGCAAATAAAAACTGGTCCGGATCCAGGTAGGGCAGTTTTTTAAAGAATCCCAGCAGTCCTTTCGCTCCGCGCCGGCGTCCCGCATATTCCAGGGATGCAGCAATGGTAAAGGCTGTAATAAAACTTGGAAGCACGACGCCGAAGGTTAATAAACCCTGGAACAATTTCACGCCTTTAGGAATGGAGGGGTCACTGAACTGGTGATGAACTCCTACCGGCACGGAAAGGATGAGAAAGAGAAATAAGGCGATTCGTCCGGCCAGGTCAGAATACAATTTTCCCCCCGCCAGTTTGGGAAGCATAGTATAATACATGATGTAAGCAGGGAGTAACCAGAAATAAACCAGTGCGTGTCCGAAGAACCAGAATAAGGTTCTGGCAAGAGTAACATTTATCGTTTGTTTCCATCCCATAGCCCATGGCAGCAGGAGGACCAATACTTCATAGGCAACGGCCAGGGTGCATACAAACCAGATGGTAAAATTTACCAGTGTGCCTAAAACCGCTAAAGGCGTCTTTACTTCTTTATTTTCTTTTTTCCACCGCATATACATTCCAGCCCAATCAAACAGGGGTATCCAGGAACCCACCAGGAGAAGGGCGGCGCCCAGATAAAATAAAGGATGCGCTTTCAGGGGTGGATAGAATGTATAAAGAACCGAAGCCTTACCCGAAAGCATTGCCCAGGCAGCCATCAGCGTGCCGGTGGTCATGAGCCAGAAACTGAGCCACGCCACTTTCCTGTTTGGTTCTTTCTTAAAATAAAAGGTAAGCGTTGCATGGCCGAAGGCCACCGCAAAAAATGACGTCAATACAACCGCATTGATTACGCCGTGCAGTGTGAGACCCTGATAATAGTCCAGGTGTGCGAATTGAGATTGATGGATCACGCCCGAGCGGTAGACTGTTTGCATCAGACCATGATAAATGCCGATGGTTAACAGACTAATGGGAATCCCAAGCTCCCAGTAGATTAACCGCTTTAATGATTTGGAGATCTGCATAATCCGGATTTATTGGTTTTTGTTATTTATGGTACCCGGAGGGTAGTTTACAATTACCTCGGCCTGCATGCCCTGATGCCCGATGCCGCAATATTCGTGGCAGATAATTTTGTATATACCGGGCTTCTCAAACTTCACGGTGGTTTTATTGATATTCCCGTAGATGGCCATCATGTTTACATTCTTTTCCGTAATATTAAATCCATGGACGACATCTTTGGAAGTGACAAAAAAATCAACTTCACTTCCAACGGGTACTACTATTTGCGATGGCTGAAACTGCCACATTTGGGCGACCGCATAAACCTGATACGTTTCCTTATCCAGCCGCGTAACCTTAGGCTCCAGATAGGTTTTATTGAAGGGCAGACATTCGGGAAGGTCATTATTTCTTCCCCTGGCATAAAGAATGGAAAATATGAAAAGGGAGAGTACGGATCCGGTTACGAGGAGAACCTTCTTTTCTGATTTATCTATAGCAGACATAAAAATGGTTTAGACTCGTTTAAGCATTAAAAAATAGACCCCGTACCATATAGTTATCCCAAGAATAATTAATAATATGAAAAAGGCCATGGCCCCTTTAGGTCTGAATTGCCGGTCAAATTCTTCGTTGGATAACTGATCCTCCGGAAGGTTGTTGATTGATTTCACTATGATTATTTAAAAACAAAAATATGCGCGGGTGAATAGTAAGTGCCTGATCTATTGCAGGGAAAGAACTGATTTTAATCAGATATGTCAGGATTATTACCGCTTGTATTTGCGATATGCATACAAGATATACTCCAAGGGTTGGTTATGCGAAGATCCTGAATATCGGTGTGCCAAAAAAAATCCGGCGAGCAGGTTCAGGTCGGCATTATTTGCATACCTCCTGACCGGATAAAAACCTGGCCAGAGCCCGGTGCAATTCTATATGGGCGTCATAAATATTCTTCATGCGGTCAAACAAATCATTTTCACAGGGAGTGGTCCTGGGGGTATCATAGGTATGGTTATTACCCGCCCAGTATGTGGTTCCATTATTCAGGCTTGCCAAAAGCACGAACTCCGTCGTATCCAGGCTCCTGGAAAGTACAGCAATGTCTTCCATAAATTTATTTTTTGGACCGGTCTCAATGTCTTCCCCCAAATTCAGCCTCAATTCCGCCTTAATCCTTTCCAGTTCATTGCGGACAGATTGAATCTGGCTGACCCAATACATGCGTTCTTTATAAATATAGCCAATCGTCATTTTACAAAATTTCAGTCTGTTTTATTCTTTCCGGATATGGTCCGGATCCCAAATAACCCATATATGGGACAATAGCCGAAGGTTGCTGTGAGGAGCAGGACGATGGCAAAAATCCAGGAAATGATAAAAGCGGGATTTTCCAAATGCTTACTCATGGCTATTTCGATAAGTACAATGCCTGCGATGAGCCTGATCGTCCGGTCTGCGATACCCAAATTTTGCTTTATCTGCATAAAATTAGTTGTGCCCAAAGATATCCAGGGCCAACGTCCGATCTGTATGACCTCAAGCTTTTCAGCTTGTGATTTTAATCATGATTCGGACCTGTCCGAAATGATGACTAAGATCAGGCTCAAAAAGCCGGCGGCCCCGTAGTTTTGCCAAATGCCTGCTGACTGATCAAATGCCTGATAACCTTTCTAAATTAGATATTACATGAAAATGCCGGATCTAATGCAAGCAATGGTATTGACCGAGCCGGGAAAGCCGCTTGTTCCTAAAGCTGTCGCCCTGCCGGTTCCCACAGCCGTCCAGGTATTGGTAAAAGTCATCGCCTGTGGCGTATGTCGTACGGACCTTCACATTGTTGACGGGGAACTTAAGCATCCAAAACTGCCACTGATTCCCGGACACGAAATTGTGGGTATGGTTATGAAAACCGGCACTGAGGTGACAAATTTAAAAGAAGGGGAATTGGTTGGTATTCCCTGGCTGGGCTATACCTGCGGTAAATGCAGATTTTGCTTAAAGGGTCAGGAAAACCTGTGTGAACAGGCAGCTTTTACAGGATATACCCTGGATGGAGGATATGCAGAATACACGGTAGCTCACCATCAGTACTGTTTTCCTCTTCCCGTGCAATATGCGAATTCATCCGGAGCGCCCTTGCTTTGCGCCGGGCTTATCGGGTACCGGGCATATAATATGATTGATGACCAGTCAGAAAAGATAGGAATTTACGGATTTGGGGCGGCCGCGCATATTCTGATACAGGTTGCAGTTCAGCAGGGCAAAAAGATTTATGCATTCACCCGGAAGGGAGATTTGGTTTCGCAGGAATTTGCGATAAAGCTTGGGGCCGTTTGGGCGGGCGATTCGTTACAAACCCCGCCGGAAAAGCTGGACGCCGCAATCCTATTCGCGCCGGTAGGCAGCCTGGTTCCCAAGGCATTATTGGATACAGACAAAGGAGGTATAATTGTTTGTGGCGGCATTCACATGAGTGATATACCTTCGTTTCCCTACCGTTTGTTATGGGAGGAGAGAGTAATCAGATCAGTCGCCAATCTCACACGAAAAGATGCAGAAAGCTTTTTGAAGCTGATATCACAGGTGCCCATCCAAACTGAAACTCAGTTGTTTCATTTGCATCAGGCGAATGAAGCCCTGGATAGTCTACGTGCCGGCCGTATCCGGGGGGCCGCAGTTTTGACGATGGATTGACCTGATCCGGCATTATCCGAATCTGAAGATTAGTATTGGGTCATATTTTTCAGACCTCGACATCTGTAATCTTAAAGACCTGTGTTCGAACTAAATGGGAGACCATGATCATTTTAATAACGCTTATGACATTTATTTCTCCCGTGGCGGGGGGACTTCTTGCCCTGCGTTTTAAAAGTCATTACCGGCTTTTTATGGCTTTCAGCGCGGGTGCTGTCATAGGAATGAGCCTTCTTGACATGTTACCCCAAGCTCTCGGCCCCGGACGCGGAGGATACAGTCCTGAAATGATCACTTCCGTGGTCACGTTAGGGTTCATCGTTTACATGTTATTGGACAGATTCGCACTATTACATAAACATATTAATGTGTCCGGGTTGAAAGTGAGAGCCTGGCTCGGGGCAGGTAGTTTTTCTGTTCATAGCTTTTTTGATGGCGTTATAATAGGATTAGCGTATCAAACCACTCCGTCTATGGGAATAATCATCGCGACAGGAGTAATCGCTCACAATTTTTCGGATGGCATAAATACCGTTATTGCTATTTCCAAAAACAACAGGAGTACCCGCAGCGCTTATAAATGGCTATTGGCCAATTCCATAGCCCCGGTGGCGGGAATAATGTCAACCTATTTATTCAACCTGCCGATTCCCGCTTTTTCATTGGTGTTGGCGCTTTTTTGCGGTTTCTTCTTATACATGGGCTCCAGCGACCTGCTACCCGAAAGCCTCGAAGTGTACTCCCGATGGAGCATACTTGTAACCCTTGCCGGGTTTGCGACTATATATCTCGCTCTTCAAATATCGGCCCTGTAAACCCTTCAGTAGATTGCGGGCAGCCCTATAAGTCATCCTTGGGGCTGACTTAAATCAGATGCAGGCACCGGTTAATTATTTACGTTTGACAAAATATAAAGGCTTAGCGGCAGGGCGTACTCATCATTGTCAACAAAATCTTATGCTTAAAATACTGGCACCCACAGATTTTTCCATCAACTCAAAGGCGGGACTCCGGTTTGCTTTGCGATGGTCTGCCCAACAGAAATTAGAAATTATATTTATCCATATTTTCCATGTTAACCGCCTCCCTCAATGGACTGATGCGGACTTTAATATAAATGTGGACATGGAAGCCGAAGACAAAACACGCAGGCTTCACAAATTTGTTCAGGCCTTGTATAAATCAACAAATATAAATCCGGCGAAATACTCATGCGTTGTAAAAAACGGCCTTTCGGCCGATATAGGCATCATGGACTTTTGCAGGAATTATAAAGGCATAGACTTCATATGTATCGCAACGCGAGGTGCGGGAAAGTTGGATAAATTACTGGGCACCACTACCGGAAACCTGACAACCAAGTCTCCTGTACCGGTAATCACCGTACCGGGAAATTACCGGGCAAATTCCATTAAACGCATACTGTATGCAACTGATTTTCGAAATTACAAGGAGGAATTAAGAAAAGTAGCAGCTTTTGCCCGGCCGCTGGGAGCAAAAATAAACGTGCTGCATTTAAGCCGGTCGAATGACGTGTTAGCTGATGGTAAAACAATTAACAATCAGTTTAAAGGCAAATTTTACAAGAACATAGATTTAGAAATAGACAAAAGCCAGACAGGGCAATCCCTGCTTACAAATCTGCAAAAACAGATTAAGAGGTTAAAGCCTTCCCTGATTATTATGTTTACTAACCAGCACAGAAGTTTTTTTCAAAGAATTGCATTTCCAAGCAAGACCGAAAAGGTATCATTCACCACAACGATTCCGCTGCTATCGTTTCATAAGGAACAAAAGACGTAATAAAATGTTTTTTCCAGACAATTTTCTCCTTAAATCTCATGCCGGGGACCGTTACATATAATAGCTTAGGCAGAATCTTCTGATGTCGGGAAGGCTGTTCGGTTTAATATCCTTTGGATTAAAAAAACAAAATCGTTATGCATAATTCGCCAGGTTCGCTCATGTTAAAATATTCGTTACTGACGCTCACGGCGGCGATTATTATGTTTTTTGGTAAAACGCTCTTTATTCCGCTGTTCTTCGGTTTGTTGATTGCTATGATTATGCATCCAATCAGTAAATGGCTAGAACGCCGTGGGTGGAATAAATCGCTCGCTATCGGGGTTTGTATACTGATTGTAACCCTGCTCATTTCCCTGTTGGTTGCCCTGCTTATCTGGCAGCTCAACGTATTCAGAGGCGATACGCCCCTGATTGTGCGTATGATTAAAGAAACCTCAGGGCATTTGAATGCCTGGTTGCTGGACAATCTGGGCATAACAGCAGCAACACTGAATAATTGGACTGATAAATTGACGGGTATGTTCGGAAGCAAATTATCCTCAACCATTCAGATGATTATTAACAGCTTTTTTGTAGCTCTGCTGATACCCATCTTCACAGCATTAATCATGAGTCGACGGAAGGTATTGGTTGAATTTTTAAGGTCGATCTTGCCTGAGAGGCACAGGCAGAACCTCGACAAGATCCTGCTGATCACCATTCATACCTATTTTAATTATATCAAGGGGATGATTATGGTTTATGTTATTGTGGGCATACTCAACAGCATTGGGCTACTGGCATTAGGCGTAAAGCATGCCATCTTATACGGCATGTTGTGCGCCATTATGACCATCATCCCGTATATCGGAATTACCATCAGCGCTTTATTGCCTATATCGGTTATCTGGATGCAAACCGGAAATTTCTGGTACCCATTGGGCGTAATAGCCATCTTTAGTTTCGTTCAGTATTTGGAGGCCAATGTCATTTTTCCGAAGGTAGTAGGCAGCCAGCTGGAAGTGAGTACCCTGGCTATGCTGGTGTCTATCATACTGGGAGGAATTATCTGGGGAGTGGCAGGCATGGTGTTGTTCATCCCCTTTGTAGCGATTGCAAAAATTATTAGCGACCATATTGAAGAGTGGAAACCCATCAACTTATTGATCAGCAGAAAATAATAACCGCATGACGACAGGCTGGCATCTCCAAGATATAGCCACTATATTAGAAACAACCGATAGTTCCATCGGAGGATTAACCACGCCGGAAGCGGAAAAAAGACTTAAAGAATACGGCTACAATGAAATAACCGAAGGCAAAAAAAAATCAGCCGGGCTGCTGTTCCTCTACCAGTTTAAGAATTTCATGATTATCGCGCTGATTGGCGCGGCGGTCGTTTCGGCCATCGTAGGCGATATGGTGGACACGCTGGTTATTATTGCCATTGTTATTTTGAATGCGATTGTAGGATTTGTTCAGGAATACCGGGCGGAAAAGGCTATGGAAGTTTTGAAAAATATGGCTGATTCAAATGCCCGGGTGATCAGAAATAATATCCTGACCACCCTCTCTTCAAGGTATTTGGTTCCGGGCGATATTATTTGGCTCGAAGCCGGAGACATTGTGCCTGCGGACGTGCGTCTAACTGAGACTATTCAACTAAAACTGAATGAATCGGCACTCACCGGCGAATCGGAAGTGGTTGAAAAGAATACCCGCATTCTGAATTCTTACGACCTGGGTCCAGGAGACTACAGTAACATGGCGCTCAAGGGCACTTATATTACCAACGGGCGCGGCAAAGGTATTGTTGTGGGTACCGGAATGAAAACAGAGCTTGGGGAAATTGCCGCCCTGATTCAGGAACCCGGTGCACAAACCGCATTGCAGAAAAAGATGGCAGATCTTGCGAAGAATCTTGCGTATATCATTCTGTCCGTATGCGCCGTCATTTTTTTAATCGGATACCTGCGCGGAGAGACCGTAACCATCATGCTGCTTACTGCTCTATCGCTGGCGGTAGCGGCCGTCCCGGAAGCGCTTCCTGCTGTTATCACCATAGCGCTGGCAAACGGGGCAAAGAAAATGGCAAAAAAGAATGCGCTGATCAGAAAACTGTCAGCAGTGGAAACCCTGGGGTCGGTCACGTATATCTGCACAGACAAAACAGGAACATTGACGGTCAACAAGATGACCGTTGAAGAAATTGCCGGAAGACATTTTTCCCTGAATCAAAACAGCGATGTCGCCGAATTTGATTTGGAGGATGATTATAAACAGATGCTGCGTGGCATGGCCCTTAATAATGATGTTTATCTGGATGAAAAAGGTCGTATCCTTGGCGACCCGACTGAAATCGGATTGTACGAATTTGCACACGCCAAAGGGTACAATAAATCAGATCTTGAAAAGTTATATCCGCGGGTGGCGGAAATCCCTTTTGACTCAGACAGAAAATGCATGACCACCATTCACCGGTATGGTACGAAATATATTGCCTACACGAAAGGGGCGGCGGAGATACTTTTCAGCAGGTCGGAGGATGGATCCGATATTGCCAGGCTCGAGTCCGAGCTGAATAAAATGCTGTCAGCGGGATTCCGTGTACTGGCATTCGCTAGCCGGGAATTCGATACGTTACCATTCGCTATTACACCGGAAATCATAGAGAGTCATTTGCAATTGGCTGGTATCGCAGGAATTATTGATCCGCCCCGCCGCGAGGCAATTCAGGCTGTCCATGAATGCAAAACCGCCGGCATCAGAACGATTATGATAACGGGCGATCATCCTGTTACAGCCACTACCATCGCCAAACGCCTGGACATTCTGGATACGAAGGATGACCGCGTTCTTACCGGATCCGAGATGAAAGTTATGAGCGAACAGCAAATGCGTGAAGCCGTTGTGCACGTTAAGGTATATGCCCGGGTGTCACCGGAACAGAAATTGAATATAGTAAAGGCATTGCAGAAAAATGGGGAGTATGTTGCCATGACCGGCGATGGCGTAAATGATGCGCCTGCGTTAAAACGTGCAGACATCGGAGTTGCCATGGGCATTACCGGCACAGACGTATCCAAAGAAGCTGCCCAATTGATTTTATTGGATGATAATTTCGCGACCATTGTAAAGGCGGTAAAGGAAGGCAGAAGGATTTTTGATAATATCAGAAAATTCATTTGCTATATCCTCATTGGCAATTCCGCAGAAATATGGGTTATTTTCCTGGCTCCTCTTCTTTCTTTGCCCATCCCATTGCTTCCGCTACAGATCTTATGGATTAATTTAGTCACCGACAGCCTGCCTGGCCTGGCCCTTAGTGCCGAGCGAGCCGAAAGAAATACCATGCACCGTCCGCCGCGAGCCCCTGATCAGAGCATTTTTGCTGACAGATTGGGTTTGCGTATCCTGTGGATAGGCTTGTTCTTTGGCCTCCTGACACTGGGAACACAGGCTTTTGCGATCCGGCTTAAAGACACACACTGGCAAACGATGGTCTTCACGATACTTTGTGTGGGTCAATTATTCCTGGCACTGGCTATGAGGTCCGAGAAGCTGTCTTTCTTCCGTCTGGGCGCTTTCTCCAATCCCGCATTATTGTTTGTTGTTGCTGGCTCATTTATTGTCCAAATGGCCCTGATTTACAATTCTTTCTTTAATACAATTTTTAAAACGCAGCCTTTAACCGTAAGCGAGCTGGCTTTCTGCCTGGTTATCTCCTCTATGCCATTCTTTGTTGTTGAGACCGGTAAACTATTTAACACAGAAAATAAAAAGATGAAGTATACTCCCATCTGAAGTGGAAAGCCCGCAAAAGATTGGCTGACTAACATCACCGGCAATACTGATCAGCATCCTAAATTTAGTTTAACGGGAACATTATTTTTGTGGGATAAGATAATATAAACGCAGGTATGTTTCCCGTAATTAAAGCCCTGCCCTTCAAACCGAAGCCTCGTCAAGTTCTGGCGGGGTTTTTTATAATTCACAAATGAGCTATAAAAATTGGCTGGGTAATTGACCTGATCAGCGGATCAGCGTGACTTCCGATGAAGAACCGGGATAAAGCATTCCTTCCATAAGCACCCATAACCAGGAACATATTCTTCCGGTTAAAAAGCAGATCAAACAATCCTTCATCGGTTTTTCCTTTTATGGCTTCAAAATGCAGGTTTGTATAGTGGTCCTTCAGCCATTCGTTAAATCTGTGTTTATCCGGATCATGCCATTCCCCGGTTTCATTTACCTGAAGAATGGTGACTTTTTTATCCTGTAGCTGGGAGAAAAGATACGTGAACTGTTTAATGGCAAATGCCGCCGATGCAGAGCCATTATAGGCAAATATTATTTCGTTCAACTCCTCAAATCGCTCAGGAGAAATAATGACAGGGCACTCGGCCTTTTGAAGAATATCCCGGGCAAATCCGGTTGGGCTATCTTGAAACCGCTTTTTAAAGGAAGTTCCTGCATCTATCACCAGCACATCAGCAAATCTGCTTTCTTTGATAAGATCGCGGGCCGGCAAGCCCCGGTCCCTGTGTACAATGAAACTAACCCCGCTATTCAAACATTGGTCTTTAAATGCGGAAATATTTTGCTCAATCCTCGCCGTTCTGGCAATATTTGCCGCAGCATCTTCCCTGTCCGAAAACATTATAGCCCTGCCCTGGAGGTCTTTCTGCACCGGGCGAACCTCATCCTGCAGATTCTCCAAAAAGACAGCGGTAATTTTGGATTTTGTTAAATGCGCCAAATAGCAGGCGAATTTCAATGCATTCTCATTAGGCACCAGCGCATCAATAGCAAGGAGTATCTTTTCCATAATCAGAATTTACATAAAACTAGCATTCCGCAGCTGATGGTTACTGAGTACAATCAAAAAACTGTGTGATTTTGATCAGCATACTAACAAATTGCGAATCATATCTTCATAATTAAACCTTCCGGTCATGAATTCCGTCGCGCTAAAAAGAGAACATGTGGCAGTCGGACTGCCGAAGTACAGGCCGGCAGTTTCCATCATTCAGTCTTTTGATCAAAAAATAGACCTAAAAAGAAATCTGGATTATAAATTGAAAATTGCGCTGGAAAAGGCTGAAAGGGAACTCATGGCAAATTATCCGGCAAACCTGGTCATTCCTGTTATAAAAAAGCTTCGCCATCTATCCGGGTTGAAATATGATGCTGAAAAAAAAGGCGTTGCCATTTATGTTTCTACTGCGGTGGAAAAGATTTTTTATCTTGATATTAATGTGGAAGACAAAATTATAATTGACGAATCATTTGAGATCCGGGACCTGGCGCATAGCAAAAAATTGAGCATCAGATATTTAGTGCTTATACTGCATGCTGCATCCTTTAAAATGTATCTCTGCAGGTCATCTGTATTTACACTCGTCAAAACTGAAGCAACAGAAAGGGTATCCGATGCCACGGTTAACAATGGAAAGCAGGCGTCAGATCAATTTCTCCATCGCGCTGATAAAGAAGTTTCCATTTTAGTGAAAGCATATTCCCTGCCTGTATTTGTGATGGGACCAAAAAGGCCACTACAAAGATTCAAACACTTAACAAAATGCGGGCAGTCTATCGTGCAATATATTTACGGAAGTTATTTGAATAAAAAAACAATCCATATCTACAAAGTTCTGAAGCCCCATTTGGCTTGCTGCGAAAATGAACAAAATGGAATTTGTGGTCGCGTCCCGCCGGATTGAAAAGCAGATGAAAGTCTCTCGATAGAGTTTAAACCGGTGTATTAATTGGAAAAGTATGGAAAAGCTAAAAGTAAATACGGATGTAATAAAAAGATTAAAAGATATTAAGAGACTTTCACGAAAAATTCACAGATATTTTGAAGCAGACGATATTCACGTATTCAGGACGGAGACCAAAAAGTTAAGGGCGCTCCTGCGGTTGGTGGGGACTGACCGCATCGAAGGGAAAAAGCCGGCGCTTCCCAAACACTTGAAGGACTTATACCGGGTTTTGGGTGCAATCCGAAGCCTGCAATTACAGCAGCAAAATATCAGCGCCGCAATCGCAGAGGATGGTGAGGGCGGCATGTGCAGAACTTATTTGAATCTCCTGAATGCAAAGGAAGCCGGGAAAATGATTAAGGCGGAAACTTTGCTAATAAATAAAAAGGCGCTCCAGAAAGAAATGCAACGTATCACCGGAGCGGTTCCCAAAAAAATAGGAAATCCGGGGATTGATAAATTTATTAAATTGACAGGAAACAGACTTCAGCAATTAGCAAATGAGGAAATCCTTTCAGAAGAATCGCTGCATATGCTTCGAAAATCATTAAAGGACCTGTTATATTGTTGGTCATATATCAAAGCGGATCTGACCCTGTCTCCAGCTTTTCCAACCAGAAAGGATATACGCAAAATTGTTGATTTGCTTGGGGATTTTCGGGACATTTTGATGGGAATTGTTCAATTAGATTCCGACTTGATATATATAAATAATGAAAGCGAGCGCACATGGCTGCTCAACATCAGAACCCAGTGGCAACATAGAAAGGATGAAATCAAAAGGCAGGTAAATATAGAATTGCCGAAATTGAAATTTGACTCAGTTATATGAGATCTGGGACTGTTAAATCTCATTTAGCAGGCTTTCTGACGCTTTTTCCATTGTGTGGTTCCCAATTCGGGTCATTAAATACTTCTTTTTTTATAGTTCAAGATGGCCCATCCATTGAATACGAATGCAAAGCCAAGCAATGCCAGAATCTGTGTTTTTATGTCCGCCAGCCCGCTGCCTTTGAGCATAACCATTCTCATGACCTGAATAAAATATGATACAGGATTTAGCCTGGTAATGAACTGAGCCCATTCAGGCATGCTTTCAATGGGTGTATACAAGCCGCTGAACAAATTAAACTGGTCAGGTCTTTTTGCCTGATCAGCGGGTAATTTGTTCTGGCTAGCAGGTAGGCGTTCTCGATGGACAAGATTTTTATCGCCTGTGCCACTGCGCTGGCGCCGCAGACAGAAAATAAGCCCAGCAGGAAGATCGAGATTGCCGAAAGAAGGGGATTTTTGTTTGTTTGAACAGCGTTCATATTATTTACAGTCTGATAGTTTGATTTTTAAAGAGATCATTCTTTCCGCTTTTTAGTTGTTCTTGATATCTATTATTTATTCTGATTTATTGACTAGGTTGAGGTTAATAAAATTATCGCGGATTTATCGGGGGGGATATGATCTAAGTCACCCACAATTGTGATTCAATTCGTACTCTGGTTTCCGTATCTGATTATAGCACCAACATAGTATGAAATGGAGCCATTGCATTTGGCCGATGCCGGGAGGTATTCTGTGGTATCTTCCGCTTTACTTTATTTTCCTGTTTCTTTCAATGAGAAAGAGGCCAATAAAGAAGGAAATAAGTATAATTGAACTTATCCACCAGAATATCCCGTTACTGAAAGAAGAATTGTTATAAGCCATACTTATAAATTTTAATAAGAAATGAAGCTGTGCCTGTTATTCTGCAATCGCTGCGATATTGTCCTCATCGTACTAAAGCGCCTCGGCTGAAGAAAGTTTAGCGGTGCCGGAGGTAAATTTTCTGACCGATTCTATAATATTGGAAAGATTTTCTATTTTAACTCCGTCAATATCGCTTAACATGGCCTTTTTTTTGACAGGATCCTTTTCAACCCAGCCGCCGAGCCTGAGTATCAGGGCATCCTTCCAGGAGAGTTTCTGTTTAACGAGCCTTCCGGGCAGAAAAAAGATATTCTGCGAATCCAGGAGCGATGCAGGGACGTTTCTTTTTATTATGTCTTGCTGTTTCGCAGGTTCCGACTCGGGAGTACCACAGACGATGAACAAAAAAAGCTTTTTGCCCCCGAGAAGAACTGAATTTTGTTTGAGCCATTTTTTTATCAATAACTTCCCGACATAAACAGAGCTTCCCGTTATTATATAATCAAATAAAAGCAATTTTTCCTTAGTCAGGTCATCGGCAGGTTGAACCGGCAGCTTGAGTTCAGCGCCCAGCCATTCGGCATATTGGCGGGTGGCCCCATACTTTCCTTTGTGCACAATTATTCCTTTCATATCATGGTTGTTAATGGTGTGCAATAAAAATGGGAAGATTAATCACTCTTACAACCAATCCGGCAGCACTCGGCCTGAACAAATCCGAAACCAGGCTCCTGCCAAAAGCGCCCATGACCACAAACGTATTTTGCTTTCCCAGCAAATAGCTAAATAGTTCATCCTTAGCTTTCCCCTGCAGAACGTGGAAGCTGACATCGGCGTAGTGTGCTTTAACTAATCCTTCAATTTGATTCTGTTCCGGTTGATGTGAGGATTCGTCTTCCACATGAAGAATTGTTACTCTTTTGTTCTCCAGTTCAGGGAAGAGATAGATGAATTGTTTAATGGCGAAAACCGAAGACAAACTGCCGTCGTAAGCAAACAGAAGTTCATCAATGCCCTCAAAGCTGAGAGGCGAAAGAATAACAGGGCATTCCGACTTTGCCATAACCTCCTTCACAAAGGCTGTTGGTATATTTTCAGGTTCTGACTTAAACGAAGTCTCTGCATTTAAGATGATCATATCTGCAAACCGGCTTTCGGCAATTGCTGCCTTCACGGGTGCATCCCTATCGAGGTGCGCGTAACTGCATACTCCTCTGTTTACGCAAGCCTCATTAAATAACCGTATGTTATTCTGAAAGGATTTCTCCATTTCTCGGTTTTGCGGGATGTCATCGGCTATTATTGTCTCCACAAAGGGAAGACCATGAAAAGTCCTTAACTCGGGTAACCTGGGCTCATGAATATTTTCCAGAAATACTCCGGTTAGTTTAGAATGGCTCAGGTTCGCTGTGTAACAGGCGAATTCTACAGCATTCATCTCAAGCTTTGCGGCATTTACGGCTAATAGAATATTTTTCACTGGAAAATTATTATTTCAAAAATATTTATTGCTCAACTGATATTTGATGAGAATAATCAGCGCGCATGCTGATACCGATCAGGACAAGGGAAAAAAAGTCAATACCCGTCAAAAGGGACGGGTATTGATTCATCATTCACATTTTACAACACTAAAAGACCAGTTCTTCTACGATGACTTCTAGCTGGTTATCCACGTTCATGATTCCCGGAGCTGCCCAGGCAACGTCTGCGGCGTCTTCCTTTTCCTTGATGGAATGAACCCGGCCGCGCAGGATTGCTTTGCTGCCAATGATATCAACGGACAGCTTTTCCGCATCAACGCTTGCCATACGGTGAAAGGAGTCGGTTATTTTCTTTTTAATATCAACGGGATTTGCAGCTGGCTTTACGCTGATAAAATTGTAGATGGTGCGTATTCCCGAAAGGTTCTCAATGGCAGTCTTAGCAGCTCTGCGCTGGTAATCCCATTCCACTTGCCCATCAAGGGTAACTACGCCGTCCTCCACCTTAATTTTAATTTTGTCTTCATTAATCGCGGTATGCCATTTTAAAGCATTCAAGACCGCTTCAGCGATCTCTGTATCCGTTCTGCGAAAGAATGGCGAAACCCCCACCTGGATATCCTCGGCAACCGCCCTGACACCCGAAACCCCCTTGGCCACGCGTTCTGCAGCCAGTTTCTTTGTATAAGTGTCAACAATGCCGTTAAGCGTAACGATTCCCTCCTTTACAGATACCCCGATTTCGGCTGCATTCAAAACGGGTTCCCAATTGAGTTGGGCAATTACATCTTTTTGAATTTGAGCATCATTTTTCATAACTGATAATTTTTAAATTGTTAATTAATTTCAATAGACTTTTAAATCTGATGATATAACCTGATTCCAAAATCCTTTACAAAGAACATTAATGAGCGGGGTTCTGACAATGACCAGGGTTATCTGCGTTTGTGAGACTTGTCAATACCGGTGCCTGACAGAGCCTGTTCTCATGGAAGACCGGGTAGCAGCAGGAGAGATAGAGTTTGGTTTTCAATATTATAGCTACTCTCTTTGCTTAAAATAAAAAGTAAAAAGATAAAATAAGATACGGATGGATCCATAACAGGTGCTCTGCCAAAGCCTTCGCAAAAGAGTGTTTTTCGAATTCAGATCATGTTCTGTTAAGCGGATGCAATCCTTTACTATAATTGCTTCAATCTCTTCTTTTACTGCCCTGGTAAACAGTTCGTTATTTACGTCCAGGTTTAATTCTATGCTCGCAAATGCACTTATATTATTGACATTATAAGAACCCAGCGTGAGCCATTTCGCATCACATATTGCCATTTTTGCATGCAGAATGCTGGGCTGATATTCATAAGTCTCAATTTGATTCCTTAATAGCCAGCGATACATATAACGTTCTGCCTGCTTCGCTATCCATACATCGGAGGCGCCGGCGAGGATCAGTTTTATGGTCACCCCGCGGTGAACGGCCTTCTGGATATTTCTTCTGAATTCCTTGCCAGGCAGAAAATAACTGGATACCATAATGATCTGGTGGTTAGCCTTACGGAATATCTCGCGATAACTCCTGGAAATTTCATTTTTTCGCCGCACCCAGTCATTCCGCCGCATCCTTACCAGGCAGGCCTCTGCAGCTGGTATGTCAAATTGAAGTGGTTTCCCTTCACATGGCGTCAGTTCCATATGAGCCGGGTATGCGTTCCATGTTTTCCAGCATAGCACGCAAAGACCCCTTGCTATTTCCCCTTCTGCATATAAGGCAAAATCCAGCCATGCCGGCTCACCCGGAATATCGTTATAATTATTGCTTAGGTTTATGCCCCCGACCAGAGCATATCTGGTGTCTGTGACCACCAGCTTATGATGCAGGCGTCGTCCGAAATAATAGTACCGGCTTTTAAATATGGGTTCAAAAAAGCGAAAATGGATACCGGCGTCTGTTAACTTCCGGATAAAAAGCGGAGAGATTTCCTGGGATGCGTACCCATCCGCTACAATATAGATGCTGACATTTCTCCCGGCGGCAAGAATAAGCTTTTCAGCAACGTATTTTCCAGTTTCATCGTCAGTAAAAATATACATTTGAAGATGTATGGATTCCTGTGCCTGATCGATTAACTGATACAGTTGTTTGAAATATTCCTTTCCGCCCCGAACAAGCCTGATCCTGTTATTTGCGGTATACCCCGAAAGCGCCGTTTTTGACTCGCCGGAAGACATATCCTGAAGTTGATCAATTTATTATTGGAAAACTTCCACCCAACCGCTTTAAATATTCCGGAGGGCCTCCAGCAGGGATTCTTTCACTTCGCTGGCGAAGGTTTTCAGATTCAGGTCATCAATATGGTGTACTATTTCTTCCGGGTTGATCACTGATATCTCGACCTCGGCATTATCATGTTCCTGAACAACGACATTGCACGGAAGAAAAAGACCCAGCTTATCTTCCTCTAATAAACCTTCGTATGCATATTGCGGATTGCAGGCTCCCAAAATAGTATAATTCCGAAAATCCACGTTCAATTTGTTTTTAAATGTCTTTTTTATATTTATGGATGTAATGATACCAAATCCCTGCTTTTTCAATTCTTCTGTAGTCCTTTCAATTGCCTTATCGAAAGGAAAAAAAACTTTTTTACTGAAATGATATTCCATAAGAAATGATTACCTGTCAAACTTAATGAAATGGTTTGGCCGGTTTAATGATCTTTCTCATGAGATGGTGTGACGAGGTTCATACTCAGGCGCCTGAGGAAGGAATATGTTTGCCCCGCGCGGGTTAAGATCCGGTGATTCCGGCGGATAACCGATAAGACGGAATATGCCGGCAGTTAAAGTAAACAAAACGATTAAATGTTCTTAAAATGAAAAAGATCATAGCCGCCTTTGACAGTCTCGGATTTTCTGAAAGTACATTGCAATACGCCGTTTTTCTGGCGAAAGAATATGATGCACATCTGGTGGGCGTATTTCTGCGCGAGTCTACCCGGATAGGTTATGCGGTCTATGCAACGATTACGAAGCAGTCCGATTCAGGCAAGAGTATCTTTGATGCGATTGAAAATGCTGACAAAGAGACAATGAATAAGGCCATAATGGAATTCGAGTCCTCCTGCCAAAAAGCAAAAATCAACTATTCCATCCACAAAGATAAAAAAGACGCTCTTCAGGAATTGCTGCATGAAACCGCCTTTGCAGACTTGCTGGTGATAAATGCGTGGGAAACGTTTTCCTATATCGAAAATAATCTTCCGGGTTGGTTTATCAAAAATGTCCTGCATGACGCACAATGCCCAGTTTTGCTCGTCCCCAGGAAATTTGTACCGGTAAAAAAACTTATCTTTCTGTATGATGGCAGCCCTTCTTCCATCCAGGCTGTTAAAATGTTCAGTTATGTTCTGCCTGAAATGAGCAGCCTGGAAACAAAAGTGTTGAGTGCAAAGGACGACAGATCCAACCTGCATTTGCCCGACAATAAATTAATGAAAGAGTGGATGAAACGGCATCATGCACATGTTGCCTATCAGGTTCTCCAGGGCACCGAAAAGGAAATTGCCAATATCATTTCCCATGAAGGCGCCGATGTCATCATTGTAGCCGGATCCTACCACCGAAGTGGTCTGTCCATGTTGTTTCACAGAAGCCTTGCCGATCTTTTGCTAAGGCAGACGAATGCCCCTGTTTTTATCGCGCATCTGTGATGAACGCCGAAGCAGCGACGATCATACCTGAATAATAATCTGTTTACCAAAGGATAAATCAAAAAATGCCAGGGGAAACCACTCAAATCGTAAACCTGAAAGGACTGTATGAATCAGAAGTCCAGGGATTGCGAAATCAATACGGTAGAAATATCTTCATAACAGAGGAATCGGGAAATTTCAGGCGCCTTTTGCTGAAGATGGTCACCGAACCCATGTTCCTGATGTTGCTGCTTGCCTGCACGCTCTATTTTATTTTGGGGGAGCCAAAAGAAGGTATCCTCATGCTGGTTGCAATGATTTTTGTTGCTGCCATATCCTTTTATCAGGAGGTCAAGAGCTCCAGGGCTTTGAATGCACTGATACAATTCACTGAATCCAAAGTAACTGTTATTCGGGATGGTCGTGAGAAAGTTATCGCGACGGAGGAGCTTTTACCTGGTGATATCATGATACTGGAAGAGGGCAACCGGATCAATGCAGATGGGGTTGTTGTTCAGCAAAATGATTTAACCATAGATGAATCGATCATCTCGGGCGAATCCCTGCCGGTGGAGAAAAATGAAAAAGAGAACCATAATCTGCTCTTCCAGGGTACCATTATCAATTCCGGCAAGTGCTATGCAAAGGTAACCGCCATTGGCAATAACACCGTATTGGGAAAACTTGGCAAATCAATAAGCATAATGCCTTCCGGGAAAACGCCATTGCAACACCAATTGAATCGTTTCCTGAAATTTATGGCGTTATTTGGAATAATTGCTTTTGTCATAATCTGGGTCGTGAATTACCTCAATAATAGCGAACCCATACAGAGTCTTTTATTTGCCCTTTCCCTGGCGATGTCGATTGTTCCGGAAGAAATTCCGGTAGCCTATTCATCATTTATGGCCCTGGGAGCTTATCATATGGCAAAACTCGGCATTATTGCCAGAAATCCTTCAACCATTGAAAATCTGGGTGCTGTAAATATAATCTGCATAGACAAAACCGGCACGATTACAGAAAATAAAATGGCGGTCAGGACTATTTATGATTATGAGAACAATTTACTGGAGGAGCTGAGTCCTCAGCTTCAGGGTAAAAACGTATTACGATGGGCCAGACTGGCCAGCGAATCCGTTCCTTTCGATGCCATGGAAAAGGGCATAGTCGAGGCATGTGAAATGTATATTGATATATCCCGTGAGACTGCACTCAAAATGATCTACGAATATCCATTAAGCGGGCAGCCTCCGATGATGACTCATGTATATGACTACGGGGGCACCAGGATAATTGCAGGAAAAGGGGCTCCCGAAAGGATTCTGAAAGTAAGTAAAATAAGCGACCCGGAAATCCTCAGCATAAGGCAGAAGATGGAGGCTATGGCTTCCCGCGGATTCCGGGTAATTGGGGTATGCAGCGCAACCCACAATGGAATATATCCAAAGGAACAAGGTGACTTTAACTGGAAATTTGAAGGCTTACTGGCTTTGTATGACCCTCCCAAAAGAGGGGTGAGACAGGTGTTGGAACAGTGGTACCGGGCCGGCATCCAGGTCAAACTGCTTACTGGCGATTTCCCTGGAACCGCAAAAAATATTGCGGGACAGGTGGGCATTATAAATTGTGAACAGGATGTAACCGGAGACCAGGTTATGATGGCGTCTGACATAGAATTACGGCAATTTGCACAACGCACAGCCCTGTTTGCGAGGATGTTCCCGGAGGCCAAACTAAAACTAATCAATGCCCTGAAAGCCGGAGGCAACATCGTGGCCATGACCGGAGATGGGGTAAATGACGGACCTGCGCTGAAATCTGCCCACATAGGGATCGCCATGGGTAAAAAAGGAACAGAAATAGCCAAACATGCAGCCGACCTGATTCTGACAGATGACCATCTTGAAAGAATAACCGATGCCATTGAACAGGGCAGGAGGATTTATGGCAACCTGAAAAGGGCGATCCGGTATATTATTTCAATTCATATTCCGATAATACTCACGGTAACACTACCCCTGTTACTGGGATGGAAATATGCCAATATTTTCACTCCCATCCATATTGTTTTTCTGGAATTGATAATGGGTCCGACATGCTCCATTTTTTACGAACGGGAGCCTGCTGAGTCCAATATCATGAATACCGGCCCGAGAAAGGCTACCCCCAATATCTTTTCCTCGGCTGAATTATTCATCAGCATCATTCAGGGGATTGTAATAACCATTGGTCTGCTGGCGCTCTATTATTTTTTCATGATGCAAAATTTTACCGTAGAGTACACGAGGACAATGGTATTTATTACGATTTTGCTTTCTAATGTTTTCCTCACTTTTGCAAACCGGTCATTTGAGAAAACAATTGCAGAAACGATCCGTTACAAAAATCAGCTTGTTCCATTGGTTCTTGGAATCTCGGTGGTATTCATTTCGGCCCTGCTCCTGGTTTCGCCTTTACAGAATCTCTTTCGTTTGACGGCCGTTCGTCCGTTACATTTTGTCTTTAGTTTAGGAATCAGCATTTTGTCCACGATGTGGTTTGAAATATATAAGCTGGTGTCCGGGAGATCCTCAATTACCCGTTCTGATCAAATTCATGCCCTGAGCTGACTAAAGTCCTAAAACCGGGTATTCAACCAGAAATATATTTGTGCTGACAAAATTTATCTTAATTCTAAACAAAGGAGGTTTTTATGACAACTAAAGCATTAGCGAAATCCGGAGAATTTGTTCCTGCGGTTCTCAACGATTTTTTTAAACCCTGGAATGAATGGTTTGAAAATGGAGGAAATTTTTGGGGAAAACCCATTTCGGTACCCGCAGTAAATGTTACCGAAAACACGAAAGATTTTAAAGTATCCATGGCGGCGCCCGGTTTAAAAAAGGAAGATTTCAAAATCGACGTGGATGGTAATATGCTTACAATCAGCTCGGAAACCGGGGAAGAAAAAGAAGAAAAAGATGAAAAGTACACAAAGAAAGAGTACAGCTATTCTGCTTTTTCCAGGAGCTTTACTTTGCCGGAAGGCGTGAATAAGGAAAAAATCGAGGCTGCCTATGAGAATGGGATTTTGCGCCTGGTATTACCTAAATCGGAGGATTCAAGAAAGATTTCGGTTAAACATGTGACCGTAAAATAATGGTTCTCCGGTTGGTATAAATTCCTGCCGCTTCGACGACGGCAGGAATTTCTGAATTATAAGCCGCACCCGGGCACTGAAATGACTATATGAAATCAGTTATTAAATTGATTGTCAGCCTTTTTCTGTGCACACTTTATAGTGATGACCTCCCTGGCCAGAATTATCCGCCGGAACTACCCATTAGCGATAGCGGAACTAATGCCGTTCAGTTGATCTATCCCAGCCTGGTAAATAAATTCTACCAGATCAACCAACAGAAGCAGTTTTGGTTTTTAGATAGCGAACAATCCCTTTTATTGCGACGCGCGCTTAAAGATGTTATTGACAGTGCAGTAAGTATTGGACTCGATGGGAGTAGGTATCATTACTCCGAACTGTTGAACTATATAAACAGTAATATACCCGACCGATCCATAACCATGAGGATAGACAGCATTTTTACGGATGCTGCCATTGCCTTCTTTAAAGACGTCTATCAGGGAACGAATATCAGCAGTATGGTAAATGCTGATGAGGTGTCAGCTAAGTGTTCCGAGGCTGATAATAATTATATCCTGCATAAGCTATCTGAAGCAAGATCCGCCATTTTGTTGAAACAAGCGGCAAACTCCCTGGAACCGGGGGTCCCGGAATACCTGCTGCTGAAGGAGAAGCTTCTAAATGAATTGCAAACACAGCACCCGGACACCATTAATTTCCTGGTTACCACCCTAAGTTTGTTTAGATGGATTTACCATTTCAGGCTGGAAAAGTTTATTTTAATCAATATTCCTTCAGCTACCTTATTGTATTATGAATCCGACACGTTGAAATTAAAGATGAAGGTAGTACTTGGAAAACCTTCAACCAGAACGCCGAGATTTGCAGCATACTGCGATTACCTGATACTTTATCCCTATTGGAATGTGCCTCGCAAGATTGCGGTCAATGAGCTGCTTCCGCTATTTACAAAATCTCCCGCTTTGGTTGACTTAATGAATATGCAGGTGGTGGATAATAAGGGGAAGATATTGGACCCCCAAAAGCTCACCTGGACAATATTTAATAAGACCAACTTCCCTTACCGTTTCCGCCAGTCAACCGGCTGCGACAATGCGCTCGGAGTAGTTAAATTCAATCTGACCAGTCCCTTTGATGTTTACATGCACGATACGAATGTAAAATCTGCTTTTCAATCATCATTCCGCTATTACAGTCACGGATGCATCCGCCTCGAAAAGCCCATAGAATTAGGTAACTTTTTGCTGCATGACCGCCTCAATCCGGGTTTTCTTAAATCCTGCCTGAAAGATCAGAAACCGGTTACTGTCAAATTAGATAAAGCGATGCCGGTATTTGTGATATATGGAACGGCGGGATTTGATGAAATGAAAAACATAGTCTACTATAAAGACATTTACAGGCTGATAAAATAAACCGGGTGAGGCCGGCCCGGATTCTCCGGAACGGCGGACGATGGACACCGCTCTTCGTACTGCAATGCATTCGCGGTTGCCAAAAAGTGCATCTGTCCGGGCAATATTGTGAAGTTCAACATAATTCTGTTTTTATAAGGGTCAAGCCTATTATTTCGGGAAAACGGAAAAGGATCATGTTACGCTTGATATTATTCAGCCTGGGAGCTGACGGGTATCATTGTTCGTCCAGGGATTGGAGAATAGCTTTACCAAAAATAATAATGAAAAAGATGCTCCTGGTAATCGATGGTCAGAATGTGGACAAAAATGCTGCTCATTACGCTGCCTATCTTACGCGGCTCACCCGATCGAACTTAGTACCTGTCTTCCCCGGGGACCTGCATATTTGTTGCACATTATTAATCTTGAATCATTCATTCTTAAATATCTGAACATGGCTAACGGAGTTGCTGGTGAAAAAATTGAAAAAACGGAAACGGTAAAAATTATTTATGCCCGGCGGGCTGTCAGAAAATACAAGGATAAACCAGTTGACAGAAAATTGATTGAACAGGTGCTGGATGCAGGTCGGATGGCTCCTTCAGCCATGAATAAGCAACCATGGCAATTTTATGTACTTACCAAAAGAGACATGATACAATCCTTCTCCGCGGAAATAGCCGGAGTAGCCTTAAAGGGAATATTAAAATCTGGTATTTCCGGCATGAAGCAGGTGATTAAGACGGCAGCCGGCCTTTTGCATTTTCCCCATGGTATCGATCTCCATGCTTTAAAGGATCCCGTTTTTTATGGAGCTCCGGTCGTCATTTTCCTTAGCGCTCCCCGTGGTAGTGAATGGGCCGCTCTGGATATCGGTATGTGCGCCCAGAATATTATGCTGGCCGCGAAATCGGCTGGACTGGATACCTGTCCTGTTGGTTTCGGAAAATATGTTGAAAACACCAAGATCTATTACAGGTTACATGTTCCGGCGACCGAAGAAGTGCGATTGGCTATCATCATGGGCTATGGAGATGAATCGCCCGAAATGCACGAAAGGATCAGGGATAATGTATTATTCATTGACTAAAAGCAATGTATGGAAAAGATTTTTGAGAACAAAGTGGCCATCGTGACCGGCGGGAGTTTTGGTATTGGCCAGGCAACAGCCCTTGCCTTCGTCAGGAGGGGGGCGAAAGTAGTCATCGCGGACTGGATAGAGGATAAAGAGCAGGCGACGCTAAAGCAGATAGAAGCGGCGGGAGGAGAAGCCCTTTTCGTGCAATGCGATGTTTCAAAAGCCGGAGATATAACAGCAATGATCGACAAAGCATTTTCTGCCTATGGCAGGTTGGATTTTGCCTTCAATAATGCCGGCGTCGAAGGGGTGTCTGCCCTCACGCATGAATGTACCCAGGAGAATTGGGAGAGAACACTTGCTGTCAACCTCACGGGTACCTGGTTGTGTATGAAACATGAGCTGCCTCATATGCTGAAACAGGGGAAAGGAGCGATTGTTAATTGCGCTTCTGTAGCCGGGCTTATTGGCTTTACGGGTCTCCCGGCCTATGTTGCCAGCAAACATGCAGTGGTAGGCCTTACCAAGACGGCTGCATTGGAGAATGCAAAGCTGGGAATACGTATTAATGCCGTATGCCCGGGTGTTATTAGAACACCGATGATCGATAGAATAACAGGAAAAGATAAGGTGGCAGAGCAACAATTCATCAGTATGGAGCCGGCAGGTCGGTTCGGGGAACCCGCAGAAGTGGCCGAAGCGGTGGTTTGGCTATGCTCGGATGCGGCATCTTTTGTGACAGGGCACGCGATACCCGTGGATGGAGGATGGACCGCCAGTTGAAATAATTGGTTGCGGACGCCGACGGGAGTTCTTTACACAATAAACTGAAAAGTCATGAAAAATTGTAACAGGGTCACATTCGCCATTATGTTGTTATCATCGATCTTCGCGATGCAGTTGTTCAGTTCCTGCGGTCCATCCGTCCAACTGACTGCATCCTGGAAGAACAACAATGTGCGATCCGCGCCATTTTCAAAAATACTGGTCATGGCAATTGGCAAAGACCTGGAAAAGCGGAGAATGGGAGAAGATAATATAAAGTTGGAATTGAACAAACACGGCCTTACCGTGGCAACAAGCCTGGACGAATTCGGACCCGATTTTGCTAAAATGAATGACTCGGCCGGGATGCGCGGGATATTACTAGACAAGCAATTCGATGCAGTACTCACCGTTCGTGTGTTGAATGTAGATGAGCATGATCGCTGGATCCCGGGTGATGTCTATTATGGTCCTCTGGGATTCTACCGTGGATTTTACGGGTATTATTTCAGGGTATGGGGTTACTATAATCAACCCGGCTATTTAATCACGGATGTTGAAGTCCTGCTCGAAAGTAATCTTTACGAGGTGAGCACGGGAGAGTTGCTGTGGTCTGGCCAGTCAAAAGCATTCAGCCGGAATCCCACTCCCGCAATAGCGCGCCATTATGCAAAAAATATTATTAAAGATATGATCAATAAGAAAGTGATCATCCCTTAATCTTAATAATCCCTACCTGGCCATATATTTACCTTTGATAATATAATTTTATAGAGAGGGTGTAGGATAATGTCCTGACTTTTGCAATATAAAACTGATCCACTATGATTATTATAGTATCAGGGTTACCGGGTTCGGGGAAAAGTTACTTTGCTTCCCGGTTTGCCAAACTGATCCAAGCTGATTACATCAACAGCGACCGGGTAAGAAAGAATATATTCCCTGCCAGCTCCTATTCTGAAAAGGAGAACGCATCGGTTTATGATGAAATGTTGGAATTGACACGCCGCTCCATAAGACAAAAAAAGAACCTTGTGCTGGACGCAACATTCTACAAAAATGAACTGCGCAAAAAATTCACTGATGCCGCTGAAGGAGATATTGTATTTATCGAGGTTGCGGCCGAGGAGGCTGTCATAAAGGAGAGATTAAAACAAAAAAGAGCGGATAGCGACGCTGATTTTGAGGCCTACAAACTCATAAAGCAACAATGGGAGCCTCTGCGGGGACACCGGCTGATATTGATATCTTCACACGAGAACATACGGGACATGCTTCGCAAAGCCCTGGATTATCTAAAGCTGAGAAATGACAAACGAGCATATTGCTGAATCGCTTTCGGAGGGCGTATTCCTGGGGCAAACCGCCCGGCCGGATCTGATCGAGATGCCATATTATTGGGTGTTATTATAAGGACTTGTCAGTTACATTTTGCAGAAGAAAAAATAATGCCATCCTGAATGCTTCGAACGGAGGGGTATATCAGCAGGACATGAGTGCTGAACTCCTTTATAATAAAGCCGATCTCAGGAATCCGTATCATTTGAATGAATTCTGTTCTTCATATATTGTATTGATATGATGACAATCAGGAGACTAACTGGCCGTCGTCATTCTTTCTGCAATGAGAAGATTTTATCTTTATTCCAATATTATCCGAGGGAGATCGGTCAAGCAGGAGGATAGATATAACTGTTTAAAAGACAGTAAACTAACTGACCGAAACACAGTATAAAAACTGTTACCTTGATCAGGAAAATCGTCGGGTAAGACAGACGCTGTTAGAATAGTGGTTGCAAAAGACCATAACACTGCCAACGTCGACCGGGGGCAGGCTTTCGAGCCTGCCTTTTTGGGTGTATTTCATAAACTGTGTCAGTCATCAAAACTCCTTGGCAATCGATGTTTTTATTTGATGCTGTTGGACGATGTTCAAATGCCCGTAAAAACATCGGTTGACAAGGAGGCCTCATAGGTTCAGTTTTAACCGGTCTCCAAAAATAATCATTAACTGCGCCAGGGTCTTGTTCCATTTGCTGGTGATATGATCCTGGGCCAGGAACAGTAATTTCATGAGCGCCTCTTCAGACTGGAATGCTCCCTTGGATTTGGTTACCGTTCGCAGCTGCCGGTGGAAGCCTTCAATGATATTGGTCGTGTACATGATCCGACGGACATCTTTATTGTATTGAAAGTAGTTCGACAGCCTCGGCCAGTTCCTTCTCCAGGACTCTATCACCTTCGGATAGCGGTCACCCCAGTTCTTTTCCAACTGATCCAGATTACGCTCGGCCTGTTCTTTGGTGGCTGCTTTGTAGATCAATTGCAGATCCTTCAAAAAAGGTTTTACATCCTTCCAGGACAGATATTTCTGCGCATTGCGTACCTGGTGTACCACGCAGAGCTGTACTTCTGTTTTTGGAAAAATCGTCTCGATCGCTTCTGCAAATCCATTCAGATTATCGATGCAGGCAATCAGGATATCTTCCACGCCCCGGTTATGCAGATCGGTCAGCACCTGAAGCCAGAAGCGGGATCCTTCACTTTCTCCGATATACATGCCCAGCAGTTCTTTGAAGCCTTCCTGGTTTACTCCGATAATGCAGTAAACAGCCCGGCTCACCACCCTTCCTTCATGCCGGACCTTGTAATGGATGGCATCCAGCCAGACAAACGGGTAAACCGCTTCCAGTGGCCGGTTACGCCAGTCCTGGATCAGGGGAAGGATCTTATCCGTTACCCGGCTGATCGTAGCCGGCGAAGCTTCCAGCCCGTACATGTCCATCAGATGATCCCGGATGTCAGAATAACTCGCTCCCCTCGCATACAGCGCAATGATCTGACGGTCCAGATCGACACCCAGCGTCTTTTGTCGTTTGGGTAAAATCTCCGGATCGAAGCTGCCATTGCGATCCCGCGGAGGCTGGATATCTACATTACCCACGGGCGTCTTCACGCGCTTTTTTCCTTTCCCGTTCTTCCGGTTGGGGCTGTCTCCCGATTCAATATGGGCTTCCAGCTCCCCATCCATGGCTTCTTCCAGGAACTCTTTCAGCAGTGGTGTGAATACTCCGTCGCGACCCAATAGGGTGTCGCCCTTCTTGATACGTTCTGCAGCATCCTTCTTGAATGCTTCAAAATCAAAATTTGTCTTTTCCATATTTGTATCTGTTTAAAATTACTAATTTTAAACTGACACAGTTTTTGGAACACTCTCAAGCAAACCGGCATTTATCATCGCAGTTTGATAGCTCACATGCTCATAGTTTTCGTTTAACATCGCGAAGATTTGAAAACCAGGGGAAATAATCTTCGGAAACTGGCCGGATATCCAAGACAATGGAAAATCCGGGTCTCCATAGTCAACTCATAACATATCCGGGGCAATGTCTGGTGTTCTATCATTCTTTTTCTCCGGTCTTTTGACTATTACACATTCCGTCGTAATAAACATCCCTGCCACAGAAGCCGCATATTCTAATGCAAGACGACTGACCTTTACCGGGTCAATTATGCCTGTCTCCAGCAGGTGTTCAAATTTTTCCGTTTTGGCATTAAAGCCAAAATCATTTTCACCTGCCTTAACTTTTTGCAGGATCTCTGATGGCTCCAGACCTCCATTGAGTAAAATCCGCTTCAATGGCTCTTCCAGCGCCTTGCGAAGAATCTTCAGGCCTACAAACTGATCATCATTAAGGTCCTGAATCTGCTCCAGCTCAGGCAAGCAGCGCAGATAGGCCACTCCGCCGCCTGGTACAATCCCTTCTTCCATTGCCGCACGGGTGGCATTGAGGGCGTCATCCACAATATCTTTCTTAATATTCAGCTCGATTTCTGAAGAAGCACCTACGTACACGATTGCCACACCGCCCGTCAGCTTTGCCAGCCGCTCCTGCAATTTTTCCTTATCATAATCGGAGTTAGTGTTTTTCAACTGTTCCCGGATCTGTGCGATAGCGGCTTCAATTCCTTTTTTGTCTCCTGCGCCTCCGACGACGGTCGTTTTATCTTTAGTAACAATGACTTTATTACACCTCCCAAGATTCGATATATCCGCATTTTCCAGCTTTAATCCTTTTTCTTCGGATATGACGGTGCCGCCGGTGAGCACGGCAATATCTTCCAGCATTTCCTTGCGGCGATCACCAAACCCGGGAGCCTTAACAGCCGCCACCTTTATTACACCCCTTAGTTTGTTTACTACCAATACCGCCAATGCCTCTCCGTCAACATCTTCTGCTATTATGAGCAGCGGCTCGTTAGCCTGCGAAATTTTGTCAAGTAACGGGATCATTTCTTTCATCCCCGAGATTTTTTTATCGTAAAGAAGGATATAAGGGTTCTCATAGACTACATTCATCTTTTCGGGATTAGTGATGAAATATGCAGAAAGATATCCCCGGTCGAATTGCATGCCTTCCACGACCTCCACATAGGTCTCAAAACCTTTCGCTTCTTCTATCGTGATTACGCCTTCCTTACCCGCTTTGCGCATGGCGTCCGCGATCAATTTCCCTATTTCCGGGTTATTCCCAGCCGATATGGATGCCACCTGCTCAATCCTGGCGCTATCGGTGCTGACGGGAACAGCCATCTTTTTTAGTTTGGCCGTGACCAGTTGCGTTCCCTTATCGATGCCGCTTTTTATATCCATTGGATTCATGCCGGCCTCCACCTTTTTTAAAGCGCCATCTATCAGTGTCTGGGCCAGCAGGGTGGCAGTTGTGGTTCCATCTCCTGCTGACTCTGCAATACGAATTGCGGCATCCCGCACCATCTTTACACCCAATTCTTCCACGGGGTCTTCCAGTTCGATTTGTTTGGCCACTGTTACGCCGTCACAAGACATTTGCGGCGAACCGTCCATTTTTTCAAAGACTACGTTTCTTCCTCTTGGTCCCAGTGTTATGATTACCGCTTTTGCCAGCCGGTCTACCCCGGATTTTAATTTTTTCCGGGCATCCAGATCATAATCAATTTGCTTTGACATAATCATTTCATTTTGCGTTATTATTATCCATTTTTTAATTCATGACCTTTTATTATGCTATCGGTGGAACCTGCCATCTTTTTAACCGGGGCAACATGTTAATCGATTGTTGAATGATATTATCCGGCAGGTTCTGCTTCTTCATTTCAGCCTGCGCAATTTCTTTCATTCGATCCAGCGTCATCCCGGGATCAGTAAATGCACCGTCTTTGTAACAGTACCTACAATATATGTCGCTTTTTGAGCCGTCTTTTTCAGTTCCGCGGTCTTCCATATTATCAATTGGCAACGTGCAACTCTGACAGAATTTTTGGGGTTCCATATCGAGATGTTTTATGTTTAACAATGTTTAGGTGAGGGCCGCAATCGTCCTGTTTTCAGCTTTTGCCAAGGCAATAGCCGGTATATCTTCGGGTCGTTTACCGAGAACTCCTTCAATATCCTCTTTAAATATGGTTTCCTTCTTCAACAGCAACTCGGCAAGCCGGTTCAATGATTCCCTGTTTTGTTGCAGGATCTCTTTACCGTGCTGATAAGCATCATTTACCAGTTTTCTCACCTCTTCGTCGATCAGTTTGCCGGTTTCCTCGCTAAAAGGTTTCTGAATACCCATATCTCTCTGCCCCGTCGAGTCATAATAGCTGATATTGCCGATTTTTTTATTAAAGCCGTAATACACGACCATCATATACGCATTCCTTGTCGCTTTTTCCAGGTCATCCAATGCGCCTGACGAGACTTCCCCGAATACTACTTCTTCAGCTGCCCTGCCTGCTAACGTTGCGCATAAATATTCTGTAAATGCGGATTCACTCCGCAATTGTTTTTCTTCCGGCAAATACCAGGCGGCTCCCAGTGATCTGCCCCGTGGAATGATAGAGACTTTTATTAAAGGGTCAATGCGTTTCAGCAGCCAGCTCACTATCGCATGACCCGATTCATGATAAGCGATTATTCTTTTTTCTTCGGGTGATATGATCTTACTCTTTCTTTCCACGCCTGCAACCACCCTGTCGATGGCATCCAGGAAATCCTGCCGGCCCACTTTTTCTTTTTTCTTCCGGGCGGCAATTAAGGCAGATTCATTACAGATGTTTGCGATGTCGGCGCCTGAGGATCCCGGGGTTTGCGCAGCCAGGAAATGCGGATCAATAGTATCGTCTGTTAGCAGTGGCCGCAAATGAACTTTGAAAATATCCTCCCTTTCCTTCATATTGGGAAGCTCCAGATAAATGTGCCTGTCAAATCTTCCGGGACGGAGCAAGGCCGGATCCAGCATATCAGCCCTGTTTGTAGCAGCCAGCACGATCACCCCCGTGTTGGTACCAAAGCCATCCATTTCTGTCAACAACTGGTTAAGGGTGCTTTCTCTTTCGTCATTTGCACCACTCAGGAAAGCGCCTTTACCCCTTGACCTTCCGATAGCATCAATCTCATCTATAAAAACAATACACGGTGCCTTCTCCTTGGCTTTCTTAAAAAGATCCCGGACTCTCGAAGCTCCGACACCCACAAACATCTCGACGAATTCAGAACCCGAAATAGTGAAGAAGGGAACCTCTGCTTCACCCGCTACAGCCTTAGCTAATAAGGTTTTTCCCGTTCCGGGTGGGCCAACCAGAATGACTCCCTTCGGAATTTTCGCGCCCAGCCTGGTAAAGGATTTCGGAGATTTTAGAAAGTCCACAATCTCTTTTATCTCCATTTCCGCTTCTTCCAGACCGGCGACATCATTAAAAGTGATACTGCTTTTTTCTTTCCCGATCAACGTGGCATTTGATCTTCCGAAATTAAAAACAGATGAACCGCCTGCTCCTGTACCGGCTCCTCCCATTGATCCCCGCAAAAAATAATTCATTAGTAAGAAAAGTAAAACGAACGGTATTAGCCAGCCGGCAATACTCCACAACGAATTGCCTTCTTTCTCATAGGTCACAGGAATCATTTCACCTGCAGGAAAATCTTTCTCCGCTTCCTCGAGTTTGCGTTCAAATGACTCCACTGATCCTATATTAAAATAATAGTGTGGCCTGGCGCTAATGCCTTCGCCAGGTTTGAGCACCTCTTTAAACATGCTGTCATTGGCAAAACTGCCTTTAATGTATACTTCCACCTTCTCACCGTTGACAATTACCATTTTTTCAACTGCCTTACGATCGAGCATAGTCGTTTTAAACTGCTGCCAGTTGATTTCTTTTGCAGGATAAGAATTATTAGTCAACGAAGGGATCACTAGCGCGGCCAGCAGAAATGCAGCTAGCCACCACCATTGAGGTCCTTTTTTTGAATCATTAGACTTTTTAGAATTTGACTCAGCCCGGCTATTATGGGGATTATTCATTCAGTAAAATTTATGCGAACCCAGCTTCCCAAAAGCGTCTGTTGCTATTCCCATGGCAAAAGAATCATCCCGCTTTCCTCAGTTCTCTTAGTTTGTCGAGATAGAACATCACTTGTTCATCAGTCACCTGCGTGAAGTCTTCATAAAAAGCACCCACACCGTAGAATTCTTCGGGGCTCACTACCGTTACTACCTCATCTACTTCTTTCGATAATTTCCGGATGGCGCTCTTTGATGCCACCGGAACACCAACAATAATTTTGCCCGGCTTGCTTTTCCGCAATACATGTACGGTGCCCAGGATGGTATTGCCTGTTGCGATACCGTCGTCAATTACGATCACCGTCTTTCCCTCCAGATTCTCCGGCTCTTTATCGCCCATGAACCTTCTATACATCTCTTTCAACCGGATGCGGATATCCTGTAATTCCTGCTGAATGTATTGCTCTGAAACATTTTCATGGGGTATAACGAAATAATCTGTGAGACTAGCGGCGCCGATAGCGTACTCCTTGTTCATGGGATGGCCAATTTTTTTGGTAAGGACGACTTCGATAGGCAATCCCAATTCTCTTGCTACCACATAGGCGACTGGTATACCTCCGCGAGGCACAGCCAATACTACTCCGGGGTCATCCTTATATTTCGTCAGTTTGGCTGCCAGCAACAGGCCTGCTTCTATTCTGTCTTTAAACATTGGGAAAGATTTATAACTTCAGTGGGTGCTTTTACTATCTATTTTGTTATGGATACTGGTTTTAGATATGCTTCGAACCATGCTGATGCCAGCTTCGCCACCTCATCCAGTTTCCCCCGTTCTTCGAACAGATGAGTAGCCCCGTCTACTACCACCAATTCCTTATGGCACCGCAGTTCTTTAAGGGCCTGCTTATTTAGTTCCAGCACCTCTGTGTCAAGGCTTCCTACAATGCATAAAACCGGCGCTTTCACAGCCTTCAAAGCGTTCAGGGACGCGAGGTCGGGACGTCCGCCTCTGGAAACGACTGCTCCAACCTGTTCAAGCCCCGCAGCAGCCTGCAATGCAGATGCTGCGCCGGTACTGGCGCCAAAATACCCGATGCGGCAATTCTTCGCAGCGGGAACTCTTTCCAGCCACTCCGTCGCTCCCTTTAGTCTTTTAGTCAGCAATTCGATATTAAAGCGATTCTGATACTGATTGTCTTCCTCTGGTGTAAGCAGATCCAGCAGCAATGTGCCAAAATTTCTTTCACGAAGGTATGCGGCTACCTGCTGGTTACGGGTACTGAACCGGCTGCTGCCGCTGCCATGGGAAAATACAATTATCGCTTTTGCGTCAGGAGGAATAAATAACTCGCCGCCGAGGCCCGCTTGACCAACCTGTATAGTCACTTCTTTATGAAAGATTTTATCCATAACGCCTGATTTTTATCCGGCTGTTGCATTAGGTGAAAGACTGTTGCGGCTTTTCCCTTTCTTTATTGTTGTAAATGTACCGGTGCCGGTACACCTGAAAAATGACTACTATCAAAAACACATCTGACAATAGTCATGGTTTTCCGGTACTGAATGAATTCACTTTGTGGATGTTAATTATAAGTCCGTTCGTACATGGGTATATGGACCGGATCTTCAATAAAAAATAATGAACCCTGGCGGCAAAAATGAAAGGCCACAGTGCTATAAAGAAGCGGGGCGTAACCGGAATAATCCTGGTGCTGCTTATTAGCCTTTCCATTTGCAAAGGACAGAATACCTTTATTTTTTTACTTTTGATCCTAAATCTGCTGGCAATTCTTGAATTTTATCAATTGTTTTTCCGTGCCGGAGTTATGCCACGGGTAACGATGGGTTCGATCTTATCCACATGCATTTTAATGACTGTTGCAGTTGTTGTTACCGGGGTGGCAGTTTCAACTATTTACCTGATAAACATTCCTCTTGTGTCCGGAATTTTTATCTCGGAGTTATACCGAAAGGCTAAGAATCCGTTTCATGACCTCGCTTTCACTTTCCTGGGCATCTTTATGGTCACCATTCCTCTTTGCCTGTTTGTGACGATCGCCTTTTTACCCGTCCATTCCGGAAAGTATCACGCACAAATAATTTTGGGATACTTTTTCATTCTTTGGGCAAGTGACACGGCCGCCTATCTTATTGGCAGCGCCTTTGGAAAACACGCCTTGTTTCCCCGGGTGTCGCCCGGCAAGACCTGGGAAGGAAGTCTTGCTGGCGCCGCCGGTGCCTTTTTGGTAGCTTATTTTGTTTCCCGCTATTTCACTGGTCTTTCTACAACCGGCTGGACCGCTATCGCCTCCATAATAGTGATAATGGGTGGTTATGGCGACCTGATCAAATCGCTTATCAAGCGCAGTCTTAACGTGAAGGATTCCGGAACGATCCTTCCCGGCCATGGTGGCATGCTTGACCGCTTTGATACTTTACTGGGCTCGGCGCCTTTTGTTTTTGGTTACCTGATTTTGTTTCCCTATGCGTAAACAGAGTTACTATATTGTAAATGGAATTACGCTCTATCGGTTAGTTGTATTTCCCCTGCTTATTTTGCTCATTATTTATAAGCGCTTTGACCTGTATAAATGGCTGCTGCTGGTCAGTTTCTTAACAGACGCTATAGATGGCTTTCTGGCGCGCAGGTATAAGGTGGTAAGCGTTTTAGGGGCAAAACTCGATTCAGTAGCAGACGATCTGACCATATTATCTGTCGTAATCGGAGCTATTGTATATAAACCTGAATTCATTCGGAAGGAGATGAGTCTGATCATTATACTGCTTGGCCTTTTTGTTTTCCAAACAATTTATGCCTTTGTTCAGTATGGTAAATTAAGCAGCTTCCATACCTATGCAGCAAAGTTTGCCGCTATACTGCAGGGAAGTTTTCTGCTCCTGCTTTTCTTTTTGCGCGAACCGGTATACTGGCTATTTTATATAGCTGCCGTGGTGACCATTGCCGACCTGCTGGAAGAAATTATTCTGGTTTGGATCCTGCCCGAATGGACGGCTAACGTTAAAGGCATATTTTGGATTATGCGGGATAAACGTTTAAATAAAGGTTGAACTGAATGGGCGGGATACGCTTATTCGTGCTCTGCCTTTCTCTACTTTCCGGGCATTTGCCTTGTTTGGAAACCCTTATATATTAAAAATCATACACTTACATCAAAACGCGGTTTCTTTTTTTTTTTTAGAAACAAGCTACCTGACATGGATAATATCGAACTTCGAAGTAGAAAAGTGGGCTATTCCGGAAGTCTAAAGCGCGGAGTTTTTTAGATCACTCATCTTCACATATGCCAAGCGATATCTTACAAATAGAAAAAGAGAGTTATCAGCATTTGGTAGAGAATGTGAGGGATTTTGCAATTTTTATGACGGATGTTTCAGGATACATTATCAGCTGGAACAAGGGAGCCGAATTTGTCAAAGGCTATACGGCAGCCGAAATAATTGGCAAACACATCTCTGTATTTTATACTCCTGAACAAATCGCGGAAGGCGTTCCCCAAATGGATTTGCAAATTACCCTGGAAAAGGGTCAGTTTGAAGATGAGGCGTGGCGGATACGCAAGAACGGAACCAGGTTTTGGGCGCATGTTGTATTTACCCTGCTAAAGGACTCCCTTGGCAATACAGTGGGTGTCGGAAAGGTCACCCGGGATATAACCAGGAGAAAAAAAGTGGAAGATGAAAATAGACGCCTCAATGATAAATTAAAGGATCAGTTACAAAAGAGCCGTTCGGAGATATTGGACTATAAACACGCCCTCGATGAGTCATCTATCGTAGCCATAACAGACCAGAAGGGGATTATACATCATGTCAATGATAATTTCTGCGCCATTTCAAAATATTCCAGGGAAGAGTTGATTGGTCAGGATCACCGGATCATCAACTCAAAATATCATCCCAAGGAATTTATTCATGATCTCTGGACCACCATTGCCAAAGGGAAAATCTGGAGGGGGGAACTAAAAAATAAGGCAAAGGATGGCACTTTCTATTGGGTTGACACGACCATTGTCCCTTTTCTGAATGAAAAAGGGAAACCATATCAGTATCTGGCTATACGAAGTGATATTACAAAGCGTAAACTCGCTGAGGAGCAAATTCATGAGATAAATGAAGATCTGGAGAGGAAAATCAGGGAGAGAACATTGGAATTAACCAAATCGCTTGAACGTGAAATGTCGTTAAACGAAATGAAATCCCGTTTTGTCTCCATGGCCTCCCATGAATTCCGGACCCCACTGACAGCCATCCTGTCCAGCATTTCTCTGATAGAACGCTATAAGATGCCGGATCAGGAGGAAAAACGGCACAAGCATGTCGAACGAATTAAATCATCCATACGCAATCTCACGGATATTCTGGACGATTTTCTTTCTTTGGACAAACTTGAACAGGGGAAAATTGAGACCCAATGTCTGCATTTTGATCTTCAGGAATTTATTGAAGACACCATCAATCAAATGGAGGGCATGCTTAAGAAGAAAAATCAGGAAATTTTACTTATATATAATGGGCCACGGGAAATTAAACAGGATAAGAAAATACTTCGCAATGTTCTCCTGAATCTTCTTTCAAATGCCGTGAAATATTCACCAGAAGGAAAAATAATACAGGTTCAAGTTAATGGTGATAATGAAAATGTTTTTATCGCCATAAAGGATGAGGGTATCGGAATACCATTTGAAGCCCAACAGCATTTATTTTCAAAATTCTTCAGGGCTGGAAATGCGGTGAACATTCAGGGTACCGGATTAGGCTTAAATATTGTTCAGAAATATGTCGAATTGCTGGATGGAAATATCAGCTTTTCAAGCGAAGAAAATCAGGGTTCAGTCTTTACCGTTGGATTCCCGAAAGAGGGCAAGGGATAACCTGCCGACATCATAAAGCCTGTTGACTTACATCATCTTTACAGGATACCGGAAGCTTTAGCTTTGTGCATTGATGAAAAAGGTATTGATTATCGAGAACAGCAGGGAAATCCGGGAAAATACAGCGGAGATACTTGAACTAAATAACTATCAGGTTTTTGTAGCTGAAAAGGGCAGCGCAGGATTTGATCTGGCAAAGAAATATCTCCCGGATATTATTCTTTGCGATATCATGAGGCCGGAAACGGATAGCCGCGCGTTTCTTAGCCTCGCATCAGGAGATAAGGTAATTCGTGATATACCTTACATTTTATTTTCGGAAGATTCTGCTGACTCGCAGGTAGGAAAGCTTTCTGAAAATAAAAACAATTTATGCCTATTGTCTAAACCCTTTGAGGCGAACGATTTGCTTGATGCCATTACTGAACGATTGGATGAGAAGGGCCCATGGTAGTGATTGCGATCTGAGAGAACCTTCTGCCAGTTATCATAAACACTGAAAATGAAAAACATCCTGGTTATTGATGATAATACAGATATACGCGAGAATACCGCCGAAATACTCGA
>JAUZOD010000036.1 GCA_030706635.1 Bacteroidota bacterium
AACAGATCAGTATGAAACCGGCCCTATTTTTCATTTTTCTCTGGATAGCCTTATCGGCCAGCGCACAAACGCCCAACTGGCAAAACAAGGATCTTCAATCAGATTCCGTATTCGGCATAAGCACCGAAAAAGCTTACTCGTCACTTCTGAAGCATAAAAAGAAGGCAAGGACGGTGCTGGTTGCCGTAATTGACGGTGGCGTGGACACGGCGCACGAAGACCTGAAAGCCGTTATATGGAATAATCCCCGAGAGCTGGTCAACGGGTTGGATGACGATCATAACGGGTATGCCGATGACCTGCATGGGTGGGATTTTATTGGCGGCCCCCGGGGAGATATTCAGTACGAGAACCTGGAACTTACCCGTCTTATACGGAAAGAGCCTAAGGCTTATGATAGCGTGCCGGATACAGAATTGCCGGCAAAGTACCGGAAGATGAAAGAGGCCTACGATAAACAAGTCCTGGAGGCACAGAAAATGGTCAGTGGTGTGGGCAGATTCAGCGAGGTGCTGGATTCCATAACCCGGCAGATCGGTAAAGAAAACCCTTCTGTGGAGGATTTTGAGCATTATCAGCCGACGGATAATCATGAAAAAAGAGTAAAGGAGCTCGTCCTGAACCAGCTTCAGGAGAATCCTGATTTTTCAGCCTTTAAGAAAGACATCAACAATACCCTGGATCATTTCAAAACGGAGATCCAGTATCACCTCAATCTTGATTACACCCCGCGCTCCGTGGTGGGAGATGATGTTCGGGACAGTGTGCAAAAAAATTACGGGAATAATGATGTCACCGGTCCGGACGCGCATCATGGCACTCATGTTTCCGGGATCATCGGTGCTGTTCGCAATAACCGGATTGGTATCAATGGTGTGGCCAACCACGTGCAGATCATGTCCGTACGGGTAGTGCCTGATGGGGATGAACGGGACAAAGATGTGGCTAACGGTATCCGTTATGCGACTGACAATGGGGCAAAGGTGATCAATATGAGTTTTGGCAAGGGCTATTCTCCCCAGAAGTCCGTCGTGGATGAAGCGGTTAAATACGCCATGAGCAAAGACGTGCTGATTGTACATGCGGCCGGCAATGAGGGTGTTAATCTCGACAGTTCCGATAATTTTCCGACCAGGCGATATGAGCAGGGCGGAGAGGCGGGGGCATGGATCGAGGTGGGCGCATCCGATAAAAAAGATGATTCGGCCCTGGTCGCGAATTTTTCCAATTATGGCAAAACCAGTGTGGACGTGTTTGCGCCTGGGGTGCAGATCTATTCTTCGACCCCCGGATCCCAGTATGAATATTATAGCGGAACCAGCATGGCGTCACCGGTTGTTGCCGGCCTGGCTGCGCTTATCCGGGAATACTATCCTAAACTTACTGCCCTCCAGGTTAAGGATATTATCCTGCGATCGGTAACCCCGGTGCATCATAAGGTTGTTGTAAAAGACGGAAAAGGAAATGAAGAACAGGTTCCTTTTTCCGACATTTGTGTGTCCGGAGGCATTGTAAATGCCTACAATGCCCTGCTGCTGGCGAAACATTATAAAAAAAGCCGATAGCTCTGCTGTGAATACATCAATAACTGTTAAATAACAAGTCATTTGCGATCGTCCATTCAGTTGTAAACTATTTTGGCCGAAATGTGCTTACCAAAACGATTAGCCCATAACTTCATACTGCTTGTTTTGCTGTTTTTCAGCCAATGGGCAAGAACGCAGGTGCTGATCAGGGGTACGATATATGACCGGTCAGAAAAATTTGTTTTGCAGGGGGTGAGCGTTCTTGGTACTTCCGGCGCCGGTACGGTTACGGATTCATCCGGCCGCTATCAGATCAGATTGCTTGCTTCGGATTCGCTTTATTTTTCCTATCTGGGCAAGCCTACGCAAAAATTCCCGGTGAAGGAGATCGGTTATCCCGAAGAATTTGATATGAGCCTGCAGGTGACCGTCGATTCCCTTCAACCCGTGTATGTCCGTTCCAGGAATTACATCCAGGATTCCCTGGAGACCCGGCAGGAGTATAAAAAGATATTTGATTACGACGGTCCCGATATGTTCGGCAGCCCCTCCTCGGGTGTGGGGTTTGGATTCAATTTTGATCTTTTGTTTCAGGGTAGGCAAAACCGCAGAACCGAGGCCTTTCAAAAACGGTTACTGTATGATGAGCGGGAGAATTATATAGATCATTATTTCAGCAGGTCACTCGTCAAGCGGATAACCGGCCTGGAGCCCCCGATGCTGGATACCTTTATGCAGCAGTACAGACCGAGTTATGAATTTATACAGGGCTGTTATAACGATTATGAATACTATGGATATATCCTCCGGTCGAGCAAATATTTCATGGAAGAGTGGAAGCAGGATCATCCCGACGAAGCGGCGCCTGATAAACAGAATAAGGAGTAAGCAGATTTAAGGTCTTATATTTTCCTCTTTTCGAAACAGATTTTCCGCATGCCGCGTCTTCCCCGGCTCCAATTCCTTCAATTTTGCCGACAAATTTATGCCTTATGAGAGAAAATTTACATTGTCAGGGATTTTTGCGGGTTATCCTGATGTCTCTTATACTGATATCTGCGGGGCAAACGGTATTTGGCCGGGATGCAGATGAAGCCGGGGGAACAGTTAAAGGAAGGGTGGCCACAACGGATAATATGCCTGCAGCCGGTGTCACAATCACCATCCATAGCATCAACAGAAATACCATTACGAATGAAGAGGGGGATTTTGTTTTCCACCATATCCGGGCGGGAAATTACGAAGTGGAGATATCGGTGATTGGTTATGAAACGGTCCGGCAGAGCCTGGTGGTAGAAAATGGCCTTACAACCAACCTTTCTGTTCAGATTAGGATTTCAGCCAAAGAACTTCAGGCGGTGGTTGTCAATTCCTCCAGAACGCCCAACGAAAAGAAACTGGCTCTGGGAAAAGCAGATATCGCCGCCATGGATCTGCCGCAGGCGGTCACCGTGCTGGATAAGGAATTGATTGATCGTCAGCAGGTACTTACGCTGGGCGATGCGCTGATGAATGTAAACGGGGTGTATGTAATGGGGTACACCGGAGGAACACAGCAGGAAATCGGTGCAAGGGGATATCCGTTTAACAATACAAACACTTTCAAAAACGGTGTGCTCTATAATAATGGCGTCATGCCTGAAATGAGCGCTGCAGAACGCGTTGAATTCTTAAAGGGGAGCGCCGCCATCCTGCTGGGGAATGTTACCGCGGGCGGTGTGCTGAATATCGTCACCAAAAAACCCCTTTTTGAGAAAGGGGGGGAGATTGGTATGCGCATGGGCAGTTATGATTTTTATAAACCCACACTGGATTTCTATGGTCCGCTGGGAGATAGTAAATCGGTGGCGTACCGGGTTAACGCGACCTATGAAAAAGAAAGAAGTTTCAGGAACGATGTGAAGGCGGAACGTTTTTATATTAATCCTTCCTTTTTGATCGCGATTGATAAAAAAACGACGGTGCTGCTGGAGGGGGATTATCTTGCCGACCGGCGTACACCGGATATTGGCGTGGGGGCAATTAATTTTAAGATCAATGATATTCCGCGCAACCGGTTCCTGGGAGCGGCCTGGAGTTATAACCAGGCGCAGGAAAGCAGTGTTACCGTAACGACGACCCATCAGTTCAATGCAGACTGGCAATTGCGTAATATAACCGGATTTTATAATTACACTGCGGATATGTTTGGAACCACCAGACCTGGTGACCAGGGTGGGGTAGACATGCAGTCTAATGGAAACTGGGTGAGGGGTGTTGTCCGAAACGGATCCAATGAAGATTTTTATCAGACCCAGCTGGATCTGACAGGAAAATTTAAAACGGGATCACTGAAACATCAATTGCTTTTTGGTGCCGTGGTCTATAAAGACATGCCGCATACCCTTACTTATAACCCGCTGGTCGTATATGATTCCATCAATGTATTTGATTTAGGTAAATACCCTCAGCGGGCCGATATTCCGGGCTTATCCCTGAACACGCTGACTCGCGCTCCCGTGAACGTGCTTGGAATTTATGCCCAGGATCTGTTGAGCATAACCGATAAGCTCAAACTATTGGCCGGCGTCCGTTTTAATTCCCAGCAGACGGTCAGCAATATATACAACTATTCCACGCAGGCGGAGGCCGTGACGAAAATCCATGCACATCCTTTTACGCCGCGCTTCGGTATTGTGTATCAGCCAATGACCACATTTTCACTCTTTGCCAGCTATTCCAACTCTTTCAATCTGAATACGGGCGTGGATACCAGCGGAAAAGCATTGCCACCGTCTTTCATAAATCAATATGAAGCCGGGTTTAAATCAGATTGGTTTGATCATTTGTTGTCGTTCAATGTGACCGCCTATCAAATCGTGAACAGCAATCTGGCGCAGACCAGCCTGGCAAATGGCAATACAAATTCCAATATCAAAGAATTGGAAGGAGAGGTCACCAGCAAGGGGGTGGAGGTGGATATTGCAAGCCGTCCCATAAACGGGTTCACGGTAATGGCGGGATACAGTTATAATAATACGCGGTACACGAAAAGCAATACGTATAAAGATGGGAGTCCTTTACAATATGCCCCGGTCAACACGGCGAATGCGAGTGTGTATTATGCGTTCCATACCGATAATGTGCTGAATGGGTTTAGCCTCGGACTGATCGGATTCTATGTGGATGGAATGCAGGCAGGCAAGGAAACGCGTTTAAGGGTACAGAACGATAACCGGAGACTGATTCCGCTGCCCGATTTTACGCAGGTGGACGCCAGCCTGGGATATCATTTTAAAAAAGCGGACCTGCGTGTGAAATTATCCAATCTTTTCGATGTGCCTGGCTACTATGCGCATGAAGACGAAAGCATCAATCCTATCGCGCCCCGTGAATTTTCAGCTACGCTGTCCTGTAAATTATAAAATGAATTAAACCGGCTCAGGTACTCTTTGGGGAAGATAGATGTCAATCGTTGAACCAACACCCTTTTGGCCGGTTGCCTTAATGAACCCCTGATGATTTTGAACGATTTTCTTGCAAATGGCCAGACCAATCCCGGTGCCCTCGTACTCAGCCCTGGGATGTAAGCGTTGGAAAAGTTCAAAAATCCGGTCCGCATATTGTTGATCAAATCCGATTCCGTTATCCGCTACGCTGATTCTCCAGTAAGCATCACCCGGGAATGCCTGGCCGGATGGAAAGTCGCTTACCTGAATAAGCGCTGCGCTTATTTTAATCACCGCGGCGGCGCCCCTTTTCCTGTATTTGATGGCATTTGAAATAAGGTTATAAAATAACTGATTAAGCTGATGGGGAATAACCGCTAAAGCGGGAAGTGTTGAAACTTCGATGGTCACGTCGTTATCCTCGATCATTTCCCTCAGATTATTCATCACCTCTTTCAGCACCTGATTCAGATCAGTTGGCGTGTACGTAATCTGTGCAGTGCTCGTTAGTGAATAGTTTAAAAGGGAAGTGATCAGGTTCTGCATGCGTTTGGAAGCAGCGTTGATCCGTTCGAAGTAATCTTTAGTGCTGGTATTGAAAGATGCATATTCATTTTCGATCAGGCGGTTGCAAAAAGTCTGAATTTTCCGTAAAGGCTCCTGTAAATCATGGGAGGCGATGTAAGTAAAGGAATTGAGCTCTATGTTACTTTGCTCAAGCTCAATATTTTTGAGCTCCAGATCCCGCTGATATTTTAGAATAACTTCCTCGTGTTTTTTCTTTTCGGTGTAATCCGTAATGATGATGCCGATGGTAGCCAGTTTAGGTCGTAAGGAGGTGAGGGAAATGTAAACCGGAACCAGGTTGTCGCCGACCGTTAAATTGATTTCGCCCTTACTTCTTCCTGAAAGCGCCCCGGCAAAAAGCGTCTTAAATGTTTCTTTTGAATCAGCTTCTATAAAATCCGTGAAAAAAGAGCCAACCACCTTTTCATAAGGTAGTTTTAATAGTTCGGCAAAATAAGTGTTGGAATATACAATTAAACCATCTTCCGTTAAATTGACTGCGCCTTCACCGAATTCCTCGATCAGCAGGCGATACGCATAATCGCCGCTTTGCAGCGTATATACTTCTGATTTGTTGTTTTCGTTAACGGCAAAGGCATCCACTTCACCGGCTTTAATCGCTTCGATTAATTGCTCGGATTCGGCCAGACGGTGCTGCAGTTCCTCAATTTTTGATAACATGGTTTCGGTGGTCCCGGACTGCATGGATTATTCTTTAAACATGATGCCCAATCCTTTAATCACTTTATCCGTATCTGAAAACGTGCCGATCAGGGTTCTTTTGGGTAGGGGAAGGCTTTTGATGAGGGAAGGACTGAAAACGATTTGTTGTTCTGATGCCATTTCCGGATTCTTGTACAGGTCAATGATCTCCAGCTCAAATGCATCTTTAAGGTGTTCATCACATAACCTTTTGATGTTTTCGATGGCCTGCATGGACCTGGGGGTCATGCCTGAAACATAGAGCTGCAAAATGATTTTGCCTCCGGTAATAAAAGCTGGTGTTGGTTTTTTTTTCATGGCATGCCCATTTTAATTGAACCTGCGAATATTTAAACCGACCAATACTTTTTCTTCGTTGGAAAGGTCCCCGATGATTTTTCTCAGCGGTTCCGGGAATTTCCGCACCAGGGTGGGAATCGCAAATATCTGATCGCCTTCAGCCAGCTGCGGGTTTTTTAATAAATCGATGATTTCAATCCTGTATTTCCCATCCAGGTATTCCTTGCAATATTTGTTTATATTCTTTAAGGCAAGGATGGATTTTGGCGTTTGGCCCGCTATATAGAGTCTGAGTTCCATAATGCTTTCTTTTTCCATATAAATATTTTAATAATGTAAGGACCCGCTGAACAACAGCTACAACAGCCCTTCCTGCTTCTCCCGACTGGGTTTATTCATCGGGGGCGTCAGTCCTATTCCCTTTTCATTTATGGATAAGTTGTACAATGCGTTGGTGTGGCCCATTCCCCGCGATTTAACAATGAATAGGCTTCTGACTCTTTCTCCGTTTATTTCTTCATTCCTTACTTTTATCCAGGTATCCGCGAGTGATGAAACAGCATCCACCGTTAAATCATTGTGCTCGTTTTTCGCATCATGGGTAAGTGCCGTAAAGAGGGCGTTTATCTGGTTAATTTTAAGCACATCAATTAATCTCAGGAGCATGGCCCTTACTTCACTGCTGCTTCCAATGGTAACCAGGCTGCTGATGGGGTCGATAATGACGGTTTTTGGATCATATTCTTTAATCAGACGTTGTATGATCAATAAATGCATCTCAAGACCTTGCATTGAAGGCCGTGAAGAATGAATCTGCAGTAATTTTGATTTGAGAAAGGGTTTCAGATCGATGCCAACGGATAACATATTCCTGAGCAGTTGTTCGGGTGATTCTTCAAAGGAAAAATATAAAGTAGATTCCTTACGCTTACAACTGCTCAGGGCAAAGTAGGAAGCCAGGATGGTTTTTGAGGTGCCTGCCGTTCCGGTGATAAGGCAGCTGTTGCCCCGGTAATATCCATTGCCTTTGAATAATTTATCCAATGCAGGAAAGCCGTAGGAAATCATTTCGCCGGAAGTTTTGTGTTCCAGTTTCAGGGAGGTAATAGGTAAAACGGAAACTCCTTTCTCATCTATGAGAAAGGGATATTCGTTCGTTCCATGCATCGAGCCTCTGTATTTAACAATGCGCAGTCTGCGGGTAGCAATCTGATCGATCACCCGGAAGTCCAGTAGGATGACACAATCAGAAACATATTCTTCCAAACCCTGCCGTGTCAGGGAGCTTTCGCCCCGCTCCCCCGTGATAATTGCTGTAACGCCTTTATCTTTCAGCCACTGGAAAAGTCGCCTGATTTCCGAGCGTAATAATATCGTATTGTCCATGCCGCCGAATACGGATTCAATCGTGTCCAGCACAACCCGTTTTGCGCCGATGGAGTCGATGGCATAATTTAACCTTATAAATAAACCCTCCAGATCGTATTCTCCTGTTTCTTCGATCTCAGATTTCTCAATGCGGATGTGATCAATCTTTAATTGCTTGTCTGCAATGAGTTTTTTCAGATCGAATCCCAGGGAGTTTACATTTTCCGTTAAATCCCTGGCAGTTTCTTCAAAACTCATGAAAACACCGGGTTCATTGCATTCGGTGATTCCTTTAACCAGAAACTGAACGGCGAATAATGTTTTACCGCACCCGGCGCTTCCGCAAATCAGCGTAGGCCGGCCTTTGGGCAGGCCTCCTCCGGTTATCTCATCAAGACCATGGATCCCGGTCGGCGTTTTAGGAATATTGCTGTTTTTTTGAATTTTCATGAATGATCCGTTTTTCGGCTGAAAAATGAGCTGAAGAATGATGTCAAAAACACCTCCATAATAGGCGGTGTTTTCATCTCAGGTCAATAAAGATATCCGCTTTTCCGAACTAACGTTTTTTTAATTCAGCGATTTTCATGCCCGGGCGCAGAAGACAAGGTTATCCGGTTGTTTTGAAGTAGTGCGGCGTTTCCCTCAATCTCCGTTCTGAGCATAACAGTTCCTGGTGGCGGCCGACCATTTGAATGGGTTTAGGAAATTCAACCATCGGCGGATTAGGAATGCGATATTGGGTATTTATTTCCGCAAATTTTTTGTTCTTTTTTAAAGCCTTTGGGCCAGATAGCAAAACAAAAGGCAGTAAAATCAAAGAAACAAAACTTATATTTAGAATTCTTAAAATAGCAATATGGCAAATAGAAAACGAAATACAGCTGCAGCACCTGAAAAGACCTTTTTTGAAAGATTGGGAGATCAGGCGGCACACGTAAAAGAAGAATTGGTTGCCGGTAAAGATCATCTCGTGGAGATTGCGGGTGATGCCTTTGATTCCGTAAAGACCAGTATTCAGGAATTCAAGGATAGAAAAACCAGTGCTAAAAAGGCAAGGCGTCCAAAAAAAGCCGTCAAAAAAACGGCAAAAACTGCGACTGCAAGAGCCGCTAAACCAGCAGCAAAAAGAGCAGCTTCTGCTCCCTGGCGGAAGCCAATAAAGAAAACAGCAAAGAAAGCTGTTTCTAAAAAAGTGGTTCCTAAGAAGTCAACTAAGCCCGTTAAGAAAGCAGCGGGAAAATCCCGAAAAAGATAATTCCACCAGGAGGAAATTATTGTCATCAGCATTTCGGTCAAATAAACGTCCGGGTTGCAGGATGATCCAGTCTGTTTAATCAGCGTTTGCAGATATTTGTTTGAATTTTTTTAAATCGGCCAGGTCTGCCGTTGAAAGCAATTCGTTGTTATCGTATTTGGATTTGAGAAACAATACCCTTTTGTGATTTGGATATTTGAGTAATATCTCTGCGATCATCTGACCGGTGCTTTCTTCTTTTTTAAATGGCGTGGTTGCTGCCGGCGGTTCTGCCTTATGTCTGGCGGGCATTTTTTTTATAATGAGTTCTATGGCAGCCAGCTTCCCCGGAGGAAGTTCTTTTATAAGGGAGGCTTTTCCATAAAGTCCCTGCAATTGTTTCCTGCTCAAACTTCCCCTCTCGAGATATTGTTTGTAAAGGCTTATGATAAATGAAGAAACAGGATAGGCCAGAATACATGCTTCCAGCACTTCGTTTACAGCATCAATCCTTGGTTTTCGCTTAATCATGGGAACCTGCAGCCCTATTGCAAATGTAAATATACGTTCCGCAAAAACATCTTTTGATATTCCGGCACCGATACAGGCAGTTGTTCCTTCCCTGCCCGGGGATACGAAACGGTGGTGTTGGATGGCACTCGCGGAGGGCTGCGAACAGGTGCAGATGGGTAATATGACCAACTTAAAATATAACAGTACTTATTTCCAGCCGGTATCCGTCAATGATCAGCCGGCTTACGAAGTGGTGAATATGGAGTAATCATTTCTATCTCGTATAATTTACCGTCGTAGGGTTGATCCATTTTCACCGGGAAACCTTTCTCCGCAAGATCCTTGCCGGACATACTGATGACCGGAGTCTGATTCGGGGCCAGTTTTATCTGGTACTGCCGGTTATACTCAAGTCCCGGCACAGAAACGATGCGGGTATTATCCAGCGATCCCTGTTTGAAAATACCTATTATTCCGCCTTTTTTTGTATCCGTGTTTATACGGGACCATCCATCCCAGCCCCCTTCCACGGGCTCCGCAAAACCAGGCAGGTCCTGCCGGTACAAATCATACTGATATTTGTGTTTTACTGCTGATATCCAATCGCCCCACCGTTTTATTTCCGCGCGCTTTTTAGCTGATAATTCGCGTGGATCTCCAAGCACTATGGGAAACGAACCGATAAGTGTTTTCAGTTCGTTCACAAAATCGGGATTGTCCATAGTCAGGTTTCCAATGATCAGGGAGGAAGCCGGAACGGCTGGTGATTTCCACCAGGTCAGATCGCGGACACGGTAAGCGCCTATGGGAAAGGGTTCTCCTATATTGGTCAGCCAGTTTCCCTCAGCATGTTCCAGAAAGGCATAGTCAATAAGTTGTAATTTGCCTTCTGTTTCGAAGGTGCAATCAATATACAGATCGGGTGCTTGTTTGTGCAACGCATCAAAAAGATTAAACAGGTTGTTGTAAATAACCCAAAAAGATTCTTCCCGGTCTTTGTGATCAGGATGATTTTTAGCGTAACAGCCTGATTTATTAATTTCATTAAAATAAGCGCTGGTCACTACGGTCAGGTCAACTTTGATAAATCTCAATCCCAGGTCTTTGACAAGTTCTAAGATTTTTGCCTGGATATAATTTTTCCATCCTGTACCAAAACACATCGTATGCAGATCGTTCTCGTACGTGCTATGCAGATCAGCCGGATGACCCTGTTCGTCCTGAACGGCCCATTCGGGATGTTGCTTAAAAACAGCTGACGCAGAAGCCGCTGATCCCACGCTGATCCATAAACCCGGCTCCATGCCCAATCTGCGGATAGTGTCAAATACCGGCTTTAAACCATTTGGAAATTTTATTTTGTCTATGATCCAGTCACCGGTATTGTCTATCCATTCTATTTTTTTCCCAATGTTTCCTGCCGTAGTGTGCCAGCCGCAATCCACTTCAAACTGGCGGATTCCGCTCGATGCTGCAGCTTTAGCCAGACTGATGAGCAGCGTGTCGCTGATGTCGGAACCGAAGGGACGGTAATTATTGTACATAAATTCGGGCCGGTTGCTGGTTTCGAAAATCCGTAATCCCATGTATTTCCGTTCGAAAGAGCTCAGCTCATTATTCATGGCACGCCATGGATTGGAAGATTTGATATAGGGGATCAGGAATACCCGGGGACTGGTCCAGCTTTCTCCGGGCCTGATATATTTGCGAAAAGGGTAGAGGTCATTGCTGTGGGTGAGCCCGATATCCGCATTATCTCCCAGGGTGGCGTAGTCAATCCGTTTCAACACGCCGGGCGCTTCATTACCCAATAATATGCCGGCATTGTTGCTGTAAGAATGAATGGCCAGCAGCGGGTCGTCCCAGTTGCCGATATAGGTGCCTAAATGTTTCTGCCGTCCGTAATTGGTATAAACAACAGATTCCACATAACTAAAGCCTAGTCTTAATTTCTCCACGTCAACGGATTCGAGCTTGATTTCTTTCGCCGTCTGGTTTGATATTTGGATTTGCTTCCGGATCACCGGAAGATCCGGATATAAAAGATAGGTTATGGCTAGGCCAATGCCTTTCAGATTGCCCGTTCCATTCAGGTTGACAACAACGCCGTCACCGTGCTGATCATCTTTTCCGGGTTTCATGGAAGCCAGTTGCCAGCCCGATGATCCGTCATAATTTTCGTCATTCAGCGCAAAAGAAAATTCACCTGATTCACCGGTATCGAAATTCAGATCATCTCCTTTTAACTTGAGGCTCCGGGTGATGATCTTATTTTCTTCGAGAACGAGTTCCCGCCTGACGACGCCGTTATCGAGGATCAGCTGATTCCCTTTCCAGGAGGCAAATGGTTGCGCTGAAGTAAAAAGATGGACGAATAGCAACGAAAGCAGAATGATAGCAGGTTTCATGGTTTTTAATTTAGTCCGAAGGCCTGATGAGTGTAAAGTAAAATTATTTATTCATTGACTGACGGGGCGATCATTTTAAAATAAATGCTTCAGGTAGAGAAAAGTTTAATAAATTTCAATCTTGATTTGCTGAAAAACACCTGAGTAAAAAATCAAAAACATAAAATCTTTGTGATGGCAAAAACAAAACGGCTTCTATTTCTGTTTTTTCTGCTTTTGGTGTTCTCTCAAAAGAATCTTCGGGCGGCAAACGAAACGGGCATTCACATTATTCCGGAACCCGTAAGCGTGACAGCGAAACCCGGTCAGTTCATACTCGACCAGAAAGTGTCGCTGCAAATGACTGCCGAGGACAGGTCCCTTAGCGAAACAGCCCAATGGTTCAGGACTCAGCTGGCGCAGGTAACCGGGATATCCATCCCGGAAAGAAAATCAGGTGGCAGAGCCATTCAGTTACACCTGATAACAGATGGAAGCAAAAGCAGCCTGGGCACGGAAGGATATCATTTAACTGTCAGCCCTTCCGTCATATCATTAAGTGCAAACAGCGCCGCTGGCATTTTCTATGGCATGCAGACCATCCTCCAATTATTGCCGGAAGATGCGAGTGCCCGTGAGGGTAAGAAAAGCCTGGACCTGCCCTGTGCTGATATTACAGACTATCCGCGTTTCGGCTGGCGGGGATTGATGCTTGACGTAAGCCGTCATTTCTTCACAAAACAGGAAGTGGAAAGATATCTTGATGAAATGGTCATGTACAAGTTCAATACTTTGCACCTGCATCTCAGTGATGATCAGGGCTGGCGTATAGAAATAAAGAGCCTTCCGCAGCTGACGCGTGTGGGCGCCTGGCGGGTGAAGCGGATAGGCGGCTGGGGGGAATCCTTACCGGCACTGGCGCAGGAGCCCGCCACAGACGGTGGTTTTTATACACAGGATGACATGCGCGAAATTGTTCACTACGCGCAGGTCCGCCATGTGACCATCCTGCCCGAGATAGATATACCCGCGCACAGTCTCGCCCTGATTGCTTCCTATCCCAATCTCTCCTGCACCCAGTTGCCTTACAGCGTTAACGCCGGATTTAAAACACCGGTCCGGGATGATAATGCGTTGTGTATTGGTAACGACTCCGTTTATCTCGTGCTGGATAAGATATTTACCGAGCTGGCAGCGATCTTTCCTTCTGAATATATCCATATCGGTGGCGATGAAGCCTATAAGGGTTTTTGGGCAGATTGTCCGAAGTGTAAGAAACGGATGCAGGATGAACATCTGAAAGATGTAGAGGAACTTCAAAGTTATTTTATTAAAAGAGTGGAAAAAATATTGCAGAGCAAGGGAAAAAAACTGATTGGCTGGGATGAGATCCTCGAAGGTGGTTTGGCGCCCGACGCCACCGTCATGAGCTGGAGAGGCATGAAAGGCGGAATACAGGCTGCAAAAATGAACCATCATGTGGTGATGTCGCCCTGGGATTTCACCTATCTCGATCTGTATCAGGGAGAGCCCAGTGCGGAGCCGCCGACGTATGGCATGTGCCGGTTAAGCGCTTCCTATAATTATGATCCGGTTCCCGACAGCGTGGACGAAAAATTTATTTTAGGGGGGCAGGGGAATTTATGGACGGAAAGAGTACCCAATTTCCGGCATGCGGAATATATGACCTGGCCCCGGGGACTCGCGCTCGCAGAAGTTTACTGGAGCCCGAAAGCTAGCCGGAACTGGGATGATTTTGTTGTAAGGATGGAATCGCAGTTCCCACGCCTGGATGCTGCAGGAATCAAGTACGCACGCAGTGTTTATAACGCCATCTGCACACCGGTGCAAACAAAAGATGATGAATTGGAAGTGAAACTGTCCACTGAAATAAAGGGCCTTGATATGTATTATTCTTTTGACGGTACTTTTCCCGATGCCTGGTATCCTAAATATAAAGGAGAGCCCATAAAATTTCCGCCGGGATCCACTAACCTGAATGTGATCACTTACAGGGATGGTAAACCCATCGGAATGCAGGTGAGCGTAAAGAAAGAGGAACTCCAGAGCAGGCTGAATTAAATTTCCGTTCGGGATAAAAAATAGAGAGTGAAAAAAATATGTCAGTCATTGCCGTTTTTGCTGGCCGTTATAACAACGCGGGCGCAATCGAATTATGTAGCCATTCTTCCTTCTGATACAGAACAGGAGATTGTCCGTAAAGCGGCAAATGTGGTGCCCACGCCCAGGCAATTGCGATGGCAGCAGCTGGAGCTTACCGCTTTTTTCCATTTTGGCGTAAATACCTTCACCGATAAGGAATGGGGTGATGGCACCGAGGACGAAAAAATTTTCAACCCGACGAAGCTGGATGCCAATCAATGGATAAGGGTTTGCAAAAAGGCAGGAATTAAGCAGGTGATATTAACCGTGCGGCACCATGATGGATTTTGCTTGTGGCCCAGTAAGTATACAGAACATTCAGTAAAGAACAGCCCCTGGGAAAACGGAAAAGGGGATGTGGTCAAAGAAGTAGCTGAAGCCTGTAAAAACCAAAACATGGGGTTTGGAATATATTTATCTCCCTGGGACAGAAACTCGAAATTATACGGGACCGATGCCTACAATGATTATTTTGTTCATCAGTTAACGGAATTGCTTACCCATTACGGCCGCATTGATGAAGTGTGGTTTGACGGGGCTAACGGCGAGGGACCGAACGGCAAAAAACAAGTTTATGCATTTGACAGGTGGTATAAAGTAATCCGGACATTGCAGCCGGCAGCAACAATTGCCATCATGGGCCCCGATGTGCGGTGGGTTGGCACGGAATCGGGCTATGGCAGGGAGCAGGAGTGGAGCGTAGTTCCGGTGAGCGCATTGTCTGCCGAAACCGTTGCTAAAAATTCTCAAACATCAGTGGACATCAAATTTTCCGGCGATATGACCGCTGATGTTTTGGGCAGCAGGGAAAAAATAAGATCGGCCAAGGCCCTGGCCTGGTATCCCGCAGAAACGGATGTGTCCATTCGCCCCGGATGGTTTTATCATCAAAAAGAAGACAGCGAAGTCAAATCGCCCGAAAAGCTGATGGATATCTATTATAATTCCGTTGGAAAAAACAGTGTGTTGTTGCTCAATATTCCGCCCGACAGGGAGGGCTTATTAAGCGATGCTGATGTAAAGAGCTTACTGGGTTGGAGAGCGCTGAGAGATTCTATATTCAAAGATAATCTGGTTAAAAGATCAGTGTTGCAGATTCCTGCGTCAAAACAAGATGTTCCGCTGTTGGATGATGGAAATGTTCAAACGGGAATTACTTTAAAGGAAACGGGCGGGGAATATATTGTGCAGCTAAAACTGGATGCTCCCCGAAGCTTTAATATCCTCCAGTTGCAGGAAGAGATCAGCAAGGGTCAGCGGGTAGAATCTTTTGTCCTGGAAGGGTTTCAGGGCGGGCGATGGGAAAAGATAACGGAGGGAAGCACCATTGGATATAAGCGCATTTTAAAATTCAAGGCCTGTACAACGGATCAGGTCCGCTTAAGGATCACGTCATCCCGGTTGCAGCCGACCCTTGCTGAAATGGGTTTGTATCATTCGCTGAAGAATTAATTCATTCCGCGAGCAGAGGAATCGTTTTATTTCTTTTCGATCCAGTAGTTGGCTGTATTCTTTTCAGCCTCCAGCACTATTTTGTAAAATGGGGATGGTTTGCCGGAAAGATCAAACCGGGCTTTTTGAGCATCCAGCGGAACAGTACCGAGCAATACATATTCGTCCTTTCCGCCGGCTTTAAAATTATTGGTTAGGGCCAGCCAGATTTTTACCTGTCCTTCTTTAGCCAGTGCTTTCCAGCTTATGTCCAGCGATTCATTGTGGTACTGGAAGTTGGGGGTAATAAAAGACAATGGACCGGTAAATGGAATACCATCTACCTCGAAAGCGGGGTCTTTTGGAATTGAAATCTGCATAAACCTGGCGATGCCGGGCATGATATCCGTTGCGGACAATTGTGGCGCCTGAAATTCCGGATTCAGATTTTTGGCGTTGGTAAAAATCCAGCTTTCCCGTTCGCGGTCGCTTTGCCCGCCATGTCCCTTTCCAGTAGCCGCATCGCGGCCGTGGTCGGTTGTTACGATGATCAGCCAGTCTTCATTAAAATGTTGTTGCCGGTACCGGATAGCCTGCCAGATATATCCAACCCTTTTGTCCGCGAGTTCCACAGCTTTGTTAAACTCAGGACTGTTGCCATGCATATGGCCCATATCGTCAGTATATTCCAGATATACCCAGGACAGGTCGGGCGCATCGGTTTGAATCACTTCAGCGGCTTTTTTGGCCACACTTTCATCAATATGGCTCATGAATTGTCTTTGCTCATCGTGTGGATAATTTACGGTATCGTTTTCCAGCCCATCGTAAGTGTAGTCAACGGCTATATCGCCGGTCGCCGGGAAGCGATCTCCCACCAGTTTGGTCCGGTTATCCAGCCAGCTGGAAAAGATGCCTGTCTTTTTACCGGGATATTGTTCTTTAAAAACCCGGAAAATGGTTGGGTAATGGTAATTGGGATCGGCAATATCATTGTCCCACACATTGTGTTTATTCACCCAGGTTCCCGTCAGTACGCTGTTATACCCAACGGCGGAGATGGTTGGCGTTTGACTATAACTTCCTTTAACGCCGCCGACATAGGACCTGCTGTAACCGCCGGCTTTTGCAATGGCTTGCAGGTTCGTTACGGGTAGTTTCTCAATAACGTCTGCTGGTATGCCGTCCACAATAATGAAGACAGCCTTTTTTATTTTCTGCTGGGCGGTCGCCATAACGGAAATAAACAGGCCCGCAAAAACAAATAATATTTTGGCATAATTTTTAATTGCCTGCCCGGGGAATGAACGGATATTTTTCATGGAATGAAAGTTAGCAAAAACGGGGAAATCAAACCTGATTTTAAGCGGATAAGCTTAATTTACATCAGGATCACCCGGAATGAAATCAGGAATACCCACAAGCCATTTATTATGAAATATCAGTTATTGGCGCTTTCCCTCGTATTTTTTTTCCGCGCATTTGCCCAGGATACGCAAAATGCTGCGACGATTGCTCCTTCAAAAACGTATGCGCAGTTTGATCATATTGCCCTGCTGGTGCGGGATGTGAAAAAAAGCGCTGCATTTTATTCGGGTCTGTTTAAGATGGACAGCATTCCTGTTCCCGGAGGCGGGGATGGTAAAGTGTATTGGTTTGCGCTCAATAACAACTTTCAGTTTCACCTGGTAGAAGGTATTCAGGATTCGGGTCCGATCCGGTTTAATCATGTGGCTTTCAGTGTTCCTTCCATTCCCGAATTCATCAAACAGCTTACCCGGCGGCATATTGTTTATTACGGCTCCAAAGGGAATTTCTCCGTTACTTACCGGCCAGACAAAGTACATCAGATCTATTTCAAAGATCCTGATGGTTATGAGGTGGAGGTAAACGACAGGCCCCATTAATTCATCGTTTGCCCTTTCAATCATCCGGCATCCGAAGCCGGATGCCGTTACTGTGTTTAGGCCAGACCTGCGTTTTGAAATATCGGCCTTCACTTATATTTAAAAACTCAGCGCTTCGATTTTTTACAGATTTTTCATTTGTGTTTTTGATGGCGGGAGGCGTGGAATTATCCTGAGGATCCGTTTGTATATCCCGATTGCTCAAGGCTGTATTTTCGGATACATTTTTTTGCGTACATCCATAACTGAAAAGACGATCGCATTTTGTTAAAGCCATAGGCTTTTTTTATGTTGCCCATTATCGTGTAAGATTTTTTTGACACTTTTCAGGCGGCAGTATGAATCTACAATCTGCGTTGGAATCCAGGGAACCCGTTACAAAGGAGAAGCTGTTTTCTTGAAATTGTCATACGGAATAATAATCACAATTCATGCCATGGGAATAAGTGGATGTGTATATCATACACAGATTCCATAAACATGGCGTATTAAAATTATATTTGTCTGCTTAACGTAATGAACGTTGCCGTTTATTATTTCACATGAGGGTCCGGAATCTGGAATAACTTCTTATCCTTTTAATTATTTACCTTTTATTTCATTGATGATATGAAGTTGCTATCCTATTTGCATAACCGGAAGGAATGTCTGGGATTTATCTGTCAGGACAAAGTTTTCTCCCTGCGCTCGGTGAACGGGAAGCTGCCGGTGACCATGGATGCGTTTCTGCGGGATTGGGAACACTATCTGCCGATGGCGAGGGATGCAGAGCGTCATATCCATACCTATCCGGTTCTGCAGGCCACCGGCTTTTGGCTGGATCAGGTGCAACTATTAGCGCCTGTTCCCAGACCTGCTTCCTGTCGCGATGGGTATGCATTTCGAGAGCATGCCGTAGCTTTCAGGAAAAATTCCGGGCTGTCTATGATTCCGGAATTTGAAGCGTACCCTGTATTTCATTTTGGAAATCATCAATCGATATTCGGGCCGGGCGTCATTTCCTGCATGCCGGATCATTTTGACAAGCTGGATTTTGAATTGCAGGCTGCCATTGTTATCTGCAAAAAAGGAAGAAATATTGCCGCCAGGCATGCGGACGAATATATCGGCGGGCTGATGATCATGAATGATTTCTGCGCGCGGCGGCTGCAAAGCGAGGAAATGGTATTGAACCTCGGACCTGCCAAGGGGAAAGACTTTGCCACCAGCCTGGGACCTTTTCTGGTAACACCTGAAGAGCTGAAATCTTTTGAGGTTCCGTGTAAAGAAAACCATGTGGGCAGGAGCTGGAACCTTCGTATGCGGTGTCTGCTCAACGGCAGGCAGGTAAGTGACGGCAACCTCGCTGATATGGAATGGACCTTTGCTGAAATTATTGAGCGGGCTTCTTATGGCACGGATCTTTATCCTGGCGATATCATCGGAAGCGGGGCCGTCGGAACAGGCTGTCTTATGGAGCTTAACGTGAACAGCGGTTCAGATAATTTTGATTTCAAAGAGCGCTGGCTGGATCCGGGAGACGAAATTACATTGTGCGTTGAAGAACTCGGCGAATTGAAAAATATACTGGCTAAAACGGATGATCCTTTTTCTATCCTGATGCAAAAGAAGAATCAGATGCCGTGAACCAGGTCGTTGTTGCCGATACAACCTTGAATAAAAAATATTATCTTTAACAAACCTCATACTTTAATAACGATGATTGCTTTCTCCGATTTTACCCGACCATCCCGTCGCCATATCATTCTACCGTGCTTATTCGTTTTATCTTTCGCTGCAAGAGGTCAGAATCAATTTCCCTTTGCCAGTGAGCCATTGACGGAAAAGACCGACTTTTCGGCGAAAATGGTAGCGGGTGTTGACCGGTTCTTAACCGGCGAAACCGTTCGACTGCAACAACTGCGCCCTGCATTATGGAAACGTGATTTTTCTTCCGCAGCCGCTTTTCAACAGTCCATCTCTTCGGAAAAAAATCTTTTGGCGCGGCGGCTCGGCTTAGTGGAAGACCGGGTCTTACCCCAGTTGCAGATTCTGACAGACCTCCATTCCGGTGGTCTTAAACCTTTTAAAATAGAATTTCCGGGTTGTACGGTCAGCGCCATTCGCTGGCAGGTGCTCGATGGATTGCCAGCCGAAGGATTGCTGTTACAACCACGAGGGAAGATCCGGGCCCGGATCGTCATGGTTCCGGACGCCGATGTGGTTCCGGAGGTGTTGGCGGGTCTTCAACCGGCTGCTGACGCCGGATTTGGCGCAGCGCGACAACTTGCCAAAGCAGGATTTGAAGTGATCATTCCCGTATTGATCAGCAGAGACGATCGCTATTCAGGGAATAAATCCTTAAACCTGTTTACGAATCAGACCCACCGGGAATGGATCTATCGTCAGGCCTATGAAGTGGGTCGTCATGTGATCGGATATGAACTTCAAAAAATATTTTCTGCCATTGACTGGCTGCAGTCAAGAAATGAAACAGAAGGAAACAAGGTGCCGATTGGCGTTGCCGGCCACGGTGAAGGCGGCTTGCTGGCTTTATATGCCGCTGCATTGGATCAACGCATATCTGCTACGCTGGTAAGCGGTTATTTTGATGCCCGGGAGCAACTTTGGCAGGAACCTATTTACCGCAATGTGTTTGGATTGCTCAAATATTTCGGCGACGCGGAAATTGCCGTCATGTCCTGGCCGCGTACGCTGATTGTGGAACACGCCAGGGGTCCGGAAATCAGCGGGCCTCCAGCCGCTTCGGACGATCGGTCAGGCGCCAGTCCGGGAAAAATCACGACGCCGGATTTCCACAGTTCTCAGGAAGAGTTTAACAGGGCAAAGGCATTGGTTCCTGCCGGAAAAAATCATCTTCAATGGGTTGCCGCCAGTACTGCATCTCCCGGCAGTCCTTTTTCGCTGGCCGCATTAAAGGCCTTTGCCGGTTCTTTGAAAGTGGAACTGCCAGCTTCGTTGACACTGTCTTCGTACCGGATAAAGAAAGACGGATGGGTTGATGCAGATCAGCGACAGGAGCGCGCGGTCAGGGAAATGGAGGCCCATGTTCAAAGGGTAGTGGCTCTGTGTCATCGCACACGGGATAAGAATTTCTGGGCGACACTTAAAGGCGATATCGCTGCGCAGAAACCGGTGAAAGCCGCTCACCGCAAAGAATTGGGCGAAGTGCTCGGTGAGCTTCCCATACCATCAATTCCCGCAAATCCAAAAGCCAGGCTGCTGAAAGAGACCGATAAATGGACCAGCTATGAAGTTACGCTCGATGTATACGCTCCGGATGTGTTTGTGTGGGGAATTCTCGTGATACCGAAAGGCATCACGCCGGGTGAAAAAAGACCTGTTGTCGTTTGTCAGCATGGCCTTGAAGGCCTCCCGGAAGATGTGGTCAACGAAGACACGGCTTCCGATATGTATAAGGTCTATAAGGCTTATGCCATAAAACTGGCTGAACGCGGATATATTACTTTTTCTCCGCATAATTTTTATCGTGGGGAAGATAAGTTCCGGGTGTTGCAGAGAAAAGCGAATCCCATTGGACTTACCATATTCTCTGTTATCACGGCGCAGCACCGCCGTATTGTGGAATGGCTGGCGCAGCAACCCTTTGTTGATCCGTCCCGGATCGGGTTTTATGGATTATCCTACGGAGGTAAAACAGCCATGCGCGTTCCTGCTCAGGTGGAAGGATACGCGCTGTCTATCTGCTCGGCGGACTTCAATGAATGGGTAGTGAAAACGACAACCATCGATTATCCGTTTGGGTATGTATACAACAATGAATACGATATGGATGAATGGGATCTTGGCCATACGTTCAATTACGCCGAGATGGCGGCATTGATTGCGCCGCGTCCTTTTATGGTGGAGCGGGGGCATGAGGATGGTGTTTCCATTGACGAGCTTGTTGACTTTGAATTCGCAAAGGTCCGCAGGCATTACGATGAACTGGGCATTCCGGAAAATGTAGCTATAGAGCACTTTGTTGGACCGCACAGCATACATGCTGTTGGTACATTCGAGTTTCTGGATAAACACCTGCGGAACATTCAGCCAAAAAAATGAACGGGTGATCAGGATCTCTCATAAAGGTAATATCTGCTGAAAAAAAGATAAACGGAGAGAATGAAACAGAGAAGTGTTAACCAGAAGACTGTCCCGGTGAGGACGCTGATGAAAATGATAAAGAAGATAGCCACGATGATCTTCAGATAATCCATCCGTCTGAAAGATTTAATAAATAAAATGCCATTCATCAGCAACAGAAGGGTATAGCCAAGAAAGACAAATAAAAAGGCGTCGTTATAATGCAGATAACCGGGCGTGAGTAAGCTGATCGTTATCATTTCAGGAATGAAAAGAACAAAATACAGGCTTCCGTATTGAATGAACCGCCCGAAAAGAGATACCGCCATTCCTCTGTAGAAAGTCAGTCTCGTTTCTTCCAGTTCCCTGAACTGGTGAATGATTACGCTGTGCCCCAGTAATCCAAAACTATAGAACAGGATAATCATGCTGAGATCATATTCTGTCTGGAGCTGACGCGATACCATTAGATAAAGAATGCAACAACTGTATATTTTAATAGCTGTAAAGAGAACCTTTCGTTTTGCTATAATGTAGCGGCTAAAGAAGGTCCAGTAAAACCTGTCGCGGACCAGGGAAGGTATTCGCCAGCGCACCGCAAAGTGACTGGTTCCGGTATTTCGCAAAAGAAATAAATACCAAAAAGCGCTGATCACGCAAAGGGAAAGATTATAAAGCAGGACCACGACGACCTGTATATACCAATGCTGATGAATGCCAACCCCTGCAATCAGCAGCACATACCATAAAATGGGCAGATAGATCAGAACCTGCGCCAGCAGCAGCAGTCCGAAGATCTTCCCCCCATCAATCACTGACAGGATATGCAGGAAGGAGAACTCTGGTCTTTGCAGCGTATGGGAAATGAACTGCTCGCATTTTTTTGCATAAATAAACCAGGCAAACATGATCAGTATAAGGAAACCCGGATTTATCATCATTCCGCGGATCATCGCATAATGATATTCCAGGAGGCCCGCGTTATTGGCCCTTCCGACCACGCCCAGCGTCATAAAAAGCAGAAACGCCAATAGTCCGGTATTCTGCCGGTAAAATGTTTTTACCAGTGATTTAATGAGGATGGCCCGTGTAATGCTCATGCTGTTACGTGAATGGTCTGTCCGGCAGCCAACAATTTTTTATTAATGAACATGGAGCCCGTTTTAAAAGACTGGTGGGAGCTGAAAATAAAGCTGGTACCGAAATCCTGTTGATATTCCGCAATAAGGTCTGGTAATAAAAGAACAGCTTCTGCATCCAGGGTAGCCAATGGTTCGTCCAGGAGGACCAGGGAAGGATTGCCCAGAAAGGCAAGCAGCAGCGATAATCTTTTAATCATGCCGCTGGAATAGGAGCCGACGGGTGTTGAAAAATGTTGTTTCATCCCGAAAAGATGAATCAGTTTCTCTGCCTGCAGGGCAGGCGCTTTGCGGACGTGCTGGTAAAAGCTGATTATTTCCCGGCCGGTGATGAAGTCCGGATACAGAGGCTCTGCTTCCGCCCAGCTTATCTTCCGGCGGTAGAGAAGGGGTTGCTGCTGAAGGCTGGTGCCGTCAAGCAGGATATCGCCGCCAAAAGGAATCAGTCCGGCGATCATGCGCAGCAGCGTGGTTTTCCCTGAGCCGTTTATTCCCTGCAGCCAATAAATGCCTTTATCCAGTTGCAGCAGCGGTATATTCAGGATCTCCCGTCCGTTATAAACTTTCTTACCGGAGCGAATCTCGAGCATGGTTTTTCAAGATACCTTCTTTGAAAAAGCCTTGCAAATAAAATTTAGTTAAATAGAGAATGCGTAATATCATTATTTTTAGACGATGAAAAAAGCAATAAAAATCAGGCTCCTGCCGGTGATGCTGATCTGTATCATCTGCCCTCCGCTGCTTCGGGCCCAGGAACTTTTTCAAATGCCCGCGGGAACAGAATCCCGGGTCAGCAGTTTTGAAAATCTGAATGGTCTGAAAGGGCGGGGAGGAATAACCAACAAAGGAGCGAAGGGCAATGCTTATGAATCCATAAAATCAGGGGAGAGTAAAACACTGCTTGATATACCTGCTGCCGGAACCATCCGCAGGATATGGTGCACCTTAGATGACCGTTCGCCCGGGATGCTGCGGTCTTTGCGTTTAAGGATGTACTGGGACGGATCATCCAAGCCGGCCGTTGATGTTCCGCTGGGCGATTTTTTCGGAGCCGGTCTCGGGCGACCCGTCGCCTTTCAGTCCGCACTTTTTACTAATCCGGAGGGCAGAAGTTTTAACTGTTATATTCCGATGCCTTTCAGAAAATCGGCCCGGATAATTTTGACCAATGAAAGTACAAAGGATTTGAACGCGCTGTTTTTCGATATTGATTTTACCACGGTCGTCACCCAGCCAAAAGACATGCTATATTTCCATGCCTGCTGGAACCGTTCCACGCATTCGGCGCCCGGAAATGATTTTGAATTCCTGCCTTCGGTTTCAGGAAGGGGCCGTTTCCTCGGCGTAAACATGGGCGTGAATGTGGATTCGGTTTACGGAAATACCTGGTGGGGCGAGGGTGAAGTGAAAATGTATCTGGACAAAGACAGTCTCCGGCCAACAATCAATGGCACAGGTTCAGAGGATTATATCGGAACAGGCTACGGAGAAGGAACTTTTTCCGATCTCTATCAGGGATGTAATGTGGCAGACGGGAAAACAAGACAATATGCATTTTACCGTTACCATATCCCGGACCCGATCTATTTTCATTCCCGGTTCCGGGCAGCGATCCAGCAGATCGGCGGCGGGGACGCAAACGAAGTAAGAGCACTTCGGGCGAGCGGGGTTCCGCTCATCCCGGTATCGGTAAGCACCGATCATCTTACCCGCTTATTCGAGTCCCCGGGATCACAACAGGATATATCCACGCTTAAGGGCTGGATGAATTTTTACCGCAGCGATGATTATTCAGCCACTGCCTATTTCTACCTCGACCGGCCGGAAAGCAATTTACCGGAACTTGCGGGCGTGAGTGAAAGAGTGAAATAATTCAATTTTAAAAAAACAATATGCTGAACAAAACCCTTCTTCCGGGAGCCATTCTCCTCTTTTGTGTTTGCCTTTCGATTGCAGGTCACGGGCAACAGGTGAACATGAAGATCACCCGTCATTATCTGAATATTCCCATCGGATACCAGGCAAAAATGAGATTGATGGAATTGCAGGTGGACGGAAAGATGAAAAGAGAATTTCCGGTTCAACTTGCTGAAGACAGCATCGGGTACTGGATATATATTGATGTTTCGGAGTTCAAAGGAAAAAAAATAACCATTTTCTGTCCTGCAGGTGAAAATGCTTTAAAGCGGATTTATCAGGATGACCGGATCAATGGTGCTGACAGTATGTATAAGGAAAGCAACCGGCCCCAATTTCATTTTACCGTCAAACGGGGCTGGAACAACGATGTTAACGGGCCCATCTATTATAACGGACAATACCATCTGTTCTGGCAATCCTTTCCCTTTGGATTGTTGTGGAATACGGGATTTATGTATTGGGGTCATGCTGTTAGTAAAGACATGCTGCATTGGCAGGAACTGGACCCGGCTTTAATGCTCGACAGTCTTGGATCTCCGTGGTCTGGCACAGCGGTTATTGATAAGAATAACGACGGCGGATGGGGTAAAGATGCATTGGTTTTGTACTATGCCTGTTTCGATCGTGTCTCGAGCAAACAGGTACAATGCATTGCCTATAGCACGGATAATGCGAAAACTTTTAAGCGTATCACGGGCAATCCGGTGATCGACAGTAACTGGGAGCTTGGCAGTAATGATACCCGGGACCCAAAAGTGTTCTGGTATGAACCGGCCAGGGTATGGGTAATGGTTTTATTTGAAAATGACGGGATGTCGTTTTATAATTCCACCGATATGCGACACTGGAAAAGGGAGAGCCATTTCAAGGGGCTGTTTGAATGTCCTGATTTTTTTGAGCTTCCGGTGGACGGCAATGTGGCGGATAAGAAATGGGTATTGCATGGCGGTTCGAGTGAGTACTTCATAGGAAATTTTGACGGCAAAACATTTATGCCGGTAACAGAGAAACTTCATTACGCCGAAGGGCAAAACGATCAGGGCGGAGATTTTTTATATGCGGCCCAGAGTTTTGAGAATATGCCCGATAACAGAAGGGTGCAGATGGCCTGGGGAAGGATCGTTCACGAAGGAATGCCCTTTACCCAGATGATGCTTTTCCCTACAGAATTTTCTTTAAAAACCACGGAGCATGGCATCAGACTGATGACTACACCCATCCGGGAGATAGAAAATCTGCATGGAACCGCGCACAGCTGGAACGCAATAACAGTCCGGCAGGCTAACGAAGAGTTGAATAAGATCAAGCCGGGTCCGTTGCATGTAAAACTGAAATTCAGCATAGCCGAAGGGAATAAACTCAGCCTGCGTTACCAGGGCAATGAAATTCTGAATCTGGCGTCCCGGGAATTCAGAGCAGGAGAAAATGAGATGGAGATCCTGATAGATAAAACAGTCGCGGAAATATTCATCAACGGGGGCGAGCGATATATGATCCGGCAGCTGGCACATAAAACCAATGACAGCAGCCTGGAATTCGATTCGGAGAAATATGGGCCCGATTTGCATTCGATCCAGGTCTATGAGATGAAATCGGTATGGGATAATGATAAATAGTTGCAGACTTTACAGGCGAAGCCAGCCTGATCGGTTTTAATAAAAATTTTGAATCGGAAACTGTCTGGTTACAAGTCGGGTCGAGCTGAATGAAACTTCGAACGATGGATAATTTACCGAACATGCTGTATCATAAAATGCTTTTAATGTTTTCATTGCTTGCCCTGTCTGTTTTGGGTGAGGCTCAGACAGACGGCACGTCCTGGATCCGGATCAACCAGTTCGGTTATACGCCGGCAGGCATCAAAGTAGCAGTATGGGGCAGCAGGGGAAAGGAAAATATTATCCATTTTACGCTGGTGGATGCAAAAAGTTCAAAGGTTGTATTTGAGGGGCAGGCCGGGAAAGATTTTGGAGCGTACGGACCCTTCAGTAATACCTGCAGATTAAATTTTTCTTCGTTCAGGAGGGAAGGCAGCTATTATTTGCGATGCGGTGAAGCTGTTTCTCCGGTTTTCCGGATCGCCGGGGATATCTATGCAGACGCGCCGGATTTTATTCTGCGTTATCTGCGTCAGCAACGCAGCGGTTTCAATCCGTTCCTGAAAGACTCCTGTCATACGCATGACGGTTATACCATGTATGGTCCAATGCCCGACACAACCAGGATTGATGTATGGGGCGGCTGGCATGATGCCACCGATTATCTGCAGTATGTAGCCACTTCGGGCAATGCCACTTATCACCTGCTGGAAGCTTACCGCGATTTTCCGGAGGTCTTTAGCGATGAGTATGCAGCCAACGGTTTGGCGGGATCGAACGGAGTGCCTGATGTACTGGATGAAGCCCGTTGGGGCCTGAGCTGGTTATTAAAAATGCATCCGCGGAAAGACTGGATGTTCAACCAGTTGGCCGATGACCGGGATCATCAGGGATTTCGCCTGCCTGACCGCGATTCGGTGGATTACGGACTGGGCAAGGGCCTGGGTCGTCCTGTTTATTTTGCCAGTGGAAAACCCCAGGGTCTGGGCCAGTACAAAAACCATTCAACCGGAGTTGCATCAACTGCCGGGAAATTTGCAAGTGCATTTGCCCTGGGATCCTTTTTGTATAGGAAGAACGATCCTGAATGGTCCAAGCTGCTGGAAGAAAAATCCATTTCTGCCTACCAGTTGGGTTTGGATAAACCGGGTGTAAGTCAGACTGCACCGAACCGCGAGCCTTATTATTATGAGGAAGACAATTGGGTGGACGATATGGAACTGGCTTCGGCGTCCTTATTCCGGCTCACGGGAAACCGTAGCTATTATGATCAATCTCTGAAGTATGGAGCTGCCGAAAAGGTGACCCCCTGGATGGGAAAGGACACCTCGAAGCATTATCAGTGGTATCCATTTCACAACTTCGGGCATTTTGAGCTCGCGGAGGAAAGCGGCGTTCAAAATAAAGCCGTGCTGACAGACTATTACCGGCAGGGCATTGAAAAAGTCTGGCAAAAAGGAAAGGGAAATGCATTTTACAGAGGCGTGCCATTTATCTGGTGTTCGAACAATCTGACTGTTTCTTTCGCCATTCAGTGTTACTTGTACCGGAAGTTAAGCGGAGACGATCAATACGCAGAACTGGAACAGGCTTGTTTCGATTGGTTGTTCGGATGTAACCCCTGGGGCAAAAGCATGGTGTACGGATTGCCCGAAACCGGCGATACACCACTTCATCCGCATTCTTCTTTATCCTATCTCTATCACTATCCGCTGGACGGAGGAATGGTGGATGGCCCTGTGTACGGCAGCATTTACAAAAACCTGCGCGGTTTAAAATTGTTTGAACCCGACAAGTACGCCGCGTTTCAATCGGATAAGGTGGTTTATCATGACGATGCAGGAGACTACAGCACCAATGAACCGACGACCGATGGGTCAGCGTCTCTGGTCTATCTGCTGGCAGAAAAGCAACATGAAGCGGAAAAAGATGCTTCCGGTAAGATGTTACTGAAGAGCCATGGAGCCATTATCCGGGGCGATGTGGAAAAAAAGCAGATAGCCCTGGTCTTCACAGGAGATGAATTCGGAGACGGAGGCGCTTTCATTGCTGCGGCATTAAGAAAGGAGAATATCCATGCTTCCTTTTTCCTGACCGGAAATTTTTGCCGAAACCGGAATTTCCAATCCTTCATCAAAACATTGCAGCAGGATGGTAATTATCTGGGTACGCATTCTGACAAACATCCCCTGTACTGCGATTGGGTGAAAAGAGATAGTCTGCTGATCAGTCACCGGCAGTTTAATGAGGATCTGCAGCATGCTTATGGTGAATTGAATAAATGGCATATCAGCCGGAAGCAGGCTCCTTATTTTTTACCACCTTATGAATGGTATAATGATTCAATCGCTGTTTGGACGAAGGAAGCGGGCCTGCAACTGGTCTGTTTTACCCCCGGCACGCGGAGCAATGCCGATTATACCTATCCGGAAATGGACGACCATTATCTGGGAAGCGATTCCATTATGCAATCGGTGCTGCACTATGAAAAAATATCCCCGGCGGGACTAAATGGATTTATCTTACTGGTCCATATTGGTACCGACCCGCGCCGGACAGACAAGTTCTACCTGCATCTGCCCGAACTGATCCGGGAATTAAAAACCCGCGCATATCAGTTTGTCACCATCAGCGCGCTGCTAAACTAGCCGCCGGTTCTTGTCTGACCAGTTAGCCAGCAGTACCAATATCGTTTGCAGTAGCATAAATACAATGAACAGCATGATCAGGGGGCCGTTATCTGCTTTTCCAAAAGTGGATAGGAAATACAGCAGCGTCAGTAATACCACCAATACGCCCAGCACCCAGTTGCCTACCGGCTTGACCGCCCGGGTATTTCTCAGATAGATTATCAGGCCGCCGTAAAAAAATAATACTTCGATGGCGATGGTAAAAGCAACGGAGTTCCAACCACCGAGGCCAACCTTTATATCCCCGAACGGAGATAACGGAAGATCCGGGATGTGAACGATCAGGTCAAGGATCCAATGGCTGATCACGAGCAGCGCGACAACCCATGCCCCACGCCGGTTTTTGGTGATGCCATAATAGACAAGTCCCAAAATCAATCCCCACACGATATCCATCAGCAGGCTGTGTGAATAGGGATAATAGATAAAATCGTAAGGACTTACTTTTGAAATACCCGGCACGATGGAATATTTCTCAACGTGAGAAACGAGAAAAACGGGCCAGAGAATATCTGCAAATTGCGCAGCAATGAACAATACGCCAAGTGAGACTTTGGGCGCTACTTTTTTTGCCGCGAATGCCACGCCGTAATGACCTAAAAACATGCTGCAAATATAGGTTAATCCCTAAAACCTTGGACATTGCACTGATTGAACCGACTGGCCTTCTGAACGTTTAAGTATATAGATAAGGGAAATTTCCAAACCCCCGCGACCCTGCGTGGCCACTTTAAAGGCCGAGACATTTACATCATAGGTCATGCCCAGGTTGAAACTTCCATAGTCCAACCCGATATAGGGAATAACAGCATCGGTAACATTGTTCATCCTGACCCATGCACCAAGATAAAAATTGACCGGATAGTTTTCATCACTGCCTGCACTGATTTCGAGGGCGCCGCCCATCACCCATTCACTAGCCGTTGCCTGTTGATTATACAATGCGCTCACATACCAGGACGTGTACTTGGAAGAAGAGGGGAAATAACCGCCTGCATGAATAGTCAGCCGGGTAGGCAGGATCACCTTGTCCACACCCAGGAATGATTCCTTCGGCTGGTTGAGATGATATAATGATGCGCCCAGATAAACCGCATTGCTTCCGTTGAAAGAACCATTATACAGGATTCCCGCGTTCATGTCAAAATAATGCGTGGTAACCTGCGTCAGGTTTTCCCGTTCCGTAGGGGATGGGAGCCACGTGCCGTCAACCTGCAATCCGTCAAGGAAACGAAGGCGTGGTCCGTCCAGCAACTTGTTGGCGTAACTGCCCTGAAATCCAACGCCGATCTGCTGCAGTCCGTCTTCATCAACTGCTTTGTGATATGCCGTGGAAAATGAAAAATAATTACTTGTCAGAATCCCGTCCGCAGTTTTATCGGTCATGGCCATAAATCCAATTCCTAACCGGTCGTTCGTGGGCAGCTTATTCTGCAGAACGGCGAGGTCGATGGAAGCGGTGGATGTGATGTAGGCCTTATTAACGGAAGGCCATTGATCACGGTAATTACCGGCAACCCGAACGGAGCCGTCAAATTTTCCCGTCAGGGCCGGATTGAGGGTAAGCGGAGATGCAAAAAATTGAGAAAAAGAAGGATCCTGTGCATGAACCTGATGGCAAATGCATAATAATGAAAAAAAAGCCAGCAGGCGGTTTTTAATCGTCCCCTGATGAACCCGCTTACTGGAATACGCCAGCCGTGTTACCTGATTTTTCATCGTAACAATTCAACCGTTCCTTTAAGGATAAAACTTTCACCTGAAAAACATTCCATGCTGGACACATATACATAAGTCCCTGCCGGCTGGGGAGTTCCGTTCAATGTTCCGTTCCAGCCAAAAGTTTTATCATTCGGAGGGAAATCCGTTTTTGAATACAGGAGCTGGCCCCAGCGCGAATAAACCTGGAAGGATTTTACCAGTTTGATCCCGTTGCCTGCCGGATAGAAATAATCGTTGTTTCCATCAAAATTCGGGCTGAACGCGTTGGCCATATATACCCCCTTGTCTGAACACAGTATCCTGATGGTCACAGAGCTGCTGGCCTTACAACCGGCGGCTGTTGTAACAGTTAATGTGTAGGTTACAGGGTCCTGCGGTATACTGGTGGGTGCGGAACAATCCGTGCAGCTCAGATAAAGGGGCGGGGCCCAGTTCCAGGATATTACATCACTGCTCACTTTGGAATCAATCACAACAGATGTGCCCGGTAAAACAGCCATATCGGGAGGAAGTATAACGGCCGGCAGCGTATCAACAAAAACGGTAAGCTTCCCGGTGTCCAGAAAGCAATGATATTTATCTGTTCCAACAACATTGTAAAGCGTGGTCGCGTCGGGATGTGCCACTACGCTATCGCCCTGATTCTGATTCAGGCTTGCTGAAGGCGACCACTCGTAACTAAAAGCGCCCGCTGCTTTAAGCGTTGCACTACCACCAATGCAGATGGTCGTATCTTTTGGTGGCTGTATCAAAAACCGTGGAACAATAAATACAGAGTCTATTGCGCCCGATACACAACCAATGGGAGATTGAACCTGCAATTGCGTGAGATAATTTCCGGGACTATGGTAATCAAAAACGGGATTGGACTGATTCGACGAATCTGCAGGATTTCCGGAGCCGAAATCCCAATGATAGGTCAACGGATAATTCAGGCTGTCGGCAACAAAACTCAGGACCTTTGGATCGAAGGCGACAGAACCCGTGTCGCAGCGTTGAACCGGCGCCCCCAGGGAAACATGCAGCGTATCCATGAGCAGTTGACGGTTGTACCGAAAAGTGATCTGGCATCCGGTGGAATCTGTCAGGATAAGCGCCGGCGTGAAAAGGCCGGGCAGAATATAGGTGTGAACGGCTAAGGTATCCGATGTTGTCATCACCGTTCCGTCTCCGAAGTCCCAGGTGAAAGATCCCGCATAACTGGCGGTGGCATGAAGAGTATCGACCGCTGGAATGCAGGCCTGGAGGAGACTTGAGTATAATGTGCCAAACGGTCCTTTCACGGTAAGCGAATCCTGGTACGTGGTGGATATTCCGTTTGCCCCATAACCCGTTAACGTGATGACATAAGTGCCCGGCAGGTTATAGGTATGACTCGGATCGGGATTGTTATCCGCGGTGGCGCCGTCTCCAAAATCCCAGTGAAGCCCGATCGTATTATAGGTGTTGCTTTTAAAATACGCGACCATCGGCGGGCAATTGGCATGATCAATATATTGTGTTGTATAGGTAAATCTGGCGATGATGTTTTTCACCACCACGTATTGAATGGACGTGTCTGCGCAGGTGCCCGCCGTTGTTGCAGAGGCAACAAGGGAAACGGTATCCAGTCCGATATTACTGAATGTGTGAACAACGGAATCAGGGTTTGTTGAATTAGATCCGTCACTGTAAAAATGCCATTGGAAAATTGCTCCGGAATTGGTGATTGAACTGTTATAAAAAGTAACGGGAAATCCCGGGGCGATATTGACCGGCTTCCAGTTGAAGTCGGCCTTTGATCCATAAATAATAATCTGCGTTACAGCTAATTTAACAGTGGCCGAGCATCCTATGGAATCGGTAACGGTCAGCGATGGCTTGTAGGTGCCCGGAAACGCATAGGTATGCATCACGGTGTCTCCTGTGTTGCGTGTTTCCGAATTTCCGTCTCCGAAATTCCAAACCCATTGCACAAGTGGAATACCATCGGTCGCCTTGGAAGAATCGGTAAAAACAACTGGATTGCGGTAACAGATCTTATCCATGGCCCCGAATGCCGCCACAGGACCATTAATATGAATTGGAATATAATTGCTGGTATCAAAACAATTAAAGTAATTGGATTGAATGATCACGCGAATGCTGTCCTTGCCCTGCAATAGAGCATACAGGGAGCCGGAATAAGAATTTTTAAAGGCCGTATTGCCTTTAGGCGGGATCAGGGTTCCATCGTTATACTGCCAGTTGACAATATGATAATACAGGTTTGAGCCAATGGACAAACGCTGGTAATTGGTATCCAATCCGGAAATAACCACGGGCAGGCTGCTGCTCCCGCAAATCGTATCTTTTAAAGAACTCAGTACGGGCTGCTGTTTGGGTAAAACGAATACAGGAACCGGACCGCTATTCTGTGTGCACGCGCCAAAGACGGCTGTGATGGATGCAGTATAGGCGCCGTTCTGCGGGTAATGATGATTCCTCGACGGAACATAAACATAATTGGTGTCGTTGGGTGAACCATCTCCATAATTCCAGATATATTCTGTTGCGCCCGGTGCTGTGTCTGCGATGGCAACGGTCAATCGGTCGCTATCGCAGTTATTACTCACGGTCGCTGCAGGTATTGGTGTGGTCTTAACATAACGGGTAATGGTGGACGTGTCGTTTTTGCAACCCGGACTTGATGCAATCAGGGTCATATTATAGGATCCGGCAGCGCCATATTGATGTGTATGTACAATATTGTTGTCGATATCCGAATTTCCATCGCCATATATCCAGTTGAAGCGGGCTGCACTATCGTCGAGATTCGTAAAAATCTCCAATTGGTTTGTTGCACAGGGCATGGAATCCAATGCGGTAAAAATGGCATGCGGCTTTGGGTAAACGATGACCGTGTCTGGTGGAAATGCGGTGCCCGTGCACCCGTGATTGGTTGTAAAACTTAGATTGATGATATAGGTTCCCGGTAACGTGTAGGTATGGCTTGGGTTGGGACTCGTGGAACTTGTTCCGTCGCCAAATGACCAGTTGAAGACGGAAATGGTATCCTGGGATATTGCACTGAATGTTGCGTTGACATCCGCACAAAAAACAGAGGACTGGGTGAGTGTGGTATCCACATGAATTGTGGCCGTCGGCTGGGCGGAATTTAGTGTTTCGGAAAACGTCGTGCTGCATCCGCTGGCGTTTGTCACTTTCACGCTGGGCGTATAAATACCGTTGCCGGAATACAGGAAAGAAGGATTCTGCGAGGACGAAGTGTCGCTCGGGTTGCCGGTAAAATCCCATAACCATGCGACGGCAGCTGACGTGGTATCTGCAAAGCTAACCAGCATGGGAGACTGGCAGGCTATGCCTTTGCTGACCAAAAATGGCCCGACGACCGGAGGTGCAGAAACAGGAATTGTTTTGGTGAACGAAACCGGACAGGTCCCGAAATTTTGTGAAACGGTTACGGCGTAGTTTCCTGCAACAGCATAAGCATGTGTCATGTTCAAACCGATGCCACTTCCTCCGTCTCCGAAATCCCAAAACACATCGCCTGTGGGCGATGGAGAACTGTTGTTATTGAAGAGAATTGTATTTCCTGCGCAGAGCGCCGAACTGCTGCTGAAGTCAGGAGTATAATTTGCCGCGTTGATATAGGCCGGTTTGGTAAGCGTTGCTGTACATCCTACCGCATTGGTAACGGTCAGCTGTACGTTGTAAATGCCCTTACCCGAATACTGGTAGGATGGGTTTTGACTGGTACTGTTCCCTCCGTCACCAAAATTCCAGGAATAAGTTAAGGGCCCCGTTCCGGTAGAAGTATTGTTGAACAATAACGGATGATTCAAACTGCACACGGTTGCAGAATCAACAGAAAAAGACGGGGCGAGTGCCGGGTAAACGGTAACGATATCGATTTTTTTCAGGGTATTGCTGCAACCAAAGCTGTTGGTTACCGTAAGGCTTACCGAATAGGTGCCAGGGAAAAGATACGTATTGGAGACAGTGGCCGAAGAGGTACTCAGGGTTTTGCCGTCTCCAAAATCCCAGAAATAACCGGTTACTGTGCCGTCTCCGGGATTTGCAATAGCCGCAAAACTCGTGGTCAGGGGCGAACAGCCAATGGCATTGGCAATTGAAAAATCGATGACCGGGCTTTTGTAAACCGTAATGACAGCGGTTTTGGTCAAACTTTGCGCCCCATCCTTGACAGTTAACGAAACAGTATAGTCCTGGCCTGCAAAATAAGTTGCCGCGACCGGCGTATTCTTATCGGTCGTACTGATTCCGTTTCCATTCCCAAAATTCCAGATATAGGTCGCGCCGGCACTTGCTCCTGTTGTGGTGTTCACTAAGCTTACGGCCAGGGGAGAACAACCCGACGTCTTGTTGGGGGTAAAATCCGGGACAAGCTGTGCCACGGACGTATTACGCATGGTCAGCAAAAGAATTAATGCCAACAGCCACGATGCAGGCGGTTTACCCGGAATACGGTTCAAGGGCATTAAACCCGGTTTTTTGGATATTGAATATGGATCACCTAAACTAACAATGCTTTTTAACGGGAAACCAGGCTAAATATTTCATATACAACGCGTTTGATACAGTCTATTGCCAGATTTCCGGCCTGCTCATCCTGTAAGCGACGGGTTGCCCGATCTGGCGGGGCCAATGTGACCTGACGCCGGGAACCGGCGCCTTACTTGAAATGTATTTGATTAAAAAAAACGGATCATGAGGCGGTTATGCTATATTTTAATTATTCTCTTTTTTGCAAACGCGGCGCACGGGCAGGACAGCAGCTTTCATTTTACCACATGTGCAAAAGATATTGATGATTCGATAGCCAATGCTGCAACGCCGCATTTTAACCGGGATTTTTCGCACCGGATCTGGACGATGAAAGAATATGACGCTGATTATACAAGCTACGCGAAAGACATTCTTTGCCCGGTGTTGGTTATTGCAGGAAAACGGGATTTTGCGGTCGGTCCCGGCAACTACAAATCATGGCAATTTAAGAATATGCATGTTGTTCTATACGATGGAGCGCATTTCTCTTTTCTGGAGGAACCAACGTGGTTTGCGGATACGGTATTTCAGTTTTTAAGAAAAAATAATCTGATTTTATAATCCCGTATCGCTACGGTTTTTCTATCTCCTGCTGTTCTTCTATGTTGTCACCGGTAAACCGGACGACCTTTATATGATCCAGGACTTCCAGATTCATTAGGTAGGTTGTTGGAAGGCCGGCTATATTAATTTCGTTCACATTGCTGACGTGATACCCTTTGTAATAGTTGTTCACCTGCTCGCTGATTTCATTGCCAAGATGATCTGCTCCATACCGTAATATGGTAAATCTCCTGTATCCATGTTTGCTGTAGTATATACGGGTTTCCGTTCCGGATTGACGGAACATGCAGGACGTTTCGTTATTTGGCAACGCGGTCCAGGTCTCATCCTGAACATCCGGATAGCTGTCTCTGAAATCCCGAAGCGCCCGGGCATTAACTGATGCTTTTACCGGTAAAAGCTGCGCCTTTACCAGATGGTCTGCTGATGCTATCGAACTGCCTGAGAAAATGATCTTTTGGCTCGCTGCCGATTGCGCATGGGTAAATGAGTGCAGGCAAAAGAAGCCTGCCAATAGAAATAATTTTTTCATTGTACTGATTTTTAAATGATGAATTAATGGCGATATTATTTATAAGGAGAAAGGGATCACTTATTTCGGTAATGTATAACCGTTAATCCTGTTTCTCCTGCGCTCTAAGCTATCCCAAGCATGTGCCAATTAGTTATTCCATTATGAATCAGCCGGGTATGTGTGTAACCTCGTTATTTACCTGTCCGCTTTTGATACAGACCCCGTTCAGCATAACGAATTTGGTTTTCCTTTGAGCTTATTTTTTGTAAGAATGGAAGTGAATTTGGTTGTTTCAGCTCGGGAAAATGACCATTTAACATTTCAATGTGTTCTGCAGATTATTATGCTGAAGGGCCTGCTATGAAGGTAGCAAACCAGTCGCTATGGATGGACGGTTATTGTCAACCGTCCATCCGGCATCTTAGAACCGCGGAAATTCCTTTGATCCTTATTGTTTGTCCAGATCACGAAGCAAATCCATTTCATCACCGGAGACCCGGATGACTTTTATGTGTGCCGCATCTTCGATATTGATGACATAGGTTGTTGGAAGACCTTCGATATCAATTTCGTTTACGTAACTGATATGAAATCTGGGATAGTTACTGAGCACCTGGTCTCTGACTTCTTTTCCAAGGTTTGATTCCTCATAGCCGGTGACGGTACATCTCTTGCGGCCATGCCTGGAATAAAATATGTGGGTTACGATTCCAGGCTGACGGAACATGCAGGATATTTCTTTATTTGGAAGTGTTGCCCACATCTCATTCTGAACACCCGGATAGGCTTCCCTGAAATCCCTAATCGCCCGGACGTTAACGGATGCGGCGGCTACCGGGATGTCGGCGTTGTGCGGACGGTCAAGTGACTTCATTGACTTGTTTGAAAAATTCACGTTCTGGCTTGTTGACGATTGTGCGTAGGTGCATAAGTGCAGGCAATAAAATCCCGCCAATAAAAATACCTTTTTCATTGTACTGATGTTTAATGTGATGAATTAATAAAAACGACTACATGGAGTTATTCATTTGCTTATGACGGCGATGGCTAAATGCTTTTGTTATTTAAAATATTTCCAAGCGCATGCCAATTATTCATTCTCCTATTAATCAACCGGATATAAAAATGAAGACAAAATTTACCTGTTCGGTTTTGATACATCTCATGTTCAGTGTCAGCACGCGAATTATTTTTTCAAACTTATATTCATTCTAACAGCAACAAATTTGCTTTCACGTATATCATAAGGAGTGCGGCCAGACTATTTTGTTGCTTCTCTGCAGATGTAAAATTTTGATTTAACATTTTATTTTGCAATGGCAGGCCGGCAAGCCCTTACTAATAGATCTTTCGTTATCTTTCTGCAACTCGGCCGCGGAGTCTGACTGAATCTCCCCGGATCATCGGGCAGATATTTGCAAAAAAGACTACGATGAAAAAAAAGATCCCCATCATATTGGCGTGGAGCGGAGGGAAAGACAGCGCTTATGCCTTGTTCCAATTACGGAAGGATACGTCTTACGAGATTCGTTATTTGCTGAGCACTTTCAACGGTAATAACAACAGGCTTTCCATGCACGGTGTGCGGGAGGAGTTGATAGAGGCGCAGGCAGCAGGTATCGGCATTCCCTTATTAAAGGTTTACGTTTATGAGGGGAACAACCGGGAATATGAACAGCAGATGGCCGAAACGCTTAAAAAAGTAAAAAAGTCAGGCGTCCATGCCGTCGCCTTCGGAGATATCTTTCTGAGTGACCTGCGATTATACCGGGAAAACCAGATGAAGCAGATCGGATTGGAATGCCTCTTCCCGAATTGGGGAAAAAACACACATCAGCTGGTTAGCGACTTTATAGGCGACGGGTTCAAAGCCGATACCTGCTGTGTTAATGACGGCTGTCTGGATGAAAGCTGGTGCGGAAGGCTGATAGATAAAAGATTTATAGATGAACTTCCTCCGTCTGTTGATCCATGTGGTGAGAATGGAGAATTTCACAGCTTTTGCTTCGAAGGTCCTATTTTCAGTAAGGCCCTGGCGATAGTTGCCGGGCAAAAGATATACAAAGCACTTCAAATAAACCATGCGGACCAGCCTCCGATAGCCAGACCCGGCGACACCAAAGGCTACTGGTATTGCGATTTGCTTTTAAAAGGGGAGATCGGAAAGCAATGAAATCTTATTCATCGCGCACTAAAGCCCAGGTGGAGAATGTCTAATCTTTACGACGGGACGATGGAAGTTTATTTAAGGTAAAGTTCAAAAGATTTGTTAAATTGGGTTAAGTAAAAACGATTGCCATGTATAACAAATCAATCTACAAAATAGGCGTCGTTCTGTACGCCTTGGTTATTGGCTTTTTTGGAGTTAATCATTTCCTAAATGGTACGGGTTTTCAAAAAACGGTCCCCTCATTTATTCCCGGAGGAATATTCTGGGTCTATCTTACCGGGGCAGCCCTGATTGCTGCGGCCATTTCTTTTTTAACGGGCAAACAAACACGGTTGGCCGGATGGTTTTTAGCTGCCTTTTTAATCATTGTTGTTCTTACCGTTCATTTACCTGCCTTAATTCACTCACCGGGAGCCTCCGGGGTGAATATTGTGTTGACCAATCTGGTCAAAGACACCGGTCTTGCCGGCGCTGCTTTGATGATAGCGGGAAACTCGCCCCGTTAACGAATGCATTAGAAATAAATGCCCTTATTGGAACGGTTTTTGTCTTTTTTAGTGCGGAATATGAGTGATTTCTACCTATAAAACCGCATAAGAATATGAAAACTTTAGCCAAATGGCTTGCTGTGGGTAGCAGCATGGCCTTACTCTTTTTTATTGTTTCCTGCAACAAGGAAAACTCTTCAGCTTCCAATTCAGGCATTCCATCGGGAGAGTCTAAAGTCTCGGTTTTTTTGACGGATGCCCCGGTTTCTTTTTACAAGGTCCTGATAGATATCAGGCAGGTGGCGGTAGAGATCGACACCGCAACCAGTCAGGGTTCTCAGGATATTTCCGGCCAATGGGATGATGGCTATTGTGGTTTTGACCGGGACGCCCATAATAAGTCAGTCGTATGGGATACATTGAATATCACGCCGGGCGTATATAATCTCCTGGACCTCAGAAATGGAACGGACACCCTGCTTGGCTCAGGACTATATAGCAGTGGCAAAATTCTGAAGGTAAAGATCACTCTCGGTTCCGCCGATACCGTTTATACAGACAGCAGCACGTATTATCCACTAGCTATTTTTGGCCCAAGCCCCTCCTTCACCATCAACGTGCAGAGAGAAAATATTTCCACGGTGACCAACAATGAGTTCCAGCTCTGGCTTGATTTCAATCTGGAAAGATCCGTTTTCTTCTGGAACGGAAGGTTCATGCTGAATCCTTATATTGTAGTATTCAATTACAAGTCTTCTGCTAAAATAAAGGGTCAGGTATTGCCGCCGGGTGCTTCGCCACTCGTTACTGCCTACAGTGCTAAAGATACTCTGTATGCCATCCCTGGATGGAACGGCAACTACCAGTTCAGCAATGTTCCGGTGGGAACTTATTCCATTAATTTCAAAGGCCATAACGGGTTTCAGGACACAACGATCAATGATATTGAAATAGATACCCTGAAACAGGTTAAGATTCCCCTCGTTACCCTGCGTAAATGACCTTTTTCGGCAGGTTCATGGTCCGTAAATAATCAGAATTGGATTTGTAAATGCAACTCCCGGCTCCGGCGGGGAGTTTTTTTTATTCGGGTTGCAATGCCTTTATTGGCTACAGGAGGTATGTTTTTCGTATGGAATCAGGATTCCGGATTTCGAACTCAGCTCAATCATTATTTATCAGAAAAGCATTTAAAGTATGATTGCCTGCGAGGCCGTCAAAAACTATCGTGACATTGTGAAAGCGGGGCGTGTTCAAACTATAAGCCAGCAGCAGCGAATCGCTGCTGGTATTCCTGAATTCGAACGTATATTCCGGATACTGGCTGTCTGCCTGATATTTTCCAAACAAGGTATTGCCTCCAAAAGGATAGTTATGGAATACCGATCCGGAAGGTCTTCCCGCGATATTAACACTGACCGGGCCGGCGTCCGGAGACAGAACGACAAACCGGATCCCTGCCGTGCTGTCCGTATAGCTATGAACTGAGTCCTGCAGCAACAGGGAACTGGTGGTGCCGGGTATTCCGCTCAGAAAAAGGGAATATCTTTCGCCGGGAGAAGTCGCCACGCTATTGTTATAGTAGGGACGGGCGGGATCTCCTACCGGGTAAATATGTAAAATACTGTTTCCGGCCACTACGTCCACTCCTGCAGAAGCCCCATATGGGATAGCATTGGTAAGGCCCTCAACCTGGGCATCCGCACCGCCTGCAACGGCGTTGATTATATTGATGGTTGCCGGAGCGGTACTCCCGCCGCCTGTATCACCGAGACCATCGTCGGTTTTCGTGCAGGAAATGAACGATAACAGCACGATCGATGCCCGGTAGAAGATTTTATTCAAGGTTGTTGCGTTGATGAGTGCGTTACCGCAGGATGATCGCGGCCCGAAGGCAAAATACGCAAAATCTCCGGGATGGTTGTTTGCCAAATGCCGCTCATGTTCGATTCCCGTTATTCAAAGAGCGTTCAATAGCGGGTTCCATTGATTCGGAAACAAAGTAGGTTCGCGCCTTTAAATGAATCTTCCGAACGATTGGTTTTATACACATTCTTCCTTAATTGTATCTGACCTAAACCGCATCGCACGAATATCATATCCAAATTATCCAATGGCTGGACGCTTTCGGTGAATAGGGGATAGCATTGGGCATTTTGGGCGTTTTCCTGGTCATGGCCATTATCAGCGCACCACAAACGATTTTTATCAGCGCCGTTTATCATGATCTCCAGGGTGATCCGGTAAAGAACTTCAATGAAAAGTTTGCGGAAAATTTATTCAGCAGAAAATAAATGGCTTTCGTTGAAACTCCTTTTTGCCAGTTAAACAGGCCAGCGCCACAAACTTTCAAAAAAAAACCGCCAGGATTTGCCGGCGGTTTTTCAGAGAAAAGGATTTTACCTTGTTTTTACAGTAGGAATTGGATCAATTGGTTTTTCGGATATGGTTATTTCGTTCGGATTGGATATGTCAAAAGTAAGGGAACGCGTTATGCGCCGCTATCGCATGAACCCTCGATTTTTATAGTAACTATACGATCGTACTTTTCCGATAAGGGGCCGTGTGATGAATGGCTTCTGTCAGTTCGAAATCAAATCCATCATGGATCATGAAGTTGTGGTGATTGATTGAGGTCAGGATTTTTATGACTTTCTGGTGTTATTGCACTTTTTGGTAAACACCCAGACACAGGCTATAAACGAGATTAATTGTGCAACGGCACGAAGTAGTCCCCAGAAATGAAATTTGTCAAAAGCATGTTGCACGAGCGTTTCATCATTCGCCATCGTTTGTACACTAAAAATAATGGGAAAAGTAAAAAAGGTCAATACAAGCCCGATGGTGGTGAAGAGGGTTGCCAGATGTACCGGTACCGCAATATGTTGAAAGCTGGCTTTATGTATTAGTACAATGGCTGTAATAGTAAATAGTAATATAAAACTGCCGAGGACTTCAAATGGATAGAGGTAGAGACCGTTGCCAAATTCCGCATACCGGCTGTAAGCAGCCCAGTTCATGACACTTAAGTGTCTCCAGGCAGGAACCTGCACCAGATACCGGTCCACACTGCCACCCGCCAGCAGGCCCGTAAGGATGCATGCTGCGGTTATCAAAGAATTGAACCATAAAACCTCCTCTTTCTGCTCCATTTTGGTTTCGTTGAGATATTAGATGCGTAAATTATGTGGTCTTTGGGTAACGCTAAGGCTAACCGAATCGTATTTTATGGAGCATATTGTTCGCCGTTTGTTAAAATATTGCGTTTTATTCACGCGTAACCGGCATCCATATCAATCAATAAGAGATACGCCATTTGCGTCTGTGGTAAGCACTTCACTGACGTAGTTCAGGAAGGGGCGCATTTTTTTGAATACATCGTTTACGGTATGTAAAAACCGGGGACTGACAACCTCCTTATCCGAAAATTCAACCTTCAGAATAAATTGTTTATACCGGAGCAAATCAATCGCCGGGTGGTTTTTGGCATAACCCCGCGGAGCTGAGCTTAATTGTTCCCCGCTCATTTCCCCGAACGTATTGAAGAGGGATTTGCCGGCAAGCAACTTTCTCCAGTCCTTATAATTAAGATCAATATCCTGCCGGATTCTTTTCATATCGTTCGGTTCCGGACCCCAAAAGCCACCGGCCAGAAATGTAGATCCGGGCTTAATATTAAAATAGTAGCCTCCCCGTAATTTTCTCGTGGCTCTTTTGAATGCTCCGCTCCAGTGGGTATTATAAGGTGTTTTGTCTTTTGAAAAGCGCACGTCTTTATAGATCCTGAATAGTGCGTCTTTACCGGAGGATGTTTCCAATCGGTCATGTCTATTCATTTCGGCCAGTAAGGCATCCGTAAAGGCGATGATATTATCGCGCGCTTCGAGATACCGGTCTTTATGGTTATTGAACCAGTCCCGGTTATTGTTTTTTGAAAGTGTTTTTAGAAAATCAAGGGATTCTTTTTTTATAACCACTGATGCCATAACTTATTCGTCTTTTATTTAAACCGGTTCGCGAATGCGGCCATAACCCGATTCAAGGCCATGAGCGTCCATAAATTTACTGGATTATAAAACAAATTCAGCTTTAAGTAACGGTCCTGCATGGTCATTGGGTCTGAAAAGATATATACTGAATCCGTCAGTCCGGAGGATCGAATTTCGCGCCTTACCATGGAAAAACAGTATAACCGGCGTTTCTAAAACGGCTATTCCTCAATATAGGTTCGTGATGAAATTGTAACGCGGACAACTATACGCAGTACCGTCCGTAGCAGGATTTGATCATGTATTCAATAATCTGATCTGTTGAAAGAGCAGGAATAAAAAAGGGGCCAGGATAAAAATCCAGCCCCGTTAAAAAATCCAATATCCTATGAAAAACCGCGTAGACATATGCCAACGGTATGCCAGAAATTTTTAGCCTTAAAAACAGCTGAATTCTGCCATTTCATCC
>JAUZOD010000037.1 GCA_030706635.1 Bacteroidota bacterium
ATAAGGCAGGGTACTGTCGGGAACAAGATCAGGGATTATCTTAATGAGAGAATTATAGGGCGGCTGTGATGGGATACCGGTTTCATCTTTAAAAACCCAATCCTTCCCTGCATCCGCCAGTTTATAATATTGCTGCTCGCCCACCCAGGCGTAGGGACCGCCGCTGTAAACGCCGGCGGGCTGATTATCGGGCCAGGAGCCTTTCCATTCTTTAGGTGCTTTTGAAAATCCGGACGAGCAGGGAATGAAAGGACGGGTTCCGTCCAGTTCCGCAACATGGTCGCGCATGCTGTTGTATAGTTCTTCCCGGGCATGCCCTTCGTTGCCGCCGGTCCAGACCAGCAGGCTGGGATGATTCCGTATCCGGTAAATGGTGCTTACCACATTATCTGTAAAAACATGCGTCTCCAGAGGCCAGTCCGCCGAACCCTTGAATCCTCCATGGGTGTCCCCCGTAATCCAGAAATCCTGCCATACCAGTAATCCGTATCTGTCGGTCAGTGCATAAAAATCATCCGTTTCTCCCAGACCTCCGCCCCAGATCCTCACCAGGTTTACATTGGCATTGCGGCAAAGATGCAATTCATAATCGTAACGCAGGGAATCCCGGTTCAGCATCATATCGGGAACCCATGCACCGCCAACCAGCTGGATCCGTTTTCCATTCACATAAAAATCCCGGCGAACCCAGCCGTTCACCATTTCCGTTTTGGAAGAAACCGTGCGGATACCGAACACAAATGAGGTATCATCAGAAATCTTACCCTTCTGAACGAACCTGATCCGGATGCGGTATAGATTCGGTTTCCCGTGACCGTTAGGCCACCAGAGCCGGGGCTGATGGATATTGAGTTCCGGAACATCATCCGGGCCCAGACTTATCGTGCGGGTTTCGTTCGCCGGCACACGGGCCGGCCTCGAGAAATGCACCGTATTCCCCTTAAAATTTTCAGGTTCTATACTGATTTCAAGATTGCCATCCTGTTGCTGGCGGCTGTCGTTATTCAGGCTAAGGTGCAGGCTGATCTTAGCCAGCCCGGTATCCGGTAAGTCAGGCAGCCCCGTAATAATCTGCGGATGGGTGATGTTGGTATGGCCGGTGCTGCGAAGGAAAACCGGTTGCCAGATACCCATATTCCGGTCTCTCACCTCCGGTATCCAGTCCCAGCCAACCGAGCTTAGCATGGTTACGTTCTTACCAATATCTCCGGTTGGTCCGCCATTTTCATAAAAATCGCCCAGTGCATTCAATTGCGGATGCGCCGGCAAACCAGGATAATCCAATGGATAAATTTTAACCGCCAGCCCATTTTCCTTTCCCGGTTTTATAGCGCGACTTACATTCAGATTGAATTCTTCAAACATGCCAACCATCACGGAAGAGTCTGCGATCAGCTGACCATTCAACCAGACTTCGGCACGATAATTTATTCCTTTAAATATTAATTGAAACCGTTTCCCCGCATCGGATGCCGGCACAAGAAATAAGGTCCGGTACCAGTACGGTTTTTTCCATGGATTGGGTTCATTCGGGAGGAAACTGTATTGCTCCAGATGATACTGATGGTTAAAAGAATCCGATGCATCGGGTATCAGCATATTATTCATGCCCGAATAAGGATCCGCATAAATTTTATTCTGCACCAATCCGCTCAACACGGTAGAAGGCACTGTAACCGGAAACCAGTAATCCGCCGCTTTATAATCCGGAGACGACAATACAGAACCTGAGGCAGAAACTACAGCAGAAGACTGAAGCAGGAACCGGCTTAATTTCACCTGGCTTACGGGATTGCTTTGGGCCGGTGATCCAACGGGGAATAGAAAAAGAAGTGCACGAAACAAGAATTTCATATGAGGGAAATTAGGGGCGGTGGGTTAATGTGTAAATGTGCTAATGTGAACATGTGAAAAAGAGCTCATTTCCATAGAACAGCATCTGAGTATCTGAATCATTTTCACATGAGCACATTTACACATTAGCACATCAATCCGAGTTGCTGACAAACGCAATCCGCTTGCTGTCGGGAGACCAGGAGGGCGTGTTGATGCTGCCCTGTCCGCCATAAAAATAAGCGATCACTTTTGCCGGTCCGCCGCCAAAGGGCATCAACCGGATATATACATGTTTATAGGGAGGATGAATGCCCGCCGGCGTTTCAGACTTCAGGAACGAAATAAAGGCGATCCATTTTCCGTCCGGAGAAATATGGGCAAACCAATTGTAGAAATCATCGTTGGTTACCTGTTCCGGATCTGCGCCATCGGGTTTCATCCGCCAGATCTGCATGGAGCCCGATCTTACGGAGTTAAAATAAATATACCTTCCGTCCGGCGTATATTCGGGGCCATCATCCAGGCCCCTGGTGTTTGTCAGTTTCTCTTCCTTACCGCCTGAAGAAGGAATACGGTAAACATCAAATTCACCATTGCGTTCACCGCAAAATACCAGCCACCTCCCATCGGGGCTCCATCCGTGCAGATAGGAAGGGCCTTTAGGTGTTATCTGCCGTGGAGCTCCCCCTTCGATGGGCACGGTATAGATAATCGATCCGCCCAATACCCTTACATTGCTGCTTAAGCCCAGCATCTTCCCATCGAAAGAGATCACGTGATCATTGTTATTATTTTTTATCGCACCTGTGAGAATGGGTGTTGGAATTTTTGTACTGAGATCGAAATTATACATGGTTCCTTTGTAATCATTAAAGATCAGGCTCTTTCCATCCGGCGTCCAGTTCGGCGCCTGAATGGAGTAAGGGACAGAATACAGAATATCTCTTTTGCCCGACGCCACTTCCAGAACCTCCAGGCGGCTCCCCAGGGTCATGTCGGTGGATTGATTCGATTCGCCATGAAAGGGAACTGTAATGCGGACATTACTGAAAACACCGGTTTCCAAAACATCTGCATTGTGAGATCCAACGAAAAGTCCCACGTAAACCTCATCCCCCAGATCAATACCGGAAATACTGTCGGTTACAAAGGGTTCTCCGTAAACTGCAGCCCGCAGGAAGTACTGATTGCCTTTTCTTTCCAGCTCAAGAATATTTGCTTTGGTTAATTTGGATTTTATCTCTTCTGTCTGAGCGCCGGCCGTTCTCCGGAATTGCAGGGAGGTAAGCCCGTCCCCATGTTCCACGGCATTAACATGTGCTGAATTGCCATCGAGGGATTTTCTAATCATCCATCCCACTTTACGATGGTAGTCCACCCAGGATCCCAGGAATTCCGCCCGTGCTGAAAGGATAAAGTCACCTTTTATTTTCTTCCAGACATATTGAAATTCATCGTGATCTGCCCACACATTATATCCCGATCCCGAGACCACATACTGTTGCGTTTCGGGTATATACGTAGCGCTTCCCGGCTTAACCCCGGTTCCCACATCGGAATGGGCATCGAAGATTCCAATGGGATTTTGCTGGGCATAATCTGAAAGAGAGAAGATCATCATCAGAGAGGCAAAAAGGGTCTTCATGTAAAACAGGCGTTAGACGTTAAGCAGGTTCTTCTTAATATAATTAAAACTCCGGGTAATGCTGTCGAATGGTGAGCCGGGACATTTGTCCTGTTCAACAAAAAAATACTTCATTCCCGCCAACGACTTCTCCCGGAATATTGCTTTAAAATCAATGATCCCATTTCCCACTTCAGTAAAATCCCGGTCCGTTGTATTGCTCATATCCTTTACGTGCCAGAGCGGGAATCTTCCGGGATGTTTCTTGAATAACTCAATCGGATCATGACCTGCTTTCTTAACCCAGTACAGGTCCATTTCCATTTTAACCAGGTTTTTGTCGGTATCGTCCAGCAAAATATCATAAGGGTAAACTCCGGATTGTGCTTCGAATTCGAAGTTGTGGTTATGATAACAGAACTGAATCCCGGATTTTTTGCAGGTCTCCCCGGCCTTATCAAACGCTTCAGCAAGCGCCTTGTAATGATCCAGTCCGCCGCGTTCTTCTTCGGATAAATAGGCGCAGACCATATATTTCAATCCTACGGCAGCGGCATCATCCACGGCTTTTTGCCAGTCATGAAGCATCGTTCCCTTCACAGTCGCCGGCGATTTTTCCTCACCCAGCCGGTAGTGACCGCTGAGCATAACGAGCCCGTTGTCTTTCAGAACCTTTTTAAAAGACGACGGATCCATTCCATAGAACTTCTCCGATCCCGTATAGGTAGCCCCTTCCACCGAATTATATCCGATTTTCGCTACCCGCTCCAGCGTACCAACCGCATCCTGTTGCATGGCATCGCGAACGGTATACAGCTGGAGCCCGATCAGCGGTGCAGGTTTAAACGATGCGAGCGGGCTTTTTACAAAAGCAATAGCAGATAAAGCCGCGGCAGATTTAACAAATATTCTTCTGGATACCATGGTAAATATTTTTCAAACAGTTTATAAATGTAGGATCTTTAAAACAAATTCCGGTGATTAGCTACATCCCTATTACTTCAGTTAAAAAAATATTATTTATTGCTTCTTATTCACCAGATTTTTACTTCAGCTAAAAATTATTTACCTGCAACCGGATATAATTTTTTAAAAATGTTTATCTTTTACAAGCTCCCACTTCCATCGAAAGCCTTATAAAATTCAGGATATGAAAACCCATTTGTTTGCTATGGTATTGATAGCGGCGATATCAGCTTCTCCTGCTTCTTTATCCCGCGCATTTTATTCATCCCCGGAACATAAAACATTGCCCATAGGAGCCCAGGCGCCGGATTTCAGTTTACCCGGAACCGATGGCAAGACCTATTCCCTTTCTTCTTTTTACGGAGCCGAAGTTTTGGTGATCGTATTTACCTGTAATCATTGCCCCACAGCTCAGGCGTATGAAGACAGGCTCATTCGGTTAACGGCTGACTATGCCTCTAAAGATGTAGCGGTTGTTGCCATTATGCCCAATGATCCCGCATCCATTAATCTGGATGAACTGGGATACACGGATATGAGCGATTCTTTTGACGAGATGAAGGAACGGGCAAAAGAAAAGAAATTTAATTTTCCTTACCTGTATGACGGAGACACTGAAAAAACAGCGCTGGCCTACGGGCCCATCGCCACGCCGCATGTATTTATCTTCGACAAAAAAAGGATTCTTCGTTACAGTGGAAGGGTAGATGATATGGAGAAGCCCACTAAAACACCAACTCAATTCGACACCCGGAATGCCATTGACGCCCTGTTGGCAGGAAAGCCGGTTCCGGTGGCAACAACCAAAGTATTCGGCTGTTCTATTAAGTGGGCAGAGAAAAGCGACTGGATCGAAAAGTCAAAACAAAACTGGGCGAAGGAACCGGTGAGTCTGGATACCCTCGGAGAATCAGGAATCAGGGACCTGCTGAGAAACCATTCAGATAAATTGCTTCTGATCAATGTCTGGGCCACCTGGTGCGGACCCTGCGTTACAGAGTTCCCGGAATTTATCAGCATGAACCGCATGTACCGCAAAAGGGATTTTGAATTCATCAGCATCAGCGCAGATGAACCTGCAAAGCAGGCCAAGGCACTTCGATTCCTCAAGAACCAGCAGGCATCCGCCCGAAATTATATTTTTAACGGAGACAGCAAATACAAGCTGATAGAAGCCATAGATCCCAAATGGGAGGGAGCCCTACCCTATACGCTGCTGGTTGAGCCGGGAGGAAAAATCGTATATGCCAAAGAAGGCATTATTGAACCTTTTGAGCTGAAAAAAGCCATCGTGGATGATCAGTACATCGGGAGGTACTATTGACAATAGACAATGGACTGTTGACAGTTGACAATGAAGAATATTCTCTTCCCTCTCAATGATATAATGACCTGTACTTCTAAAGGGAATGCTATAATCTTTATTCCATTGTCAACTGTCCATTGTCAATTGTCCATTGTCCATTGTCAATTGTCCATTGTCCATTGTCAATTGTCAACTGTTCGGCGTTTCCAACAGCCGGTATAGTTCGTCCAGTTTAGGAGAAAGAATGATTTCAGTTCTTCTGTTAAGAGCACGTCCTTCAGGTGTGCTGTTGGATTGAACAGGGTCATACTGGCTATGACCCGAAGCGATCACCCTTACGGGATCCACGTTATAATCAGTGGTGAGTATGCGCACGATGGAATTGGCACGGGCGGTGCTGAGGTCCCAGTTGTCTTTATATTTTCCGCGCATAGGAATTGAATCGGTGTGCCCTTCAATGTCCACCGTAATATCCGGGTTCATATTCAATACTTCCGCCAGCTTGCCCAGCGCTTCCTTTCCTTTGGGATTCACCACCGCACTCCCTGACGGAAAAAGCAGATTTTCCTGAAGGCTGACATAAACTTTGCCATTCTTTACCGAAACGGTCAGCTCGTTAGAATTAAATCCAACCAAAGCATCGGCCATCTTTTTCCGGATTTCCTGTGTGGCTTTTTTCTGCTGATCCATCAATGCCTGCAATTGCTCCAGCCGCTTTTGCTGATCCGCCAGCTCCTGCTGGCTCTTGTTTAACTGCGATTCTTTATTCGCCACATTGGTAGATAACTGCCCGGCCTTATTGTTGAGCTGATTCACCTGATCATTCAGGTCGCTGATTTGTCCTTTTAACTGGGAAACATTGGTTTCGAGACCGCTTACTTTGGCAGCCAGCAAAGCGCTGTCGTTTCGGGCAGATTGCAGGGCCAGCTGTGAAGCGTTAAATTTCTTTGTCGGCACACAACTGCCTAAAAATAAAATGCAGGCCACGATGATAACCGGCAGTATAATTTTCTTGCTCATAAAGGAAATGTAATTAAGTATATGATAAATGCCTGATGCTGAATGCAAAATTAGGCTTTTTCAAATATTTCATTAAAAGCATGGCAAGTCAGCAATAGAAAGCGCTATGAAGCGGTGCCCTGCTGCTACCAGAACACCGTGTACAAGCCGGCCAGTATGCCCAGGATGACCACAGACCCGACGACAAAGCCGGGGGAAACCCTGAATTGTTTCGTATCGATGACGATTGTGTGTGCGGCCATATCCTTCGCCGGCTTAGCCAGGCTCATGACGATCATGATAATTACAATCATCACAAACGTAATGGACATCCGGTCTAAAAACGGATAATCCGGAAAGGAACCGTTGGTCCAGACCGGCAGAAACTTCAGCACTGTGGAAATAGGTATGGTGAGCAAAGTGCCCATGAATGCCGCCGCGGCCGTCGTACGTTTCCAGAAAAATCCCAGTAAAAAAATCGCCAGCACACCCGGTGAGATAAATCCCACATATTCCTGGATAAACTGATAGGCCTGATCCAGGTTTTTTAATGCGGGTGCGATCAGCGCGGCGATGGCCATGGCTACAATCACCACCCATTTGCCAATGCCGACCATTTGTTTTTCCGATGCATCCTTTTTAATAAATTTTTTATAGATATCCAGAGAGAATATCGTGGAAATGCTGTTGGCCTTACCTGCCAATGAGGCCACCACTGCTGCAGTTAATGCGGCAAAGGCAACACCCTTCAGTCCCGCAGGTAGTAAATTCATTAAAGTAGGATAAGCATGATCCGGTTTTACCACCCCGTTCTGCAACATTTCGGTGTGAAACATTCCGTTTTTATTCAGAACATACATGGTTATTCCCGGCAGCACCACAATTACCGGAACCAGCAATTTCAGAAATGCTGCAAATAGAAGTCCGCTGCGCGCCGTTTTTAAATTCGCCCCCAGGGCCCGCTGAATGATGTATTGATTACATCCCCAGTAAGCCAGGTTGTTGATCCACAAACCACCGATCAAAACAGATAGTCCCGGGAGATCTTTATAGAAGGGATTGTCTTTGGTAAAGATCATGTGAAAATGGTCGGGTGCTTCTTTCCTCAGAATAGAGAGACCTTTTAATATATCCTTCCCGTAGCCGAAATGTTCGGAAAGCAGGTTCAGCGCCAGGTAGGTGGTAACCAGGCCACCCACCAGCAATACCAGCACCTGTACCACATCGGTATAACCGATCACCTTCATGCCGCCCAGGGTCACAATGATGGAAAATATACTGAGCCCCGCCACGCTCCATCCAAAAGATATATCGGAAATAGACGTAATGGCAAGTGCCCCGAGATAAATGATCGAAGTAAGGTTTACAAAAACATAGACCAGCAACCAGAATATCGCCATCATTGTACTCACCCGGTCGTTGTACCGGCGGGCAAGAAATTGTGGCATGGTAAAAATTTTATTCTTCAGATAAATCGGAAGAATAAATACAGCAACAATGATCAGGGTGGCAGCAGCCATCCATTCGTACGAGGAAATGGCAAGCCCGAGAGCATAACCGGAACCCGACATACCAATAAAATGTTCAGCAGAAATATTGGAAGCAATCAGGGAAGCACCGATGGCCCACCAGGTGAGGGAACCCTCCGCCAGAAAAAAATCTTTGGAATCAGTGGTTTTGAATTTCTTCTTATGATAAATATAATAGCCGTAAACAGAGACGACTATGAAATAAATAAAGAACACGACATAGTCGGCCGACTGTAATTTATGCACGGGTTGTATTGCTGGTTAAATGGTTTGGATAAAAGTCCTGACAGGCGGAGTGATTTCCTTTGCTGATAGATTTCCTGACATAGACATGGCGAAGCAAGTTAATTGAGAAAATGTGTTGTTTTAGTGAGGATGGTTACTGTTTCCTGATCCCCAAAAAACCACGGCTAAATTTACGAAACGTTTCCCGGGATCAAATCATATCGGTCGGTAAAACAATCAAGCAAACTATTTATCCGTTGGGAATCAATTCATTATATCAAATAGCAAATCTCATCTAACCTCGTTTCATAATCCCGCAAACGTTTGTTTTTCAGTGTGACCCAGTCAAATTCAAATCATAACGCCGCTCAACAACCGGTTTGCCGTTAATCTGAAATTAAATCCCTGCATTCTTTTTCCAGAACACCCAGCATCAATTGCGGGGGTTTCCCCCATTTTTTAATGGTATCATCCAGAAGCAATGGATAGGCAGAACTGAGCCCCCCGGTCTCTTTCGTTTTAACGCCGATCACCAGCGTGCTTATTTTTGCGTGTCGGATCACATAGGAACACATGATGCAGGGCTCATGGGTTGTATATAAGACAGCCCCGGAAAGATCCTGGTTGCTCAAAAATTTCGAAGCCTCCCGGATCGCCTCAATCTCTGCATGAAAGGTAATATCGCTAAACGTCCGGCCCCCTTCGATCCCTTCCCCGATCACCCGACCGTTGAGAACGATCAGTGACCCTACGGGGCTATCTCCTCGTGCCGTGGCTTTCCCGGCCAGCTCTATACATTTATACATAAAAAATGAATGGTCCATGCGATTCAAAATATATCTTTCCCGAAAATAAAATCAAATAAGGTCTGAGGTATTGTAGTACATTCAAAGCACCATTTTTTCAGCCGGCCAACCCATGTTCAAAAAAAATATCCCCACGCCACTGGTTATCCTGATGCTTATCATCGTGGTGGCGGCCATGGGCACCTGGCTTCTGCCGGCAGGGCAGTACGACAATTTGTCCTATGAAAATAATGCTTTTGTTGTTAGCGCCTCTGGCAGGCAAACACATCTCCCTTTTACACAGAAAACGCTGGACAGTCTGGCCATTCATATCCCGGCCCAAAAATTCAAAAACGGGGATATCCGGAAACCTGTTTCCATTCCCGGCACTTACCACCGGCTCCCGCAAAACGGCCAGGGCCCGATAGATGTATTTGAAGCGCCACTGAAGGGATCGTACGATGCCGTGGAAATCATATTTTTTGTTTTATTTATTGGCGGGTTTCTGAATGTCTTTAACGCTTCCGGCGCATTGGAAAAAGCGCTTATTTCCCTTTCCCTCAGCATGAAAGGAAAAGAGAAATGGCTGATCATCATCCTCACTTTTTTATTTTCCTTTGCGGGCGCCAGTTACGGTATGGCGGAGGAAGGGCTGGTTTTTTACCCCGTGATGGTGCCTCTTTTTCTTGCCGCCGGCTATGATCTCCTGATTCCTGTGGCCGTGATCTTTGCCGGCACAAATCTGGGCACTATGTCTTCTTTTTCCAATCCATTTTCAACCATTATTGCTTCCCAGGTTGCCGGTGTTAACTGGAGCGACGGTTTAACGGAAAGAATACTCCTGTTTGTAATATCCACGGCAATTACCATTCTCTATATTACCCGGTATGCGAAAAAAATCAAAGCCAACCCCAGTTTGTCATTAGTTTACCGGGTTGATGGGCCAGTAAAAAGTCCATTCGCCATGCCGGATGATGCAACTGTCCTTCAAACAAAAATTGACCGGAAAACCAGGATCATGCTTTTCATCTTTCTCTTTACTTTCCTCACCATGATTTATGGTGTCGTATTCCTGGACTGGTGGCTTCTTCAGATGTCCGCGCTCTTTCTGACTTCATCTATCCTGGTCGCCCTTTTTCTCCGGATGAAAGAAAAAATATTCGTAGAAAAATTCGTCCGGGGGGCTGAATCCCTGCTGGGTGTTTCCCTGATCATCGGCACAGCGCGCGGCGTAACGATTATCCTGAACAACGGCTATATTTCCGATACCATACTGTACCATTCAGCCAGGCTGGTAACCCATTTGTCTCCTTCCGTTTTTATCATTTCCCTGCTGATCCTCTTTCTTATTTTTACCCTGTTCATCTCATCTTCATCCGGCATGGCGGTCGTTACCATGCCTATTCTGGGTTCGCTCGCCCTGTCTGCCGGCGTTCCGGGACGTGAAATTGTAAACTCATACTTATACGGGATGGGCATCATGGGTTTTATTACCCCCACCGGTTTGATCCTCCCTTCCCTGGCCATGGTCAATGTGAGTTATAAAGCCTGGCTTAAATTCTCCTATCCTTTGATGATCATCCTGTTTTTTCTTTGTACCTTATTCCTGATCATCGGTATAAAAATGTAATTTAAAACCAGCTACGATGAAAAAAATGATTACTCCCGTCTTTATGCTCGTGATGATAACGGCAAATGCCCAGCAACATCAACTGGTCAAATTGTGGGAAACAGATTCCGTGGTGGCGGTGCCTGAATCGGTGCTCCCGGATTTAAATCAGAACATATTGTACGTCTCGCTGATCGACGGCGGCCCCTGGGATGTTGACGGAAAGGGTGGTATTGCAAAACTCGGCGCCAATGGTAAAAATTATAATGGTCATTGGGTAACCGGACTGAATGCACCCAAGGGACTGGGCAGGTACGGCAACAAACTCTATGCTGCGGATATTTCAGATGTCGTAGTAGTAGATGCCACGACCGGCAAGCTGATTAAAAAAATAAGTATTGAAGGCGCCAGTGGCCTCAACGATATTACGGTATCCGACAAGGGTGTGGTATATGTTTCGGATTCTAAAACATCCAGGATCTGGAAAATAAAGCAAGATATACCTTCTCTTTATCTTGAGCATGTTCAGGGTGCCAATGGGCTGAAATCAGTTAAAGAAGATTTGATCTATGCGCAGGGACCCATCCTGATGAAAGCGGATGCGAACAAGCAGCTGACTAAGATAGCAGAGGTTCCCGAATCCATGGACGGGATCGAGCCGGTGGGAAACGGCGACTTCATCGTGACTGCCTGGTCGGGCTACATATATTATGTACACGCCAATGGCAGCACCGAGAATTTGCTGGATACCCATCTGGAAAAAATGAATACCGCCGATATCGGATATGACCCTGTTAAGAAAATCGTATATGTACCTACTTTTTTTGCTAAAAAAGTAGTTGCCTACAGACTAAAATAATCATCCTGTCAATCACATAGCCATGCATATTTCCAGATATATTTTTTTCATCCTGTTGGCATCTTCTTTAAGTGTGCTGCTGGCGTCAACCGGTTTTCAGCAAAAAGGAAAACCGGAACCCTGGACGGAAGCCCAATTATTATCTCCTGAAACATTAAATAAAACGCTGCATTCCCCACTGGAAAAGCAACCCATTTTGATTTGCATCGGCCCGGACGCCACGATCAGAGGATCACTGGATATGGGGCCTGCCCATGAAAAGGAAAATCTTGAGAAATTAAAACGCGAGTTGGGCAAACTGCCCAAAGACGCAGATATTGTTATCTACTGTGGCTGCTGTCCGTTTGAACATTGTCCTAACATTCGTCCGGCATTCACTTTGCTGAATGAAATGAAGTTTACGCATCAGCGGCTTCTGAATATTCAGCACAATATCAAAACAGACTGGATAGACAAAGGATACCCTGTAAATAACCAGGCTATTCGTTAACAGCTTCAAAATATTACGCCGGAAAAGCTGCTACCACCCGCATTCGGCTTATATTTGCGCTTTAACCAAATCATTAAAAATAAAATCCATGAACAAAGCTGAATTGATTGCCAAGATCTCTGAAGATGCCGGTATCACTAAAACACAGGCGGGTGCTACTTTGGATTCTTTTACCGAAGCAGTTGCCAAAACACTAAAAAAGGGCGATAAAGTGACCCTGGTTGGATTCGGAACTTTCTCAGTATCTAAAAGAGCTGCGCGCAATGGCCGTAATCCGCAAACCGGCGCAACCATCAAGATTAAAGCTAAAAAAGTAGCTAAGTTTAAGGCAGGAAAAGAGCTTTCCGCAAGAGTATAATAGCCATATTCAATGCATAAAAAGGCTGGATAATCATCCGGCCTTTTTGGCCCAAAGACAAAGTGGTTTTACCTGAATCAGCATACAGGGCCGTTTCTGAATCAATTCGAAATCATTATGACACACTTGAAAGTGGATGACATGGCGCCCATCTTTTCGGGTCTTGACCAAAATGGGAAGAAAGTTTCCCTGTCTGATTTTAAAGGCCGCAAAGTGGTGCTGTATTTTTATCCCCAGGATGATACACCTACCTGCACCATAGAAGCCTGCAATCTCCGGGACAATTACGCCCTGCTCAAAAAACAGGGATTCACCGTTCTGGGTATCAGTCCGGATAATGAAAGAAGTCATAAAAAATTTGCGGCTAAATTCCACCTTCCCTTTACTTTAATTGCAGACCCCGATCATACCATCATTAATAAATACGGGGTCTGGGGCGAAAAGCAGCTATTCGGGCGAGAGTATATGGGCGTTCACAGAACCACTTTCCTGATTGATGCTCATGGCATGATCCGGAAAGTATTTGAAAAGCCAAAAAGCAGCACCCACACGGATGAGATTATCGAAGCCTGGAAGGAATTGAAATAGACGGCTTCTATTTTTTCTTTTTTATTTTCCCCTTTTGGATTTTTTTCACCTCTTCCCTGTTCACGATCAACAAAGGAAATTCACTGCTGTACATGGCGCCGTGCTTTAGCCTCCCTTTCCCATTATTTTTTGTCCAGCACTGAAATGGAACAAATATCATAGACGTCTTCAGGCTATTTTCTCGATTTTGCAATGCATCGGCTTCCTGATTATAGTACACACTAAACCGGACCTCGGAACCCCGTCCGTACGAATCCCCGCCCACCAACCCAATAGGCTGCCCTGCCTTCACCAGCTGGCCCGGCTTCACCAACGCTCCGTTCCTTTTTAAAATTCCATAGTGACCAAAGGAGCAATCGGCATGAACGATCTCAATATAGTTCTCGTGGCCCGCACTGGCAACACCGGCATCGTTGGTCGTGTCGCCATCCAGCACTTCAGTCACCACACCTCTTCGGGCTGCATAAAGCGTATCACCCGGTTTCATTTTTATGCGGATTCCATACCAGCTGTTCTGATTGCTGAGTTCATAAACTTGGGCTTCCTTACCCGGTTCAATGGGTAACAAATAGGGAAAGGCCGTGTCCGCTACCGTATGCATGCAGCCTTTATAATTATTGCTTGAGTAATTAAACTTCACCGGCACGTTGGGGTTTACCGGCAGCAGCGTGAACAGCTTGTTCATGCCGGGCTTCACCTCAGCCTTGTATGGAAGCGGGCGATCCGCTTTCACATTGGTAAACAAAGGGAAATAGATCTCCAGCGTATAGTTGCAAAACGCATGATTGTATGCTGAAAACACATAGTCATTTTTGTCGCCCTGCTGGAATTTAATCTCAATGATCCTTTGGCAGAATAACCCTGTATTCTCCAGAAGAAGAAAGGATAAAAAAAATAAAAAGGTTCGAATTTGCTTAATGGAGATGGCTTTTGTCAAAAATAAGTTTTTAACCCCATTTAACCTGTGGATGAACTATCTGCCTGCCGGTATTGATATTATCCCTTACAATTTATATCTTGTATCGCGCTGAATATCATTCCTGTGGTTAACCCCGTCTGACTATATGCCCCAGCGGCGATTTGTTGGTGAGATAGTTATTTATTTACCGGGACTAGCCGGAGAGATGTGCGGATTTTTAACCAGCAACAGGGTGTCAGACAAAACGTGATCTATTTTAGAGCAGTCATCCAGGTATTCCACCCGGGAATAGATATCCAGGTTGGTCATATCTTTTGTGTTCAACCCAAACGAGACCTCCTTAATATTGGCATTCACTGAATCATCTACCAGTGGAAATTGCATGGGCGGATTCTTGTTGATCGTAATTTTCAAATTCTGAAACGTCTTCTGCAATCTGAAAAAATAGATCTGTACATAAGCGGAATCCAGGTTTATTTCCGTGATGATGCGGTCAACCATCGGACTGCCTTCAGAGCGTTCCATCACCCCATTTTCACTGTATTCTTCGCGGTAAACAGGTTTTTTCCCACTCTGATAATAAGTATATGTTTTCAATTTATCATCCGGATAAAACAGGTAGGCGCCTCCCCGCGCACTGTCCCACCCTGCATCATATAATGCTGTTATTCTTCTTTCAGCGTCATGAGCCGCCAGAAGCTTACGGGGAGCATGCATTTGTATATCCGCAGAGGTGATAAAACAAATGGGCCCCGTTTTGCAGGATGTAATGGAGAACAGGAGGCAAATAAATATCCATCTCATACAATCGTTTTTAGATCTGCGCAAAATTCGTTTAGGTTTATCCTAAAGATATAAACTAAAATAGCTTGCAAGTGGAGTTCTTGCAAGCTATTTAATGCTTAGTAATCAGAGCCTTAGCGAGATCCTATTTAAAAGACAGGTTCATTCTTCCGCCTCCGGCATTCACTGTAACAGGAATGCCTCCGCCATTAAGAGAACCGTCAATCTCATTTTCTTCCAGGGAGCCACTGAAATTGCTGAGGGCCTCCGTCTTAATCTTGTCTGCGTTAATCCTCAGATTGAACCCCGTATTCCTGGGAATCCGGAGATCGATTCGGCCACCGGAATTTCTCAGTTTCACATATTTCCCGGGTTCATTGATTTCCACTTCAATATTACCGCCGCTGGTGGAAGCATCCAGGCTGGCAGAAAGTTCCTCCAGGTCAATATTTCCGCCGGAAGTATGGGTTGACAATTCTCCCTTTATCTTATCTCCTTTAACACTGCCACCGCTCGTAACAGCAGAAACAGTTCCTTCCAGATCCGTTAATTCCAGGCCGCCGCCCGAGGTATTCAGTTTTATTTTTCCACTGCAGCGAATAGCCTCGATCCCGCCACCGCTGGTTTCCAGATCAATGTCGTCTTTAGAGTCGGCCACATAAATTCCGCCTCCGGAAGTATGGCCATTAATATGACCGGTAACCTGTTTAATATTCAGACCGCCACCGCTGGTGGAAAATTCCTGTCTACCCGAAAGATTTGCCAGGCTGATGCCTCCCCCGCTGGTGTACAGCTGCGTGGACGACTGGGAAGGCACATAAATAGCAAAGGAAATATTCAGGGATTCCCGCCAGTTATGAAATCCTTTTTTCGTCTTTGCGACGGCAGTCAGTTTGTGGTTGGAAACAGTGACCGATAAATTATAGTCCGCGTCCATTCGCTTCTGAATTTCTTCTTTTGACAACCCGGAAAAACGTCCGTTATTCCCGGATACATAAACTTCAATACGAGCCTCGGAAGCGTTCACACCGGATACCTGGATACCGCCACCTGAAGTATTCGCATCCACTTCATTAACGGCGTCAGCAGCTAAAGATTTGTTCAGGTAGAGAATTCCTTCTTTGGATGACTGGGCCGAAGCAGCAATGCCCGCGCTGACCAACAACAAGAGTATTACGTATTTTTTCATATTGCTTTGTTTTATATTTTACGTTGCAGGCGTATTCAATTCGGTTGCCGCGCTTACCTGCAGGAATTTATAATTGAACATTAAGAACCGTTTCCGTTACAAAATCGTTTCCGCAAGGAGGAATACTAAATGAGTGCCAGATTGATACTCATTTATAAATCAATATATTATGTCTGATAAGAAGTTCAGGACTGCCCGGTTTTGATACGCTTGCTGTCCGGTTCCACTATAACCCTTCGCGTTTTTACCGGAAGAAAGACAGCGGTAAATGGAATATGTTGCATTTACATCTTCAGCCATGACCGTATTTTGCGCATTCATGCAACGCTTCAAACCAGATCCTTGTCAAATCCTTACCAGATGACCGATGATCACAAACTGATTAGGGACTGCCTCAAAGGGAGGCCGGCAGCCCAGCAGGAGTTGTACGAGAAATTTGCAGGCAGCATGCTGGGTGTATGTTACCGGTACACCAAAAGTATGTCCGATGCGGAAGATGTGCTTCAGGAAGGGTTTATAAAAGTGTTCCGGTACCTGTCACAATACAAAAGCGAGGGTGAACTGGGGGCCTGGGTCAGGAGAATTATGGTGAACACTGCCATCAATTACCTGAAAAAGAACCGGCATTATCAGGCTGATTTGTCATTTAAAGATCCCGGGCTTCATCCGGTTTCAGCCGACAACCCCGAAATGCGCATAGAAGCAAAGGAATTAGCGGACCTCATCCGGCAGTTACCTCCGGGATATCAGACCATTTTTAATTTATATGCCGTGGAGGGTTATTCTCATGTTGAAATCGGGAAAATGCTGGGCATCAGCGATGTCACTTCCCGTTCCCAATATTCCAGGGCAAGAGCGTTGTTGATCGTCTGGCTCGAAAAAGAGTCCGGTGACCTGAAAAAAAATAGTTATGCCAGATAACCATTTTGAACATAAAGCGAAAAACAAGCTGGATGAATTGAAGTTCATTCCCTCAGAAGCTGTCTGGCTAAACGTGCAGGCGCAGATAAAAAAAGATAAAGACCGCCGCCGGCTTTTGTTATGGCTTCCAGCGGCCTGTCTGCTGCTTGGAGCCGGCACCTGGTATTTATTTCACGGCAAATCAAAAATATATCCGGTCCATGTGATCAGTACTTTGTCTGAAAACGGAAAAAACAAAATAAATCCTTCTTCCGAAACGGTTGAATCCGAAAAAAACAGGGCGATAGCAGTCATTCCAACAGACCATTCAGCGTCAAACGTTCAGCAGCAAATAAATCATCCGCGATACGAACCTAAAAACAAAAGATCACCGCTGAAGGAAAATCGGCAAGAACCTGAATCCCGGAAACCATCCGGGGCGAATGAATCCAGCATGATCCTGGGGATTGAGGGACGAGATCAGAAAAAGGATGTGAGGAAGGCAGAACCTCAAACAAATGCCCCGGTGATTATTCAGGATAGTAAAAAATCCCGCGACGCTGGAATTAATCCAGCGCCTGATTCGGGAAGTGTGGCCCGCGCAAACAGAAAAATTTCGTCAAAAGCGGATTCCACCGCCCGCGGCATCGCCAAAACAGGCGGGGATGACAACCTGAAGAACAGCCCAAGAAAAAAAACAAGGACCAGTAACCAGGATAACATTCAATGGGGAATTACCGGGGGCGCAGGATTGTCATCCCATTTCAACAGATTCAGAAATAACAACCCCTACTATACCAGCAATTACGGCGTTCCCGGAAATGATCATTCATTTCCTCCGGAAAAACAATCTATCTCCTTTTATATTGGTCTTCAGGCACAGAAGATGCTGAACAACACAACGAAAATATTCGCGGGACTTCAGTACAGCTATTCCGAAGTAAGAATAGCACCCGGAAACCTGGTTAATATGCCCGCAGCTGTCTACGCCGGAAATTACAGTCTAACCAATATCAACAGCTATTACCTTGTATCCGGCACGAACAACTATAACTATACCAACCAATATCATTTTGTTGAAATTCCATTGGGTATTGAAAAACAACTTGGCGGGAAGTCACGCTTTTCTGTAAATGCGGGGATCTCCCTCGCATGGCTTGTTGCTGTGCATGCCCTGCAATATGATCCGCAGACGCGCATTTATTTCAAAGAGAACAGCTATTTTAATAAGGCGCAGTGGAATGTGCTGGGAGGAATCGAATACCGTCTTCTGCAAAAAGAAAAATATACGCTAAAAATCGGCCCTCAGTTTCAATACGGATTGTCTGGTTTATTAAACAGGAAATCTTCCTATACCGAACACGCATTCTTTGGCGGTTTTCAGGTTTTGCTTATGCGAACCAGGAAATAGCGTGAGCATGCAACGGCTTGCCATATTCGTATGTCATGCTCAAAAAAGCAGCCATGAAAAGAATATTTCCCTTCGCCGGCAGATTACTCTGCGTGCTTATCCTGCTGATTGGGGCAAATGGTTGTCTGAAGGACAAAGTGACCAATACGTATCAGATCCAGACGCCGGTTTATGAAACACTTACCCAGGCCCGGTCTGTTATAAAAGCGGGCGGCGGCAGCCCGCTGCAAGCACCCGGAAAGATAGTGGTTTACAAGAATTATATATTTCTGAACGAAGAATCAAAAGGCGTTCACGTAGTCGATAATACCAATCCTGCATTACCAAAAAATATTTCCTTCATCAATATCCCCGGGAATATAGATATATCCGTCAAGGATGATATTCTATATGCCGATGAAGCCTATGGTGATCTGGTGGCGATAGATATTAAAGATCCATCGCGTGCTGTTGTTAAGAAATATATTCCCCAGATATTCAATACATATTATAATTCCGGCACAACCCTTAATCCTGATTCCGTGCAGGTGATCACGGGTTGGATAACCAGGGATACTACGTTGAATGTAGCCTCAGGCAATATGCCCCAACTCTATTATTCCGGTGTTGTCTGTTCTGGTTGTACGTCTTTTCTAGCCGCTGCTCCCGGCGCAAATAGCGGCAATGGAACAAAGGCCGTCAACGGGTCCACCTCCGCATTTGCCATCAGCAATAACGATCTGTACGCGCTTTCCTATGGCAGCCGCATCAACGTAGTAGACATTAGTTCTGCAGCAAATCCCGATTTGGTTAACCAGGTAAACCTCACGGATTATACTCAAACGATATATCCTTTCGGAAACAAATTGTTCCTGGGAGCTTATGACGGCATGTCCATCTTCGACATCTCTGATCCCTCCACACCAGTTAAACAGGGGAGTTTCGCCCATGTAAGAACCTGCGACCCGGTGATAACCGATGGGCAACATGCTTTTGTTACACTGCGTTCAGGAACCACCTGCCAGGGATATACCAACGAACTGGATGTTCTGGATATTACAGACCTCAGTAATCCGGTTTTGTTAAAAACCTATCCGCTTACCAATCCGAGAGGTCTTTGCAAAGACGGCGACCTGTTGTTTATCTGCGATGGAACCGATGGTTTGAAAATCTATGATGCGGCTGACATAAATCACCTTACACCGATTAAAGCAACGGGCGGTTTTGAAGCGAATGATGTGATTGCAGGGAACGGCATTGCGATCGTGCTGGCGGCAGACGGACTATATCAATTTGATTATTCCGATATCCAAAATATTCATCAAATCAGTAAAATAGACGTTCATGCTGCCCAGCTCTAATAAATATTTCCTTTCTCTTATTTTTTTCTGTTTTTCCTTATCCATCTGCCTCGCACAAAAGCAGAAAGAAGATGACCGGTTCCATTTTCAATCCATCGACCAGGTGGGCTTACTAAATGGGGAGATCTCCAACTCCTGGCAGCTTCAAACCATCAACGGCGTTCAATATAAATCCTGGTTTGGAGGAATCGGCGCCGGTCTGGACTATTACCGTATGCGGAGCATTCCGGTATTTGCCGATATCCGGAAAATATTCGGTCATTCCGAAAACAAACTATTCGTTTATGCCGATGGCGGAATGTCTTTCACCTGGGCAACAGACAAGGAGAAGAATAACTTCGGGTACAATGACCATTTCTCCAACGGGCTTTATCTGGATGGCGGAGTGGGATATCAAATCCACATCAGTGGAAGAAATGCCCTGCTGCTAAGCCTGGGTTATTCTTATAAAACAGTCAAAGAGACCTATCCTTTTCTGATACCTCTTTATTTCGATTACTACAACCCTAACATGCCCGCCCCTGGCACTCCTTCGAACCAGACGAATACATATAACTATCAATTAAATCGCATCAGCATTAAAATCGGATGGAGGTTGTGAGCCGCTTACCGAAGCGCAAACCGAATCCCGGCATGGATGCCCCAGTTGTCCAGATTGATGCCTTTTGCATAGGGCGCATACTGATAATTTGCCCCAATTTTTATCGCCGTGGCTGAATAACTGCTTAACGGAATATAAAAACCGGCCTCGCCTTCGGCCGTTACCTTGGCCCTGGATTGCGGATTGTCGTATTCGCCCAGGTATTGGTCAAAACTGATCACATTCAGACCACCACCGGCGCCGATATAAGGCCGGATAAATCCTTTCTTCAACAAAGTATAATTGGCAGTTATCATAATTGGAACCTGCTGTATTGAGTTGCTGATCACAGCAGAAATGGCCGAGCCCTTGCCTTCATCGTAGACCGCGCGGGGATATTTCTGATAGTAGTCATTATATGCTACAGAAAGGCCCAGGCTCAACTGATCATTTAGAGGAACGGCCAGCCCGGCTGTAAATCCTTTGTATGCCGGATTGGTTATATAGTTTCTAAAAGATCCTGAAGGAATGTTCATTTCATATCCAATGTTCAGTTCTACGGGGTTTTGCGCTTTGGCCTGAACACACATGACAAGAACAAGCGAAACAGCAGCGAAATATTTGAATAGCGATCTCATGATCTGAATCTTTAAGGTGAATGGGATTAATTGGTTGATTTTAAGTAGGGGGATTGGCTGAACAAGGTGCTGACCTCAGCCGACGCATTGGCAGAATTGAACACGTCTTCTCCCCTCGCCAGACCACTCCACACTGCCTGAATCTTATTTCCCAGGGAAGCTGCGTTCTTAAGATCCAGTATATCTATTTCCAAACCGCCGTCCCGGATTGTATAGGCGCCTACGATGTAGGGTGCGTAATAATCATAGCCGGGATAACCCCAATAGTATGGATCATAAAATCCGCCATAACCATCCCAGTAGTCGGGATAGCTGATGATTCCGGTAGACGTATTCGTTACTCTGGAAACGTTGATGGCCAGATCCGGTTTGGCGGTTTTAGGCACCAGCGTATATCCGCGGGATTTCATCATTTGGGAAACCTGACTGATAACGGTGGAATCATAGGCATTCAATTGATTACCCAGCGACTGATCGTTCAGGATGATGTTTACCGAATCTTCAATGCTAAAGGTTTGATAGGTTTCAAAGCTGGCAGCCGTATCGTAATTGGTAATGTAGATCCTGGAATCATCGTTGGAGAGATTACTGAGCGGATCTTTTTTGCAACTGCTGACGACGGTCAGGATGAGCAGGCCGAGAACGGCAAGGCCGGTGATTTTTTTGAACGGTTTCATATTTATCCGGGATTAAAATTTTCACAACTAAACGCATTTATCCTGCTACAAATAAAATGCCCTAACCTGCATTCAACCAGCTAATTAACGTGGTTCTAACAAGCTCTAACATTTTATTAAATTTTCTCCGGAATAAACAAATACGGTACACTGTTGTTGGCGAGCTTTTCTTTTGTAATTTTAATTAACCTTCAAGTACATTTAACCATGAAAAAATCTCTGTTTATCTTTTCTATCGTTTTTACAACCGCCTGTACTGCAACCAAATTAATTACTCCCAGTCAGGCTGATGCCGACAGGGGCTCGCAAAAGTTTCAGGGATATTCGCTGAGCCAGTTGGATCAGGGGAAAGCAATTTATGAAAGTCATTGCAACAAATGCCATCGCTATAAGGTTCCGCAATCCAGGGATGAAACCAAATGGGATATGGTTATTCCGAAAATGGCAAAAAAAGCCAAACTCAACAGTTCCGAAGAGGATCTCGTTTTAAAGTACGTAGTTACCATGAGCACTAACCCGGGAAAAACAAAATAATTATTACAGGCGCCGGATCTATTCCTCGCGCGAATCATTGTATGAATTTTTCAGGGATGTTCTTTTTATACAAAACCGACCGGCATGGCCTGGGCCTGTTAGTCAAATTGAGAAAATGGCTGCGTGTTACAACGGCCTTTACGTGTAATAAATTCAGCCGTACCGGCCGGGAGATTCTGTTGTTCAATTACGGCCTGACGATAGAGAGATATTTTTAATGCTTGCGCAGGGTAAGCTGAGCGTTTATTTTGCCTCAAGCCAGCCATTGCTGCTCATCCATTTCAGACAAAGACGCATCCAGTCGTCTATAGGTATATGTAAAACAAACCCATGATCACCCTTAGGGTAAATATGCATCTCAGCCGGTACCTGATGATGCCGTAACGCTTCAAAGTAAGCAATGCTGTTGTCAACATCCACTACCTGGTCGTCGGCCGCCTGAATCAAAAATGCCGGAGGCGTCTCTGTAGTCACCTGTTGTTCGTTGGAAAACCATTTTATTTTTTCGGGCGACGGAGCCTTGCCCAGCAGATTGTCCCTCGATCCGCGGTGACCCAAAAGATCCGTCATGCTGATCACCGGATAGACCAGCAGGGAAAAGTCCGGCCGGAGGCTGACCTTCTCCCCATTTTCAATTTCTTCGTCAGCAAAATGAGTCGAGGCAGTCGCAGCCAGGTGTCCGCCCGCTGAAAAACCCATAATGCCCACGCGCGCAGTATCAATATTCCACTCTCTGGCCTGCATTCTTACCCGTTTGATCGCCTGCTGGGCATCCTGCAGCGGACCAATGGATTTATCCTGCATGGTCATTTCGTCAGGCAGGCGATATTTCAGCACAAAAGCAGCTACCCCATGCTGCTGAAAATAGCGGGCCGTCTGAATTCCTTCCAGCTGCATCATTAAAACACCGTAACCACCGCCCGGGCAAATAATTACCGCAGCGCCATTTGCCTTTTCTTTATCCGGCTGAAAAATGGTCAGGGATGGCCTGGATACTTTGGAAGCAACTCCATCCTTATTGATTTCAGCATCCGCAGCATGTTTCGCATTTGGAATCGTTCCCTGATAAAGCGCAATCTCTTCCTGCGCGAAGACTAGATGCGCAGAAAGAATAAACAGGCCTGTCAAAATACCGGCAGCCTTTTTATGGTACAACATATATTTGTATGATTTTTTTCTCACACTTAAAACAGACAGACATGAACCGGGTGGCCTTTACCATGAAGCTGTACAAAAATGCCGCTGCGGAATATAAGCAAAGGCACGATGCCATCTGGCCTGAATTAAAAACCCTGCTTCGGGAAAATGGCATCAGCGACTATTCTATTTTCCTGGATGAAACATCGGGCGTCCTGTATGGCACGCTGAAGATTAAAGATCCAGGCCGGATGACAGAGATGGCGCACCACCCCGTAATGAAACGCTGGTGGGAGTTCATGAAAGACGTCATGGAAACAAACCCGGATCATTCCCCGGTCAGTCAGTCCCTCAAAGAAGTCTTTCATTTGGATTAACCTTCATTAATCGGAAAGCGGTTTAACCCGGACGTTTCTGAATTTCACCACGTCGCCATGTCCAAGAAAACCAATATGACCTGTGGTTCTTTTCAGACCCGGATGGTCTTTCTTATCCAGAGTGCCATTCTTAATTGCGTCAGTAATATCCCCATCTAAGATGACGGTACCATTCAGGGTTACTTTTATCTTGTTTCCTATCGCAGAGATCTCCTCATAGTTCCATTCGCCTGTAGGTTTTAAGAATCCACGCTTGGCTGGAATAACCCCATAAACAGAACCGTGATATTGGTAAGTGTGAAGATCCTTGTAAATGGGGGCCTCATTATCCAAAACCTGTATTTCCATTCCGACATAAGCAGCATCCCCTTCCAGAGGCGCCCGTATGCCAATACCATTATTCGCGCCAGGTGTGAGCTGGAATTCAAAACGGTAAATAAAATTGCTGTATTCGTCTTTGGTAAAAAGATTGCCGTGTTCGCCATTGGCCGGCCGCATCACGATATTTCCGTCCTCCAATACATATTCCCTCGTATTTCCGGTCCATTGATACATATTGGTGCCATCAAACAATACCTTAAATCCTTCTTTCTTTTCTTCATCACTCAGCACAAAAGGTTTTGGCCGCGGAATTTCCCTGACGTACAGATTACGATAAGCCACATGGGTGCCATGCGCCTGCAATTCAATCTGTTCTTCCGGAAAAATTGGTTGCTTACGGTCCCAGTAGTTTTCCAGGATGATATTATTCACTACGAGTACCCCATTTAGATAAACGGTAACCCGGTCTCCGATCATGATGATGTGAAAATTATTCCATTCCCCGATGGCATTGTCGGCCAGTTTCAGCGGCTTGCTTTCATTTACCTGGTTGTTGTATAATCCACCGGAGCCTACCTGGGCGCCAACGTCCACCCTGGAGGTATCCCAGATCTGCACCTGGGGAGAACCGCGCAGATAAATGCCGGCATCTCCTTCTTTCTCAATTTTCCAGTCAACGAACATTTCAAAATCACCATATTTCTTTTTCGTACATAAATTATCCCCTTTTCCGCTGAATAACAAATCCCCGTTGCTGGCCGACCATCCCGTCAGCATGCGGGCATCAGCTTTTTGCTGTTCACTCGCCAGCGTCTTCGCATCCATTTTTGCGCGTTCGATGGGGTTCGCCACCAGGCCTTTCCAACCGGATAGGTCTTTCCCGTTAAAAATAGATACGAAACCTTCACCAGACGGCAATTCCGCCAGATGCTTCTGAATCGCCTGCCTTTCATAGTTCGCATCCGGCCCGTTCAGCAGCGGTTCAGCCTTTTCCAGTAAACTCCGCACGCTTTCACCGGTCCAGTCGTTATCGGAAAGAGCAATTCTCATAACTGCATACGCAGCCTCATGCTGAACAGAAGGATCATCAAGGTAATTGCCCGCGAAAAGCAGGGAAAGGTAAGTTTTACTTTTCCCGAGTTCATTTAATATGAGCTGTTTTTGCCCGCCGGTCTGGGCGATATCCATGGCATCGTGCAACATCAGCAGCCGCTGTTCAGGCAAAACTTCCGTTTGTCCGGCGAGACGAACATAGCCTTCCAGTGCGGCATTAAAATAATCCGCATGCACTGCCTTTCTGCATATCTGAAGCAAAGGAGCAGCAGCACGGCTGTCTTTGCATGAAGACAGGGATATGACCGCCTCCGTCTTCGTTTGTTCATTTCCGTTATCATAGGCGGATACCAGTTCATTCAATGCTTCTTTTCCGCCAATGCCGGACAAAATGCCAAAGAAAAGCGTTTGCTTAGCCGGGTTTTTTTTCATTTCGGATACGATGGCAGAAACTTTTTCCGGCTCCGGAAGATGGGTCGTGGTCGCAATGACCGCTTCCTGAACGGATTTAATTCCACCGGGATCATCGCTGTTCAGCAACAGATCGAATAAGATGGTCTGATCCTGCTGTTTAACCAGGTTTTTCAAAGAAGCATAGGCTGCCTTGCTCACCATGGTATCTTTGCTTTTTAAGAACGGCAATACTTCCGAAAGATGGTCATCGGCCGACCGTTCAGACAAAATATGAATCAGCGCAGTCTGTCCATTACCTGACGGCATCGAAGCCAAAGCGGCCGCTGCCTGACTGGTTACTTCCGGACCCTTCATCACCTGTATTGCCCCGGCAACAGCATCAATTTCCTGCGGATTTCCAGTCTTCATTACTTTCAACAGGGATGGCAAAACCTCCTGGCCACCCAATTGCCCCGCGCCCCTGATCGCCGCCAATTTAACCTCTTCATTCCTGCTTTGCAATGCATTCAGTTCGGCAGGCAACGCAGTATGATTACCCGCGCGTCCCAGCATGGTCAGAATCTCCGCCTTTACCTGATCTGAAGACTTGTCCAACTTTTTCACCCAGAGCGCCGTGGCTTCATTTCCCGTAAACTCTTCAGCAAATTTTAATGCGGCCGCGCGATACTGCGGATTTTTATCGTTCATGGCATCCACTAGAAGCGGAACAGCCTGCTCCCCTTTCAGATCGACTAATATCTTTAAAGCAGCCGTATGGTTTTGAATCTGATGAACACCCTGCGTTTTTTGCTGAATAAGCCCGGCTATTTTTGAAGCCTGCGCCTTTTTCCCCGACGCTGCCAGCGTTCTGGCATATTGCAGATAAGCTTCCGTCGCGCCCGTTTCATCATATACAAAGCCACTTTTTTCAGCAGCACGGGCCAACAGTGCTTCGGAAGCCGGGTCACCGATACGCGCCAATGCAAACAATGAAAGTTTTGTTAGTTTTTTATCATCGCTGTTCACCCAGCGGGCTATGACCGGAGCGGCTTCCGCATAACGGGTATCCCCTAACGCTTCGACCAGGCTGAGGCGATTCGTTCCGGACGCATTTTTTGCAGCATCCAGCAAAGCCTTTTTTGCAGAAGAGCTGTTGATTCTTACCAGGGCCCTGGCTGCGGGATCGCAAAGACGTTCATCGGATAAATAAGGAATCAGTGAAGCTACAGCATGATCATTGCCCACTATTTCCAGCTGACGGATGATAAACGCCTTATTTTCCTTATCGGAAATTTTGTTCAATGCATTTACATAGGCATTTACACTCCAGTTTCTCAACGCTTCGTTTTTGGGGCGGGCAGCATAATAAGAAAACCCGGCGATGGCATATTGAAGGGCCGTATTATCTCCTTTACCCGGAGCCGCCAGCATGGCCGACATTTCTTCCAGCCCCTGCTGACCCATGTCTGCAATCACCTGCATGCTTTTATCAGTCTGCTCTGCATTCTGGGCGGGGATCCTGGCCAGAAGGTCTGCAATTTTAGTATTGAGTGTACGCTGGTCGGGTTGCGCCTGCGCGCTGATGGCATTGAAAACACATAAGACCAGCAAAGCAAAAAAACATTTCCTCATGTCGTCTGTTTGAAAAAAATTAATGAGATTGAGTTTAAGTTCATCGGGCGCCTACATCATATAATCCAGGGTTCACGCATCGGTTTAAAGAGTTGCGCGTTGGCTTCGTCATCCTGGACAAACTCCTGTTTTACCGGATCATACTGCAGGGAACGACCCAATCTTAAAGCTGCTTTCCCAAGGTTGACCAGGGTACAGGAACGATGACCATTCGATTCATTCAATGCAAACTTTTTACGGTTTTTTACGGCATCAATAAAATCCGTCACCTGAGGTTCCGGATCGGGGAATGAGTCCAGCTTTTTTTGCAGATCCGGAATATCGGACCGGAATCCGGGATATAATTTACCCTTAGGTCCTTCAATATAAGCTGCATTGGTCTCGCTCCCCTCGCCATCCAATATAATCTTGCAGCCATCGGCATAAGTATATTCAATCCTGCGCCATATACCCACAGCGTCCGGATGTTGTTGCGGTGCATCAATCTCTACGGATACCGGACTGGTATCATCCTTCCCAAGAAAATACTGAACGGGATCCAGATAGTGTTGCCCCATATCACCGAGTCCGCCTCCGTCATAATCCCAATATCCCCGGAAGGTCTGATGCACCCGGTGTGGATTGTATGGTTTATAGGGAGCCGGGCCAAGCCACATATTATAATCCAGCTCCGGAGGCACCGGCATTTCCTCCAGGTTAGTTTTACCAACCCAATAAAATTTCCAGTCGAACCCGGTGTGTTTGCCGATCGTTACTTTCAGGGGCCAGCCCAGCAGGCCGCTCTCTACCAGCTTCTTGATCGGCTTGACAGTTGTTCCCATACCATAAAAAATATCTTCAAAACGGAACCAGGTGTTCAATCTGAAAATCCTGCCGTGTTGCTGCACGGCTTCTATTACCCGTTTCCCTTCTCCGATGGTAGCAGTCATCGGCTTCTCACACCATACGTCCTTACCGGCCCGGAGGGCATCAGCGGCAATGATGCCATGCCAGTGCGGCGGTGTGGCAATGTGCACAATATCTATTTCCGGAAGCTGAATGAGCTCCCGGTAGTCGGAAAACGTTTTAGTGCCCTTATCCAGTTTGGCAAGGGTTGATGCCAGGTGGTTCTTGTCCACATCACAGATGGCCCCGACACGGGTCCCGGCATATGCGATATGTCCCTGACCCATATTACCCACACCCACGATGGCTTTGGTGAGTTGGTCACTGGGAGCAATAAAACCACGGCCCAGCACATGGCGGGGAACTATTGTGAATGCTGCAAGGGCTCCCGCTGTATTTCTCAGAAAAGCCCGCCTGGAATTATTCTTTCTTTGCATGAGTTTATATAAATTCAGAATTAAAAATAAGAATCATCCCTTACATTACGACGGAATCACCGCAAATATTCGATTTACCTGAATAAAACAGCAAAAACAGATTGCTTTTGTTAGTAAATCTGAAAATAACAGGTTCCCGTTACCCCGCAACAACGACGCCGATCACCAGCAGGATATTGGCAAACCGCCGGGTTTCACCGCTGGCAATAGCCAGACATACATCATCAGATGATGCTTCGCTGTAAAATTCAGCCCTTTTCAGTTTCTGGAATGCTGTATTTTCTCCCAGCAATTCCCCGAATTCCCTATGGATGGGTTGTTCGCTTTCATCCGGTGGCGTCATGAACATATACTTTTCGACCGGAATGTATTCCCTGATCACTTTCAGGATATCCGTTACCGTTAGCATGTCCGGCGCCAGATTCAGAAACACTTTTTTGCAGGCAGCAGGTGTTTTCGTAGAAACGGGAAAATTACCGTCTGCAATCAGGATTCTCGCCCCATGACCATTGCTGCCGAGGGCTTCGAGGATTTCCGGATGCAGGAGATTTAACTTCAGCATAGAAAGGGTTTATTTTGTGTGAAAAGATGTCTGACAGTTCTTTTTTCACTGCACATACTGGTGCAGGCTTTCGTTCTTCACCAGTGGACCGATTCTGAATAGTATGATATAAACGCCGAGTAAAGCCAAAATGCCATATCCGATAAATACCGCATTATAAGCAAATGCATAGTTGTGTGAAACCGAAAGATTTTTCAGGGCAATTCCGGACAGGGATTGAAAAAGGGCCCCACCCAATCCCGCCCCTACGCTGGCAAGCCCCCATACGGAAGCTGTTGCACTCTGAGGAACCACGTCTCCCGGAAATGCCATCGAATTTGCGGTATAAGCCGCATAACCAAAACCCGCCAGACTTAAAACGATCAATGCCGAGGCCGGTGTGCTGATCACGATGGGACCCAATATCAGCGAGAGCGCCAGCATGGATCCGAATATCCCCACAGCCATTTTCCTCGCTTTCGGAACCGGCATCCCTTTTTTGATGATGAATTGAGTAAATAGACCACCGAGTACATTTCCCAGATCTGCAACGAGAAAGGGAAACATGGCAAACCAGGCAATTTTCGCGAGTCCCCACCCATGCACTTCCACCAGGTATCGGCCTAACCAGAACGTAATGAAATACCAAATGGGATCCATGCAGAATTTGGATAACGTGAACCAGGATACGAAGCGGGTTTTAATGAGTTTTACCGGAGGAATGATTCTTGCCCTCGACTCCCTCACCGACCGTTCCGGCGTATAGTAGGTAAACCAGAATCCAGCCACCCATATATAGCCCAGTATGCCGATGACAATAAATGTGGTCTGCCATCCATAATGCATTCCCAAAAAAGCAATCAGGGGCGGGGCCACTACGGCCCCGATGGCCGCACCACTGTTAAAAATACCGATGGCGGTTGAGCGTTCTTCCGGGGGGAACCATTCGCCAACCATCTTGATGGCCGCAGGCCAGTTGCCGGCTTCCCCAATACCCAGCAGAAAACGGCATATCCCAAAATGAATGGGCAACCTGGCCAGGGCGTGTAAAAGCGCGGAAGTGGTCCAGAACGCCATACACAGGGAGTATCCCAACCGGGTGCCCAGTTTATCAATCACAAATCCGGAAAACAGATTCGACAACATATAGGCTATAAAAAAAGCCGTGGCGATATAACCAAAGGCATCGTCGGGAATGAGGTTACGCAGCTGGCCCTGAGCGCTTAGGTAGTTAAAAGCCAGACGATCCACATAATTGAGCACCGTGGCCATGAAGGCAAAAGATAACATAACCCACCGCATTTTCGGAGAACCCTTACGATCAAGATGCGGAGATTGAATTTCCATTCCGGATTTTAATTGTTACCTGACTCAACAAGACTACCGGTATATTCTTTTACGCTTTTGACAACCTGTTCAAAATGGGCAAGAAGAGCTTTCCAGTTTTTATCCCGTATCAATTTCTTGTTCATGAGCTCGCTGCCCATACCCAATGCATTCGCGCCGGCATGAAGCCAGGCAGATGCATTGCTCAGGCTGATCCCTCCGGTGGGCATCAATTTTATCTGGTTCAACGGTCCCTTCAACTCTTTTATGTACTGCGGACTCAGTGTTGCAGCTGGAAATATCTTTACCATATCGGCACCCGACTTCCAGGCTTTATAAATTTCAGATGGCGTAAAAGCACCGGGAAATACGGGAATGCCAATGTTTTTACAGCGCCGTATAACATCTTCTTCAATAACCGGAGTAACAATAAACTGGGCGCCGGAGATTAACGCCCTATCCAGGTCTTCCAGGGAGCAAACCGTTCCTGCACCAATATTTAAATGATCCTTGTATCGAATGGATGCGTAGCGGATGATGTCTTCCGCGCCATCGGAATTCATGGTTACCTCGATGCTGGTCAGGCCGGCCGACTGATACAAGGGAAGAATTTGAATGATCGCTTCCAGGGGTATATTCCGGGCAATGCCGATAACCGGAACTTTTAAAAATTCGGACCAGGAGAATAAACCTTTTCCCGGATATTGTTCGTTTTTATCCACCATAATATTGTTGAAATATTTTTATTTGCCCCTCTACCGCAGATGAATCCATCAGCTCAGGAGAAATGAAAGAGGTTTTGGCTTTCAAATTTAATTTTTCAAGACCCCGCTGATATAGCGGATACAAATTGCTTCCGCTGCACAATTGAATACGCCCCGGATCATTTTCCAGAAGGTCCCTCAGTTCCGTTCCAATCAGCAACCCGCTCAGGTATTGATAATTTTGTTCTTTGCCGAATAATTTAAACAAATCGTTAACCCTCACGGAAAATAGCGAATGCAATATATTGGATGTGACCGACCGCACAATGCCCTGATCAAAGGCTTCGAAATCATCCGGTGTGATGTCGTGAACACCAGGGGAAACCGCTTCTTTTAAAATGCTGCTGCCGGATATCAGATCAAAAAGCTCACCAGTCATATAAGTTTTGAAGTCCACTATCTTCCCATCAAGCACCTGAACATGTTTGGAGTGGGTTCCCGGAAAAATACAGATGACGATTTCGTCCGCACCGGCGGAATAAACAGCGTTTAATCCCATCATCTGCGTTTCTTCTCCCCGCATAACATCTGCCGGGGTGCTTAACCCGGATATCAGCAATACTTCATGAGCCCGGTTTTCATCCGGCCTGATCTTTTGAATAATAGCATCGCGTCCGTCCAATGAAAAAGGCAAGCCTGCATAAGGCAATTCCCTTATTCCAATGGAAGAAGATGCCATTCCGGAAATAAGGACAGGTATTCCGTCCAGCGATTGGGTTGTTTTTTTTCCGAGTGCCTGCAGATGATTCTGAAGGACCTTCAGAACATATTCTTCACGACCCACCGTCCCCTGCCCGGTTTGTTCTTTCCAGTTTCCGAATATGGTGGCTATGCCTTCTTTGGAAATAATTTCCTCCAGAATAGTATGATCCGAAACACGCACCAACCGCAGGCGGAAGGTGGATGTGCCCCAGTCGCAGCTTAGAAAAAAATTACGCATGGAGGAATTGGTTACCATTCCGTAATACTTCCATCATGATTCCGCCAGACCGGGTTTTTCCATTCGTGCCCCTGCTCTGCCATTTTTCTTACTTTCTCCTCGTTTATTTCAACTCCCAAACCAGGCAATTCGGGCTTACTGATATAACCTGCCTTCACCTGGAATACTTCGGGATTGCGAAGATAGTCCAATAGATCTGCACCTTCATTGTAGTGGATGCCCATGCTGGTCTCCTGGATGATGGCGTTCAGGCAACTGAAGTCGATCTGTAATGCGGCGGCAAAAGAAATGGGACCAAGCGGACAATGGGGAGCGAGGGCCACGTCGTAAGCTTCTGCCATGGCCGCGATCCTTCTGACTTCCGAAATTCCCCCGGCATGACTAAGATCCGGTTGGATGATATCAACAGCACCCTGTTCAAACAAAGATTTAAAATCCCAACGGCTGAACATCCGTTCACCGGTTGCTATGGGCGTACTGGTGTATTGTGCCAGATGTAAAAATGCTTCGCGATTTTCTGACAACACGGGTTCTTCAATGAACATCAGTTTCAGGTATTCCAGGTCACGCATAAATCCTTTCGCCATGCCTTTATGTACCCGCCCATGAAAATCAACGCCCAGGCCTATTTCGTAACCAACGGCTTCCCTCACCGAATGAATGCAGGCAACGGCATCCTGTATTTTTTTTGGCGTGTCGATCCATTCCATATCTGCACAGGCATTCATTTTCACCGCAAGAAACCCCGCATCCACTCGTTTTCTGGCTCCTTCTGCCACCAGGGACGGTTTATCACCGCCCACCCATCCATATATTTTCATCTTATCCCGAACAGCGCCGCCGAGTAAATCATATACCGGAACGCCCAGCGCTTTGCCCTTGATGTCCCAAAGTGCCTGATCAATGCCCGAAATAGCACTCATTAAAACAGGGCCGCCCCGGTAAAATCCGGCGCGATAAAGCGTCTGCCAGATATCCTCGATCTGGCCGGGATCTTTTCCGATCAGGTAACTGCTCATTTCTGTTACTGCAGCAGATACCGTGTCGGCCTTCCCTTCAATTACCGGTTCCCCCCATCCATCAATACCCTGGTCTGTCGTTATTTTTAAAAAAAGCCAGCGGGGAGGAACTTTAAATAATTCCAGTTTTACAATTTTCATCTTCATGAGTCTCTTTTAAACAATGCGCATCGTCATACCGCCATCAACAACGATGTTCTCCCCGGTAATGAAATCGTTTCTAATTAACATCTCCACAGCGTCGGCCACGTCTTCGGGTTTTCCCTCCCGGTGCAGCGGGATCCGGTTGTCGAGATTATTTTTTATCTGATCAGCACTGAGATAATCCTGAAACCGCGTACGGATCACACCCGGCGATACACAATTGACCCGGATATTGAAATCCGAAAGCTCCAAAGCCAGCGCCCGGGTAAACTGGGGAATGGCTCCCTTCACCACGGCATAGGCCAGTGCATTTTTTACTCCGCGCAGCCCGGCCGCAGAGGAAATGAAAACGATCGCCCCGCCTTTCCTCTTCCTCATGGAAGGGACAGCTGCAGCGCACAGATGAAAAGCAGCATGCAGGTGAATATCAAAGGCCTGATACCATACTTCTCTTGCACCGTTCAACAGGCCGCCGGCAGCCGCGGCACCGGCACTATGTACCAGTATATCAATGCCCCCAAAATGATCGATCGTTTCCTGAACCGCTCTCTTACATTCATCTTCCTTACTCAAATCAGCGGATATCAATAAACATTGTATGCCCAGGCTTTCCAGCTGCTTCCGGACAGCAGATTCTTCTGTATTCCTGGCTACCAGGCTTATTTTTGACGCCTGGCCGGCCAATGCCAAAGAGATGGCTGCCCCGATTCCATGCGTTCCGCCTGTTATGAAAGCCACTTTATCGCAAATATCCATAGTTCTTTTATAAATGGTTATTTATGCTTTGTATTTCCGGCGGCGGCCCAGAACAAGGCGTTCGTTACCAGGGTCCTGAAATTAGGCTCGGCCCAATCCTGCACACCACCCAAAGCGATGTACACCACCCTTTCACCATGATTGGTCCTTGCCCAGGCCAGCGGTTCGGTTCCGTCTTTCGTGGTCCCGCTAAGCAACAGGCTTGCATCGGCTGCGATTGGAGAGGTCTGGTAAAGACTGTATTTCGATTTGAAATTATGAACCCCTTTTAAAACCGGATGCTGTTTCATCTTATTGTTGACGGTAACGGTTTGCACGGGACCGAATGGTTCTCCGACCACATACCGCATGCTATCGGCGCCCATTACACGCTTTTCAGGTTCTCCGTAATAGTGGCCGATATAATTTCCGCCCAGCACCTCTTTATCAAATTCTGGCCAGGCCTGGAATCCGTGACTGGCGGTGCGCAGCGCAACAATGGGTTTATTTGCCTGCACATAGGCCTTGAGATCATCGATTGCTTTTCCGGAGAAGCCGGTGCGCCGGGCAAAGACCAGCAACACATCGCAGTTTTTCAGCGCATCGGTTCCATCCAGGTTCGTGTATTCATCTTTATCGTTCACGGGGCCGTTTCCCTGCAATATGGTAATGCGGATACCAGGATATGTTTTTTCCAAATATTTTTTGTATGCCTTCAGCGTAATGTGCGACACGTATTCATTCGATGCCGAAATAAATACTACGCGAAGGTTTTTGTGTGTTTGCGCCTGCATAGCAGAAGGAAGAATCAGCAGCAGTAGCAGAATGAGCAGCTTAATATTTTTCATAACATTATACGTTTTCGGAAATCTCAAATTCCGGATGATATTGTCCTTTCAGCAGTTGATTTGCTTCCGGGGAATTCGTAAAGCTTTCTGAACTGCCGTCAAAAATCAAATGTCTGTTTCCGGTACGGTAGGCGATGTCTGCGAGATGAACCAGGGAGGCGCTCAGATGACCCTGCTGCGCATCGGCATTCGGAGCAACTCCTGTCCGGATGGCGTCAATGAAATTTTTCTGATGAAATTTATCCGGAAAATAACCCTTATCCATATCCACCACTTTCCCGTCTTTCTCCATTACCTGCCAACCGACGCCATGCCGGCCCAGATACATGAGGCGATCCGTTCCGTATATCTCAATCCGCGTTGAATTCTGCGGCCAGTATGGCCATTGCGCGCCATACCTGACTTCGTTCCCCTCCTTGGTCATGTAGTTGGTGCAGGAACCGCTTTCACAGGTCATGGCAAAATCACCATAGTCATATGTAATATTCAGGAACTCAGGGGTTTCTTTCGCGGAATGAAAGCCAATGTTGCCACCGGTGCAATAAACTGATTTGGGATGTCCCGGATTTCCGAGAGCGATCCGCGCCAGATCCATAACATGACTGGCGTCGTCTGAAAGAGCACCTCCTCCGTATGACCAGAAATCCAGCCAGCCGCCGCGACTGGTCATACTGTGCCGGTTCGGATTATAGGGAACCCGTCGCGCAGGTCCCTGCCAGTGATCCCAGTTCAGGCCTGCGGGAACGGGTGTGTCGGGCCTCGCCACCCATTTACTTCCGCCCAGCATATTGTAACATTTTATGTGCACCAGATTGCCAAGTTTTCCTGACCTGATGTATTCCCGAGCTGAAACTCCATAAGGAGCACTCCTGTTTTGAAATCCGATCTGCAGTACTTTATTGTATTTTTTGGTCGCTTCCACCAGTTTCTGTCCTTCCCAGATGCTCAGCGTTGGATTTTTTTCCACATAAACATGTTTGCCTGCCTGAAGAGCCCAGATGGCGGCCAGGGTATGCCAGTGTTCCGGCGTGGCGATCACGACCGCATCCACGTCCTGATCATCGAACACTTTTTTCATGTCCGTCTCAAACCGGGGAGCATATCCTTGTTTTTTTTTATGTATTTCTATCTGCTCGGGAATGGCCTTCAGGGTTTCATTTACATCACAGAAATATTTTACTTCCGTATTTTCATTTTCTTTGATGATCCCATTCAACACCTGCACGCCCCGGCCACCGCAGCCGACCAGCGCCAGCACAATCTTATTGTTTGCCCGATGGAGTGGGGCAAGCAGTCCGGACCGGTGAACGGATAATCCGACTGTACAAAGAGAAACCTGACCGATAAAATTTCGTCTTTGCATAAAAATGGTTTTAAGGTTTAAGATGAAGGCAATATCAAACAGGAATTTTGAATCCAAAAGCATGTCTCGCCGTTTCCGGAATAGCGGTCCGCATCACTTCCGACAATTGAATCTTCAACCCGGTGGCGGAATCATATTTCCAGTTCACCGGTTCCGGATAACCCATTAAATAAATCTTTGCATGATTCCCGGGTTTTACGGTTTTAATCAACAGGTTTTCACCGGGCCATGTATTGCTGAACGCAAAAACAGTCTTTTTATCTTTTGTGCGGGTAAAGCGAAGCAGCTCTCCTTCTTTCCATAAATCCCCGTCCCGGGCACGTGTGGCGTAAATACCTTCTCCATTCAATCTCAGCCAGGCGCCCACCTCCCTTAACTGTGCGATGGCCGTTGGATGAAACTGGCCATTGCCTTCCGGACCGATGCCGACCATAAAGTTCCCTCCTTTTGCGGCTGAATCAATCAGGTTATGTATAACCCATGCCGACCCCTTGTAGGTTGACGCGTCCGGATCATAGGAAAAAGAACTTCCAAGCGGATAGATTACGAACCAGGGCGTGTCTGAATTGGCCTTGCTTCCAGGTACAAATCCCTCCGGCGTATAGTAGTCGCCGTAATTACCAATCCCTCTTGCCCTGAACATGGTTTCCGGACTCACTTTCCGCAGATAAAGCATATTGTCCCGCAACATCGGCCACACTTCCGGACCAAGCCACTGGTCCAGACAAACCATGTCTATTTTTCCGTATTGGGAAAGTAATTCTTCCAGTTGATCACGATGTCTTTTCATCATCCTTTTCATCTCGTCCGGCGTGGGATCGGGCATGAGGAAAAAACGGTCTCCGAGTTTGTCTTTGAAATCTGAATCACTCATTTCGGGCGTCAGATTCCTGCCCCCGACGGCAATTTTAGCTGCTGAAGGTGTTTGGACAGGGCTATAATTATACGGCCTGAAATCAGTATCGTACCAATCCGGATGTGAGAAATAAAGATCTACTTTTATTCCTTTCTGGCGGGCCGCATCGCACAATTCTTTGATCACATCCCTTTTGAAAGGAGTATCCATGATGCTGTAGGAAAAGTCGCAGTCCTCGGCCACCGGTCCTCCGGGCGCTCCCCAGTTAACTCGCTTTTTTACTTTTGTTTTTGTGTTAAACATGGAAAACCCATCGTGATGCTTTGAAGTAAAAGCGAACATTTTAAATCCGCAGTCGGAAAAAAAATCCATCCATTTGCCGGCATCGAAACCCTCGGGGTTCCAGGTCTTGTATAATTCCTGGTAGTGTTGTTTTTGTTCTCTTGACATGCCCAGAAAACCCCAGGATTCATGCGTCGCCTGCAGAATGGAATAAAGTCCCCAGTGAAGGCGTACACCGAATTTGATGTCCTTGAAATCTTCGTATGCTTTCTCGGAAGCCCAATGATATGCAGGCACGGGGACTTCCTCGACATAACCGCAAACCTGTTGATAATGGTCATCGCTGTGCGGCAGCCGGTGCGAATAGGGAGGTTTTGCAAATCCGGACGATTCATGAAGAATCGTGGATAAAGATGGAGAGAACGTAAACATGGCGCCGCTGGCGCCTATGTTCCGGAGAAAATTCCTTCTTTTCATTTAGCAGGCAGGCTTTGCGCTTTCCGTTTACTTAATATTGTAAATTCGACATGACCGGAAAGCTTGTTAATTGTTAAAAAACGAAGCCCGCGGTCCCGGGATTAATAAAAATCTTCAATGAACCACAGATTTCATTAGCTTTAATAAACATTGCCAATCGTTCGCAATTTTTTAAAACTAGATCAAATAATGCCGCTAAATATGAAAAAAACGAAAAATATTTACGCAATCCATTGCGTAGAAGTCAACCTTATCTGGAATTGAATTTGTATTTTTTATTTAATGAAATAATAAAGATTTTGTGGCCTTATGCTCTACCGGCAACTTACATTAAAAGACATCGCGAAGGAATTAAATACCTCCGTCAGTACCGTTTCCAGGGCACTGAAAGACCATCATAGCATTAGCCCGGAAATGAAAAAAAAGGTGAATGATCTGGCGAGCCGCTGGGATTATCACCCCAACCCGACGGCTTTGAGCCTGTTAAAGAACAAGCATTACACGATCGGTGTGGTAGTTCCGGAAATCGCGCAAAACTATTTTTCCATCGTGATGGAAGGCATCGAGGATGCTGCCAACCAGGCCGGATACCACGTGATGTTCTGCCTTTCCAAAGAAATACTGCAAAGGGAGATCAACGTAGTCAATACGCTCCTGAATAACCGCATTGACGGTCTGATCATTGCTCCCTCCAAGGAAACGGTCAGCCATGAACATCTGGACTGCATTGTCAACCGCGGTATGCCACTGATTTTTATTGACCGGTACTGTGAAGCCGTGCCCGCATCCCGGGTCCTGGGAGACGATTATAATGGCTCGTTCAGTGCAGTGGAGCATCTGATCTTGACCGGCAGGAAACGGATCGCGCATATTGCCGGACCGGAGACCCTTTCCAACAGCAACCCGCGTTTATCCGGGTATTTGGATGCTTTGAAAAAACACAGGATTCCTGCCGATAAGGAACTGATCGTACACTGCGACCTCACCCAGGCCAGCGCCATTGACTGCATAAACCGGCTTATTGGTCTGAAGAAGCTTCCGGACGGGATACTCACCTACAACAGCTCCATTGCCTTCCAGGTAATGCCGGTGGTGAAGGAAAAAGGGCTTAAAATCCCCGAGCAGATTGCTTTTGTCGGTTTTGCCAACGAACCCATTATTTCCTATATTGAACCGCAGTTGACCACGGTGATCCAGCCAGCGTATGACATCGGATGGGAAGCCGTGAATCTCTTTCTGGATCAGCAGGCCGATGAGGATTATGCAGCGACACCCAAAACAAAAATTTTACCTACCCAACTGGTCATCCGCGGATCTTCAGTTAAATCATCTGCCCTGCACGCCGGATTGAGACATGCATGAGCAGAAGCGTCGAAAACCTAAAGGATTCTTTGTCCCCCGAGGGTTCTGTCGTTGACCGGGTTTTCGTAATAATCCAGATGATTCCCTAACTTGTCTTTAATGGAAAGGGTAATCCTGTCGAGTTCTTCTTTGATCTGCTGAGACAGGATTCCTTCGGCAGACCGAACATTCAATTCCAGATGGCGCACGTTCCTGGAACCCACCAGGGAACAGGTAATGGCCGGGTTAAGAAGGATCCATTTTATGGCCAGTGCAGGCATGCTCAGTCCGGTTTCCTTACAAATTTTCCGGATGCCTTCCAGGGCTTCATTTATTTCGTCTTCCACCCCATGTTCGCCGTGTCTGGACTCCGCTGAGTTTTTCGCGTTGAAATGACGCGTTCGTCTTTGCAATGCCGGAATATCCTGTATGCTGGGGTAGATATCTCCAAGCAAACCCTGCAGCAGGCTCATATAGCTGATCACGGCAATACCCGATTGTTCGCAAAAGGGCAGTGCATCGTATTCCCCGGCACGGCAAAAAAGATTATAAGGAAGCTGATTTACCACCACGCTGGAAAGATCCGGCAGGTCTTCCATTAAACGGGTGCCGAAATTACTGAGCCCGATCCGACGGATCTTGCCGGCCTGTTGCAAGGCCTTCAGGGTTTCCAGGACTTCCCCGATGACCGGCGGGTTTTCAATGATTTTGGGATCCCGGGTAAAATGACGGAGAGAATGCGCATGCGTCGGCCAGTGCAGCATGTAAATATCGACGTAATCCGTACGCAGCCGTTTCAAAGACGCATGGCAATGTTTAATTAAGGTGTACGGATAACAATTCGACGGACTGATCTTGGTGCCGATCAGGATTTTATCCCGGGGAATACCCTGAATGGCTTCTCCAAGAGAAGACTCGCTTCTGCCGTCGTTATAGACTTCCGCCGTGTCAAAATAATTAATTCCGAGATCTACGGATGCATGTACCATTTCATTGACATCCTTTTGCCGCTGCTCTCCCCAATATTCGCCGCCGCCGAACGACCAGCAGCCAGTTCCCAAAACTGAAAAATCCAGATCTGAATCTTTTGCCTTTCTTCTTTCCATGATATGATCGCCTGTTTTTGAAATATTCGGTCTGACTTATTGTAAACCCGGTCTCAACAGATCAGCGATACGGAGTGGATGGAAAACTGTCTTATGCAGGATGCTGTTTTCTTAAATATTTTTAAAAATAAAGGAATATCCATGCCGATGAGGATAACCGGGCATATAAATTACCGCAAACCTTTGTGTTGAGGCGTTGGTCATGAGTCGGGGTCCAATTGCATTTGATTCGAAAACCGTCGGAAAAAGCACTAGCTTTGCAGGTTAATTCATCCGGGGGTGCCTGGTTTTGACAGCGTAGATCTTTGAAAGAAAAAGCATGTCGTGCGTTGGATAATTAGCACGTAAATCTGAATATTCAAAATTCAAATGGCAATACTCAGTATGCCATGGCTGCCTAATCAGTGATTAAGTAGTCATTCGGGCCGCAGGACAGGTTTACCTTTTACCAGGTTCTGCCGCCGACTAAAAACAAATAAAGGATGCTGTTGCGGAAGGCTGTGACCACAACTCAAGACCATTCAGCTAAGGGGATTATTGGTTTGTTGCGTTCCGGTGATCCCACGAAAATCAATAAGCAAATAAGCATGTAGAAAGCTTTCGGAGAATATGTTTGGACAGGAGTTCGAATCTCCTCACCTCCACCCTTGCCCGCCGTACTTTTAGTGCCGGCGGGTTTTTTATTTGTCAGATTCTAAAAAATCGCAGGCTTCGGCGGACGCGGTCCACCTTTTAAGGACTTGTATTGTAGGGAAGTATTATGAACCGCATCCCCACTTATAAATAGCAAACCAAATTCTCAGACCTCAGGATTGAATTTTCTGAAGTGAATAATGTATTACAGGATGATTTGGGCTATCATATAGAATTGCATGAAGTATTATTCAGCCAAATCAGTTTAAAGTGGGAGAAATATAACTATTGAGCTAAGACGGAAGATTCGACTGGCCGTATCCAGATTTTGAGTTTTTTACACTCGGGAAGACGGCCAAGATAGATCAGGCCACGGGTGGTTTTGGTTCGCCGTTTCGGCTCTTCCGGTAGTGTCGGTTCACTAAATGAAACATTTCTCCTGGTTTGTGGCAGAGGTTCTGAACCGGGGGATTAAAAATATCGGACTGCCGGGCGGCTTTCCGTTATTTTTTGAAGCAGAAGGGAGCGGCGTGCTCCTGTCATTTTTCTAAGGCCTGAAGCCACCTGAGGATATGCAGTGAAATCCCTCATGCCTTTTACGCGGCCTCCGGTCACGGGGGTTTCCCCGGCCCTTCTGTTCCCGGAGTTATTTTCCGGTGCATCCCGGAGCGGGTCGATATATTTTTTCTTCAGGGTTTCTGTAATAAGGGCGGCTTCCATGCCTTCTTTCAGCATTTTGATCGCTTCTCCCGTTAAGGTTCTGTAGAGCGCGTACTGTTTTACCTCTCCGGGAACCAGTTTATACAGTGAAGCCGCGATCGGGGAAGCCTGCTTCAGCCTGCTGCTGCTCTGGCGAAACCCTTTAAAGGCAGGGTCCTTTCCGGTTCGCTCACCGTAAG
>JAUZOD010000038.1 GCA_030706635.1 Bacteroidota bacterium
ACAGAGGATATAAGGCATCGACCTATACTCTATTGCAAATGATAAGCCGCATTGGGTTTGCATTCACCCGGACCTACTGGTTAAAGCGGTATTCATCACGTTTATGAAGGTCTTCGCCGTCACCAGCCGGATTTCAATCCAGCTTCTTCTGATGTTCAAAGTTTAGAAATGGCTTCAGCAGGTCGATGGGAACCGGGAATATGGTTGTCGAATTGTTCTCGGTGGCGATTTCTCTCAGCGTTTGCAGATATCGCAACGTGATCGCACTGGGCTGTTCGGCAAGCACTTTTGCCGCATCGGCCAGCCGCTGGGAGGCCTGGAATTCCCCTTCAGCAGCGATAACCTTCGAGCGGCGTTCTCTTTCGGCCTCCGCCTGTTTGGCCATTGCCCTTTGCATTTCCTGCGGCAGGTCAATTTGTTTAACTTCTACGTTAGATACTTTAATACCCCAGGGTTCCGTATGACCGTCGATAATCTGCTGCAGACGCTGATTGATTTTTTCTCTTTGCGAAAGCAGATCATCCAGTTCTGATTGTCCCAGCACACTTCTTAAAGTTGTCTGTGCGATCTGGGAAGTGGCTATCAGATAATTTTCAACTTCTACAATGGCTTTATCCGGCTGGAGCACGCGGAAATAGATCACTGCATTCACTTTGATAGATACATTATCCTGCGTGATCACGTCCTGCGGAGGCACATCCATCACCACGGTACGCAGACTCACTTTCACCATCTTATCCAGAATGGGAATAAGAAAGATAAGTCCGGGGCCTTTTTCCCCGCCTCCCACCAGCCGTCCCAGCCTGAAGATCACACCCCGTTCGTATTCCCGGAGCACGCGCACCGCATTCGCCAGGATAATGACGCAGAAAAGAATGATAACCAGGGTAAATACGGGAACCGTTTGCATGAAATGTATTTTTAAATGTTAGAATGAATATTTTCAACGCAGAGCGTCAGGTCTTTCACTTCCACTACGCGTACTTTTTCTCCTTTGTTTATATTCCCGGATACGGACACGGCATTCCAGGTTTCGCCATGAACCCGCACCCGCCCTCCCGGCTGAAGGGAATCAATGGCTTCACCGGTCTCGCCCATCATGCCTTCAACCCCGGTGACCGGTTTCGCGCGCTGCGCTTTTAATCCCATGCCTATGATAAAAAGAAAAAAACAGGCACTCACCGCAACGGAAGATACAATCAACGCACGGGATATCCTTACAAACTCCAGAGTAGAGACGGGCCGGATAAGCATCAGCGAGCCAATGGCGAGTGCAGTTATCCCTCCGATAGCCAGCATGCCGTGGCTCGTTACTTTGACTTCCAGCAAAAGCAGGACAACCCCAAAAACAATCAGCGCCAGGCCGGCATAATTCACAGGCATCGTATTCAAGGCGTAAAAGGCCAGGATGAGGGAAATAAAACCGATAATACCCGGAAAAATAATCCCCGGATTAAACAGCTCGAAGACCAGGCCAAACAGGCCCAGCATCAACAGGATATAGGCCACATCCGGATCACTGATCAGATCGAGCATCTTCTCTGTAAACCCCATCTCCAGGGTTTCTATGGTTGCTCCCCGGGTATGCAGTACAACCGTTGCGGAATCACGGGTTATGGATTTTCCGTCTGCCAGGTTAAGCAGTTCCCGATCATTCGGGGTGATAAAGTCTATAATATTTTTCTCCAGCGCTTCCTTCGCCGTGATGGCAACACTTTGCCTGACGGCCTCTTCGGCCCAGATCAGGTTGCGTTTTCGGTATTCGGCGATCGTCCGGATAAATGCCGCAGCATCATTGGTTGCCTTGCTGTTCATGATGCTATCCAATCCACCCTGCATATTGACCGGGTGGGCCGCACCGATATTCGTTCCGGGAGCCATGGCAGCTATATCCGCGGCCAGGGTAATGAATACGCCGGCAGATCCGGCGTGCGCCCCGGGCGGCGAAACGTACACAATAACCGGTATCCGGGATTCCAGTAAATCACCTACGATCAGACGTGTTGATTTCAGCAGGCCGCCAGGCGTATTGAGATGGATCAGCAGGCATACCGCCTTTTCACTAACGGCTCTTTCCAGACTACGGTGGATATAAGCTGCTGCTACAGGATTAATGGTTCCATCAATTTTTATGGAAATAACCGTTTGCGCCGGAAGCAGCAAAGGCAGGAAAAAGACGATGTATAAAAAAATACGCTTCATAAAAAATAGCTCCTGCCGGAGTGAAGCTCTGAGCAAGTGACAAGACCTTGTTGTAATTTACCGGAATCCCGGGTAAATAAAAAGTTTAACCTTGACTGGCTATAGCAGCGGGTGCAAAATCTTCCACACATTATCGGCTACAATCTTTTCCCCCTGCGCATTTGGATGGATACCATCCGCCTGGTTCAATGCGGGAATCCCACCCACCCCATCAAGCAAAAAAGGAATTAAATACAAACTGTCGTTGGCGGCTAATTGCGGAAAAGCGGCCTTAAAAGCAGAGGCATAGGCCTGGCCCAAATTGGCCGGTACCTGCATGCCGGCCAGTATAATTTTGCAGGAAGGATATTTCTTTCTGACTTTGTCAATGATCGTCTGCAGATTTTGAGTCATAGACGAAACGGGGAGTTTCTGTAATCCGTCATTTCCGCCAAGTTCCAGAACGAAGATGTCAAAAGCTGTGGATAAAACCACATCAATACGGGTGTCACCACCCGCCGTGGTTTCACCGGAAAATCCGGAATTGATCGCTTTATAAGGCAATTTAAGCGAATCAATTTTTTGCTGTATCAGATATGGAAAGCTGGATGCGGAATCAAGACCAAGGCCCGCTGTAATACTATTCCCGAAAAAAAGAATATTTTTAATTTTTACCGGCTGACCGTGTAATGATGTATCGGCAAGGCCACCGGTGGAATCCGGAAGGGTTACGGCCTTGTATCTGTTTCCATTGGGATCACATCCCGAAAAAAACAGAATCGCTAAAAACAAAGCGGGTGAAATCCATTTCAGCAACACGGCTTTTTTTCTGTTCGAAAACAGGACAGCAGCTTCATTACACATCATGGCCATTTTAGGTTCAGGGATAAGGTATTCAAAAAATGTAAACAGCCAAAATTTTTACCGGGAAGAACTTGCACAATAACCAGAATATAACATTCATTTATTGCGAAGCCGGCAAGTAATCCCGATATAACTTAATATTCGCCCCCCACCTTGCGTTGATTCAGCGCCTTGTTTGAAGACGGAGGCAGCTCTCCCGGCGGATCTTCAAAAATGATCTTTTCGTTCAGGGCATGCAGAAAGGCGATGAGTTCGCTTTTTTCTGCAGTACTCAATTTCAAAGAATCTCCGGGTAGTGTTTGGTTATCAACCCGTATTTTTTTCCCGAGACCTCCGCCCGCGTCATAAAAATCAATTACCTGATCCAACGTGCTAAATACGCCATTGTGCATATAGGGCTTTGTATATTGAGCATTCCGAAGTGAGCCGGTACGGAATGCATTGAGTGTTTCGGGCGCCGGGTTGATCAGAAACCTTCCCTTATCAATACTTAATTCAGCAAAGGAGCTGTCTTCCGGAACGCCCAGCACTTCAAACTCGGAACTGACATACGGCGGCTTTACTCCGTTAAAATAAGGAACGAAATGGCAGGTGCCGCATTTCGCCTTACTCATGAAAAGATTAAAACCCTTCCTCACATCATCCGCCAGCCTTACTTTGTTGTTCATGGCATCATCAAACGGTGCATAAAAACCGCTGAAACTTCCATAGTAAAAAGTAACCGCCGAAACGATATGATTCAGTGATATCTCCCTTTCTTCGGGAGTCAGCTTTAAAAACTTTTCGAATGCCTTTTTGTATTCTTTACAGCTCAATACTTTTTTCAGCACTTCTTTTGGGTCGCTGCCCATTTCGATCGGATTGGCAATCACATCCTTGCCCTGGTCCTGAAGAGAAATATGCTTACCATCCAGCATCAGCAGGTGATTGTAAATCGCGTTGATGAGCGTGGGTGTGTTCCGTGGCAGATGCTGCCGATGATCAAATTGAAAAGAGGTTCTTTGCGATGTATCATTAAAATATTCGCCGGACTTATGACAGGATGCGCAACTACGTAAATTATTTCCCGATAAAATAGGATCGTAAAAGAGCAGTTTGCCAATATGCCTTATTTCGGATAAAGTCTTTTCATCATCTACCATAGAATAAACCCCTTTTATGCTTTGCGAAGTGTACAGGGACTTGTCAAATATGGATTGGTTGCTGTTGTTTAAGGTATAGTCATTAAAATTTATTGAAACCACCTGGTAACCATTGATGAATTGCTGGTTCAGGGCAAACAGCGGGTTCACATACTCTTTTATAAAATCAAAATGATCAAACTCGCTGAAATCAACGGGCTGCCCATTTACAAAGGAAACGGCTTTATCATAAAGATCCAGGTAGGCCGGTGTAAGGGGTGTTTGCGGGAAGCTGAGATCATAACTGTCGTAGATTTTTTTTGTTCCGGCAAGCATAGATCGCAGTTCCGGAATAATATGGCTTGTGTCCGGGCATTCAAATCCGGTAGTGTAAACAGCCGCCAGGTTTAACAGAAACAAACGGTTGGCCAGGAAAAAATGCTGGAAAGTATTCAGCTGGCTGGTTATAGAATCTGCTTCAAATGTGTTTATTGCCTTTATACTTTTTGTGATGAGCAGCAGCAGGGAATCTTTATTGAGCAACTTATCATCCAGGAACAATTCTGCCAGTGAAAGTCCGGCTCCCTCCCTTCTGTAAGGGGGTTCAAATTTTTCGAAAACCTCATTTTCCCATTCTACTGGAAGTGGGCCATTAATCCGGTTATAGGCAATAGGCTCAAAATAACGCAGCCAGAAATCAATGTTTTTCAGTTTGAGACGCGCCGCTTCAATGCCAGCCCTGATCTGCTGAATATTTTCCGGCAAAGAGAGATTTGCAGCGGCTATGCTGTTTCGCAGAGTAGTCTCCTGCTGTTTGAATTCTGCCAGTGCGTGGGTATATAAATTATTATAGGGTTGGTTATTCCTAAAGTTGAAGGAGAAGCAAAATACGGTTACGATAACAATTATGATCAGGAATAGGGTTTTCATTTCAGCTTTTAACCAGGAACCTAAAATTGAGGAGGCCAATCACCGGACGGAAAGCGCAAAGATAAAAAATCCCTTCCCAATAATTTGGCTTTTAAATGGGTGGCCTTACCCCGCACTCTGAAATGCAACGTGGTTGTTCTGCCCTTGTTGGCCTTCACAGGGAATTCCTTTCACGGGGTAGCATCTCTCCTATATATCAACCGCGAAGCCATTGTAAATGATCGTTTTATGGAGAACCGACTAATTCAAGCCGGGGTCAGTCAATTTGTTCAAAAACAACCCGGTACCTTATACATTTCAGGATATTTTATTATCTTGGTCGGCATATATCCTCTGCATCATCCATCCGGCATTTTCAAAGAAGAACCCTTATTGAAAATTTTCGCTTTATGAAAAGACGGACTTTCATCGTGGCTGCGGCTGCATTGGGATTGGCCATCGCAATTCCCTTTCTATACAAGAGATATAGAATTTCCAGGTGGGAAAATTTGCCGCCATTAATTCATCCACTGGTACTGTCTCATTTTCTGGAGGAAGAAGCCATTCGGAAGATAGGTACTGCTTACAGGTCTCTTGTTCCTGCTGAAGATTCTGAAAAACAATTGCTTCGGGTACTCTCGCCGGGTGATAAATCCGAGAATCCAACACAGGCTGAAAACTCAGTTGAAGGTCAGATGCTGGAAAAGAAAATTGAACAGGAATTCAGAGCCGAGAATGTCACCATTATAAATGGATGGGTACTGTCGGTTACAGAAGCACGTCAGTGTGCACTCCTCTCCTTTTCTTAAAAATTGAAATCGTGCCGGTTATCCACATCAGGTGCAAATAAGGAACCTGACAGTTACCGGATATGGAGTAATTTATACTCATCATCAGGAATATGTTCATTGGCAAACCCGTGGCATCCTGGTCTGAAGTGATATTAAAATAGTTAACACTTACATCCAATTTATGCATATTGATGCCCGTAGATTAGAAAATGGTTCAGTCATGGAAGCTGATATTTGTATTGTAGGTGCCGGTGCTGCGGGAATCAGCATAGCACTGGAATTTCTGAATACAGGCTATAAAGTCATTCTGCTGGAAGGCGGCGGCTTCGAATACGACGACCGGGTTCAGGAACTATACAGTGGCAAAACTACGGGGCAGCCTTATTATCCGATAAAATCCTCCGAGCTGCACTATTTTGGCGGCACTACCGGTCACTGGGGTGGCATGTGTTCACTTTTTGATCCAATCGCTTTTCAGAAAAGGGACTGGGTTGATAAAAGCGGATGGCCGATTACTCAGGACACCCTGATTCCCTATTATAAACGGGCGCACATAAACCTGGATATTGACACTTATCAGTTTGATCTGGAATATTGGCAGCGGAGGGATCCGACCCTCCTGTCCCTGCCATTTGATGACGATGTGATCTGGACGAAAATATGGAAATTCAGTCCGCCCACGAGGTTTGGCACGAAGTATAAGGATACGATTGTAAATGCCAAAAATATTCATTTATATACGTATGCAAATATGGTGGATATAACCGCCAACGAAACCGTAACTAAGGTTAATTCGGTAACCGTAAAGAATTTTGCAGGAAAAACACACCAGGTGAACGCCCGGTATTTTGTTATTTCCTGCGCGGGCATTCAAAATGCAAGAGTATTGTTAGCTGCCAATAAGCAGGCGCCAAAGGGCCTCGGGAATGACAATGACCTGGTGGGAAAGTATTTCATGGAGCATATTGAAATTAAATCAGCAGAATTATGGCTTAAGGAAAAAAGCGAATTAAAACTGTACATGTTTGCCTCTCCCAGGGTTCAGGGGGAACTCGCCATTATGCCTAAGAAGCAGGCTGAACACGAAATATTAAACGGAATCGTTTCCTTTACGCCTTTGGAAATAGCAAAGAAAATGCCTTCTTATATTCAACTCTGGTCGAAAGCCGATCCCCGGGAAAATGAAAAGCAGGTTAATGATGCGTTAGGTAAAATATATAAAAACCGGCTCGCCCGTTTTCTGGAATCTTTTAAGTCGGAAAAAAGTAAAAATGCGCACCAGGCATTTCAAATGACCATGCGGCTTGAGCAGGCGCCCAATCCCCTGTCCCGGGTCACCTTGAGTACCGAAAAGGACGAATTGGGCGTACCCCGGGCAGCACTAAACTGGTCTTTCACGTCGCTTGAAAAAAAGAGCATCCGGAAGATATACGAGATTATCGGTGAGCAGGCGGGCGCTTCCGGAATCGGAAGGGTGCGGTTTATGGAAGAACTTTGGGATGAAAAAGATCAGGCCCTGCCTACTACCACCAGCGGCGGCTGGCACCACATGGGAACTACCCGCATGAATGATGATCCTAAAAACGGTGTAGTGGATGCCAATTGTAAAATACATGGTATACAAAATATATTCATCGGAGGTTCCTCCTGCTTTCCGACGGGAGCGGGCGTTAATCCTACTTTTACAATAGTCGCCCTATCCATAAGGCTCGCGGATCATCTGAAAGAGATACTAAAGGCCAGCGGATCCTCCCTGAAAAGCACAAAATCGGTATAAGCTCCTGTCTGGAGATGAATATAATTCACTCCTCGCCAATGCCGGCGTCTTTGTAAATCAAAAAGAGGCCGTCTCTTCGTTTTGAGACGGGCCTCCTTTTGTATTATCCAAACCGACCGTATGCTAATTTTTAATGAACTTCCTGACCATGGTTTTCCTGTATCCGATATTTATCCGGACGGTGTACATACCGGGAGCCAGCTGACTGACGACGAATGTTTTTTCAACGATGTCTCCGCTTTTTTCAATCTGGTCGGTTAATACCGCTCTGCCGTTCATATCATACATATTCACCCGCACGGTACCCCTGACAGAGCTGGTGATTCTACCGTTAATCACATCATGTGCAGGATTGGGATACAATACCAGCCGGTCGGCGATGCCGGATTCCTGTATCACCACCAGCTTCATGCTGGCCGTTGACGTAGCACCCTGATTATCGGTCACGGTAACCTGGAATTCATATTCTCCCGCCTGCAGGTCACTGATATTTACTTTCGCGCTGCTCATCGACGTACTGGTAACCGTATTGGGTCCGTTCACTTCCTCCCACTGGTAAGAACTGATATTCCCGTCAGGATCTGATGATCCGGAAGCATCCAGCAGAAAATTACTCGTGGGAAGATTCAGTGTATCGCTGCGGCCCGCGTCGGCCAGCGGTGTCTGATTAGCCTTGGGAACTTGCGCATTTACCGTTACGGTAACCTGATCCTTGGCCGTGGCCCCGCTATTATCCGTCACAGTCACCTCGAATACATACTGACCAACCGTCAACAACTGGGAAACCGTTGGCTTTACCGAGTTGCCTGCAGTGATTGTAGCGGTTGATGGTCCGGAGATCTGCTTCCAGCTATACGCCGTAATGGTTCCATCCGGGTCAAAAGAACTGCCGGCGTTCAGCGCTATGCTGCTTACCGGAGACGTGATGGTCAGGTTATTTCCTGCATTGGCTACCGGCAGCTGATTGGCCGCGATGGCTTTAGGATTCACGGTGATGGTCACCTGATCCTTGGCTGTCGCTCCCTTGTTGTCGGTTACCGTCAGCTCGAATACATAAGTTCCCGGTTGCAATCCGATCACGGAAGGCGTAGCGGTATTAGAGTTGCTGATGGTAGTAGATCCGGGACCGGATGCCATGGCCCAGCTGTACACCGTTATGGAACCATCGGGATCATAAGAAGCCGATCCATCGAGATTCACCGTACTGGCGGGTGCCGTAATGGTTTGATTGCTGCCTGCATTGGCATAAGGCAATTGATTTGGCGCAGCGGCCACGATGATTTTTACCTGAGCCGTGGCACTGGCTCCCTTATCGTCTGTCACCTTTAATTGATACGTATATTGACCGGCAATCAATCCGCTCAGGCTTAACGAAACGGTGTTCGCACCGGTTGCAGCAGGAGTATTGGGTCCTGAAACTTCAGTCCAGCTATAAGAACTAATCGTACCATCCGGATCCGAAGACGCAGAACCATTCAGGTTTGCTGTATTAACCGGCAGCGTAATGGTCACACCGGTACCTGCATTGGCAACAGGCGCTATGTTCGCGGCAGCATTTACCTTGATGATCACGGAATCAATACCCACACCGGCATGATTGTCCGTTACAGCTAAATAGAATATATAGGTGCCGGCAACCAGGTTATTCAGAGTATTTTGTGCTGTATTGGTAAGGGCAATGCTGGATGGACCTGAACTTTCCGTCCACACATAACTGATTATGCTATTCCCCGATGCAGCGGAGGAAGCGCTTCCGTCAATGATAACGCTGTTCGTTGGCAGAGTAATCGTTTGATTAGCCCCGGCATTGGCGATCGGTGGTTGAAGTCCTGCGGCGGTAACATTAACTTTTACCTGCGCGTTGGCCGTCGCTCCATTATTATCTGTTACTGTCAGCCCGAAAATATACTGACCGGCAACCAGATTGCCGGCAGTCGCCGCAGCCATGGCTCCGTTGCTGATTGTTGATGCGGAAGGCCCCGAAATCTGCAACCAGCTGTAGGAAGCGATGCTGCCATCGGGATCGGATGAAAGTGAGCCATCCAGGGTTACACTATTGGTTGGAAGGGTAATTGATTTACCACTTCCTGCATTGGCGACCGGGGGTTTGTTGGCCGCAGCATTTACCGTAACCGTTACGGAATCCGTGCCTGTCGCCCCGCTATTGTCTGTAACTTTTAAAACGAAATTATATACACCGCGCTGTAGCCCGGATATGCCACTGGATGCTGTAGCGGGTGATGCAATAGCGGCTGCGGATGGGCCGGAAGACTGGCTCCAGGCATAGGCTGAAATGGTTCCATCGGGATCTTGCGACGCAGTCCCGTTTAAATTTGCCGTAGTTGCCGGTAAGGTGACCGTGATATTGGCGCCCGCATTTGCAACCGGAGGTTGATTTTGGACAACTGCAGCATTCACCGTCACTTTAACAGTATCCAGCGCCGTTGCGCCCGCATTATCCGTCACCTTCAGCTGGAATGAGTACACACCCGCCACCAGATTGCTCAAACCTGGACTGACTAATGAACTATTGGCTAAAGTGAACTGGGAAGGGCCCCCGATTTTTGTCCATGCGTAAGACGCTATTGAACCGTCCGGGTCATTTGACAAAGTCCCATTCAAATTCGTTACATTTGCCGGTAGAGTTAAGCTGATATCTGCACCTGCACTCGCAACCGGAGGTTGATTTTGGGCAACTGCAGCATTCACAGTTACATTCACAGTATCCAGCGCTGCTGCGCCTGCGTTATCCGTAACCTTCAGCTGGAATGAATATACACCAGCCACCAGATTACTTAATCCTGTGCTGGCTGATGAGCTATTGGCTATAGTGAACTGGGAAGGGCCACTAATTTTAGTCCACGCGTAAGATGATATAGATCCGTCCGGATCGCTGGAAGAACTACCGTCTAAATTCGTTGCATTGGCTGGCAGGGTTATACTGATATCTGATCCGGCCTTGGCAACAGGCAGCTGATTGCCGGTAGCGGCAACGACAGTTATCTGAATACTCGCTGTTGCGGAAGCACCCTGATTATCGGTAACTGTCAAATTAAAAACATATACACCCTGAACCAGGCCGGTAATATTTGTATTGGCTGTTGCAGGAGAGGATATCGTTGCTCCGGCAGGGCCAGACTGTTTCGTCCAGGCATAAGTAGAGATCGTGCCATCTGCGTCCTTACCCGTTCCGGTAAGAGCAGCCGTAGTCGCCGGCAGCTGTATCGTCTGGTTGGAACCGGCGCTTACCGTGGGCGCCTGATTACCGGTTCCTGTTCCGACGGTAATATTGCTTTTCAATAAATAACTGCCATCGGCATTCCGTCCGCTAATGGCCAGGGGCAGCGGTTTTTTATAACCCACCGGATCTTTGACAATCAGATACATATTGTAAGTACCGGCAGCAACAGTGCCTAAAGTAAAGTTATCGGATGCGGGCGTTGCAGCACCCGGTTCGAACAATCTGGGTACAAATGCAGAATTTCCCGTCCACACCACTTTTCCGCTGGCGTCTCGTAATTCGTACACCACGTTCCAGTTTTCATAAACGGGTGCAACACCGATATTCTGCCAGTTCAGCGTGATGTTAAACGCACTGCCACTCGAAAGCGTGGATGTTATGCTGCCTCCGGTTAATACCAACCGGTAACCGCTGGCTTTGGCTGCAGCCAGAATATTTGCCACAAAAGCCGTGTTGCTCGTATTCAATCCCGGATAATTACCATTACCAAAAGAACTTACGTGAAAAGAAGTTACCTCATTTAATAGATCGCAATAGGGAGATCCGCAGGTTGAAACAGCATCCAGACCATTATTTGGCTCCCCGTCGATCGGAGCATATTTGTACTTGTTCATGATCAGCGGCGTGAAAGAGATGCCGTTGTAGATCCCTGGCGAATTAGTGAGCCAGTCATTGTAATCCGGATCTCCGTAGTTATCCCTTCGCCATCCGATTTGGCCGTAGTTATTGGATGTAGTAAGAACATAATATCCGAATTGAGCCGGGAGTCTGCTGGAATGACCAGGATCCGTATCAAATGCGCCCATCGGAATGATCAGCTGATTATTCGGGAAGGCGCTCTTGTTGGCATTTACAATAGACTCCAGAGATGTTTCGGTAGCTGCCGTTCCCGCAGGCTCCGTGCCTACCCATGGGTAAGTATGCCACTCACCAAAATCACCATAGCCCCTGATATCAACATAATAGATCACATTCTTATAAGGAACGCCATTGTAAGAAGAGCTGTTGATGTGCGCGGCCAGTGCATTTAACAAAGCTGCATAATGGCTTTGATAACTCGGACTATTCCAGTTCGGAACCCACAGATCATACCCGTTGCCTGAATAATGCCAGTCAGGCTGAGATTCAGAGGCCATCAAATTGTGCAGGTAAGTGGGATAACCGTACGTTGGCATCATGTCGCAGGATGAACAGATGGACATAACCCCAAATGAAAACATCTGGCCTTTTGCGATGGCCCGATTCACATATCCGTCAAAGTCTGTAAAGCTGTATACACCCTGAGCAGTTTCAATCTGACCCCAAACGAATCGTTGATAACTGTTCATAGAGGAGGCATTCCCTGCCGGAACAAGGGGAACGTTGATGTTATCCCAGTCCGTCGTTCCCCATTGCTCAGCCCCGCGATCCGGGGCCGGAAAATCTGAACTTAACTGAGTAAACGATAAAGTGCTGGTTTGCGCACTTGCCGGCAGAAACCCGGCAGAGAGTAAAAAGATGATTGTCAAAATCCTGCAAAGCCTAGCTCGAATTGTGGCGGAACATGGGTTCCGGTCTGTGTAGAAATTAGTTCCCATAGATATGATATTGGATTGTCGAATATGTATAAAAAATGTACCTGGAATACAAATCTTAACTGCGTTACACGAACCAAATTTCTTGCCAGAATTGATTTCAAAAAGGGGAAAAAATACTTAGGGGTTTTCCTATCGGTCGTTAATTGGCTGATTGTTAGATCACAAGGAAGATCAATTAATATGGATAACTATTTATCCATACTTTATTCACATTTTTTGCCGGGTTTTTTAAATGGGGCGCACGTCAACTATTTTGCCAACCGAGCCAAAGTCACTATAAAAAATTATTTTTATCAAAAATTTTGCACAGATGTGGCAATAAAATTTATTGGCTGACGTTTTTTTAACTTCGTCCCTCGGGAAGAGATTGATTTTTATTTTGGGTTGAGGGGTTATGTGAAGCCCCGATCAGTTTATTGTAAAGATCTATATACTCATCTGTTTTTTCTTCAATATCGAATTTCTTTCTTACCCATGAATAGGCTTGCCGCCCCATGCTTGTTCTCATCCCTTCGTTATTCAAAAGCAGTTCAATTTTTTCTTCTATCTGCACCTCGCTTTTCTGGTCCACCAGATAGCCGTTGATGTTGTTGCTGACTAATTCCCCCGTGCCGCCGCCACGGCTGGCAATCACCGGTTTTCCCATGGCCATATATTCAATGATGGCATTGGAAATGCCTTCATAAAAGGTAATCAGCATGCCAATATCAATAATCTGCAAAATAGATTCAATATCGCTTCTTTTTCCCGTAAATATGATTTGCCGGTCCAGCAGCTCTGACGGCACTTTTGCTTTTAATGTTTCCAGAAGAGGCCCGTTGCCGATTAATAAAAACACCAGGTCTTTTCTCGATGGGCACATTTTCAAAGCAACATTGATCAGGGATTCAAAATCCTTTCTCTTATCGAAACCGGCCACCATGGCGACTACGACCCGTCCGTTTTTCGGACCGCCAAGAATTTCATTCTCTATTTCTGCCGGCGGTCTCAGATTTTCAAACCGATTAAAGTTCACGCCATTGTAAATACAAATGGATTTATGCAGCGGGGTATGGTAAGCGCGTATGCCCGCTTCAGAATTGGAAACCAATACCGCTGAAAACGGTGTGGTCAGTTTTACCATCAGATAATTTTTATCCGAGAGATTTAAGTTAGCATACGCATCGGCTAAAACGGCATTAACCAGTGGTATTTTAGTAAACAAATTCGCCGCGGATAAATAAACGCTCGCCATGGTACTCCAGGAATGGATAATATCCGGCTGGTAGGCAGAAATAATTTTTTTTAGCTTAAATACAAGGGATGGGTCCCTTTTATATTTTCTTTGCAGAACTTCAAATTTGATGGGCAGATCGTACACATATTCATACTCCACAATGTCGATTAACACAATAAGGTATATATCAAAGTGATCCCCCCGGCTTTTCAATCCTTTGATGATCTCCAGCATCCGCCTTTCCTTCCCTCCCCTGATCAGGGAATCATTAACCATTAAAATTTTCATAACTTTCGTTAAGTGTAGCTATCCGGCATTCATCCATTTGTCGTACCACATTTGAAAGACCAGCAAGAACCAGATTTTATAATCATTTTCTTTTTTCCCCCTGTAATAACTTTTTTTTATGTGGGAGATATACGCTTCATTAAAAATATCTTGCTTCCTGATAAATGCCGCATCCAGGTAGGTATCCACTAACGGTTTCAAGGCGTTGTTTAACCAGTCTTTTACGGGCACGGCAAACCCCATTTTTGGCCTGTCCATCAGTTTTTCAGGTAGATACTGATGAACGATCTGGCGCAATATATATTTGCGCTTCCCTTTATATATTTTATACTCCGCTGGCAAACCCGCCGCCCACTCAATCACGTGCTGGTCAAGGAAGGGCTCCCTCCCTTCGAGGCTTACCGACATCGTAGCCCGGTCCACTTTCTGAAGGATATCATCCACCAGGTAGGTCTCGTAATCCTTTACCATGGCGAAGGTTAACGGATCAAAATGCGCGGTCGTTAATTCCTGGCTGACATGTGCCGTAAAAATAGATTCCGGCTTTTCTTTAAAAAGGCTTTTCCGTTCGCGGTCATTATAATATACTGACATGCCCATGAATATATTTTGCGGACTTGGATCGCGGAGTATGGTGACCAGTTTTTCGTACTTTTTCTGGAATATGTAATCGTTCCGCTTAACAGGCCACATCTCCACCGGCACGGCATTTAACAGGGCCGCTGCACTTTTTCTCCCCACCGCCGGAATGGAATTCATTTTGTGATAATATTTCAGCATCCATTCATACCGGTCATAACCCCCGAATATTTCATCCCCCGCATCGGCAGACAAAGCAACCGTCACATGCTCCCGGGCCATTCTGCTCACCAGTATGGTGGGTATGGCACTGCTGTCGGCAAAGGGCTCATCATAATAAAATGACAGATCCTGAACAACATCCAGGGCATCTTTTTCGCTGCAGTAATATTCCCTGTGATCCGTACCCAGAATAGTCGCTATTTCCCTGGCATATTGCGCCTCATTCAGTTTCTCGTCTTCAAAACCGATGGTAAATGTTTTTAACTTTTGGGAGCTGTTCTTTTGAAGCAGGGCCACAAGACAGGAACTATCGTACCCGCCACTCAGGAAAACACCCACCGGCACGTCTGCCACCATCCTGTAATTAAACGCCTTCTCAAGTATTTTTTCGGTTTCCGAAACAGCGTCTTCGATGGATATCTTTGTTTTTTCCCGGTTATAATAATCATATACATTCCAATATTTAACCGGATCAATCACCCGTTTATTCAGATCAAATGAAAGGAAATGCGCCGGCAACAGTTTAAACGTATTTTTAAAAATGCTATGGGGCGCAGATATATATCCGTATTGCATAAATGATCCCACGGCATTGATGTCTATTTCCTTCTCAAAAACGGGATTTGCCATCAGGGCTTTCAATTCCGAACCAAACAAAAAAACATCATTCTTCCAGTAATAAAAAAATGGCTTAACACCAGCCCTGTCCCTGCAGCAGAATATTGTTTTTTTCTGTGTATCGTAAATAACAAAAACAAACATGCCGATAAAGTGCATTAACGCATCAGCACCCCATTCATGGTAGGCATGAAGGATTACTTCCGTATCCGAATGCGTCTCAAACCGATGCCCCAGCCCGGTTAACAGGTCCTTTATTTCAGCATAGTTATAGATTTCTCCATTGAATATGATCCAATACCTGCCATTCAAAAACTGCATGGGTTGATTTCCCGCCGGGGAAAGGTCAATAATGGAGAGTCTCCTGTGACCCAGTCCGACGGAATACTGATCCGTCTGATCGCAAAAATATCCGCTGGCGTCCGGTCCCCGATGCGTTAAGGAATCCGTCATGGCAACGAGCTCCGGCTTACCCGCCTTCGCCTTAAAGTCAATAAATCCGGCAATTCCGCACATAATATAAAAGTTGAGAGATTCGGGTAGTTTATTGGATCCGCCGCATATAAAACATTACGATATAGCAGCGGAAAAAACGGATTGGTATTTCTCCATCATGCCTTCATAAGAATATTTACAGCTGAAATCCCTGAAAGCTGTCTCCGCCAGTTTTTCTGCCAGCAACCGGTCGGTAAAGATCCGCTTTATTGTGTCAGCCATTTGTCCGGTGTTCTTTGTCTCATACAATAACGCATTCTGCTCATGCTTTAGCATGCCGTTGATTCCCGGGGCATCTGACGCAATGATGGGCAGTTGATTAAACATGGCTTCCATCAGGGACAGGGAAGTTCCTTCGTAATCGGAAGAAATGATATATACTTCTGCGGCCCGGTAATAATCCGGCATGGCTTCCCTGCTCACCAGCCCCGGCACCCGGATGTATTTGGCTAATTGGTAATTTTCAATCCTGGCCTTTAATTCTGTTTCCATATCTCCCCTGCCCGCAAGGATCAGACGGATATTATGCTCTTCAAGGAATGAGGTCCCCAGTTCACGAAAAGTTTCAACTATTTTATCCGGATTCTTCATCGCCTTCAGCGAGCCGGCAAAAAGTAGTATTCTTTCTTCCTGCTCATATCCCAGCTGTTTTTTGGCTTCCGGTTTTGTTTTCGGAGCATGCTGAAATGGGATAAGGGGAGGAATATACAGAAAATCCCGCTGCGGTATCGCCTTTTTGAAGGCAATACAAATAGGCTCTGAAACACCGATAACCGCATGCGCCTGACTGAAGTAAAAAACATAAGGAAACCTGAATTTCCAATCGGGCTCTTTACCCCAGTGGATCGTTATGATATAGGGTATTTTAAACATCTTCAACGTAAGCGCCCGCAAATAAGAAATAACAACAGACTCTTCTGCATAACTTAAATAGGCATAATCCAGCGTTTTACGCAGCCTGAATACGGCTAAAAAGAATTGGACCGGGTTAAAAAATGTCGCAGGCCACCAGTTTTTCATAGGAACAAAACAGCCGTTCGGGTTTTCCGTTCTGTTTTCGCCGAGATAGTATATCGTTTCCTTTTCCCTGTTAAGCCGGTTATTGAGAAAGTAATAATTAAAAATCTCCATTCCGCCTGTAACCTGGGGATACAGACGACCCAAAACATACAGTCCCGCGGCAGTATTTGCTTTATTTACCATTTTTAGGGACTGTTTTCGATTTTTATCGTCGGCCCTGCAGGTGGCACATCATTCAGCCTGTTTCTTTTTTCCACCCGCAGATATTGCACTTCCGTTGCGAGATTAATAACAAACAGGTAGGTAATTAAACTGGTCCATTCCCTGTTTTGACCCAGACCGTATATCAGAATAAAACAGATAACCGCCAGTGATGGAGAAAAATTCTTCCAGAGTATTGACTGAACAATCGCCCCCCCCACAAGCAGAAAATAGATACAGAATCCCACAATTCCGTTTTCAATCAGCAACAGCAGCGTGGCGTTGTGCGCATTGAATCCGTGCCCCAGATTTCTTTTCTCGAAACCACCGCTTCCGATACCGAACAATTGTTCGTTTAAATCCATATTCATATAGGCGATGTAGGCATTCTCAGCCGATTCTTCCCGCCAGTCCATGGAACCCAGATTGTTCACATTGTACGATTGCCCCATGGCTTTTTGAATGATGGCTACCGGCTCCTGCGTTAACCGGGAAGTTATTTCATCAACAATTTTGCTGTTCAGATTTACATATTTTCCCACCGATGCAAAAAGCAAGATGCTTACCACCGCAACACCAATACTGAACGTTCCCACCTTGGCAAGTTTTTTTTTCTGCTCCTGATAATTTATGCTGTTTAAAATGATCAGTATGGAGATGATCAGGAGGGCCAGGATGGCGCTTCTGGAGGTGGACATCATTACACCCCCCAGCATAACGGGCAAAAGCCAAAGGGTATATTTATTTGCTGACTTGTTCTTTACATAATCGCAAAGAATATACACAAAGCCCATTCCACACATCTGACCAAAATAATTCCAGTTGGCCATTTCATCCAGGTCTTCCTCCGCTAAACTGTCCGCCAGGCCGGAGATCTGATAATATATCCTGTGCATCGGAAACGACCCAAAGACCACATAGGTGTAAACCAGATCTGAAAAACAAATAATACCCGAGATGATCAGCGCCGCCTTCAGCTGTTTTGCCGCATGCAGTTTAAAATAGAAATGGTAAATACAAAAGGTAGTCATCACGTCGCCGATGCTTTCCTTCAGGAAATCGACCTTGAACACATCCTGCCATAAGGAAATAAAAATAACATAAACCAGAAATACAATCAGCAGTTTTACATAGGGAACGCCAAGGAATTCCGAAAACTGCAGCCGGGTTTCTTTATCCACCATGATTCTGCCGAATAAGGCCATCGTGATCAGGGCTTTCGTGTTTAAGGGTAATGCCTTCACATCAAAATTGATCTTGGCCATGATGAAGGTAAACAGCAAAACGGCAATGATCTCCGGCTTTCGGACAAGTATATAGAAGAAAAAAACAATCCCGGGAAGTAGTATAATCAGGCTCAAGGTTCAGGTGTTAGTCAGCTTGTTAACGATCTGGTTTGCGTTCTCATTAACCTACCGGAAATGCGTTTGCGCAGGCAGTTGAAATAGAGGCGCCTGTTTAATGGCATTATCGCGTTGTAAAATAACTTCTTATACCGCCTGGTTTTATAGGCGACAATGATCCATTTTTCAGCAATCAACTCAAAGAGGAGCTGGTTGTTATATTTCTCACTCCGGCTTAGCTGGTTATAGAATTTATCAATCCAGGCCTCCAGATCATTAAATTGAGTTTCGCTTTTAAAAAAACCAACGCTCCCATTCAGGAAACTGGCATGTGTTTCCAATTCCTGCTCTGAAAACGGTATAGACAAATCGGTTAATATCTGACCGTTTATTTTTTTCACCAGGGCAAACATATCATTCATTTTGGCGACACTGATATTATTTCCGTGCACCCGGTAATACGTGCCGTAAAATGTCAGGTTGGCCACTTTTGACCTTTGAGAAATTCGGTACCACAATTCATAATCCTCCACAATATCATATTTCTCCCTGTATTTCAATTCCTGGGCCAGTTTGGTTCTGATCATCATCGTTGAATTGCAAAAACAATTGCCGATGATCAGGTGGGTTTGTATATCCCTGTTGCTGCTACAAAACCGCATTTCCCTGAGTAGCTTCCCGTTACTGTCAACTGTATAATAAAAGGTTCCGCACATCCCGTAATCCCGGTTGTTGTCTAAAAAAAATACCTGCTTTTCGAGCCGTTCCGGCAAAGCCATGTCATCACTGTCCAGCGTGGCAATATATTCACCCGTTGCCGCCGCAAGACCTTTATTTCTCGAAAAGACAATTCCTGAATTAAATCCGTTTTCAAGCAGCCGGATGCGGGGATCCCTGTAAGACAAAATGATTTCTTTGCTCGAATCTGAAGAGCCATCATCCACAACAATCAATTCAATATTTTTATATGATTGGGATAAGACGCTGTCAATCGCCGCTTTTAAGTATTTCTCACCGTTATAAACCGGCATAACCACGGAAACCAAAGGAAGATTCATGTAAAATGATCAATTAGGGCCTTAAGATATTCATTTTTTCCCCTTATTAAAATATGGAGTACCTACCCGCCAGCCGGAAACTCCAATTCCCCAGTTATGCCTTATTCTGAAGCAGGTAATCATTCCTTAACCACCCTGGATAATTCTTTTTACTTATCCTTTGCAACTTAAATAAGTTTTGCTACTTTTAGTCCCTAACTTACGTTAAATATTTTTACGTAATCATTTGATTGTCTGCTAATTACCCTCCAATAATCTTCCTGAAAAGCGCGTACTTTTTTAAAACCGGCATAACCCCAATTGTCATATATTTTGATTTACTCAATATTCAGGGCGATCAAGGCCTTCCCGCTAATCACCATCAGGATGAACAAACTGCTTGTGTATGGAATATTTATAATTTTATTTGCCTCCTCCTGTGCCAGCACCAAGAACGTAAATTACTTCCCTGATATTCGCGATGTTACGTTAAAAGAAAAAAGCTTTGCCCCTGAGCCGATCGTGCAGGTCAATGATCTGTTAAGTATTATTGTGAGCAGCTCCAGTCCGGAAGCCTCGGCGATCTTTAATGCCCCGAATGAATCCGCTTCCGTTACCAGTTCAGCGGCTGTCGGCGCGGCCAATACGCTGACCATCGGCTACCTGGTGAATCAAAACGGGGACATCCTCTTCCCGGTGTTGGGCCAGATACATGCAGCAGGGTTAAGCAAATTTCAGCTGGCCAGCTTGTTGACACAGAAAATAATTGACCGGAAACTCTTAATTGACCCCATTATTACCATCCGATATCTGAACTTCCGGGTGAGCGTAATGGGTGAAGTAACCAGGCCGGGCGTTTTTACGACCCCTACAGAAAAACTGAGCATATTGGAAGCGCTCAGTTTTGCGGGCGACATCACCGTTTATGGCAAAAAAAATGATGTTCTTTTAATCAGGGAAGGTGATAAAGGAGAGAAATTGGTTAAACATCTGGATCTGACAAAAAATGATATATTGAGTTCTCCTTTCTATTACCTTAAATCGAATGATGTGGTGATTGTGGAATCCAGCGGAGGTCGATTGGCGAAAGAAAAGAGTTCACAGGTCATTCCCATTGTGTTCAGTATTATGTCTTTTTTGATCGTGGCCATAAGCCAAGTAAAATTTTAATTGGAGCGCGGGCTCAGTTTTAGTATTAAACCTGTTCTTGATATGGAAAAGTCAAACCACAATGCTCTGGAAAAAGAGAATAATGGTTTTCAACAGCTACTTACAAAATATTTACCTTACTGGCCTCTGTTTATTTTTCTCTTAATCGTCAGCGGAGCGGGCTTATACTTTTATTTGAAATTTACGCCCCCCATCTACGAAACCAAGGCCAGCGTTTTAATTAAGGATGAGACCAAGGGACAGGAAGATTCTAAAATGGAAGAAGTGCTCAATGTTTTTGGCACCAAGAAAATTGTAGAAAACGAACTTGAAATCTTCCACTCCAACTCGTTGATCAGTTCTGTAGTAAAAACGCTTGGTTTATATGCACCGATGTATGAAGAGAAAGGATGGAGGGGCCTGGGCACCACTTCCGCTTATTTAACCAGCCCTATAACCGTTACGGTGCCAAATCCGAATGAAATAGACGAAGCGCGAAACATATATTTTAATTTCTCAAAGGCAGATAGCACCGTCCAGATCGCCGGGGAGAAGTATCCTTTGGATAAATGGGTTAATACTGCCTGGGGGCCTTTAAGATTTACTGCCAATCCCCATTATTATCCAAATACAAAAAAAACACACGAGTCCGTTAAATACTACTTCAACCTGATTTCGCTGGATCACGCAACCAATGATATTCTCGGAAACTTGATGGTTACCGCGGCGAGTAAACAATCTTCCATCATCAACCTGTCTATAAAAGATCCGGTTGCCCAGAAATCCGAATCCATTATTTCTGAAATCGTTTTGGCTTATAACAAGGCTTCGGCAGACAGAAAAAGCGGCGTTGCCCTAAAGACCCTTAAATTTATTGAAGACAGACTAAAAAATGCTTCCAAGGAACTGGATTCAGTGGAAAACAGTATCCAGAAATACAAAGATGCAACCGGCGTGGTTGATATCAGCGAGCAAAGTAAATTGTATTTATCAAGTATCGAATCCAACGACAAACAGTTAAGCAATCTGAACCTGCAACTGTCGGCGCTGGATGAGGTGGAAAAATACGTAAAGGCAAAGAACAATAATGGCAATATTGTTCCCTCTACCTTCAATATCAATGATCCGTCCTTATCCAAGCTGCTCAATGATCTATCTACGGCGGAAGCGCAATACGAAAGGTTAAAAAGAACCACTGCAGAAAACAATCCGATCATGCTTTCCCTGCAGGAGGAAATCAACCGGATCAGGCCCAACATCCTGGAAAACATCAACAGCCAGCGGAGAAACATTGAAGCGGGCAAAACGACCCTGCTGGAGTCGAAAGACCGTTATTCCGCCATGCTCAATTCCGTTCCGCAGAAAGAAAGACAATTGGTTGAAGTAAGCCGCCAACATAATATCAAAAATGATATTTATTCCTTTCTTTTGCAAAAGAAAGAAGAGACCGCTTATTCCATCACGTCTATCCTTCCCGATTGCTATATTGTAAGCAATCCGACCACTTCGGGAGACCCGGTAAGTCCTAAAAAATTATTCCTGGTTCTGTTAGCTCTTATGGCTCCTGTTACGATCGGCATTCTGATGATCTCTTTAAAGGACATTTTTAACGGTAAGATCTTATACAGAGCCGATATTGAAAAGTTAACTACATTCCCCATCATCGGAGAACTCATCCACGAGAAGCTGAAAAAACCCATCGTCACGGAAAATGCGGAACGAAGTTTTATTATTGAACAGTTCCGGCTGATCAGGACTTCACTGAAGCATCAGGGAAATCCGCCGGGCAATATAAAAAGAATACTCGTCTCGTCCAGTATAAAGGGCGATGGCAAAAGCTTTGTTTCCGCCAACCTCGCCATCAGCATCGGGCGCAGCGGAAAAAAGGTGGCCTTGCTGGAACTCGACCTGCATCAGCCGACCTTAAGCGAGATCTTCGAGGTACCCAAATGCGACGGCATCACGGATTACCTGCTGGGGAAAGTAAAGGCTGATGAAATCATTGTCCCAACCTCAAAACACGAAAATGTGTATTTGATACCTGCCGGCTACCTGGTGGATGAACCTTCCGAACTGTTGATTCCAGATAAGCTGGAAGCCCTATTTAAGGTACTGGACGCCCAGTTCGATTTCCTGGTGATTGATACGGCGCCATTAAAAGTGCTGTCGGACGGACTGACGATCGCCCCCCTCTGCAATCTCCTTTTATATGTTATCCGTCATAATCATACACCAAAATCCCATATTGAACTGCTGAGTAAGGATTTGGACGCCTATGATATTAAAAATGTCGCCATTATCTTCAATGACGTGAAGAACAGAGGCATTGGCAAATACAGCTATGGATATGGATATGGCTACGGCTACGATATTCGCTCCACCTATGAGGAATACGGAAAACGAAAAAAGAAAATATCGTGAAATCGCGGGAACGCCAAATACCGCGGGAAGGCTTCAACTTCAGAGATAAATTTTATCTATTTAACTGTCATTCACACAATTAAGATGGTTTTTTAGAGTTTATCTGTAGGAAAAACGAGCAATTTATTGTTACCTGAATTTCCACAGCCCTTTTCCTGGGATCAACCAATTACTCTAAACGGGTAATAAATAAATAATTCATCGGGTTTTCCGAATTGGGGCTGAGATGGTAAGCTTTATCCGAACGAAATAAACGAACATGTTGCTTAGGGCAAAAAAACTACTTACAACCGATCTCGTAAAGGTTTCCTTCCTGAATGCCGTTGCGACCTTGATCAAAATGCTCACGGGTTTTGTAAGTGTTAAAGTGGTCGCAGCCATTATCGGGCCAGTTGGGGTTGCGCTGCTGGGGCAGTTGAACAATTTTGTTCAGATCCTGCTGAGTGTATCCAATGGCGGTATCAACTCCGGAATAACGAAATACACGGCCGAGTATGCCGATTCAGAAAAGGATTATATCCTTTACCTGGGAACGGGGTTCTGGATAACGGTCGTTTTATCGGTGCTAACCAGCCTGGTCCTGGTGCTTGGTGCCGGTTATTTTTCCATATCCATTTTGCACGACATTCAATATAAACCGGTCTTTTATATTTTCGGCGGAACCCTGCTTTTCTATGCGTTGAATGCCTTGCTGACCTCGGTGATCAACGGCTTCAAGGAATATAAAAAATATGTCATTTCAAATATTGTTGGAAGCATTGTCGGTCTCCTGTTTTCGGTTGTTCTCGCAGTCAAATACACTGTTTTTGGCGCATTGGTAGCCACCGTCACTTTCCAGTCCATTGTATTTTTTATTACCCTGGGCTTAATCGCTAAATCCTACTGGTTTAAATGGAAATCATTCCTCCTGAAGTTCAATAAGGGCATAGCCGTTAAGCTGGGGCATTATTCCCTGATGGCTATCGTCAGTGCCGTAACGGTGCCGGCGGGACAGATCATCGTGAGAAGTTTTATCATCAGCAAAAATTCGATTACAGATGCGGGGTTGTGGGAAGGCATTAACCGGATATCAGGGATGTATCTGATGGTGATTACCGCCTCCCTGGGCGTTTACTTTTTACCCAAACTGTCCGAACTAAAAAGCAAAAAGGAACTCAGAAAAGAAGTTCTCACTGTTTATAAGCTGGTCATCCCTTTCCTGATTTTGACAACATCGGTCATATTTATATTCCGGGTTTTTATTATACACGTACTGTTCACCCAGGAGTTTATCGGCATGCGGGATCTTTTTGCCTTTCAGCTCATTGGGGACATTTTAAAGATCCTGGGATGGGTTTTGGGATATCTGCTGCTGGCCAAAGCAATGACCAAAATATACATCATCATGGAACTGGTGAATTTCGTTCTGCTGGTGATCATGAGTTACTTTCTGGTTAACCTGTATGGGAGTATTGGAGCCACTCTGGCGTTTGCCATCGTTTACTTTATTTATTTCGCGGTTCTGTGTTTCGTGTTCAGAAATCTTTTATTCAATAAAAATTAATATAGCAACCATAGCAATTCAACCATTTAATGATTCCCCTGAATATTCCTGAACAAATGGAAAAAACATATTCAAATAATCCAGGCAACCGTTTCCTGTTTCCCTTTTTTGGCAGGCTGAGCCCCCGTATGTTCTTTCTGCTGGTATTTGCTTTTCAGGTGATGCTGATTTTCCAGGGATTTGACCTGTCTGACGAGGGCTTTCTGTCCATCTTCTACCGGCGGATCTTCAGCGATCCGGTATCTGTATCTTATAATTTCATGTTCTGGCTGACCGGAATAATCGGTGGTCTCTGGGTAAAGCTGGTTTCGCCACTGGGCCTTTGGGGAATCCGGCTGGGTGGCGCGATCGTGAATACAATCACGGTTGCGATCACCTATAACCTGCTCAGGAAGTACCTGAATCCTGAATATTTAAAACTGGGGTTGCTGCTGGTGGTCCTGTCCCTGAACAATGATATCAAAGTATTAAACTACAATACCCTATCCTCCCTATTTTATGTCATCGCGATTTATTTCCTCCATTCAGGCCTGAAGAAAGCGCATTGGGGAAAGATATTCCTGGGCGGGTTTTTCGTGGGCTTAAATGTCTTCATCCGAACGCCGAACATCCTGGAATTGGGCCTGGTGCTGGGAATAATTTATTACTGCCATCTAACCCATCAGCGGATCGGAAAAACAGTCTGGCAGATAACCGGATTCATCGCCGGATTCCTGGCAGGCGCAGGCTGCGTTCTCTTTGCCATGTACCTGACCGGCCATCTGGATATTTTTCTTGACTCATTGAAATTGTTATTTTCCATGGGGAAAGTGAAAACCGGAAATCCGGCTGCACAGAACGGTTATGGCTTATCCCGACTGCTTTATTTATTCTGGGCCAATAATATCCAATCCATAAAATACGCAGGCATTTTCTCTGCCGGCACCCTCGGAACCGCATTCCTGATGAGCAGATTTGAAAACCAGTCAAAACTTATAAAGCATATTGCAGGAACTGCCTTCTACGGTATTGTCGCGTTGATTCTGCTGCTGATCATCATCCACAGAATTGACCATTTTACCATATTGTTTTTCATAACCGGCGTTGTCCTGATAACCGCTGTCTTTCTGGTATCCGCGCCCATTGACCTGGAGTTGAAAATATTGTTCTTTTTCGGGTGCTTCTTCCTGTTATCCTTTCCGCTTGGGAGTTCGGATGGCCTTTATACAGCCGGCCGGTATTGCCTTTGGATTGCATTACCCGTTGCCATAGATTATCTGCTGCATCTTCATGCACTTCAAAATACACTGGTCATCAACCGGAATAAACGGGAATATTCCAGGAAAGTATGGATTTCAGAAAAACAGCTTACCATTACCAAAAGGACTTTATTGTACCTGGTCATTTTCGGCGGTTTTTATCATGCCTATTATTATCCCTTCTTTGACAGGCGGAACAGAACGGAAATGCACTATGCCTTACACAGCGATCATCTTAAGGGCATTTATACCACCCGCGGACGGGCCGATGCCTTTAACGAGCTGTTGCAGGCAAGCGCGAAATACATAAGGCCAAATGATCATGTAATGGCCTATGACCGCATTGCCATGTACTACTATGCCAGCAATACAATTCCTTTTCTCGGCAATTCCCTTCCTTCTGTGTACAATGCAGATCTGTTTAGGTCTGACCTGCACAGATCCATTGAAAGAAACCCGGTTCTTCCCGTAGTGATCAGGCAAAAAATTGCCACTACCGGAACGGCCAGCAAGTGGCCGGAGGAAATTCTTCCCGGTGATTATTCCAGGGATGAGCTGAGCGTGGACCGGAATAATATTCTGGATAGTTTTCTCGTACAGTATGGCTATCGAGAGGTTTGGGAGAATGTGGCCTTTAAAATATTAATTCCGGATAAATCAAAAACTTCATCTGAATAAAAAATAACCGCTTAAAAGAAAAAAAATTCTACACCAATAAAACCTTATCAACGTGTCAAATATCAATGTCGGTGTTGTTGGCTATGGCTACTGGGGGCCTAATATCGTAAGAAACTTCTTTGCCAACGCGGCATGCACCCTTAAATCGGTGGCCGACGGGCGCCAGGAACGGCTGAATCTGCTGGCGAAAATTTTCCCTTCAATAAACGGCGTCAAAGACGCTGAAGACGTGATCAGCAGCCCGGATATTGATGCCGTCGTGATTGCTACGCCGGTATTCACGCATTTCGGACTCGCTAAACGCGCCCTCCAGCAGGGAAAGCACGTGCTCATCGAAAAGCCCATGACCTCCTCCGTGGCCGAGGCGGATGAGCTGATTGAACTGGCTGCCCGGAAAGGGCTCGTTCTTATGGCGGATCATACTTTTCTCTATACCGGCGCCGTGCAGAAGATGAAAGAAATCATCCAGACCGAAGTGATCGGAACGCCTCTGTACTTTGATTCCGCCCGTATCAATCTCGGATTGTTCCAGCCTGATATTAATGTACTCTGGGATCTGGCCCCCCATGATATTTCCATACTTACCTATCTGATAACCGAGGAACCGGAAAGCATCAATGCCACCGGCATTTCGCATACGCGCAACGAGGTGGAGAATATTGCTTACCTGACAGTCAACTACAGTTCGGATTTTATCGCTCATTTCAATTGTTCCTGGTCCTCGCCAGTAAAAGTGCGGCAAACCCTGATCGGCGGTAATAAAAAAATGATCCTGTACAATGATCTGGAACCTTCAGAAAAAGTAAGGGTTTACGACACGGGTTATAGTCATAAAACGGAGGAAGACAAAACCAGGATCATGGTGGACTACCGGACCGGGGACGTCTTCATCCCGAAACTATCCAGCCGTGAAGCGCTGGCCGGTGTTGCGGATGATTTTATCCAGTCGGTTCTCCAGAAAAAAGATCCGCTGTCCAATGCGCAGCTTGGCAGAAGTGTAGTAAAAATACTGGAGGCTTCCCAGTTATCCATTAAACAAAAGGGTAAAGAAGTGAGAATAAAATAATATCATGGAAAAGATCAGCATTAATAACGACAGACAAAGCCTGAACAATGTACACATTGGCGAGAACGTCCGCATTTTCAATTTCGTTAATGCCTATGGCTGCAGTATCGGAGACAATTCAAAGATCGGCGCCTTTGTGGAAATTCAGAAAGGTGCGTCCATTGGAAAGAATTGTAAAATTTCCAGCCATACCTTTATTTGTGAAGGCGTACACATTGAGGATAATGTCTTCGTGGGCCACGGCGTCATGTTTACCAACGACCTGTTTCCCAGGGCGACCAATGCCGATGGCAGCGCGCAAACGGAAGCCGACTGGAAGGTTATTGAGACAACAGTAAAAAAAGGCGCATCCATTGGTTCCAATGCCAGCATTTTATGCGGCATCAGCATCGGCGAAAATGCGTTGATTGGCGCGGGTTCGGTAGTGACCAAAGATGTTCCGCCGAATACCGTGGTAGCCGGTGTTCCTGCAAGAGTGATTAAATCTATTTAAATACCTGTAAGCGTTATGGATAAAAAAATACCCTGTCTGGATCTGAAAGGACAACATCAGCAAATCAAAAAAGAAGTTTTTGAGGCTTTTGAAAAAGTATATGATCAAACGGCTTTCTCCGGAGGACCCTTTGTGGAGGCCTTTGAGAAAAGCTTTGCCGGTTTTTGCGGCACAAACTATGCCGTTGGCGTGAACAACGGCACTACGGCCCTCCATTTAGCCATGCTGGCGCTTGGTATTGGCCGGGGCGATGAAGTGATCATTCCGGCAAATACCTTTATCGCGACGGCCTGGGGTGTATCATACACGGGAGCGATTCCCGTTTTTGTTGATTGCGACCCCCTCACCTGGGAAATAGATGCTTCAAAGATAGAAGCAGCCATAACCCCAAAAACAAAAGCCGTCATCGGGGTTCACCTCTACGGGCAGCCATTCGACATTCATGCCGTTAAGGCCATTTGTAAAAAACATAATCTTTATCTTATAGAAGATGCCGCTCAGGCGCAGGGCGCCGCATATCACGGTGTTCCTGTGGGTGGATTTAGCGAGATGGCCTGCTTCAGCTTTTATCCCGGCAAGAATCTCGGAGCCTGCGGGGAAGCCGGCGGCATAACCACCAACAAAGAAACCTACAGCAGGCACCTGCAGAGCCTCCGCAATCATGGTTCGGTGGTGCGATATTACCATGATGAAATTGGTTATAATATGCGGATGGGCGGACTGGAAGGCGCTTCCCTGAGCGTAAAACTAAAATACCTGCCAAACTGGAATCAAAAAAGGAAGGAGATCGCCGGGAAATATCACGCCGCCTTAAAGAATCCAAAAATACAAATGCAGCTTCAGCCGGAAGGACACGATTCTGTTTTTCACCTTTTTGTAATCACAACAGAAGACCGCGAGCAACTGACCAGGCACCTGAACGATAGGAATATTTTTCCGGGACTGCATTATCCCGTACCCTGTCATTTGCAAAAAGCCTATGCCGGGCTCGGATATAAGAAAGGCGATTTCCCGAATTCAGAATACCTGGCCGATCACTGCCTTTCCCTGCCTATGTATGCTGAATTGACAAACGAAGAAGTGGATTATGTGATCAACACATTGAACAGTTACTGAATATGCTTATAGATAAACTCGTTAAACAGGTCAGGGAGCTGCAGCTCAATTTAAAAGGCAAAACGGTTCTGACGGAAGCTGCTACCGGAGCCTATATTGTCACTCCGGTTTTAGCCGCCCTTGCCGGCGCAAAGGTTTTTGCCTTTTCAAAAACCACCCGTTACGGCACGGTGGACGAAGTGTTTGCCGCCACAAAACAACTGGCCTGCTCGTTCAAAGAATTCCCGCTCGATATCCATTACACCGATAAGCTCACCCCGGAAATTATCTCACAGGCAGATATCATCACCAATTCCGGACACCTGAGGCCATTGACCGAAGCCGTGCTGGGCCATGCAAAAGATGAGGTGGTCATCCCGCTGATGTATGAAGCCTGGGAATGGCGGGAGGCGGACATGGATATAAACTACATAAGAAAAAGAGGGTTTAAGATCGGGGCCACCAATGAAAGACATCCTTCTGTTGATGTTTTCAACTACCTCGGTGATATGGCCTTAAAACAGATTTTTGATGCGGGAATCTGTCTCTATAAGAATAAGTTTATCCTGCTGTGTAATAACGATTTCGGTCCCTTCATCGCGAGGGTCATCGCAGCCGTCTGCGACGGACTTGCTGTGATAGACAAAGATGAAAACAAATCCCGGTACGATTTTAAAAACATTGAGTGGATCGGTGGATTTCCGGATATCCGCATACCGCCTGCATACAAAGATGCGGAAGCGGTTATTTTTACGGCTTACCCATTTGACCAGAACTGGATCGGAGATAAAACGCCGGTAAGCTTACAGAATATTAAGTCGCAGCTCACGGATCCCCTGATACTCCGGTATGCAGGCGATGTGGATGCAGAAGTTCTGAGAAAAGAAAACGTCCGGTTCTATCCCCAGGATGTACACAGCGGGCATATGGGCATACTGCCGTCCGCCGTCGGGTATGATCCCATCATCCGGTTGCAGTCCGGCGGATTGAAAGCGGGTGAAGCCCTGCTCAGTGGTAAACACGAATACAACAATATAAAAATACTGGATCTCGTATGAGTACCGAAAATCATTTGATCGCCATCGGCCGTTCCCGCTATCTGTACGACGGAATAAAATACCTGCAATCCAAAGGATATGTATTTAAGGCCATCGTCACGGAAGAAGCATATGAAGAATACGACGTGAAACACACCGATTTTGAATTGCTGGCCAGGAGCCTGGGCTGCCGGTTCTTCATGATCAAATCGTTAAATAATGATGAATTAATCCAGATCGTCAAATCGAATCATATCCGGGCCGCCATCAGCGCCAACTGGAAATATACCATACCGAAGAGTTTCCTCGATCTTTTTGCCTGCGGCATACTCAATTTTCATTTGGGAAACCTGCCCGATTATAAAGGAAATGCCACCGTTAACTGGACCATCATCAACGGAGAGTATGAAATTTACGGGAATATTCATAAAATGGATCCCGAGCTGGATGCCGGGGACGTTATAGCCAGAAAATCAATACCACTGAGGGAGAATACGTATATTGCCGATGTCCTTCAGCAGGCAGCGCTGGATGTTCCGTTCCTCTATGAAGAAGCTTTAAAAAGGATATTTAAACAGCCCGATGCCTTTGAGGTGAAAGGTTCTTTAGAGGGCCTGCGCTGTTACCCGCGCTTACCTGAAGACAGCCGGATAAACTGGAATGAAACGGCGGAAACCATTTGCCGGCTTATCCGGGCCTCGGCCCATCCCTACCCCGGGGCGTTTAGCTATCTGAACGGGGAGAAAGTCATTATCTGGAAAGCTGCCGTATTTATACCGGGTGAGAGATTCCTGGCGGTACCCGGACACGTAGTGGCCATACAAAAAGATACTAAAACCATACGGATCGCCTGCAGGGAAAATTTCCTCGAAATTCAGGAAATTGAATACCAGGGCAAAGTAATGGCCCCTGCCGAGTTTATTAAAAGCATCCGGGTCAGATTTAAAAACGATGCCAATGCATGATCTGAATAAAACCAAAATATCTGTTATCATACCCATTTACAATGAGTATGAGGGCATCCCCTACCTGGTCGACAACCTGAATGCTTTTTTTGTGCAGTATCCGGAAATGGAGCCGGAGGTTATTTTCGTCAATGACGGTTCGAGGGACCATTCGGTGGAAAGGCTGCTGGAAATGAAACACGGATCTTACAAAGCAAAGGTCATCAGCCTTTCCCGGAATTTCGGATCCCATGCCGCCCTACGGGCAGGTATTTCCATAGCCGGCGGGGAGCTGGTTTGTTTTAATTATGCTGACCTGCAGGATCCGCTCGAGCTCATTATCCGGATGGCAGAAAAAACAAAGGAAGGCAGCGACATCGTCTGGGCACACCGCGAAAGCACCAAAGTATCTTTCGGAGAGAAAACCTTCTCTTCTTTTTATGCGTATCTGATGAAAAAATTTGCTTTCAGCAATTTTCCGGAGAAAGGTTTTGACATCGTCATGTTCAACCGGAAAGTGACCGCCGAAGTCAACAGCAATGTGGAAGCCAATTCATCCATTTTCTTACAAATACTGGGCATGGGCTTTCGGCAGGATTCCATTTCCTATAAAAAACGGGAAAGAAAATCCGGGGTCAGCAAATGGACCCTCTCTAAAAAGGTGAAATTATTTATCGATTCGTTTGTCGCGTTTTCCTATGCCCCTATCCGCATGGTGACCATCGTCGGCATTTCGATGTTCTTTGTTGGCCTGTTATGGACGATCTATATCATCTTCCGCAAAATATTTTTCCATAACCTGGCCAGTGGCTGGCCGGCACTGATGTCTATATTGATGATCGGGTTCGGCATCACCAATATCTCCCTGGGTATTATTGCAGAATACCTCTGGCGAACCCTGGATGCCAGCCGGCGAAGACCGGTATTTATAATTGATAAAATAGTTGAATTATGAATAAAGTTAAAGACAGCATCATCCTGGTGACCGGAGGCGCAGGATTTATCGGATCCTATGTTATTGAAGAGCTCATTCCCTTAAAACCTAAGAAGATCATCATTATAGATAATCTGATTCGCGGCAGCAGAGCCAATATGAAAAGCTTTCTCGATAATCCGGTTGTTGAATTCCATGAAGGCGATATCCGGGATCTTGTTTTGCTGGAAAAATGCATTGCCGGTACGGATTATATTTTTCATATGGCCGCCCTTCGCATAAACGCCTGTGCTGCCAATCCCAGCGACGGATTTGATGTGATGCTGAAATCAACTTTTGAGGTTGCATCCCTAAGCGCAAAACATAAAGTAAAAAAAATAATATACAGCTCCAGCGCTTCCGTCTATGGTCTGGCTCAGCATTTTCCAACGCCGGAAACGGATAACCCGTATAACAATCAGACCTTCTACGGAGCAGCCAAAATGTGGGGTGAACAACTCTTCCGAAGCTTTAAATTCATGTATGGCCTCGATTATGTAGCCCTGAGATATTTCAATGCTTATGGACCACGTATGGATACCGATGGCAAATACACCGAAGTCATGATCAAATGGCTGGATTGTATCCGCGATGGAAAAACCCCACTAATCTTCGGGGACGGTTCAACGACGATGGATTTTGTGTATGTCAGGGACATTGCCAAAGCGAATGTAGCCGCCTTGCAGGCAGAAGTGACCGATGAAGCATTCAATATTGGCAATTGCGAGGAAACAAGTCTTAAAGGCCTGCTGGACGTCTTACTGAAAGTGAATCATTCCACCCTTTCTCCTGAATTCAGGGCGGAAAATTCAATCAATCCGGTCAGCCGCAGGCTGGCCGACATCAGCAAGGCAAAAAAATTGCTGGACTTCAGCCCAACGGTAAGCCTTGAAAAAGGAATGAAGGAACTTACCGAATGGTATTTTGAAAAAATAAAAATAACCACCGACTAATGATACCCATAGCGAAACCTTACCTGACGAAGAAAGAAGCAAAAGCGGCTTACGATACCATCCTCAGCGGCTGGATCACCCAGGGACCCCGGGTGGCCGAATTTGAAGAAAAATTCGCAGCCTATACCGGAGCAAAATATGCTGTCGCCGTCTCAAACTGTACCACGGCCCTCCACCTGTCCATGATCGTGGCGGGTGTTGGTCCCGGAGATGAAGTGATCTGCCCGTCTATGAGTTATATCGCGACGGCCAATTCAATCAAATACGTCGGTGCGAAACCGGTATTTGCAGAAATCAATCCGGCCAACTATAATCTGGACTTGAAAGACGTTGCCCAAAAGATAACCGGCAAAACAAAGGCCATCCTGCTCGTGCACCAGATCGGCATGCCGGCTGATATAGACGCTTTTAAGGAGCTTGCCGCCAAACACCACCTGAAGCTGATAGAAGATGCCGCCTGCGCGGCGGGGTCCTCCTATAAAGGAGCTAAAATCGGCAGTCATTCGGAACTGGTTTGTTTCTCCTTCCATCCCAGAAAAGTGATCTCCACCGGGGACGGCGGCATGATTACCACCAACAACGAAGCTTATTATAAGCGGATGAAATTACTCAGGCAACATGGCATGTCTGTCAACGACCGCGTACGGCACGAATCGTCAAAGATAATATTCGAAGACCATCTGGAGCTGGGATACAATTACCGGCTGACCGATATCCAGGCAGCGGTGGGCATCAAACAGCTTGAAAAATTAGACTGGATCATAGCCAAAAGAAGAAAGATAGCGCTCCGTTACCACAAGGCATTTAAGGGTATCGGGTGCATCCAGCTGCCGGTAGAAAAGAAAGGGTATTCGAGCAACTACCAGTCTTACAGCATCTATCTGAAAGACGATTGCTCCAAAAGCCGGAATGATATCATGCAGGCCATGCTCGATGCCGGCATCTCCACCCGCCGGGGAATTATGACAACCCACCGGGAAACAGCCTATAAGGAAGAATATGCGGGCCTGCGCCTGCCGGTTTCAGAAAAAGCCTGTGACCGCAGCATCATCCTGCCGCTGTATATTCCGATGCAGGATGAAGACATTGAAAAGGTTATCCATACATTTACTTCCTTATTACAGTAAGCGCACCATCAGCCAATGAAGAAATCCTCCTCCTTTATTTTTTTTCGCACCCTGTTGTGGTTGTGGGACATCATTTCCCTCAACCTCGTATTGTTTATTACCAGTCTTTTTATTACCCGGGTTGATGATGCATCCGGCCAGAACCCCTATCATTTCTATTTTGCCGTAATTAATCTCTCCTGGATGATCTCCGTTTACCTTACGGCTTTGTACCTGAGTAAGAACTGGCTTGATTTTGATGTCTTTTTCAAGCGGACCATCAAATGCTATTTCTTAAACGCAGCGATCATTTTCCTGTTTGCATTACTATACCCTTATCCCTATTCTCATTTTTTCACCACGGCCTGCCTGGTCGGCTTTGCTTTTGTGCTGATCATGAACAGGATCGTTTTTAATCTGCTGGTGATTTCGCTCAGGAGCCAGTTCAGGCTGGCCAAAAATGTGGTTGTGCTCGGATACAATGATGTTTCGATCCGGCTGATCCATTATTTTAAAAATGAAGCCAAACTGGTGCGGCTGGCAGGTTGCTTTGATGACAAGGGATTGATTGAAGATTCAGACGACATGCGGGTTATCCGTAAACTGGAGGATTGTATGCGTTTTGTAAAAGATAACAATGTAACGGAAATATATTCCACCCTCATTCCCGAATATTATCCTTACCTGTATGAACTCGCAAGAGAAGCGGAGAAACAATTCGTGTACTTTAAATTCGTTCCGGACTACCAGATCTTCGTCAACCGCATCATATTCGTCGATTTTTTAAATGATATACCGGTTCTCTCTTTAAGAAAGGAGCCATTGGAAGATACCGGTAACCGGATTAAGAAAAGAACCTTCGATGTTTTATTCAGTTTCCTGGTAATTGTTTTTATCCTCTCCTGGCTGGTGCCATTGATTGCCCTCCTGATTAAACTGGACTCCCGGGGCCCTGTATTCTTTATCCAGCTCAGATCGGGAAAAAATAATCAGTCCTTCCGCTGTATAAAGTTCAGAAGCCTCAGGGTGAATGATGAAGCGGATTCCAAACAGGTAAGTCGGGATGACAACCGGATCACAAGACTGGGCCGGTTCATGCGCAAGACCAATATTGACGAGCTGCCCCAATTCTTTAATATTTTCTGGGGGGATATGTCCCTGGTTGGCCCCCGGCCCCACATGCTCAAGCACACCAAGCATTTCGCAGAACTTTACAAGGAATATATGATCCGGCATTTTGTAAAACCCGGACTCACCGGATGGGCCCAGGTGAATGGTTTCCGGGGCGAAATCAGGGACAACGACTTCTTAAAGAAAAGAGTGGAATACGATATCTGGTATATCGAAAACTGGTCTCTCTGGTTTGACATGAAGATCATTCTCCAGACCATCCTGGTCACCATCAAGGGAGATGAGAACGCCTTCTGAGTTCCTTCCATTTTCTTTTTGGCTCATTGAATTTTTCAGGTTTACAAAAAACGAGGATCGGGAGAGATTAACAGATATGCTTATAACCTCTCAATTTTTATTTGCCGAATATTATTATTTTTTAACTTCACGCACCTTCTCCTTGATTACAAAGTCTTATTGGTGTTATTTTACTTCCACGGCAACTAATTATTTATGGATACAAGAAGAGAGTTCTTAAAGAAGATGACGATGCTTTCCGGTATGGCGGGCATGGCCAGTTTACAACCTTCCATCCTGCGGGCACTGGCGATTGACCCAGAAGCCGGAAGCACGTACCTCGATGCGGAACATATTATTTTGCTGATGCAGGAGAACCGTTCTTTCGACCACACTTTAGGCACCCTGCGCGGTATTCGCGGCTTTAACGACCCCAGGGCCATCACCCTGCCTGACCAGAATAAAGTATGGCTCCAGAAAAATTCAGCGGGAGAAGTCTTTGCGCCCTTCCGGCTCGACATCAAAGACACGAAAATAACCTGGATGGGCTCCTTGCCCCACAGCCGTCAGAGTCAGATGGGCGCCAGAAATAATGGCCGGCATGATAACTGGATCGAGGCAAAGAAATCCGGCGACGATGACTATAAAGATATGCCCATAACGATGGGCCATTATACCAGGGAAGACATCCCGTTCTATTATGCAATGGCGGATGCATTTACTGTTTGTGATCAGAACTTCTGTTCGTCCCTGACCCCTACGGATCCCAACAGGCTTTATTTCTGGAGTGGTACGGTGAGACCGGAGAAGAAGGCCGAGGCACAGGCTTACGTGGATAACGACGATATCGAAAGCGGCGTAGAATGGCCAACATTTCCCGAGCTACTGGAGCAGCATGCCGTTTCCTGGAGAATATATCAGAATGAACTTAGTGTTGACGGCGGCTTTACCGGTGAAGAAAATTCCTGGCTTGCCAATTTCGGCGATAACCCAACAGAATTTTTTAAGCAGTACCACGTAGAACTTTCCAGGAGACATATTGATTACCTGCCAGTAAGAATCAGAAAACTGCAGCAGGAAACGGAAGACTTAAAATCCAGAATCCCCTCGCTGACCGCCGGAAGCGCCGAGCTGGAAAAGGCGCAGAAGCACTTAAAAAGAATGGAGGATTCGCTGAAAACCGCCGAAGAAGACCTGAAGAACTGTACGGTAGAAGAATTTGATGGTCTCCCGGAATTCACGAAAACGATACATCAAAAGGCATTCTCCGTGAATTCCGGCGATCCTCACCAGCATGAGCTGACGCCTTTGGAATATACCGAAGGAGCGACGGACCGGAAAATAAATATTCCGAAGGGTGATGTGCTCCACCGCTTCCGGGATGATGTACAAAGCGGGCAGCTCCCGACTATTTCCTGGCTGGTGCCTCCGGAAGCTTTCTCTGACCATCCCAGTTCACCCTGGTTTGGCTCCTGGTTTGTTTCCGAAGTGATGGATATCCTCACGAAGAATCCCGAGACCTGGAAAAAAACGATCCTCATACTCACCTACGATGAGAACGACGGTTACTACGATCATGTACCGCCATTCACGGCGCCAGATCCCCGGGTCCCTTCTTCCGGAAAAGTCTCCGAAGGCATTGATACCAACCTTGAGATGGTGAACCTGGAAAAGGATGTTACCGGATCAATAGGTCTGGGGTTCCGGGTTCCGATGATCATCGCCTCGCCGTGGAGCCGCGGGGGATATGTGAATTCGCAGGTGTTCGATCATACCTCAACCCTGCAGTTTATCGAGCATTTCCTGAACAGGAAATTTGGAAAAGATATAACCGAAACAAATATCACCGACTGGAGACGCACGGTATGTGGCGATCTGTCATCCATATTCCGGCAGTACAACGGAGAGCGCATAACCGGTCTCCCGTTTATTGAAAAAAATCCCTTTATTGAAGGTATTTATAACGCCAAGTTCAGAAATGTTCCTTCCAATTACAAAGCATTAACGGAAAGTGAAATAGAACAGATAAACCATGCGCCCGCCAGTTCGGCTTATATGCCGCAACAGGAAAAAGGCATCCGGCCTGCCTGTGCCCTTCCCTATGAACTGTTTGCCGATGGTAATTACGATGCCGCGAACAAGCAGTTTACAATCACCCTGGGAGCCGGAAATAAATTCTTTAAAGAACACGCCGCAGGAGCTCCCTTCATTGTTTATGCACGAAATTACGGCCAGCGTGACTTTAAAGATTTCAACTACGCCGTGAAAGCAGGTGACCAGTTACAGGATGCCTGGCCGGTAAATGGGTTCGGAAATAACCAGTACCATCTGCAGGTATATGGGCCAAATGGATTTTTCCGCGAGTTCGAAGGCAATGTCCATGATCCGATGATCGCCGTTTCCGTTAGGCATCTTGTCAATGGAAATGCGGAAATAAGCTTTACAAACAAGTCTTCCAAAGATTATCCGGTTGAAATTTCGGACAAGACATACCATAACCACCCGGTGACCAAACACATAAAAGCGAATTCGACCATCACCGTGATTCCTTTTGATCTCAGCAAGAGTTTCGGCTGGTATGATCTCGGAATAAGCCTGTCCGGGGTTAGCCTGTTTTCCAAGCGGTTTGCCGGTCGCGTGGAAACGGGCAAAGAGAGCAAAAGTGATCCTGCGTTCGGTTAACGACAAAAACAAAAGGCCGCTCACTCATTGTGATGATACTGTTACACGTAAAAGCAGACTCACCAGGTTATTGAGCCTGAGAGCGAAGAAGCGACTGTGGCCGCAACCAGATCTTGAGTTTTTTACACTCGGGAAGACGGCCAAGATAGATCAGGCCACGGGTGGTTTTGGTTCGCCGTTTCGGCTCTTCCGGTGGTGTCGGTTCACTCCATGGAGATGCTGAAACATTCCTCCTGGTTTGTGGCAGAGGATCTGAACCGGAGAGTGAAAAATATCCGGCTGCTGACCGGCTTTCTGTGATCTTTTGAAGCAAAAGGGAGCGGCCTGCTCTTGTAATCTTTCCGGAGCCTGAAGGTATTGGAAGATATGAAGTGAAATCCCTCATGCCTTTTACGCGGTCTCTTCTCACGGGTTTCTCAACCCTTCTGTTTCCGGAGTTCTTTTCCGGTGCATCCCGGAGCGGGTCAATATATTTTTTCTTCAGGGTTTTTGTAATAAGGGCTGCTTCCATGCCTTCTTTCAGCATTCTGATCGCTTCTCCCGTCAAGGTTCTGTAGAGCGCGTGCTGTTTTACCTCTCCGGGAACCAGTTTATACAGTGAAGCCGCGATCGGGGAAGCCTGCTTCAGCCTGCTGCTGCTCTGGCGAAACCCTTTAAAGGCAGGGTCCTTTCCGGTTCGCTCACCGGTAAGCGAAGACCCCCGGCGCCATATATTCTGACCAAAATAGGGAGAATAATAAAGACATATCCTGAGGCCGGGATCGTTGCCGGTTATGATATTATATGTTAATCGTTTAGCCATTGGGACTATTGGAGGCAACGCAAACCCGGTCTTTTTAGTATGCAGCTGAAGGAAAAAATGTTTTATCATCAACACTTTTCCGTCAGAGCTGCGGTTCATCAGGCTTTGACTATACACATAAAGCGCAGTTTTGCCTTTTTGCAATG
>JAUZOD010000039.1 GCA_030706635.1 Bacteroidota bacterium
AAGGAACCTGGTGGCGCTCAAAAAAAGCGCAGATCAGGTCCGCCGTATCATTTTCTTCTTTTGAAAAAGAAGGCGTGGAAATTAATTCCTTTAACAGGGCTATCGCTTCTGACTGCAGGGATTCAATAGACAAATTACTCATGGCTGATGGTTGTTCCGGATTTTCCATTCAATAGATTTCCAAGGTCTTCTCCTTTTCCGATAATGACTTTTTTTACACCTTCGCGGATGGCCGCGAAAGCATTATCCAGTTTAGGGATCATGCCTGCAAATATTTTTTTTGATTCTTTTAATTCGAGATAGGATGCTGGGTTTAATGAACGGATCACCGACTGCTCATCTTCCACATTCATTAGAACACCGGCTTTTTCAAAGCTATAGATCAGCTTCACCTGGAATGATCCACTCATGGTTTTGGCTATCTCCTGCGCCATGGTATCTGCGTTGGTGTTTAACAGTTGACCCTGACCATTATGGGTAATGGGCGCCATAACGATGGTCAGTCCCTGATCCAGCAGGCTTTTCAGCCATTGTCCATTTACAGAATCAATATCGCCGGCAAGCCCGAAATCTGTTCCCGTACTAACCCGCTTGTGGGCCAGAACGCTGTTGCCGTCTGCACCGCAGATGCCGGTAGCATTGCATTGATGGGACTGCAGCCGCGCAACGATGTTTTTATTGATGTAGCCGGCATAGACCATGGTTACGATCTTCAGGGTTTCCGCATCGGTAACCCGCCGGCCATCTACCAGTTGCTGCGGGATACCCATTTTCTCCGCCATCCGTGTGGCCATTTTTCCACCACCATGAACGAGAATCTTTTTGCCGGTTACGGACGCAAATTTCTTTAGAAACGAAGAAAGCATGGGCTCTTCGTCAATGATGTTTCCCCCGATCTTAATAACGTTCAGGTCTTCCATAGATTAAAATGGAGATTGAAGGATTTCGCTCAGCACGGCCTGGGCCGCCCAAACACGATTTCCGGCCTGACGGGTTACAATGCTGTTTGGCCCGTCCAATACTTCATCACTCAGCTCCACATTACGCCGCACCGGGAGACAATGCATTACCTTGGCGTCATGACTTACTTTTAATTTGCCGGCGGTCAGCATCCATTCGGGATCGTTGGTATATATCTTGCCGTAATCATTGTACGTGCTCCAGTTCTTCACATAAACAAAATCAGCATTCTTCAGGGCCTCGTTCTGGTTGTGGGTAATGGTCGCTCCCCGGGTAAATACCGGATCCAGCTCATAGTCCTCGGGATGGGTGATCACAAAATCAGATTTGCCCCAGGCATTGATCCATTGGGAAAAACTGTTGGCAACACACTGAGGCAGCGGTTTCACATGCGGCGCCCAGGTGAGTACGATCTTAGGCTTTTTAACTAGTGGCGCGTTTTGCATCGACTCTGTTATGGTGATGATATCCGTCAGGCTTTGCAGCGGATGAAGGGTTGCGCTTTCCAGGCTGACTACCGGGATACCCGAATATTTTACAAACTGGCGGATGTATAATTCGCTGTAGTCGTCTTCCCTGTTTTTGAGGGAAGGGAATGTGCGGATGCAAAGGATATCGAAATATTTTCCCAGTACTGGTGCCGCGTCTTTTATATGTTCCACAGTATTCCCGCTCATGATGGCCTCTTCTTCAAACTCCAGCGCCCAGCCTTCTTTATCTACATTAAATACCACTGGTTCGAGACCCAGCTGGCGGGCAGCCACCTGCGTGCTCAAACGGGTCCGCAGACTCGGATTGAGGAATAGCAGGCCGATCCGTTTATTTTCGCCAAGGGTCTTATCCGAAAAAGGATTGGCTTTGTAATAAAGGGCTTTGCCGATCAGCTTGTCCAGGTCTGTTACATCAGCGATGGAGATGAAATTTTTCATGCCTGACTTACCAGATTTGATGATGAGGTTAAATGGTTAATTTCATCCGTTAGTGATTCCATAAATTCTCCGGCTTCTTTTTTTCTGAGAGCCAGGGAAGGCAGCAAACGGATTACGTTTGGTTTTGCCTCGCCGGTAAATACCTGCTGGTTGAAGAGAAGGTTCTTGCGCAGGTCTTTCAGTTCGCCAGCTACATCAAAACCGATCATCAGGCCCTTACCGCGCACGTTTTGTAATCCTTCCACCTTATTCAATTCACCCATCAGAAAATCACCGGTTGCTGTTGCGTTTTCCATCAGCTTTTCCCCTTCAATCACTTCGAGTACCGCAAGCGCTGCTGCGCAGGCCAGGTGATTCCCGCCAAAAGTAGTGCCCAGCATTCCGTGCCTGGATTTAAATTCCGGTGAAATCAGGATGCCTGCAACAGGAAACCCGTTGCCCATTCCTTTGGCCATACTGTAGATGTCGGCATGGACGTCTGCATGATCATGAGAGAAAAATTTGCCGGTTCTTCCATATCCGCATTGCACACTGTCTGCAATGAAAACGGTATTGTATTTAGTACAGAGCGCACGGATCTGCTGAAGAAAAGAATGACTGGCCACATTGATGCCGCCAACGCCCTGAATGCCTTCAATGATTACGGCTGCTGTTTCTTTGCCATGCTCCGCAAAATAATCCTCCAGCGCCTGCTCACTGTTGAATGGAAGAAATACCACATTGTCTGTTTGGTTCACCGGCGCCTGAATGGCCGGATTATCAGTTATGGCAACGGCCAGTGAAGTTCTTCCGTGGAAAGATTTTTTAAAGGCGACGATTTTTTTTCTTCCGTTATGAAACGAAGCCAGCTTAAGTGCATTTTCATTGGCTTCTGCTCCGGAATTGCAGAGGAATAGCTGGTAATTTTCTTTTTCGGAAACCTTACCCAGTTTAGCCGCCAGCTCCTTTTGCAGGGGGATATTGACCGAGTTGGAATAAAAGGCCACGAGGTTCAGCTGATGGGTGATGCGCGATACGAAATGCGGATGGGTGTGACCGATGGAAATCACGGCATGGCCGCCATACATATCCAGATATTGTTGTCCCGCATCATCCCAGAGATAGGATCCTTTTGCCCGGGTAATGGTGATGTTGTTGATGTCGTATACGTCGAATAGGTTCATAGTGCTTGTGTTTATAATGAGCGTTTGTTGTTGTCCATGGTATATGGTTAATGGTGGATGGATCTCCGGTTCGAATTCGAGATAAAAGTCCATCCACCATCCACCATATACTATCCACGATTCATCCTGAGTATTAAAATTGTCAAAAATAATTCGCCTTCAATCTCAGTCCCGCGCATTCATCCAGACCAAATATCAGGTTCATGTTCTGAATTGCCTGCCCGGACGCGCCTTTTGTCAGGTTGTCGAGTGCCGAATGGATCACCAGCATATCGTCTAGCTGTTCGAGTTGGATGATGCACTTATTGGTGTTCACCACCTGCTTAAGGAATATGGGTTCTTCGCTGACCACTGTGAAAGGATGATCGGCATAGTAGTTTTTATAGAGTTCGGTGATCTCCCGGATGTCCCGGTCGATTTTTACCTGGGAACTCACGAAGATTCCGCGGGTGAAATCTCCGCGCCAGGGCACGAAATGCAGGTTGGATTTTGCTTTGGAAAACCCGGGTTGAAGCTGGTCCAGGCATTCATTCACTTCCGCCAGATGCTGATGTGTAAGGGTTTTATATGCCTGAATATTGTTTGCCCGCCAGGAAAAATGGGAAGTGGGGGATAACGCCTGGCCGGCCCCGGTTGACCCGGTAATGCCGGTGCTAAAGGTTTCCGACAGCCATCCTTTTTTTGCGAGGGGCAGCAGGCCCAGTTCAATGGCAGAGGCAAAACAGCCCGGGTTGGCGATATTTACCGCCTTTTTTATTTCATTCCGGTTCAGTTCCGGCAAACCATAAACAAAAGGATATTCGTTTCCGGGAAAAACCTGATTGGCCTGGAGGCGGAAATCCTGCGACAGGTCTATGATTCGGATATTTTTATCCAGCGGATTTTCTGAAAGGAATTTTCTGGCGGCGCCGTGACCAACACAAAGGAACAATATATCAATGCCCTGCTCTATCTGCTCTGTGAACCGGATCCCACTTTCTCCGGCAAGATCATGATGTACACTGGAAATTTCTTTCCCGGCATTGCTCTTGCTCTGAACAAATGAGATCTCAGCCTGCGGATGATGCAGGAGTATTCTGATCAATTCGCCACCGGTATATCCCGCGCCGCCACTGATGCCTATTTTGATTTTTTTCATTTCCTGATATTACTGCCGTCGTTGATCTTGTGAAAGATCGAAGACTGATTGCCAAAAATTTTTGCGAAGCCTTTTACATCATCGCCCGTCCAGCCGCTGTTCATTTCTCCGTAAGATCCAAAGCGGCTGCTCATCAGATCGTGCGGGCTCTCAACACCGGTTACGATAAAGCGGTAAGGCTCCAGTGTTACAAAAACTTTTCCTGAAACCGTGCTTTGCGTGTCCTCCAGGAATTTCTCCATGTTCCGCATGGTCGGGTCCAGCATCTGTCCTTCATGCAGCCAGTTGCCGTACCAGGCGCTCAGCTGATCTTTCCAGTATAACTGCCATTTGGTAAGGGTATGTTTTTCCAGCAGGTGATGTGCCTTGATGATGATCAACGGGGCAGCGGCCTCAAAACCCACGCGGCCCTTGATGCCGATGATGGTATCGCCGACATGAATATCCCGTCCGATGCCATAGGGTTGTGCGAGAGATTGCAGAAACTGAATGGCTTTTACGGGGTGATCGAAACGTTTATCGTTCACTGCGCTGAGTTCTCCTTTATCAAACTGCAGACTGATCTTTTGCGGACTGGTTGAAGTAACGGGAGTGGGCCATGCGTTTTCAGGGAGGTATTCTTTGGAGCTGAGCGTTTCTTTTCCGCCCACAGATGTTCCCCAAAGACCCTTATTGATGCTGTATTGTGCTTTTTCGAAATTCATGGTCACCCCATTTTCTTTCAGGAAAGAGATTTCCTGATCCCGGCTGAGTCTCAGGTCCCGGATGGGGGTCAGAATTTCCGCCTGGGGCACAATACTCTGAAACACCATGTCGAACCGCACCTGGTCGTTTCCTGCACCGGTGCTTCCGTGGGCAACATAGGCAGCATCCATTTCCTGAACATATTTTGCCACAGCAATGGCCTGAACCATTCTTTCCGCACTGACACTTAAAGGATAAGTGGCATTTTTCAATATATTTCCGTAGATCAGATAGCGGATGCAGGAATGATAGTAGTCTTCTGTAACATCCACCGATTTGAAGGAAGAAACACCCAGCTGTTTTGCTCTTTCTTCGATAGACCTGATTTCTTCCTTGCTGAATCCACCGGTATTTACCGTAAGGGCATGCACTTCCAATCCCTTTACCCTGCTGAGATAAATGGCGCAGTAGGTGGTATCGAGGCCGCCACTATAAGCCAAAACCACTTTCTTGTTTTCTTTGTTCATTGATCCTGATCGGTTTATATTGATACTATTTAACCAGTTTTTCTTTTTTCCATTTGCCGATGGGCAGCAAACCGAGTTCCGTGAGCACCATGTCCACCTTTTCCTTGCGGATCAGGTGTTTAAGAAGTCCCCACTGTTTGAACTTCATAAAACGCTCGTATAACTTGCTTTTTTTTATGAAATCACGGGAAGTTTCTTCCGGTTTGTTGTGCTCTTTGGGATCATACAGCATGGCGGTACACATGCAGTTCTTGCGATCCTTGCTCATGAGGATCTCGTAGTTCACACAGCTTTTACAGCCTGCCCAGAAAGCCTCATCCTGTGTCAGTTCCGAATAGGTGACGGGTTCGTAACCCAGATCGGAATTGATCTTCATGACGGCCAGGCCGGTAGTAAGGCCGAAGATTTTGGCGTTGGGGTAATATTTGCGGCTGAGCTCAAAAATCTTCTTTTTGATCTTTTTAGCCAGACCGCTTTTCCGGAAAGAGGGCGCAACGATGAGTCCGGAGTTGGCTACATATTCGCCGTGGCTCCAGGTTTCGATATAGCAAAAGCCTGCCCAGATATCATCTTCCGTAAAAGCGATCACCGCTTTGCCTTCCCGCATTTTAGCCTGGATGTAGTCGGGGCTTCTCTTGGCAATGCCGGTTCCGCGGGCCTTCGCGGACGACTCCATTTCATCACAGATGATCCGGGCAAAATCCTGATGGGAGGCATTTGCGACGAGTATTTTGAACTTTTGTTCTTGTTCCATGGAATGATTACATGAGATAAAAAATGCCAATGACTTTGTCATTGATTGCGTGACCCGTCTGGATACGGGGCATAGGTCCTGTCGGAGTTCTATGGATGGAATATATCAACGTCGTACCCAAAAGGGAATGGGACGAACAGAAAAAATAACGCACACAGGCGCTACAAAAAACCCACGCTTGTTAAAGGCGTGCAATACCATTCCGGTCAGGACTGATATGGGTGAGTTTTTTTTCATTTCAGGGAAAAATGAGATGACTGATATTTTTATCCGTACAAAGAAACAGCTTTTTTAGAAAGCGAGGGCAATATTTTGGTTAAAAATGAGGGGAAATAAAGGAAAATGTGAAAATGTGAAAATTTGAAAATGTGAAAATGCTTTACCCATGCGTCTTTGCTGCTACTATAGCGCATGAAACTGAGGCTTTTTTCAGCCACCGAAGCTTCGGCATAGGTGGCAGCGCGGGTGATGGCTATAGAAGGCAATATCGTAATAATTCAGCCTGTTTTGAGTGCGAAATCATGGTTTGGGAGCCTAAAATGAGGATCAGGGGCGTTCCGGAATGGAAACCGACTGGAGGGCAGATACCATTTCCGACAGCAGGGAAGCATCTTTTTCTATGGCGTTGCCAACGATGATCAGGTCTGCCCCCGCTTTGGCATTGAGATATACTTTTTCCGGGGTTTTAATACCACCTCCGATCAGCAAAGGGACTTCTATAAAAGATGAGACCAGCTGGATCATTTCTTCGGAAATTGGTCGTCTGGCTCCGCTTCCGGCATCCATGTAGATCAGCTTCATACCCAGCATTTCCCCGGCCATGGCGGTGCAGAGGGCAATTTCATTTTTATCTGCCGGAATGGGACTGGCGTTGCTGATATAAGAAACCGTCGTGGGGGCGCCCCCGTCTATCACCATGTAACCTGTGGACATGATTTCCAGACCACTTTTTTTAACAATTGGGGCAGAAATCACGTGCTGCCCGATGAGAAGTTCCGGATTCCGGCCGGAGATGAGGGATAGGTAAAGGAGTCCGTCAGCGTATGGGGATATCTGTGAGGGGGAGCCTGGAAACAGGATAACCGGAATATGGCAACTGGACTTGATCTGCTGTACCAACTCGTCGAGCTGGTGCGAAATGACCAGGCTTCCGCCGACAAACAGGTAGTCCACCCTGGCCCTTACGGCGAGTTCTATGATCCGGGCCGTTTTCCCCGAATCCACTTTATCGGGGTCGATCAGCACGGCGAAGGACTTTCTCCGGTTGCTTTTCTTTGCCAGTAAGGAAGAATATATCGCGTCCTTCATGTTGGTGGTTGCTCGCTGCAAATGTGCGAAAACTTTCCCGTTTTTGAAAACGGCTGGCAAATCGTTCCCGGGTTAAACGATTATTGTATCACCGCCAAATTTTTTTTAACATTCCCACCCGCTTTTATGTGCATAAATCAATTCAGTGAATGCCCGCCTGCGCTTCAGGATTTATCAACCATTCTTTTCCACAAGTGTTAATATTTCAAAGAGGGAAATTCGAGAATCAAAAAATACTTTCGTTACCTGCTTAACAATTCGGTAATAAGCGGCGCATTTTCCAAAAAACAACAAAAGCTTTTATCCTCATGGTTACTCATACGCAATCTGCGAGCGGTTTGCAGTTCAGCCGTCGCTTTACCCGGGAAGATATCCCCGTTTTTGACCAGTTCGATTATGATTATCGCAGTTCGGTGATCCGCAATCCTACGGGTGAGATTGTTTTTGAAATGACCAATGTGGAGGTGCCGGGATCATGGAGCCAGATAGCCACAGACATTCTTGCCCAGAAATACTTCCGCAAGGCGGGTGTGCCCCAGCCGGACGGTTCCCTGGGCAGGGAAACCTCGGTGAAACAGGTGGCTCACCGCCTGGCCAACTGCTGGAAGGTATGGGGTATCCGGTATGGTTATTTTGCCAGTGACCGGGACGCTCAGATCTTTTATGAAGAACTGGTTTATTCCATTCTTAATCAGGCCTGTGTTCCCAACAGCCCACAATGGTTTAATACCGGCCTTCATGAAAGTTATGGCATCACCGGGAAGCCGCAGGGGCATTATTATGTTGACCAGCTGGACGGACAACTGAAGAAATCCACTTCAGCTTATGAACGCCCCCAGCCGCATGCCTGTTTTATTCTGAGCGTGGAAGACGATCTCGTAAACGATGGCGGCATCATGGATCTCTGGGTTCGGGAGGCCCGCATTTTCAAATATGGATCAGGCGTCGGGACCAATTTTTCCAATATTCGCGGGGAAGGTGAGAGGCTCAGTGGTGGAGGAACGTCCAGTGGCCTGATGAGTTTTCTTAAAATAGGCGACCGTGCGGCTGGTGCAATCAAATCCGGCGGCACTACCCGCCGCGCAGCAAAGATGGTTTGCCTTGATCTTGATCACCCAGAAATCATGGACTTCATCAACTGGAAGATGGAGGAAGAGAAAAAAGTGGGAGCATTGATTGCTGCGGGATACCCGAGTGACTATGAAGGGGAAGCTTACAAAACAGTAAGTGGCCAAAACTCAAATAATTCTGTACGTATACCCAACTCATTTTTTGAAAAGCTCGAAAACGGGGAAGACTGGGAGCTGAAGGCAAGAAGTGACGGAAGGGTGATGAAAAAAATTCCTGCAAAGGAGGTTTGGAATCAGATTAACTATGCAGCATGGCGTTGTGCTGACCCGGGTACCCAATACGATACTACCATTAATGAATGGCATACCTGCCCGAGTGGTGGCCGTATCCGGGCATCCAACCCTTGCTCCGAGTACATGTTCCTGGATAATACCGCATGTAATCTGGCTTCCGTGAATCTTCGCAGGTTCTATGATGAAACCACCAACAACATCGATGTAGAAGGATTTGAGTACACTTGCCGCCTATGGACGGCTGTGCTGGAGATTTCAGTGCTAATGGCCCAGTTCCCATCCAAGGAAGTGGCCCAGCTGTCTTACGACTACCGAACCCTGGGGCTCGGTTACGCCAATCTGGGCTCTATGCTGATGGTGATGGGCATTCCTTACGACAGTGAAGAGGCCAGGGGTATTGCCGGTGCCATCAGCGCCATCATGACCGGGGTATCTTACAAAACATCTGCTGAAATGGCCCGGACGCTCGGCGCATTTCCCAAATTCGCTGAAAACCGGGAATCCATGCTTCGCGTAATGCGTAATCACCGGCTGGCGGCTTATGATGCCGATGAGTATGAAATGCTGCAGATCAAGCCACAGGGTATCAAAGCAAAGTATTGTCCGGATTATCTGCTCACGGCGGCTACCCGGGCATGGGATGACGCTGTTCAGCTCGGAGAGAAATACGGTTACCGGAATGCACAAACAACCGTTATTGCACCTACCGGAACCATCGGACTGGTTATGGACTGCGACACAACCGGTGTTGAACCTGATTTCGCGTTGGTGAAATTTAAAAAACTATCCGGAGGCGGTTATTTCAAAATCATCAACCAGTCTGTTCCCGCCGCCCTGAAAAATCTCGGGTACGGAGACAGGGAAATTGATGCGGTTATTAAATATGCTGTTGGCGCAGGAACTTTTGCCGGCGCCCCGCATATCAATCACCAAACGCTGAGTGAAAAAGGATTTTTTGCTGAAGAAATAAAGAAGCTGGATTCGGCTGTTGCATCAGCCTTTGAAATCGGCTTCGTTTTTAATGTATACAATCTCGGGGAAGAATGCCTGAAACGCCTGGGCTTCCAGCCGGAGCAATATTATAATTTTGAATGGAACCTGCTGGAAGCCCTTGGGTTTTCCGATGAGCAGATCGCGGAAGCCAACAATTACGTGTGCGGTACCATGACGGTAGAAGGCGCGCCCTATCTGCGAAATGAACATCTCCCGGTATTTGATTGTGCCAATAAATGCGGTAAGATCGGGGAAAGATTTATTCACGCCCATGGCCATATCCGGATGATGAGTGCCGCTCAACCTTTTATCAGCGGTGCGATTTCCAAAACAATCAATCTTCCCAATGAAGCAACAGTAGAAGAGATTGCCGATGCTTATCTGCTGAGCTGGAAACTGGGACTTAAAGCATGCGCGCTTTACCGGGACGGATCCAAACTTTCCCAGCCACTTAGTAACAAATCAGATAAAAAGAAGAAACAGGATACAACGGATGAAGTGAAGGGAGCCATTTCCAATGAGCCCCTGGCAGGAGTGGAACCGAATATTGTGGACATGAGCCAGCTTACGGTGAGGGAGCTGCTGGAAGAAGTACAGAAGAGAGTTCAGTCTTCTCCAGACACCAAGTTGAAAAGAGAGCTTGCCACGATTGTGGAACGCAGAACACTTCCGGCAAAAAGACGCGGCTTCACGCAAAAGGCCAAAATCAATGGCCAGGCCATCTTCCTGCGCACCGGCGAATATGCAGATGGAACCGTAGGCGAGATTTTCATAGACATGGCCAAGGAAGGAGCCACGATGCGGAGTATGCTGAACTGTTTTGCGATCGCAATCTCGATCGGACTGCAATACGGCGTGCCGTTGGAAGAGTTTGTGGAAAAATTTGTGTTTACCCGCTTTGAACCATCCGGCATGGTAGATCATCCGAATATCAAAAGCGCCACATCAATTGTTGATTTTATTTTCCGCTCGCTGGCGTATGAATATTTAGGAAGGGCCGATCTGGTACATGTACTTGACAAACCGGAAGTGTTGAATACCGGGAATGCGGAATGGGATCAACCCATTCAGGCAGAACCAGAAAAGAAAACACCGGAGTTAAGTGAAGTAAGAATAGTTGCCAAACCAGCTTCGTCATCTACCGGCCCAACAGCTCAGAAAATAGTAAAAAACAATAAGGTGGAAAGCGGACTCGATGCAGTGAATGCAGCGGCTAAAAGTATGCAGAGCGATGCGCCTGCGTGCAATACCTGCGGGCATATCACCATTCGCAGCGGCACGTGCTATAAGTGCCTCAACTGCGGAAACAGCATGGGCTGCAGTTAACCATTTTTAAAGATACTTTGGACGGTTTTTACTTAACCATAGGTCCCTGCATATCCATGCGGGGATCTTTATTTAATTGACAATTGACAGTGGAGAATTGACAATGCTTTAATGAAGAATTGCCGATGGAGGGCAATGCATTGTCCCTTGTCAATTAATTCCCTATTTGGGAAACCTGTAGTTGTGCGAGCGAAATTGGTCATTTATCCGCAATTTTCAACCCATCTGTACGTTAATGTGAAAGCTCAAATGAAAACCATGAAAAAGATCCTGGCCCTGGCATTACTCCTCGGTTTATTGTACTCCTGCAACCGTTCTGTTACACCTTATCAGGCTGCATCGCACCACTACAATCATTGCCGCGACATGAGGTAAATTCGGCCTTATTTATTATTGGTCATCAATCATTCTACTTCTTTAGTACATTGCGTACCGTAATTTTCCACCACTGTGGGAGGTTAACCCCTGAGGATGATCATTCATTTCGAATACGATAAAAAACAAGTGCTTCAGGCGCTGAGGTATCATTTTATTTCCAGACCGGAGATCAGGATCCTGCTGATCCTTCTCAACGTTTTCACCATCTTAAGCGCAATCCTTTTTTTCATGCACAAGATCCAGCCGCTGTCCTTTCTTACGTTTTCATTGTTGTGGTTCTTGCTACTCATCACCATTTGGAGATTATTGCCTTTAAGTGTATATAAAAGGTCGCAAACTTTTAAGGACCAGTTCAGCATGGACCTCAATGAACAGGATGTTGTATTGCAAACGGAACGCGGATCGCATGCCTGGCAGTGGCGGGAATTCAGTTCCTTTCTGGAAAGCCCACATTTCTTTTATTTGTATTTTAACAGCCGTTCTTTTTTCCTCGTACCCAAGGATGCCTTTAAGGAACAGGACAATCTGCAGCAGGCAAGGGCCTTGTTGAAAGAGAAACTTAAAAAATAAGATCATCATTATGATTTCATTCATCAGCCAGCCATGGCCATGGTATGTTTCCGGACTGGCCATTGCTGTGATTATGACCATTCTTATATTTTTTGGAAAATCATTTGGCTTTTCTGCTAATCTGTCCACCATCTGTTCTATGATGGGAGCAGGTAAAAAAGTATCTTTTTTTAGTTTTGACTGGAAGAAAGAGCAATGGAACCTGTGGTTCCTGGTTGGATCCGTTGTCGGTGGGTTTATTGCGGTTCACTGGTTACAGTCTCCTGAACCCATGCGTTTATCTGCTGCAACCGTTACGGATTTGCAAAAATTAAATATTCCATTTGATGGCCGGCTGGAGCCCGCATCCATTTTTAACTGGGAGTTCCTGACCACCTGGCGAGGCATCATTTTATTCCTGGTTGGTGGGTTTTTAATCGGTTTTGGAACCCGTTACGCAGGTGGTTGTACTTCGGGTCATGCCATATCCGGACTTTCCAATCTTCAGCTTCCCTCTTTGATTGCCGTTATTGGATTTTTTATCGGCGGATTAATCGTAACCCATCTTTTATTTCCGGTCATCTTTAAATAAGCAGCAATGAAAGCAATCAAATATATACTGGCCGGCATTGTGTTCGGGATCATCATGACCAAATCGGAGGCCGTGTCCTGGTATCGCATTCAGGAGATGTTCAGGTTCCAGTCGTTCTTTATGTATGGAATCATGGGAAGTGCGGTTGTTCCCGGTATCCTCGTTGTAGCGCTGATCAAACGATTTAAATTCAGGGACATCACCGGAACGCCCATTTATTTCCCTGATAAGGACAAGCATTGGAAGAAATATTTGTTTGGAGGCACTATATTCGGACTGGGCTGGGCATTGACCGGAGCCTGCCCCGGCCCCCTATTTGTATTGCTTGGATGCGGATACGGAGTGATGCTGCTCGTGATTGCCGGCGCCTTACTGGGAACATTCACTTATGGCATTTTCCGGGACCGTTTACCGCAATAGACCGGCCCTGGAGTCTTTTCAAAACCATGATCATTAATTCCGGAGGAATGCCGGAAACCAGGACACGCATCCGTATGATCACGCATTGACGTTAAGCCCCCACAACTATTAAACAATCTCTCAGGGATTCCCAAATTTTGTTTAAATTGATTTACATAAGCAAAATCAACTTATGCCAGTCACACCTTCCATCATGAGCCTTCACCTGCGGTACCGGCTTTGGATTGCGGAAATGAATTATGACATTAACATACTGCGGATCTTTAACGATTACCTCGAAGCCCTTTCATCAAAAAAGGAAACGTCTGAAGTAAATACCGGGATCGGCTATTTTGAGCAGAAGTTCCCGTCCGTCCGAAAAGAGATAGACGATTTAAGAAATGAGATGCATTTGCTGAAAATGAAACTGGCTGCGTATTCCAGGGAGAAAAAACCACTGGACTATAAAACTTACCTGGCAGACAATCACACGGCGCTGAGAAAACGTTATTTGAAATTCCGGGACGACTTTGAAAAAATAAAGAAAGAGTTTGGAAGCTTTGAAGTAAAATGGCTGATTTAATTTTTATTCTCTGCTAATGGGCTCCGGCAATGGCTGATTTTTCTTTCAGATAAATGGCTTTTACACCTGCTTCATCCAGCGCCGCATTGAATATTTTAACACCCCGTATTTTTCCATCAAAAGATCTGTCCAGCGGAAACTCTTCGTTGCCGCCGATGGACCAGGCCGCAGCCACATACAGATCTATTACTTTTTCCAAAGGCGTAACACCGTTCAGCGCTCCATCTATGTACACGCGGAGATCAGTTCCGTTACAGACCCCCGCAATGTGATGCCAGTTATTGCGCCAGTTGCCGGGCAATGGAACGGAACAATCACCTCTTCCCCAGCCACCGGCAAAGAAGCTCAGTTCTGAGGTTCCTTTTAACTGCAATACATGATTATCGCCCTTGGCCAGCAGGTCCGTTAATTTCCATTTGTCACCGGGGTCATTGATCCAGGCCATCATGGTCAGCGTGGTTCCGTTACTGTCCAGGCTTGCTGTGTGTGGCAGGCTTGTAAAATCTCCTTCTTCTGACTTGTAGCCGTCGTTGCCAAATCCGGAAATGTCTTTTGCCTTTTCCGAAAAATGAATTTCTTCCGGAATATCCAAAACGACGGCATCATCAGCATCGGTGTAGATTTTAGTTTTGGCTGTATTATTGTTTACCTGCAAAGCATATAATCCTTCCTTCAGCGCTGCCCTGATGCTATGTCTTATTTTAAAGGAATCACCGGCATTCAAAATAACCGTGTCCCGGAATATTGTTTTTCCATTCAGCATGACCGGAATGACGAATTTTCGGTTATCCCCACCCTTGTTTTTTACAATATAGCTGGCATAGATCCAGTTTCCCATTCGGGTCACGGGAGATGCCTGAAGACCGACTATCTCCGGCGCGGTGCTTACAGGATGTCTAGGACGCACCACGGTCACTTCCCGGGCAGGCATACCTTCTATCTGTAACTTGTTACGTCCATAGGCATATAGCCTGCACAACAGGGAATCGTGCAAAGTCGTTCGGTCCGTAATAAAACAGTTCTTTTGAATCACCAGACTGTCATTCACATGCAATCTGATGATGGCGGTACCCGCAGCACCTGTGTTGTGGATCGTAAACCTGACCCAAAACGGCGCGTCTGGTTTGATGCGGTGTTCTCTTACATAAAAGCCAGACAGGCTTACTTGCATGCTGCTGTCTGTTTCTTCCGGAATAAAGCCGGGTATCTTTTCCTTATCCGGTTTGTTATCCATATTAAACGATATTTCCCCGCCCTGTATCAATGTGGCATGCGGCAACCACTTTTCATGATATGACTGCCCGTTTATAGTAATCGATTTTACATAGAAATTTTCTGCTGAATTATTACCGGATAATATTTTCCATTTCTTTCCTTCGGGAAGAGAAAGAGTGGCCTCTTTAAATAAAGGTGTTCCGATTGCATAAACCGGATTGCCGGGGCAAACAGGGAACAGGCCCAGAGCGCTCCATACATACCAGCTTGAAATGGCTCCCAGATCATCATTTCCCGGTAACCCGCCTGGCGAATTGCCAAAGCGGTTATGCATGATATCGTGTACCCATTCCTGCGTTTTGTATGGATAGGCAGTGCTATTGAATAAATAGGGTGCGTGCAATAGCGTTTCATTATCAAATACGATCCGTTTGTCTTCACGGGCCGAATCAAGTCCTTTGATAAAGTTTTTATCACCCCCCAGCAGATTGATCAGGTCGCGCTGATAATGCGGCAGGAAATAGGTATATACCCATTGGTCGCCTTCTTTATACCCTGCATTACCGGTTGCGTGATAAAATGTATTGCCTTTGCGTGGCAGTAGACATAATTCATCCGGATTAAATAAATTCCGGTAGTTGCGGCTCCGTTGCATTAGTTTGGCATAAAGATTTTGATCGTGCATTACCTGGCCGGCAAACCGGGCAAGCGCCCAGTCATCATAAGTATATTCCACGGTGCGTGTAACCGATTCGGTATAAGGGTAAGGAATAAAGCCCTTTTGGTATAAGGCCATATCCTTCTGTTTAAAGGGGCCGGTGACAATGCTCTTTTTCATCGCCTCATAGATCACGGTACTGTCCAGGTTCTTTATCCCTTTCAGATAACTGTCCACGAGGATGGGAATGCTGTGATTGCCGGTCATCGATTCCGTAGGCAGATAACCGGACTGCCGGTAGATATCCAGCATAGACGAAAGCATATCTGCCTGTCTGCCCGGATACAGCAGGCATAACAAAGGATGCAGGGACCGGAAAGTATCCCAGGGTGAAAAGCCTCCATATTCATTTGCCCCATTTGTTTTGTGCACCTGTCTGTCACTGCCGCGATAGTAGCCATGCACATCAGAGATGATCCATGGGAGTAAGAGCGAGTGGTACAGAGCCGAATAGAATATCGTTTTATTTTCTTCGGAAGGGTCCACGATGCTTACAACTGATAATTGTTTATTCCATTCAGCTTGTGTTTTGGCAAGAACCTGCTCAAAAGAATTACCGGTTAGCCCGGCATCCATGTTATCGAGAGCGGTTTCATAACCCGTTGAAGAAGTACTCAATTCTACGTTTAAAACAGTATTGCCTTCAGGAGCAGGTTGAAATTTTATGAACGATCCGCCGGCCAGCTTTTGTGTATCAGTAATGCTTCTGTTGAAGCGGATGAGAATGATATTCTGCGTGTCGGCAGTCGCTTTTCCGCTACGGTTAGATCTGCGCATCGACCTGCCTTCCATTTCTACGGCAGATAGCGTGGACAAATCGTCAGCATCGCTGATAAAAATTTCTGGTACTGTACCGGCAGGAAATGTGATGCGGAACAAACCCGCATGTACGGTGGCCGTTGCTTCCACCAATGTTCCATTGTCTCTGAATAAAACGCGATAATAACCAGGTTCGGCGTGTTCATCCTGATGCCGAAACCGCCTGCCATGCTCAATGGTCTGCTCACTTGCCACCGGCATCACGTGCAACTTGCCGGCCGACCCGCCGGGAAAACCGCTGTGGTGCTGCAAACAACTGAAATAACTTATGGTACTGTCTTTATAATCATAACCGCTTTTGCCATTTAAACCGGTCTCCGGCGTCAGCTGAAAATAACCCCAGGGAGCCACGGCGCCGGGAAAAGTCCCCCCCTCATTTCCCCATCGGGTAAATACATTGCTGCTGGAAGTGCCTATGAAAGGATTTACATATTGTATAAGTCCCTTTCCCTGGGATGAGGCAGTATAGGGCAGGAGGAAACATAAGGCCAGACTAAAATGCCGGAGATCAGCTTTGCCTTTAGGGGATAAGTTCATAACGGGTTATAAATTTTGAGCTGCCGGTTATTTTTATTCTTCCTGCATCCGGGTATTATATTTGTCAAATAGTTTCTTTACAGTTTCCACTGCATTGTTTTGGGGTTCGGTGAGATATTTTTCGGTGTGACTGTTTACCCACTGCCATTCCCAAAGCTTCACGGAAGTTTCAAAATCGGTGGTTTCCATCCTGCTCCCGTTCAGCATCTTTGCTTTGAGGTAAACAAAGAACTGCTGCCATCTCGGTTTATAAAATCCTTTGATCAGGCCCGCCCACTGCCTGTTGGCATATTCATGCAATTCACTATCCTTATCGCCCCATAAAGTGATGATGTCCCTGGCATTGCGCTCGTACAAATCTTTTTCCTGTTCCTCTTCGCCGCATCTTCTGGCATCGGCTATCCATTTGCCCAGTAAGAATTCTTTCCGTGTGGAAAGCAGGGCGTCCATATCATCCATCAATTCGGTAAACGCATTACTGTACTTGCTGAAAGAAACAGTATCGTGTTGCAGGTAGGCGAGCACCCATTTCTGTTGCAATGGCGTTGCATAGTTGGCCAGTATCTGACGGGTCAGATCTACCAGATCGTATTGGAACCCGTCGCTGTTTTGCAATTCAGGGGCTGCATTCAGGAACAGGCTCCAGGCTTTTAGTAAGTCTTTTGGATTGTAATCCAGTTTGGTTCTCACGCGATCTGCCCAGACGTCGGTCGTCGGTCTGGATACAATAATGGATTCCGGTCCGCCTTCGCCCAGACCACCCTGGTAAACTGTTTTTTCCAGGATTTTCCAGGCCTCGTTAACATCGGCATTGAAACTTCCGTAGCGTTGCAAAGCATATTGTGTCAGCCAGGGGGCCAGGTCTACCGGTTTATCCTGCCACACATTTTCCAGCATCAGCTGATACAACGCCGGATTTTGTTCTATCCCTTCCGGCGTTAGGCCAATGCCTGCCATTTTTCCCGAGTTGGCATCATGCAGAGCGGCTGAAGGATCGTTCGCCACCTGGCTCATTCTTCCCCACAAAGAAATATTGCCACCAAAATTATGCAGCATATTCCAGATCCAGGGTTTGCCATAATAAGCATGTGTTCTGTTCCACACAGGATGGCTCTCGCTATACAGGTCCAGGATGATCATGTGATCATCCGGTACGGCATTTAATAAAGCCTGTATCTGCGTTTGTTTCCAGAAGGAGGCATTGTAATGGAACATCCAGCCCTGCATGAGCCAGACTGCTTTGGGATCTGCGGCAGACATGGATTCAAAAACTTTTTTACTCATTCCGCTTAAATAAGTGGAGTCATCTGTCGGGGGCAGGTTCTCATTAAATGTATCTGCAGAATATAAATGATCCGTGCCGAATGCTTTTGTTTGGGCTTCCATGAAAGATTTACCGATGGATTCAAACATGGGATCAGACGGGTCTAAAATATATACATCGGCAAATCCGGCGCCCCAGTTTGTTTTTTTTACTTTGGCAGAAGGGAATTTTTTTATGAAAGATGGAGGAACGTGCCCGGAGAATGCCGGAAGTACCGGTTTCATGCCCATGGATCTTTCTGCTGCGAGAATCTTTTGTTGTAAAGCTTTATGGGTATCCATCCAATGTTGGGGCAAGGGTCCTCCCCAGGCATCCAGATTGCCCATCCAGAACCAGGAAAAATAAGCAGGGCCGCAAAAGAACTGATCCAGTTCCTGATCACTGAATCCCAGGTTCCGGTAAACCTGCTGCCAGATGGCTTCTTCACCCGTCAGGGCAAGTGGGGTATTGATGCCGTTGAGCGCCATCCAGTCAATTTCCTTTTGCCAGCGATCCCAGTCCCACCACGCCATGGAATAGTTGAACGTGCAGTAGTTCAGATAATAGCGGTATTGATAAGGCGTCGTTTTGTGAATTTTCTCCTTTACTACGGGCAGTAAAACCGGCAGATTCATGTTGATGCCATCCCAGGTAATTAAACAATGGCAATAGTCTCTCAGATAATAATTGAGCGCGGACGCAATGCTGGTTCCGTTATTTCCGCGGAGAATGATTTTATTTTTTTTGCTTTCGATCTCGAAAACATCCTTACCCTTCGACGGAGCGATGTATTCGATTACGAATGCTGGGGCCCTGTCTTTTACGATTCTTTGTAGGAAATGAACAGCCGCCTCTTTATCCAGTTGAGAGAATGCCTGTTCGCCACATGCCGCGAGGCAAAGAAAAAGCAGTAAACGAATTTTCATTTTTTATTTTTTAAAAAAGAAACCCATAAAGATTTAACTCTTTACGGGTTTCTAAATTAATTGAAAATATTCAAAAGATCAGTCAACCAAAGAATGCTCAGCCCGTCTCGTCAATAGTTGGGATTTTGGGTAATGATCCCCTTGCTTTCGTCAATCACCTCCTGAGGAAGCGGCATATAGTAATCTTTGGGCCGGGTAAACGTTCTGGCCGGAATAACGATAGATCCGTTATACGGCGCCAGTGGGGAAGCCGCTTTGGGCTGGCCTACAATATCGTTTATGTCAATGATCTGGTCCTTGTCCCAGCGCAACAGATCCTGCCAGCGCACGTTCTCACCACCCAGTTCCACCCTGCGTTCGTGAATCAATTGCGTCATGCCGGCATTGGAAATAGGCGCTACGCCTGCACGGGCGCGCACGGTATTTATTTCGGCATCGCCGGCGCCGGCGCCGTTAAGCCTGATTTTGGCTTCGGCGACCAGGAGGAATATATCAGCACTGCGTATGAGGGGCTGTTTTAAATCGGCATTCAAACCACCATCTCCATTGGGTTCAAAGGCGGTGTATTTGCGGATACAGTAACCCGTGGTGGTCATGCTGGGTAACAAACGCCCGGTGGACTGACCGGCCTTGCCTGTAAACATCTGATAGGCGTCTCCGGGGCCGATGGTTGATATGTTGGTTTGAAATGGTATCGTATCGCCAACAGAAATCAGCGTGGCACGTTTACGGATGCTGTCATCGGGTGTGAATTCATCTACGAAATTTTGAGTGGGGTTGTGAAAGCCCCAGCCCTGCCAGGCCCTTGGCGTGAAATAAATATTTATGGGCGAATTGAGGGCGCCGGATTCTTCTCCATTCTTGTTCCAGACAGAAAACAACAGTTCAGTGCTGGATGCCTGCTGGATACCAGCTGTAAAGTTATCAGTATAATTAGGAGCCAGCGCGTAATTGACATCGTTGGTTACCATGGAACCATATTGAATGGCTTTGTCGAGCTTATCCTCCATCATATACAATTTGCAAAGTAATCCCCAGGCTGCTCCTTTGCTTACTCGGCCCTTGTTATCTGCATCATAGGTTTCCGGCAACAGATCGGCCGCCTTTAAAAGATCTGATTCTACCTGCGCCCTCACGGAGTCTATAGATGATTTGGGAATATTATAATTACCATCCAGCACATTCTGTTCGAGCGGCATGGGCACTTCACCATAAATCTGGTTCAGCACGAAATAAGCGTGAGCCCGTAAAAAATACGCTTCCCCGAGGGAACGGTTACGGATGTCTTCATCCATCACCGGCACTTTGGGAATATAAATAATGGCGTTGTTGGCGCGCGCTATTTGTTCATAAGCAAACGGCCAGATGGTGTAGATCACCTGGAGGGTGGGATCGGCATTCAGGCGTTCAATGGATTTAAAATCCGGATGATCACCTTCCACCGCGATATCGTTGGACTGGTCATCAAAAATATACAGGTTATGACCAACCCAGTCTTCGGTGTATAATATATTGTAAATACCCAGAACACCGGCAATCACATCGTTCTGGTTTCGCCAGAAATTACCTGTGGTGTAGCCGCCCGTGGGGCTTTGGTCCAGCGGCTTTTTATTACAGCTGACACTCAAAAGACAGATGAGTGCGACCGGTATAAAAAATAGCTTATAATTCTTGTTCTTCATGTCGTTCATTTTGTCAAATTAAAAATTGATAGTTGCACCAATGGTAAAATTCCTGGCTGCAGGGTATTGCGCCACGTCTACGCCCCTTTGCGAGTTCGCCGGTTTGTTACCGCCGCTGGTATAACCTAATTCAGGCGTATATCCTTTATAGCTTGTCAGCATGAATAAATTATAGGAACTGACATATACGCGGATCTCGGGAATTTTTACGTCGCTGATCTGTTTGTTAGACAAGGTGTAACCCAGGGATAAGTTTTTCAACGACAGGTAATTTCCATTCTGTATCCAAAGATCAGATGAACGGTAATTGTTATTCAGGTTCTGGATGGTTAAACGGGGAATGGAATTGCTTGTGCCCTGTCCATGCCACCTGCCCAATTCCTCATTGTACCAGTTAAATACCTGCGTACCGTCAAGACCTGCAAGACGGTCGGCATTGTACAGTTTGAAACCCATTGAGCCTGCGAAATTGAACACCAGATCGAAACCACCGTAGTTCAAGGCACCATGAAAACCGAAAACGAAATGCGGATTCGGATCTCCGAGATTTACGCGGTCATTGTCATTAATGATGCCATCTTTTTTGCCGGCGGTACCATTTACATCCAGGAACTTCACATCTCCAGGTTTGATATTGGCCTTGTTCGGATCGTTGGCAATATTGGGATCGCTGTCGATTTCACTTTGCGTCTGATAAATGCCGGCGGTTTTAAAACCATAAAATGAAGCTAAAGGCTGCCCCTCGTAGGTGCGGGAAATATCCGTGTTTTCCCGTCCATACGGAGTTGATCCGATATAGGTTCCCGCGCCATATAATTTGGTCACCTTATTCCTGATGAAAGAACCATTCGCACCAAAAGAATAGTTCAGTTTTCCTGCTTTGTTCTGGTAGTTCAGCTCAATTTCCACGCCGTGGTTATTAAGCGTGCCTATGTTCTGGTTAGGCAGCGTAACGTTACCACCATCATCGGGCAGGTTGGTTTGCGCCCCGAAGGTTTCTACCAGCTGGAAGGGTACCAGCATGTCGGTTGTGTTTTTATCAAAATAAGTAACGACCGCCGTCAGGTGATTATTAAGCGTGGCCAGTTCCATACTGATATTCGTCATTACGGCTCTTTCCCAGGTGATATTGGGATTTGCCAGTCCGGTTACCACTGCGCCGCTCTGCAGCACGTTACCGGTTCCCAGATTGTAGCCGTAACCACCGCTATAACCAATCGTACTCAGGTATTGGAAATCTCCAATGTTCTGATTACCCAATTGCCCCCAGCCACCGGTGATTTTTAAGGAATTGATTGTTTTCTTCAGGTTTTCACCATAAAAATGTTCGTCAGATACGCGCCAGCCTGCAGAAAATGCCGGGAAATAACCCCAGCGTTTGCCAGGAGCAAATTTGCTGGATCCATCAGCGCGCATGGTTACGGTTAACAGGTATCTGTTCTGAAAAGCGTAATTGCCGCGGATGAAATAAGACTGCAATCCTGAAGTGGCATAATTGTAGCCGGAGTTCGATTGGGAAGAATTGCTCCCCAGATTGAGTACGCGCTGGTCAACACTGGTATCTGCAAATCCGGATCTGGCTGCGTTGAAATAATTTCCGCTGGATACCTGGGAGGAATATCCGGCAGTGAGGTTCAGTTCATGGGAAGAACCGAACTGCTTAACATAGTTCAGGTAATATTCTTCCAGAAAGGACCTGCTTTTTCCAAAGGTCCGGTTCAGGCTCGCGATGGAAGGCCCGCGGGTTTGGTCCGGCATTGCATTACTGTAATAATCGCCTTCACCAACGCTCTGATCATATCCGTAGTTGGCCCGTAATTTCAAACCTTTGATGATCTCGAGCTCAGCATAGCCGTTAGCCAGGAGGCGGTCTGTTGAGCCATAACCCGTGTTTTCATTTGCGGTTGCAACCGGGTTATTGATATCGCCCAACTGGTTGTCGGCCTGAGAAGTTCCCCAGCTGCCATCCGGGTTAAGTACCGGGATAGCCGGGTTAAAACGTATAGCGCTCCAAACCAAACCGGTTTGGGTTGATTTGGTATCCGGATTAAGTCCGTTGGTATTGGAATAAACCACGTTCTCGCCAACCCGTATACGGCTGCCGATCTTATGCTCTGAATTCATTCTGAAGCTATACCGTCTGAAATAAGAATTGACGATCAATCCTTTTTCATCATAATAGTTGCCGGAAAAACTGTAGGTGGAACTGGCATTTCCTCCGCGAACGGCGATGTCGGCATTGTTCACATGACCTGTGCCTAATAAAGCTTTTTGCCAGTCTGTCCGCTGTGTCGCATAATAAGGATCGCTCCAGAGGGTGGGTACGGAAAGACCATCATTATTATAAGCTTCCTGTTTAAGGGTAACCAGGTCCGGCGCCTTGAGCATATTCAGGTACTTAACCGCTTTATTGCTGCCTGTGTAGAGATTCAGCGTGGTCTTTAATTTTTCTCCGAAGTTTCCTTTTTTGGTCGTAATGATCACTACTCCGTTTGCAGCGCGTGATCCGTAAATAGCGGAAGAAGATGCATCTTTCAAAATTTCAACAGAAGCGATATCGTTGGGGTTCACATCATTTAATCCTCCGGCTGGAACACCATCTATGACGACCAGCGGATCAGAATTATTCAGGGTACCCGTACCCCGGATGCGTATGCTGGGCGTACTTCCCGGAGAACCGTCGTCCCGAACAATATCCACGCCGGAGGCCCTGCCCTGTAAGGCATCTGCCGCATTACTCACTGGCAGGTTTTTGAAATCATCTCCTTTCACGCTGCTGATGGTGCCGGTTACATCCCGTTTTTTCTGTGTACCATAACCCACTACCACCACTTCATTGAGTCCTGCTGCGCTTGGCTGTAATTGTATTGAAACCGCCTGCCGGCCATTCACGTCAACAATCTGATCCTTGTATCCTACATAGCTGATCGTTAACTGGGCGTTGTCAGGACCCACTATGCTGAAGTTTCCGTTTTCATCGGAAAGAACCGTTTTATTGGATTTGTTTAATCTAATGGTTACCCCGCTCAGTGGGTTGCCATTCTCGTCCACCACCTTTCCCCTGATCTCCCCATCGGCGACGGCCGTAGCCTCGGTAAGATCATCCTGCTTCGCGGGAGAAATGATCACCATATTCCCGTTGTTGATGGTGTACGTGAATTTATCTCCAAGGATCATATTCAGTATCTGGTCCAGTGGCGAGTCCGTAACTTCCAGATCCACTTTGCCCAGTTTACTGATATAACCATTGTTGTAGAAAAAACGGTAATTACTTTCTTTCTCTATAGTGGCAAAAATTTTGGCTACTTCTGCTTTCTTGAAATGCAGGCTGAATTTTTCCTGGGAATTGCCGCGGGCTGAAACCTGCAGACAGGTAATCAGAATCAGGGCAACGCTGAGTTTCATAAGCAGGAGAAATTTTAGGCAAGGTAATAGAGCCTTAAAAGTGGTTGCCTTTTTGAATTTCTTCATAATCTTGTATTGGTTGATGTGTTTAAAAGAACAAGGACGGGAAGTTTTCTCCAGAGGTCTTTTTATACTAAGAGTCGGAGAAAATCTGTTTTGGCAGCATGGCAGTTGACTTTATAATTAATAAAATAGCATAGTATCCTTTAAAAAAGATGGATCTCGTTTCCATTTATCCGGTAATTGAACCTTGTTGTCATTTTAAGGATTTCCAATACCTGAGTAATGTTTTCCTTTTCAAATACTCCGCTGATGTGTTCCTGTTTCAGTGCACTGTTATCGAAATAAACCGTCACATCATATTTTCTTTCCAGCAGTCTGGCCACATTTTCAAAGTCCTCGTTGCTGAGCACCATTTTATGGTCGAGCCATGCCGTTTCAACATAATTGTTATTTACAGCTGCGGGCAGTACCTGAACCTGGTATCTCAGTTCATTGCTGACTTCCGGAGCCCGGACTTTGACAGGATCTGATTTCGGTTCGTTGATTACAGTGAGCTTTTCATGCGGGAATAGCATAATTTTCTTTTCCTCATCGTCATTCAGCATCACCTGCACTTTTCCGCTGATCAGCGTAGTTTCTATATCGGCATCTTCCTTATAAGCTTTTATATTAAACCGGGTTCCCAATACCCGCACTTTTATTTTGCCGGCATGAACCAGAAAGGGAGCGTTGGCGCTTTGGGTCACTTCGAAAAAGGCCTCTCCCTCCAGAGTTACCTCCCGGCTTGTGTTCGAAAAATGTTCGGGATATATCAGTTTGCTGCCTGCGTTCAACCTCACCCGGGTACCATCAGACAGCGTGATTTCCGAAGTGGACCCGTTATGGACCACCGCTGTTTTGCTGACGGTTGCCGACTGCGATTTGTTGTAATAGGAGCGATAATATAGTAAAGAGGCGCAGGCGCAAACAAAAATGGCCGCGGCAGCCGCCCACCGCCGGAGGTATAGATGAAATTGGTTTGAGAAGGAGCGTTCGTTAGGGAGCCCGGATTCAACCTCGTTTCCCGGTTCCGTATTTAGCCGGTCTGTCAGATGCTGCCAGCCATGGTTTACAAGCTCTTCCCTGGGAATATTCCTTTCGAAATGATTCCTGCTGCCTTTCAGGGAAAGGACGATCTCCTGTAAATAGGCATAGTCAGGATACCTGGATAACAAGGCGGCCAGTTCGCTCAATTCTTCATCAGAGGCGCTGTTGCCGGTTTTTTTGGCCATCAATTCTATGATCCTTGATTTTTCCATATGTTACAGCATTCCGTATCTGCAAATCAGGACACCCGAGAGGGCCAATATTCTTAAAACGAACCGAACTTTTTTTTTCCGGGAGGAAAGGGGGAGATCCTGCCATCGCCTGGTTTAAGCCTTTAAATGGACCGGCTTCAGGAATGGCTTAAGCAGTTGTTCCAGCTTCTTTAAAGCGATGGTTAGCTGGGTGTTAACGGTCTTATAGGAGATTTCCAGAATTTCCGCGACTTCTGTGCTGGATAAGCCATCTTCTTTTACCAGTTTGAATATCAGTTTGCATTTGGGGGGCAACTGGTCAATGGAAGATTCTATCGTTTTCTTCAGTTCATTGGTAATAAGCGCCTGCTCCGGATCTGGGCTCAGGTAAAAGTGGGTCACTACAAACCGCTCATGATCTATATTCTTTTTGGAAGTCAGCTTACGTAAATAATTGGCAGCCGTATTCTTGATGGCAACGTACAGATACACGTTAATGTTTTTGATGGAATCAAGGCTTCCCCGTTTTTGCCATAATTTCAGAAAAACATCGTTTACGATCTCTTCGGCCAGTTGTTTGTTTTGTATAAAAGCATAGGCAAACTGGAATAGTTTAAACACATTCTCCTCATACAGCTCCTTAAAGGCAGTTTCATCGTTTTCAAATTGTATGCGCTTGAGTAAAGTATTCATAATTTTTTAATGCCCAGGTTTAACCACCTGTATGCTGCCATTGCTTTTGGCCACTATGATCAGATAATCATTACCCGTCGTGATATCCATAATATTTCTAACATCACCTGTCAGGCATAAGCCGGTTTTTGCGTAAGTTAAAGGCGTGAATCCTCCTTTGCCATCCCCTTTTAAAACCAATCCCATTCCCGCATCCAGCGGACCCTGCTGTACCCGGAAGGGGTAGAAGTTGCCTGCTAAAATGATGTCTTTGTGACCGTCTCCGTCAACGTCTTTAACGATCATTCCATTAATAACACTCATTTGTGCGTAATCGGGCAGGTCAGACTGGGTAAAGGTTCTGTTCCCGTTATTACGCAGGTACACGGATTTGGTTGTTTTTATTTCAACGGATTTGGAATCAGCTAATTGTTCTGCACTGAAAAGATCTGGCAGCCGGGCATCTGCATAGTCTGCATACCGGCTGAATTTTTTTTGAAGACCCGGCAATTCACGCAGTATTTCATCGCGTGTGAAATAAGGATAACTCTTGCCGCCATTGTAATAACTCAGTATGGGATCAATAATGCCGTCCTGATTAAAATCTGCGTAGGTTATGGTCAATGGTTCATCGGCCGTGGCTTTAAATTGTGTGTTGAGACCAAGATTGCCGATCACCAGGTCGGTATCCCCGTCATGATCAAAGTCGCCGGTAAGTATCCTGCACCACCAGCCTGCCGTTTCGGATAAACCGTAGGCTTTGGTTTGGTCAGTCAATCTGCCTTTTTGATTTTCAAATATGCGAACAGGCATAAATTGTCCTACAACAACCAGGTCTTCCCATCCGTCCTTATTCAGATCAAGCCACAAAGCATCGGTGACCATGCCCGGATGTGCGAGCACGGAATCATTTTGAACAACATCTTTTTCAAATCTGATTTTACCGGGAACACTTTTGTTTTTCAGAATAAAACTTTCCGGCGATTCGGGAAATAGCCCCGGCTGAATGCGACTGCCTACAAATAAGTCCGGCAGCCCGTCGTGATCAATGTCTGCAGCGCGAACACAGGAGCCGCTCACCGTTTCCGCCGGAAGGGCGCCATCCTGTTTTTTAAAATTCCCGTGACCATCATTCTGAAATATCCTGTCCTGGTAGTTTTTGCTGTTCAGCGGATAGTCTGCCCCGCCGCTTACCACGTAAAGGTCCGGATGACCATCTCCATCCGCGTCAAAAAAAAGCGCATCCGTGTTGGTAATATTCTTATCCGCGTTCCAGGGCTGGCTCGGAGAGGGAATAAATTTTCCGTCTCTGGTTTGAAGGTACAATATGCTTTCCTGGCCTGAAGAAGCGCCGATAAACAGATCTTCCAGCCCGTCTCCATTTACATCTGCTTTCGCCAGACAGGGCCCGGTTTTCGACAATTGGTAGGGCAGCAGCGGAGATATTTTAAAGTCTACAAAATTGGATTGATGATCGGTAAAATGGATCCCGGAATTTTGGGTCACATCCCGGAAAAGGGGTGCCACGGCTGGTTCATCCTTACCCGGAGCAGCAGGCGAAGCTGCGCTTTCATCGATGACCAGCAGCGTATCTGCTTTTATGTTTTGGAGCAACGTTTCTTTTCCGCCAGGCCATTTTACTTTTAGCGTTTGGATCAGACTATCGGCTCCTAAACCGATATGCATTATGGGATCGACAGAAGACTGAAACCCCCTGGCCGTATATTCTTCCTGCATCTGACTTCCGTGTGCCGTTTGAACGTACAGCTTTGCGCCGATGCCGAAAGTATTTTTCCCTTCGCCCCTGAACCTTATCTTTAAAAAGTGCGCCCGTTTGTTGTCTGAACTGTTGTTTTTATAAATGGTCACTTCATCATTCAGATTATTGATCACCAGGTCCAGGTCGCCGTCATTATCCAGGTCAGCATAAACCGCCCCGTTGTTAATGGATTTTTTGGTTATTCCCCAGTCGTTCGTCACATTGGTAAAACGGAGACCGTGATCATTCCTGAATAAATAATTATTCAATTTGGTGGAAGGCATATCCTGCACCAGTTGCCACATCTGTAGTTTATTGCCGTTTTTTTCCTTGTATTCTGAGGAATAACCGGAAGTGTACTTCACAAAATCCAGGTTGGTCATATCCCTCAGGATACCGTTGGAAATAAAGAGATCTTTCCATCCATCATTATCAAAGTCGGCAAACAAAGGCGCCCAGCTCCAGTCGGTATTGGATACGCCCGCCATTTGTCCTACTTCGCTGAATATCGGCATGCCGCTGCTGTCTGTGCCGTTGTTCAACTGGAGGGTATTGCGCATTTGCTGATGATGGAAGCCATGATCCACCCGCAGGGTGTACTTGTCGTAACTGTCTGCGCCGCGCAATAGTTTTTGCCTGTGATTCCCTTCGGGCAGCATATCGAGAACCATAATGTCGGGCCGGTCATCGTTATTGTAATCGGCGATATCAGAACCCATCGCAAATTCAGAAATATGACCGGCTGCCTTGTCCAGCACTTCCCGGAATGTTCCGTCGTGATTGTTGAGATAAAGGAAATCCCTTTCATCATAATCATTCGTGACATAGATATCTGGCCAGCCATCGTTATTCACATCGCTGATGGCAGCGCTCAGTCCGAAATTAAGTCCGCTTCCATTGATGTGCGCCGAATCGCTCACATCGGTAAAATGACCATTATCGTTCCGGTAAAGGCGGTTGCCGAATTTCGGATTCCGTTTGGCCCGCAGTTTATCCGTATTGAAGTAAGGATTAAAGAACATGTCGGCGTGATTCACCATGAACATATCGAGGTCGCCATCATTGTCCATATCAAAAAACGCCACCGTTGTGGTATAGGTGCCGGGCGCATCCAGCCCGTATTCTTTTGCGGATTCCTTAAAAACCGGAATGCCATCTTTCAACCCCTGATTTATATACAACTCGTTGCATCTTTCTTCGTCCGTTCCCGGCCCGGAATAGCAGACATATATATCCAGCAGTCCATCCCCATTTATATCTGCCATCACCACGCCGGTTTTCCATCTGGACCGCCCTTGAATACCGGCCTTATCCGTGACGTCTTCAAACTGAAAATTTCCCTTATTGAGGTACAATTTATTGGAGACCATATTGCCGGTGAAAATGATATCGGGCAGACCATCGTTGTTCAGGTCGCCTACCGCCACTCCGCCGCCATTATACAGGTATTCATATGTAAGAATATTATAATCTACATTTTCCTTTATATCGTTCCGGAAATTAATATGGGATTGGGAAGAAGGGATCTCTGTAAAAACCGTTTTAGCTTGATTCCTGCAGGCTGCCAGCAAGAGAACTGGGATGAGAAGAGACGGAACGGATTTGAATTTCATATAATCTGATTAAGCAAGCGCAGACTTTGAACTAATCATTTATTTCTCTATGGATGCAGTCGTATGGTTTATCCCAGATACAGTTGCATGAAATTAAAGTATAACCTATAACCCGCCCATTAACGGGGAAATTTTTCCCCAAGCCAGAGGACTTCATCCAGCAATAGTAGGGAAATAAGTGAAAACTTGTATAAAACTTAAAATAATGATAACCTGGGCCTGGAATACAGACGTTTAACAGGATCAACATTTCCTATCTGTGGGGAGCAAATATCGGATTGGCAATGCCGTTGAGGTCATATACTACTTTCCCTCCGCGGATGGTCAATTCAGCTTCCAGTCTTTTGTCGGCTTCTATTTTCTGGCCTGTATAATCAAAGAAACCAAACTTGCCCTTACGCAGGTTGAGAACTGCTACATCGGCTTCAGCTCCCACCGACAGATTACCCAGTTCCGTATGTTTTATTTCCTGGGCCGGGTTCCAGGTGGAAGCCCTGATCACGGCATTCAGGTCCATGCCCATGGCCATGAACTTGGATGCAATATTCAACATGTCTTTCATTGCGTTGTTCATACTGCCGGTATGCAGGTCGCTGCTGAGCGAATTGGGCGGAAAACCTTGTTTCAGTGCGGGAATGGCCTGTGAAAAAGAGAAGCTGATCCCGCCATATCCCACGTCAAAAATGATCCCTTTTTTCCGGGCTTCCCATGCCAGGGGCTTGACTTTCCAGCTGAGCGTGTCTACGATGGATTCGCGGGATCTTAACTGGGCATAGCAATGGGTAAAAATATCGCCGGGCCTCAGGTGTTTTTCAAAAAGCTCATCAATGGAAAGGGGAGGATTACTTCCGCCAAAATCAATCATCACCGGGATGTTCGCGATCTTTCCGCCCTCTACCGCCTGATCCACCGGTTTCCAGTCAGGTCCTTCGAAATGTGCCACTTTTATTCCGACAACGATTTTCGGATTGGCCCGGGCGACCATGGCAGTAAGTCTTCCGTCCATATCGGCAGGGTTCTGTTCATAGGGGCCGCCCCGCATGCCTTCCCCGACGATATTCAGAAATACTAAAATCCTCGTCTGGGAATTGTCAATGATATTTTTTTTGAACAAGGCAAAACTCTTCCATCCCGAACTGCCGGCATCCACTACAGTGGTCACACCGGTACGGAATGTGAATCCGTCCGGTGCAATGGCAGAAAGCCCGTCGCTGAGATAGTGGTCTGGTTCGGTGCCAAAGAAATCATGGGTATGAATATCGATCAGACCGGGAGTGACATATAATCCGGTTGCGTTCACCACCTGTATGGCATTTGATGTATCGACCTTTTTTGAAACAGCAGCAATCTTTCCGTCTTTGATGCCAATATCCATAGCAGCATCGATATTATTCTTCGGATCAATCACATGACCACCACGGATGACGATATCGTAGGATTGTCCGTAGCTGAAAAAAGATACCAGAATTAAAGCGACGAGACTGCATGCTGTTTTCCCCATGATGTTTTCTTTATGATAAATAATCAATGTTTTTTTGAATTTGACTTCACCTTATTGCCGGTCTTTGATGGCAGAATAACCTTCCAGATATGGCCTTCCCTTCCGCCGTATTCAATCACATAGGCAATATTGCCGATGAGCACGGCATCGGTGGGCTGGCGGAACCCATCCACAATCCGCGTAGTGTGCATCGTAAAGTTGTCCATGGTTTTATCATAGGTCATCTCCAGATGCAGCATGTCCGATCCCTGAGACGTGAAGGCACGCATCATGCCCTCATTCCTGCCGAGGGTATAACGGATCACGAATCCATCTCCCCGTAAATCATCCGAAAGCACTTTTTTAGTGTCGAAAAACAAACCCAGCGGTGAGGAATGCGGGGTGAACGTACTAACGGCAACGCCTGTCTGATCCCCGTCAAGCACCCTGCCGGTATGTCCCCGGTACTCGTTGGCATCAGGTCCCATATTCTGTACCCCGGCGGAGAATTTCACACCGGGTGGAATTTTGGGGAAAGTAGAATCATTGTAGTAGTAGTGCACCCGCCAGGAGTGCGAATTGGGATTGATGAAAGAATCTGTGGCGGGATCCGGTTTCCATCCCGGAAATTGCATGGGATTCTCATCTCCTCCCAGTAACCACGGAAATCCATAATGATGATTTTGTCTTAGCCAGAACATATCTTCCGGAAAATCATAGTCGGAAGAATTAACCACCGCAAAAAGATTTCCGGAACCGTCAAAGGCCATGTCAAACGCATTCCGGATCCCCTCGGCATAGAGATAGCCTTCGGCCCTGAGTTTTGCCGTGTCCATCGGCAATACGAGGTCTTTTGTGTCAATGGGAAACCTGAAAATTTTGGACGTCAGCGCATTGTCCCGCGCGTTGGGATATAGACCCCCGTTATCCTCGATCTCGCCGTGATCGGTGCGGGCGCCACTGTTCACAAAAATATATTTGCCGTCGGGACTTACCGCGAGTGCATTCCAGCCATGATCGTAAATGGTTTTGTTGGATGGATATTCCGGTGTAGTGAAGACGACGGACATCCGGGGAGGTCCCGATTTTCCGAAATCAAAACGGACCATTCTTCCACTCGTACCCTGTTTATGATTCAGGTCCACATTGCCGCAGAGAAAAAGAGTATTCCTGTTCCAGATGGCCCCCTGTAATCTTCCGATACCGTGATCTGCGGCAGTCAGGATCTTCACGGAGTCGGGATGACCGCTGTTGAGGTTCCTGATTTGAAATACATCACCATCAAAAGTAGTGTAATAGAGGTCACCGGTTACCGGGTTCTGCAGAAGGCGAACAGCCAGCGGTCCGATGTTCATCAAATGTTCGATTTTGATATCCGGACGTAAGGCTCTTGGTGGAACCAGGGTTTCCTCCTGGTAGGAAAGGCTCCTGATATAAGCAACGAGGGACCAGCGTTGTTCATCCGTGAAGCTGGTTTTGAAAGAAGGCATAATGCCCCTGCCGGTAGTGATTTTCCAGTACAGGGCGCCGACAGGTTCTTTTTTTATTTTTTCCGAATGGAAATTAGCTGGTTTCTGAGACTGTCCCTGCGCGGCGCCCCCATCTCCATAACCCTGCGGCCCATGGCAGGATACGCATTGCAGTGAGTACAACTCCATTCCCTTTCTTACCGCTATATCAAAGTCTTCAAATCCGGGTCTGAGTTTTCGCGCTTCCTCCGGCGCAACCCATTCCTTACTATAATCGTCAGGCTCTTTTTTTTCCGATTTATCTGATTTGCAACGGGAGATTCCCGATAAGAAAAAAATCGCCAAAGCGAAAGCAGATACAACTTTAATTGTTTTGCTGATCTTAAGCTTTTTTGTGAACCGGTCGGAGCTTGTGTTCATCGTTCTATGGCGTTGTTTCATGCAAAAATGAATGAATCCTACGGAGAAGTTGACGGTTGACAATTGACGGTTGACCGGCTTCAGTTACGCGTTCGCAATAAAACTCGGCCAACCGTCAACCATCATTAATCGTCAACCAAAAACAGCGGAAAGTTCCTCCCTCACCCTCCTCGCCACGATCTTTTCCTGGCCCGGTCTCATCACCCATACCGTAATGTGAATGCCTTTGTCGTACGGCATCACTTCGATGGATGGATTACCATTCCTTAATTTTTCAACGAAATCTTTTATGGGGAGCCGGTTGAGATCCCATGACAATTCCAGCGTCGGGGTGATATTGCCCAATGGCGGCACAAACACCCTGGTGGTTACGCCTTTAACCGATTTGGCCGCATTTTCAATGGTAGCGGTATTAGCTTCCCAGAGTTTCCATTCCGCTTCGTGATCATAGTTGATGTAATGCTGCAATGCGGCATACATACCGAAGATCTCTTCCTTGTTTACTTTCATGCCCCTGCCAATATTGAAACCACGGGGCGGCATGTGTAATCTTGCTGCGGTAACGATATCCTTTTTGCCCATCAGCAAACCGGCGCTTTGCGGACCCCGCAGGGCTTTGCCTCCGGAGATGACCACGAAATGAAAGCCCATATCATTGAACTTCCAGAGATTTGACACCGGCGGAACATCGGCAGCGATATCTATGGAGGTCGGTATGCTGTGCTTTTCGCCCAGCGCGACCCATTCTTCATGCATGATCTTTCCGTGGTCGGCTTCAATATTCAGGAAATGCATGAGGGCGGTATTGCCATTGATGGCTTTTTCCACATCCTCCGTTGTTTCAACCACAATCAGTTTGGCGCCGGTGTTGGTCAGCGCGTGATTATAATCAATGGCATGTGCTTTCTGGATCAGTATTTCGGTTTTCATCCCCGAGCCCTCCAGTTGAGGAAGCATCTTCACTTTTTCCACGTCATTGCCGGTCAGAACACCTGCGACGCCCAGGGTGAGGGCGGAAAAAGCACCCGCAGTTACCACAGCGGATTCCGCGTGAACCATCGCCGCAATCTTTTCGCCTACTTTATCCTGCAATTCATCGAGCAGGCAGAAATCGCCGGCAGTATTCCGGATGGCATCGATCACTTCTTCCCGCATCAGCGAGCCGGTCATGAATGTATAGGTGCCGGCGGCATTGATGAAGGGTCGTACCCCGAGTTCTTCGAAGAGGTTGCGTTTGCTGTTCTGGCCCGTGCCAGCCTTTGCTTTTTTTGGAATGATCAGGTCGCCGCCCAGGGTTGCGGCAAAGGGGAGAATGGTTAATCCCCTCAGCATGTCTCTGCGTTTCATATGGCTCCGTTTTTTCGTTAGGTAAAAAGCTTCAGATCCGGGATCCGGCCGTTACACGTGGGCTATGCAATCCATTTCTACCAGCGAATTTCCCGGAACACCGCCTTTCATTACGGCCACGGTAGTGCGCACCGGCGGATTTTCTCCAAACCGACCCCCGTAAACTTCGTTCATTCCCTTGTAATCGGCAATATCATTGAGGAATACACTTACTTTTAAAACCTTTTCCATGGAGGAGCCTGCTTCGATCAGTACTTTCTCCATTTGCTTGAGCACGATCTCTGTGTGCGCTTTGATCTCGAAGGGTTCCACATGAGCGCCTATACCGGCGACATAAATCAGGTCTCCAAACCGTGTGAAACTCGAAAACAGCGGTACATTCTCAAAATGAGTAATGTTACCGGATATTTTTTCTTCCTTTTTAGGCTTTTCAGCCAGGGGATTGTTCATGGCTTTGGCCGACAGGCCGATGCCGGCAATCCCTGCAATGGAGGCCATTATTTTTTTCAAAGCAGATCTGCGTTGTGTTGGCATACAGTGTGATTTTTAGAAGTTATTAAAATGCAAGGAAGGAACCAGATTGGCTGGTCAAAATCTATAGTAAAATACTGCATATTGGGAAAATATGGCTCAAAAATTTTGATCAGATGATCTTCCTTCAGCAAAATCCGGTGGCGGATATAGGTTGTGGTTAGAATACGGAAGGCAGGGTGACCAGCCGTATCTTATTCCGGCGAATGTTTTTCAAAAGGTCAATGCCTTGTGCGGAAGTAATCTTTGAAGCTGAACCCGTTTAATCAATTCGTGTCGGAAGGGTTGGAAAATTCTTTATCCTTTTCTTCCTTTTCCTTCTTGAATTCAAGTTTTCCAAACTTGTACGTGAAATTGATGCCAAAAGAACGGTAGGGTATGCGTCGCAGACTGTTGAGGGTAAAATCCTGTCCCGATACGGAGGTCGCCTGGTTTACATAATTGGCGAAAGGATTCGTGGTGGTAAAAGCAAAACTGCCTTTCTTGTTCCACACCTGTTTGCGGAAAGCAAAATTGTATGAGGTCCAGGAAGGGTAACGCCCCTGTATTTCATTTCGGGCGGAATTGAAATTGCCGTAAAATTCAAAGACCAGGGTTTTATTCAACTGATAATCGGCATTCAGATTGAACCGGTAATTAAAGCTGCTGATCGCATCGCCACCCAGGTCGCCGGTGTTGATGTAGCGGTCGAATATGGATATATTGGTCCGCAAATTTAATTTCGAGTTCACGGGAACCGATCCGTAGATATTTGTACCGTAGTTATTTTCCGAGCCCACATTCATGGGCGTATTCACCGATACGTCTGTATAGGTTGAATCACCCAGTTGGTAGCTGGGATAATAGACAATAAAAGGCTGGATATCATGATCCGAACGGTGATAAAATAAAATCACGTTCAGCGCGCTCCCTTTCTCAAAGGATTTGCTGTAGGAAAGATCAATATTATTGGCGATCTGCGGCTGCAGGTAAGGATTGCCCTGCGAAAGATTTTTGGGATCGCTGGCATTGACAAAAGGATTGAGCGAATGGTAATCGGGACGATGAATTCTTTTGGAATAACTTATTTTAAGCGTTTGTTCATTTTCAAAACGGTGCGAAAGAATAACGGAGGGAGCAAACGTATTATATCCGGGGATCACGGTTCCGCCGACTTTGGAAAAGCCCGCTTCAGTCTCTGTTCGTTCATAGCGCAGGCCGGCTTTGACGTTCAGGATTTTATAAATGGGGAACAGGAGGGAAGCGTATCCTGCATATACATCCCGCGTGTACGTTAATGAATTCGATTGGGCAGTGTCATACAGATAACTGGAAAGGGCGGGATTGAGCGAGAAAACATCTGACGTGCTGCTGATGTTGCGTATCGATACCCGGGCTCCTGTTTCAAGCTTTACTTTTTCGCTGAAAGGCTGGGTATAGTCTATATTGAAGTGGGATGCATGGTCCTTACCTTCGTTATTGCTGTTGGATCCCTGAAAGAGCGAATCGCCGGTGGGAAGACTTTGTTCCTGTGTATACGCGGAAGCACTGTTTCCGTTGCTCGCATTATAGTATATATCCAGCTCCCGGTCCTCCTGGGCAAATGTCTTTTTATAACCGACACTCCAGTCAATGGAATGAAATTGAAACCGGTTTTGAGTATTTACCAGGCTTAGCAAATCCGACAGGGTATTTCCGGAAGGTTGGGTAAACTCAGCCTGTTCCTCGTTCACGATCCCGGTGCTCCTGTAGCCGAAATGATTGAAGCTGATATTTCCCGAAACGGAATTCTTCTTGTCGATGCTCCAGTCGAAACCAAGGCCCGCCTGATATCCGCCGCGTCGAAACCGGCTGCTTCCGTCCTGCGAGAGCAGTGATTTACTATTGTCTGCGGAATCCACAGAATTCCGGTCCGAATGGCTCCGCGTAGTAGAAGGAACCTGGGCATTACTGCTGAAATAGGCGTTCATGCCAAAGCTGCCATGACGGGCATTCAGGTTCAGGGAACCGTTTTCCAGGCGGCTGCCGGCAGTGAGGCTCAGATTTCCGTTAATGCCTCTGAGTTTGTTGTCTTTCAGTACAATATTGATAATGCCGCCGGTGCCTTCCGCATCATATTTAGACCCCGGGCTTGTGATGACCTCGATATTTTTGATCTGACTCGCCGGAATGCTCTGCAGGGCATCTGAAAGACTGCTGCCAAAGATGCTTGAAGGTTTGCCATTGATGAGAAACAGGATGTTTGAATTACCCAGCAATTGCACGTTTCCATCCACGTCAACCGATACCATGGGTACTTTTTTCAGGACATCTGTTGCCATGCCGCCCTGGGAACTGACGTCTTTTTCCGCATTATAGACCAGCTTGTCAATCTTGTTTTCCACGAGCCCGCGCGTAGCCGTGACGGTTACCGCCTGCAGGCTTTCCGATTTTTTCTGGAGCAGGATGTCTCCGATGGAAAAGACAGCGGATTTGCCGCTGATCCGAAGCGGTCCCAGAGACCGTGCCTGGTATCCGATAACGTCGATCTTAAGGGTATATGACCCCGGGGTAAGCCCATCCAGGGTAAAACTGCCGTTATTTCCGGAAGAACCGCCTTTTAGGGGCCGGGCATTTTTTTCCTGGTATGCTGTGACGCTGGCAAAGGATATATAACTCCGGGACAGGGAGTCCACGATACGTCCGGTAATTTTAATCTTCGATCCTACGGGGTGTTGGGCACACAGAAAAAAGGGGCAAAATAAAATCAGGAGGGACACACCTGTCATTCTCATCATGTACACGTATAAAATGAAAATGCAAGTTAGTCTATCGGGTTGATGGAATTCGCGTTAAATATTCATTTTATTCAATCTTATTAACCTCTGGGGGCATTATGGATCTTGACGTCAGTTTTTACCACCGTGTGATTCTTTTTTGTATCTTTAGTCTGAACCTGATTATCCACGGCTGCAACATCAGGATCATCCGGAAACGAGCCTGCAAATTTTCAATTTCGAGGCCCGTTCTCTACTTCTCAGGATGACGCCGTTCCGGTCCCGCGCGTTCCTGCGGAAAAATTTCCAGAAGCACCCGTTAAACTGAAGCTGTTCGATAGAAAGCCTATATTCAATACTCTATAAAATAGTAATAAGATAAAGAAAAAACAAAGATAAGCCAGAGATAAGCCTGTTCTTAAAAGATCTGGCTTATCACTGGCTTATCACTGGCTTATCTCTGGGTTATCTCTGCCTTATCATATAATAAATATAGAACAAACCCGGTCTTGTACCGGCTGCCCAGCTTCTTTATGATATCCTTTTGCTAACGGATGGAAGAAACTCCAGTCCCGGAAAGAAATCCCGCCGGAAGA
>JAUZOD010000004.1 GCA_030706635.1 Bacteroidota bacterium
AATGATTAAAATAAACTGAGGGAATCCTCCGCACTCAATCGTTTGCGTTTTAGCGGACGGTTTCCAATTGAATTTTTATGGAGATATTCGCGGCGAATAAATATCCGTCACGAATAAAAATGAAAAAAAGATTCAATCTCTACCTATCCGGCAGTCTCGCTCTTTTAACGCTGATCACGGGATGTTCCCATCATGAAACAACATCAGTGATCAGCAGCCCTTCCGGCATTATTTCCGCATCCGTGTATGCCGACAGCAGCAACCGACTTTCTTATTCCGTACAATATCAGGGGAAGACCCTGGTGGCCTCTTCGGCGTTGGGTATTACAGTAAACCAGAACGATCTGGGTCAGGGCGTGGACATCGGATCTCCGGATATCAGCACAGCAGATGAACAATACCCATGGACAGGCGTTCATGCAGTAGCGCATAACCATTTCCGTGAGGCGGTATTTCCCATCACGCACCGGTCCAGCGGCATTCATTATCAACTCGAGATAAAAGCTTTTGATGATGGATTTGCTTTCCGGTACGTTGTTCCCGCCAAAGGAGTTTCCGTTGTGCACGGGGAAGCCAGTTCCTGGAAAATACCCGGAGGCTCAACGGTATGGTACCAGGAAAATATTTTCTATTATGAAGGTTTGTATTACAGTGCTCCGGCAGGCCGGCTGGGTTCAAAAAGGATGGGACCGCCGCTCACTTACCAAACCGGCGACAGTCTTTACGCCAGCATCACCGAAGCCGCATTATATAACTATAGTGGCATGTCTCTTCAATCGGACAGTTCTGGCATCCTGCATGCCGCATTCGTCAATGATCCGCAGGGATGGAAGATCCGGGACACTATTGTGACTCCCTGGCGCGTGCTGATTGCTGGTTCAACCCTCAACGAACTCGTGAATTCCGATATCATTCCGGATTTGAATCCCGCGCCCGACAGCAGCCTGCAAAATGCAACATGGATAAAACCCGGAAGAGCCGTCTGGTCTTATTTCATGCACGATAACGTAACCAGCCTGGGTCTGGAAAAAACCTATGTGGACAAAGCGGGATTGCTGGGATTTGAATATTCCGTGGTGGACGCCGGATGGCAACAGAGCTGGCCATCCAGCATGGATTCACTGAAGTCATTGGTGGACTATGCCCGTCCGAAAAAAGTAGGCATCTGGGTCTGGACATCCTATGCCGCCTTAAAAGAGGATTCCATTCGCCGGCATTTCTTTAAAGCACTTCATGAAGCTGGGGTTGCGGGTGCAAAAATTGATTTTATTGATACGGAGAGTTTTGAGCGCATCCGGTTTTATGAAAATGCCCTGAAAGATGCTGCCGCCGAACGGTTGATGGTTGACTTTCACGGTGCTGATAAACCAACAGGGTATAACCGTCGTTACCCAAATGAACTGACCCGGGAAGCGATCTATGGACAGGAATGGCGCACCTACAATCCGCAGGGACCCGCCAATAATGCCACCATTCCCTTTACCCGGTTTTTAGCCGGGCCGGGGGATTGCACGCCTGGTGTATTCAATAGCAAAAAAGCCTATGGCACATCCCGCGCGCAGCAACTGGCGCTACCCATCATCTACAATTCCCCGCTGGCCTGCTGGCCCGATGATCCGGATGTTTATTTAGCCAGTGCCGCGCTGCCCATCATCAAAGCCATTCCAACCACCTGGGATGAAACCCGGGTGCTGGAACCCAGCCGCATTGGCCATCTGGCTGTGTTTGCCAGGCGAAAAGGCAGCGATTGGTTTATTGCCGTCGCGAATGCGGGCGATGAAAAACGATTTTCAATTCCACTGGGATTTTTAGGTAATGGAAAGTTTAAAGCCGATCTGGTGCGGGATGATCTGACCGACCCAGATTCATTCTTGTATTCACAGTCCGTATTTACCCGTTCCGATTCCCTGCTGGTCGTCGCCCGGCCCGCGGGAGGATTTGTCGCCATGCTCCGGGAAACCACTGATCAGGGTTCGCCGGCTCTATCCATCTATCCGGAGGGTGGTTATTTGTATGCGCCCATTCCCGTGACCATGAAAACGAATGCCGGATTCAGCATAAGATATACTACAGACGGCAGCAAGCCATCATTGCATTCAGTTTTATATACGCAACCGGTAACGGTGAAAGATCCGGTCATGATCAGGGCAGGTGTTTTTCACGAGAACCAGCCCCAGGAACTGGTTGGTGTCGCTCAATTCCTCGCTGCGCCTGCGCCGCGGCTCTCCGTCCCGGCTGGTATTTTCATAAATCAACAAACGGTCCGTTTGGATGCCGGCCAGCCAAAAGCGGATATTCATTATACAACAGACGGCTCATCACCTGGTTTGTCTTCCCCGGTTTACAAGGACCCTCTGCTGCTGTCAAAAACAACCGTTCTCAAGGCCGCGACATTTTATGCATCGGGCATCCGGAGCGCAGTGAACACCGCAAACTTCCGTAAGGCGATACCTGCACCCGCCACGGCTGTTCAGCAAATAAATTCCGGACTCAGTGCCATTTATTACGAGGGTCAATGGATAAAGATGCCCGATTTTAAAAAAATCTCCGGCATAAAAACCAGTGTGGCGGCTTTACCCGATCTGGACCTGCTGCAAACGCGCAAAAATTATTACGCTGTTCAGTTCACGGGGTATATTAAAATACCCGTGACCGGAGTATATAGTTTTTATATCAATTCAGATGACGGTTCACAGCTTTACCTGGACGATCAGAAACTGATTGACAATGACGGCTGTCACGGCGATCTGGAAAAGTCAGGCGAGAAAGCCCTGGCTGCCGGCATGCACCGGTTCACGGTAAATTATTTTCAGAACGCATCGGGACAAACCTTACAGGTTTATATGAAAGCACCCGGATTTGAGAAGCAAGCCGTACCGGCGTCTATGTTTTTTCACTAAGACAGTGGGCAATTGTCAATCCTTTTTCGGGGCCATCTTCACGACCACCGTATCCGACGCGAGGAAAGAAACTTTATATCCGCCCGTATCCAGGTGCGTTTTCGGGAAACTGCCGGCCAGTGTGGCCCAGTCTTTTCCTTTAACACCCGTTTGGTAGAGGTATAAATTTTTCAGATGTTTCAATGGCTTTAGAACCAGGATTCCGGATGCCGTAACAGAATCTCCCACCAGGTTCAGGGATTGGAGTCTGGTCAGGGATTGAAGTGCCGGCAAGCCTTTGTCGCTGACGCGTGTTCCGTTTAATTGAAGGAGGGTGATTGACTGACACTGACCGATGTAGGACATCGAAGAATCGCCGATTTTTGTATTTCCCAGTTTCAGCCAGATCAGTTGTTTCTTAAGCGGCACCAGCAGCGCCAGATCCTGATCCCGGATATTGACGGCATTGATAAAATCAACCATCAGATAGTTGCTGTTTTGAGCAACCGGTATTACGACCACACCTTTTTCCTTTAATGCGTCCATGCTTTTGATATCGGCTGCTTCCACCGGCACTGCTGGCACCAGGGAATCCTGATCATGCGAACCGCTGTTTTGCAGAGCCAGGAGGTAAGTCTTGATTTTCCCGGGCTGTTCAAAATCTTTTACTTTTCTGTCAAAGCCGGCTCCCTGTTCGATCCACCATTTGATCAGGGCAATCTGTGATTCCTTAAGAGCAGGTTTTTCCTTGGGCATATGGTGCTCGTCCGTCGTTGGCAGCATAATGCGTTTTACCAGTTCACTCGCGTCGGGTTTGGTTGGAATGAGCAAGGGTCCGCCCTTCCCGCCTTTCATGATCCATACAGAATCATCCATGCGCAGTTTTCCTTTTTGTCGTCCCCGGCCATGACAGCTGTAGCACTCCTTCTGAAATATCGGTTGAATAACATCCGCGTATAATTGAGCTTCCTGGATATTGCTGATGGGCTTATGCACGGGCAGCGGTGCATCATCCACTTCACTTAATGCGGCAGTCAGATAATCAGATCCATGGGTTAAAGATCCGCCGAGATGACCAGTGATCATGATCAGCAGCAGCAACATGATGGAAAGCCCTTTATATAAGATATCGGTTTCCTGGCGAACGATCTTCCAGTAAATCAGTGAAGCAGTAACAGCCACGGCGATGCCCATCCACATATGCCAGTCCACCAGGCCCTCTTCATAATCGCCGCTGGTAGAAAGCACATAACCGGTCAGGCAGGATATCCAGGCGCAAAGCATGCCCGTGACAAAAACGATTTTGATCACCTGGATAGAGACCGCATGGCTTTCTCTGTTGTGCAGCCATTGTAATAATATGCCGATCAGTAAAATGCCAATAGGCAGGTGAACCAGCACAGGATGAAGCCGGCCAAAAACTGTTGTAACAGATAGAAGCACGTTCAAAGTTTGATAAGTAATAATCAGGAAAGATACCGCTTACGCAGGGTTTGCATAATGTAAACGTTGATTGCCCATTGATCCGCCAGCGGCTGGCGCGTATAGGGAAGGGCGGGCATATAATCCGGAGGGCCGAATTCGGTCAGAATGGTTAGCCTTCCCCCATTTTTCTTTTTCATGGCCACCACGCTATCCCACCAGGCAAAATGCGCTTTCACGCAGTCATCCCATTCGGGTGCCCTCGGGTCATTCACCTGGGGACCATCCGGATGGCCAATCCGTGCATGGATATGGTCCACCCTGGGCAGGGCGATGTTTACAGATTCCACCTGGTCATCCAGCAAACTATTGTGTACAGTGCACCAATGGGAGATATCCAGCGTCAACCGGAGATCCGGATTTTTCTCAATGAATTGCCGGGTGGCGGGGGCGGCAAACAACATTCTGGACCGGTGGGTTTCGTGATGAATCGGGATGCCTGTTTTTTTTGACAGGGCATTGGTGTAATCAATGAAAGCCTGATTCTCTTCCCGGGTAAAGAAATCCCTGCCTGAATGACAATTAATATAAATTGGTTTCTGGTAAGTGTTGTAAGCCGAAGCGTCGATGTTTTTTTTAAATTCAGACAAATGTTCTGCCCACTTGCCGGAATCGCCGGAAATCAGGAGTCCGACCTGCAGCTGGTATTTTTTTAGAGCCGCGAAAAGATCATCCTGTTTTGCCTTTTGCTGGGGCCACCAGATTTCAATGCCGTCAAAACCATCACTTTTTAATTTGGCACAACAGCTGTCAATAGTTCCTTTGTAGCCCCAGTCGGTGCCGAGGATGATCAGCTCGAAATTGTTGTTCATGAACGCATGCGGTTGTTTAGGTGATTCGGCAAAGGCATCCAGTGATGCCAGCAAAAGGGCTGTGGTTGCAGAGGAGCTTGTCTTTATAAAATGCCGTCGGTTAAAATTCATGGGTTAAGCGATGATGTCGTCAATTACCGTTCCGCTGACATCGGTCAAACGGCAGGGTCTGCCCTGGAATTCGTACGTGAATTTGGTATGATCAAATCCCAGCTGATTCAGTATCGTGGCCTGGATATCAAATGCATTTACTTTTCCGCTGACTCCGCTATAACCGATCTCATCGGTCTCCCCGTAAGAATATCCCTTTTTTATTCCGCCTCCGGCCATCCAGATCGTAAATGCATCTACATGATGGTCTCTTCCCTTGAATGGATTTTGTTTACCATCGCGGTTTTCCATCATAGGTGTTCTTCCAAATTCACCGCCCCATACCACCAGGGTCTCTTCCAGCAAGCCTCTCTGTTTAAGATCGAGCAATAAAGCGGTGACGGGTTTATCTATGGTTCTGCATTTGTTCACCAGGCCGATATCGACTGCCGTATCGGGATCCGTACCATGATCATCCCATCCCCAGTCGAACAGCTGTACAAAACGAACTCCTTTTTCCACCAGCTTGCGGGCGAGCAATACGTTATTGGCGAAGCAGGCCTCATTTGGTTTTGTGCCATACATATCGTGGATGTACTGGGGCTCGTCATTGATGTTCATCACTTCCGGAACGGATATCTGCATGCGGTAGGCCAGCTCATATTGAGAGATCCGCGAAATGATTTCCGGATCATTGTACTCTTTGTATTCCTGACGATTTACGTTGTTGATGGCGTCGATGGATGCTTTGCGGAGGTCTCTGTTCATTCCATCCGGATTCTTGATGAAAAGCACGGGGTCCCCTTCGCTGCGGCACTGTACGCCCTGGTAAACGGAAGGCAGGAATCCGCTTCCCCAGATGCTTTTGCCCGCATCCGGAAAATGCCCGCCGGATGTCAGCACAACATATCCCGGCAGATTTTGATTTTCAGTACCGAGTCCGTACGTAGTCCAGGCTCCGATACTCGGCCTGCCGAGGCGCGGCGTGCCGGTATGTACGAGCAACTGGGCCGGCGCGTGGTTAAACTGATCCGTGCTCACCGCTTTTAAAAAGCAGATCTCATCGGCCACAGTGGCCAGATGCGGAAGATTATCGCTGATCCAGGCTCCGCTGGACCCGCGTTGTTCAAATCGGGCTTGGGGGCCCAGCATTTTTGGAACACCACGGATAAACGCGAACCTTTTTCCTTTTAAAAGAGATTGCGGGCAGTCCTGCCCGTTTAATTTCATCAGATCCGGCTTATAATCGAATAATTCCAACTGCGACGGGGCGCCTGCCATGTGGAGGTATATGACTCTTTTTGCTTTTCCCGGAAACATCGGCAGTTTGGGCGCCAGCGGATGAGCCAGTGCGAAATCAACATCGGCAGCACCTGCCGCTGCTGCAGATGCTCCGCTTCCGCAGGAGGTCAGAAAAGAACCCAGGGCCAGCGCACCCATACCCATAGCGCTTTCTTTCAGAAAATGCCGGCGCGTGAAATGCCGCAGGATGCGATCGTTGGCCTCTTTGATCAGCTGCGGATTATGCAATTCTTTTTGTGTCATTTTTTCAAAATTGAATGTCCATTTCTGTCTAATTCTTTGTGATCACCTCATCCAGATTTAACAGGGCGCCGGCAACAACCACCCATGCCGCCGTTTCCGGATTGTCATGCATTTTTTCAAGACCGGCGATATCGCGGGTCTTGTCGGGATCATTTTTATATTGCTGGTAAGCCGTATCGTACAAATGTTTCAAAACTTCCATTTTGCTCTTGCTGATCGGCTTCAGCATGGCAATCTCATATCCTTTATTGATTACGTCTACCGGATTTTCTTTATCTGCGGATTCCTGCAGCATGCGGTAAGCCAGAAACCGGGATGCTTCCTGGTAAACAGAATCGTCCATGGTCACCAGCGCCTGCAGCGGGGTGTTGGAGAGTATTCTTCTCGACGTGCATACTTCCCGGGACACGCCGTCGAATGTGATCATGGAAGGATAGGGGGCAGTCCTTTTCAGGAAAGTATAAACCGCACGCCGGTACTGATCTTCACCTTTGCTTTTATCCCAGGTATCGCTGTTGTATGGAGAATGCCAGATACCTGCCGGTTGCCAGGGCATAACCGAAGGGCCAAACATTTTATTACTGATCAGGCCGCTGAGGCTAAGTGCCTGGTCCCGGATTTCCTCGGCAGACAAGCGAACCCGCGATCCTCTTTCCAGCCATTTATTGTAGGGGTCCTTTACCAGCATTTCCCTGCTCACCTTTGAATCCTGGCGGTATGTGGCAGACATGACCATTTCCTTCAGCAATTTCTTAACACTCCATCCATCATCGTACATAAACTGGTAGGCCAGATGATCCAGCAGGTCTTTGTGTGTGGGGACTGCCCCCTGTGTACCCATATCTTCCAGGGTTTCAACCAGCCCGGTTCCAAAAAGCTGTTCCCACAAACGGTTGACCATGGTTCTCGCAGTCAACGGATTTTTTTTATCGGTAATCCACATCGCCAGTCCCAGCCGGTTACGGGGCGCATTTTTTGGAAAAGGATTCAGAGAATGGGGTACATCGGCCTGCACCTTTTCACCTTTCACCAGCCAGTTTCCCCTTTCAAACACATAGGTATTGCGATGCATGGAAGGCGGATTATCCATCATCACCGGTGGGCCCGTAACATCCGCATTGACCAGCTCCCAATACATTTTTTCTATTTCCTTATTTTCCTTCGTGCCTGTTTCCGGAAAACGTTGCGTGAAATGAAACCATTCAAACTGCACGCCATCACTTAACTTTCCTTTTAACCGGGGATTGCTGTAGGTCATGTACAGATCATGCGTTCCCTGAACAGGTGGAAAATCAGTGTACACAATCGCCCAGTCTGATTTCTTTTTTATTGGTTTAATAGGGATAGTTTGCAATACGGCTCCATGGAGGCTGTCCAGGTGGATTGTCCAGACACCATCCGGAATCCTGGCATTATATCGGTACACCAGCCTGTTTTTCTGATCGAGGTTTACCTGCTGAAATCTGGCGGAAGCATTTTCACGGAACGTGAGGAACTTGGTATCTGCCAGGGCACTGTTGACCATCTGGTCTGCCCTTGTTGAATTGATGGACATCTGCCAGGTTTTCAAAAATCTCCTTTCATCAGCTGCCTGCTGCTCGGGTTCATTCTTTTTCAACCAGTCACATACCTTCAGGAGCTTGAGGCTATCCTCGGTGGAAAACTGCCGGAGTATCGGATAATCACCATAGGTATCCTCATCACGGCTATCGTTAAAAAAAGCCATGAATTTATAATACTCATCGTGTTTAAAAGGATCATAAGGATGACTATGGCATTGTACACAGGCAAAAGTAGTCCCCATGATTCCCTGCCAGGTGGTGTTTACGCGATCCAGTACGGCGGCCGTGCGGAATTCTTCATTGTCGGTTCCCCCTTCATCGTTGGTCATCGTATTGCGATGAAAGCCAGTGGCAATCATTTGGGCATCCGTATGATGCGGAATAAGATCACCGGCAATCTGCTCGGTTATGAAATCATTATAGGGCTTGTCCTGGTTGAAAGCGCGTATCACCCAGTCGCGGTACTTCCAGATATACCACCGGTCGCCGTCTTTTTCATATCCCCTGGTATCAGCGTAACGCGCAAGATCGAGCCACATGGAGGTCCAGCGCTCACCAAAATGCGGCGAAGCCAGCAAACTGTCCACCAGCTTTTCATAATGCTGGTCATCCGGGTTATCGAGATATTGTTTTGCCAGAGAAGGATCGGGGGGCAGGCCCGTTAGATCGAAACTGACTCTTCTTAAGAGAATGGCCTTGTCCGCTTCCGGCGAAGGCTGCAATTTCTCCTCTTTCAACTTGGCGTAAACAAAATAATCGATATCATTTTTAGCCCAGCTTAGCGGACTGGCGGGAATCAATCCGAAAAAATGCGGTTTGGGTTTTGGCACTTCAACGGGTTCGACGGCAACATAAGCCCAGTGGTCGCCCCATTTTGCGCCCTGTTTGATCCACCTGCGCAGTATATCAATATCTGAAGTACTGAGTGGATCGTGTTTGTAGGGCATACGTTCTTCCGGATCCTTCAGCGTAAGCCGCCGGATCATCTCGCTGTGGTCAGGGTCTCCGGGAATAATGGCCGGTTTGCCGGATTTATTTTTTGCCAGAGCTTCGGACCGGAACAAAAGACTGAAATTGGACAATCGTTTTACGCCCCCGTGACAGGTGATGCAATTCTTGTTGAGGATCGGCTTAACCTGCGTAATATAATCCACCGGATGGTTTATGGTACTATAAATCACCAGCACGGCAATTAATACAAGCGAAATCGTCAGTAATAAAACTTTCTTTTTTCCCATTCGAGGATCATTAGGGCTAATTGATTGGGCCAATTGACTGCAAAAGTTATCGAATTTATCGCGCTTTCCCAAATAACAGCACAGTTGATCCGGATGCAAACGTTTGATTATTCCAATTCAAACGTTTGCGTTAAAAACACTGTTAATTTTAACTTTGCATGCGATTTGTTGCTACCTTAATCGCCCGTATTTGAAACCCCTGTTTAATCATAGATAAAAAAAACAGCATCCATTCCGCTTTGCAAAAAAAACCGGTTTTATCCACCTTATCGTGCAGTTCTCTATTTTCCTGCAGCGGAAAGAAAAAATTTTCACCGGATTATCTAAGAATCCGTATTGATCAAAAGCTGAGGCCGCCAGGGTCAGGGATCAGTCCGCATTTCATAAATTCTTCAAACAGTATCAAGCATGAACTTTTTTAAAAAAGCCGTTTTCTGCCTTCCCGTTATCTTAGGCTGCTCGTTGGCCGGCCGGTCGCAACAAACTGGTCAGCTTCAGCCAATCCCTTTACAGAACCTGGATGCGTTCCGTGACCCCGGGAAAAACTGGAACCTGGCTTCCAACGCCTCTGCCGATCCGGAGAAAGAGGGAAATATGAAAGCCATTCCCGGGGAAGGCGCTGTTGTGGATATTATGAATCCGAAGGATAATACCCACCTCATCACAAAGGAAGAATATGGCGACCTTCAGCTGGAGCTTGATTTCATGATGGCCAAAAATTCCAATTCCGGTGTATTCCTGGAAGGCCGCTATGAGGTCCAGTTGCTGGACAGCTGGACGAAAACGCATCCGCAGTTCTCCGACTGCGGAGGTATTTATCAGCGATGGGATGATGCCCGCGGGCAGGGCCGGGAAGGCTATGAAGGCGTGCCACCGCTTATGGGGGTTGCCCGGGCACCGGGGTTGTGGCAACACTTGAAAATTATATTCACAGCGCCAAAATTCAATGATAAAGGGGAAAAGATTGCCAATGCCCGCTTTGAAAAAGTTTTCCTGAACGGCGTTCTGATTCAGGTAGGTGTTGATGTTACCGGTCCCACCCGGTCGTCTTATTTCCAGGATGAAAAACCTACCGGGCCACTGATGTTACAGGGAGACCACGGGAACGTAGCTTTCCGGAACATCCGCTATGGCAAACAGGATAATGCAAAAGCAGAAGAAAGCACGGACAACCCGATCCTGCTGAATCCGCAGGGAAGGCCTTATCTGCTCAGAAGTTTTTTGAATTATGGCGACCGGAAACTGACGCATGTTATTTCCGACGGAAATCCCGATCAGTTAAATTTCTCTTATAACCTCAAGCAGGGCGCCTTGTTTCAGATCTGGCGGGGAGATTTTCTGGATGTGACCGAAATGTGGCATGACCGTGGAGAACCCCAGCTGGCCAAACCCAGGGGAAGTCTGCTGATCCTTTCCGATGCGCCCGCACTGGCCGTACTGGCCACGGCCGAAGACGCGTGGCCGGATTCCATTGCCTTCGATGATTTTCACAATGAGGGATATACCCTGGATGCGGGCAGGATCCCGACATTTCAATATGCATTCAAAGGCATGGAGGTAGCGGATAAGATATCGGGGCAGGCACCACAATTTATCAGACGAGAGATAGCCGTTACGAATGCAGCAACCGGATTGTATTGCAGGATTGCGGCAGCAAAAAGTATCGAGATGATTGATAAGAATCTCTATGCCGTTGACGACCGGACTTATTATATCCGGCTTGATGAACGGTTTAAGCCGGTGATCCGGTCCACTGCTGCGGGAAAAGAACTGATCGTACCCATAAGCCAGCACGCAGATCCATTAATCTATTCCATCACATTCTAACTTCTGAACATGCCGCTATTCTATCATTACAGACCGTTGAATTATATAAAAAAAGGATTTGTTTTTTTGTTGTGCATTCTCTTTTCCACGGGCGGTTTTTCCCAGGAAAAGCAGGATACCACGGGACATACAGAGAAAGAAGAAGATTTTTACAAGATCGTTACATTGCCCATACCGGAAAATGTTATCCTGGAAGTTGGCGGTATGACTTTTTTACCTGACGATGCTTTAGCTGTTTCAACCAGGCACGGGGAAGTATGGATCATCCATAACCCATATATGAAGAATGGTGAACTTCCCCGCTATCATTTGTTCGCGCAGGGCTTGCATGAAGCGTTGGGGCTAAATTATATTTTCGGCGATCTCTATGTTACCCAAAGATCTGAGCTCACCCGCCTGCGCGATCTCGATGGAGACGGAGAAGCCGATGAATACAAAACCATTTATTCTTGGCCGCTGGCAGGTAACTACCATGAGTATGCGTACGGGCCGGTTTTGGATAAGGACAGCAACATGATCGAAACCCTCAATCTGGGCTGGATTGGTTACGGGGAAAGCTTATCCAAATGGCATGGCTGGATGCTGAAGATCACCCGCGATGGAAAAATGAAACCATTTGCTACCGGTCTGCGCTCACCGGCGGGCTTTGCGCTGAATGATAAGGGAGATATATTTTATGCCGAAAATCAGGGCGACTGGGTAGGGTCTGGCAGCATTACCCATGTGGAAGAAGGTGATTTCCTGGGCAATCCGGCAGGCTTGATATGGTCGGGAGAACCCGGCTCACCGGTAAAACTGAAGAAAAGCGATATCCCGGATACAGGGGAACCAAAATACGAAGTGGCCAAAAGAGTACCTGGTTTAAAAACACCCTCTGTATGGTTTCCGCATACGATCCTTGGCATCTCCACTTCCGGCATTCTCAGTTATGAATCGAAAGGAAAAATGGGTCCATTCGAAGGGCAGTTATTTGTAGGAGACCAGGGGCAGAGCAAGATCATGCGTGTATATCTTGAAAAAATAAAAGGTGTATATCAGGGCGTTGTGTTCCCTTTTCGCGAAGGATTTTCTTCCGGCATACTGCGGCTGAATTGGGGATCTGACGGTAGTATGTTTGTTGGTATGACGGCCAGGGGCTGGGACGCAACCGGTGGCGGATTGTACGGATTACAGCGCCTGGTGTGGAATGGGAAAATGCCTTTCGAAATGAAAACGGTTCAGGCAAGACCCGATGGATTTGAAATTGAATTCACGCAGCCGGTGGATGAAAAAACTGCCCGGGATGTTTTTTCATGGAAAATATCCAGCTTCACGTATATGTATCATCATGAATACGGTAGTCCGATCATTAACCAGGGAACCTGCCCCATCAAAGCCATCGCCGTTTCGCCGGATCATTTAAAAGTGCGTCTGGTAGTAGACAGCATGAAACTGGGATATATCCACGAGATCAGGGCTGAAGGCGTCAGATCCTCGGATCAGTTCACTCTCCTGCATAATTTCGGGTATTACACGCTGAACCGGATTCCCGACGGAGAAAAGCTCGCCATCACCAGCGAAAATAAGGTGGATCCTAAGTTGATGGAACATCATATGATGATGATGGAAGCATCCGCTCACCGCCCTTCACCGGCTGCTTCAAAAAAATTCTCCGGGAATAAGCACCTGACCAGGCAACCCATCGAATGGAAAACAGGACCGGACCGCACGATTGTGATCGGAACCAAACCCGGTTTGAAATTCGACCTGGAGACGATCACGGTGAAAGCGGGATCCCGGGTAAAACTCACCTTCCGGAATAATGACGATATGTTGCATAATTTTGTGATCACCAGGCCGGGAACTGCGAACAAAGTGGGAGAGGCTTCCGTTAAGATGGGATTGAACGGTGAAAAGATGAATTTTGTTCCGGTTATGCCGGAAGTGATGTTCTATACGAACCTGCTGCATCCAAAAGAGTCCAATACCATTTATTTTACGGCTCCGGAAAAAGCGGGTGAGTATGTATATATATGCACTTATCCGGGTCATTACATGGTAATGAGAGGAGTGCTGAAGGTGATACCACGTTAATTTATGTAAACTATGTTACTGATTATCCTGAATTGTATTTTCACTATAGCTTTTATTTTATTTGCCTACGTGAACCTCAATGATCCGGATGCCTGGTTATGGGTGTCTATTTATATGGTTGCGGCCATAGCCTGCGGACTTGCCATATTTCATAGATTTTATCCGGTCGTTTATTTAGTCGTCATTGGCTTATACCTTATTTATGCAGTACAACTGTATTTCAGTAAGGATGGAGTCAGAGACTGGATATTCAAGTACAAAAAGCCCAGTATTGTGGAAACGATGCAGGCCGAAAAACCCTATATCGAAAAAACAAGGGAGTTTTTCGGGTTGCTGATCGCCGGTGCCGCGCTGGCCGTTAATTACTTTGCTGCGTCCTGAATAAAACAAGGGAATGATGAAGGGGACAAATTATGTGGAATCCGTTATCAGGGAGAATGTGGATGGGGAAACCTGGAACTGGCTCAGAGAAAAAGGAGAGTTGGTGTATAGCGAAAAAAATGCTTCCACACTGGTGGAAACATTCAATCTGATCCCCAGGAAAACAGGTAATAAAAAAATAGCATTGTCTGATCCGGAGGCAGGGTCTTCTGATCGTGAACTTTACATCAGGGGATGGAGTATTGACCGGCTGTGCCGGGTATGGCTGATCATGCAGGTGGATGCGTCCGACAAAACAGCCTACCTTGCGAAAACAGGGAGTCTTTTTTCAGGGGCATCCATGAATGAACTGGTCTCTTTATACAGCGCCCTGCCGGTACTTGCTTACGCGCCTGAGTGGAAACTGCGCTGCGCAGAAGGAATACGCAGTAATATCGGCACCGTGCTGGAAGCAATCATGTATGAGAACAGCTATCCATTGAATTACCTGGACGAGCCCGCTTTCAACCAGATGGTGCTGAAAGCATTTTTTACAGAAAAAAATGTGGACCGCATTACGGGGATAGATCAAAGAGCCAATAAAGAACTTGCCCTCATTCTTTTTGACTATGCCCATGAACGCTGGGCTGCAGGCCGTTCAGTTGATCCCCAGTTATGGCGCTTTGCCGGCAGATATCTGGATGACGAAAATTTTCCCGATATCCGGAAATTATGGGATGGCGGGAATGAGACGGAAAAGAAGGCTGCGCTGCTTGTTTGTTCGCAAAGTGAATATCCGTCCGCCCGACGGCTCTGGGAAAATGGGGGAAGCCTGAAGAAAGAGATCGAAGAGAAAAAATTAACCTGGCATAACCTGAACGGTTAGCCGGTTTATCAATAACAAAAAACTTACGTTATGTGTTGCAGTGATGGCCATGGAGAAAGAGACGAAGTGAAAGGAAAACAAATACCGGTAAACCTGGAAGCGATCAGGGGCATGAACTTTTTTGATCCGCATGTTCACATGACTTCGCGCACCACCGACGATTATCAGGCCATGGCGGATGCCGGCATCGTAGCATTAATTGAACCGGCGTTCTGGCTCGGGCAGCCCAGAACGGGTCTGGACAGTTTCAGAGATTATTATTCAAGCCTGATTGGCTGGGAGCGGTTTCGCTCGTCCCAGTTTGGCATCAGTCATTATTGCACCATCGGTCTGAATTCGCGGGAAGCCAACAATGAAGCCCTTGCCGAACAGGTGATGGATATCCTGCCTCTTTTTATTTATAAGGAAGGCGTGGTGGGCATCGGAGAAATCGGATTTGATGATCAGAGCGCGGCAGAAGAAAAATACTACCGGCTGCAGCTGGAACTGGCCAGGAAGGCAGATCTGCCTGTGCAGATCCATACCCCACACCGGGACAAGAAAAAAGGAACACAACGCAGCATGGACATAGCCCTCGAACAGGGGCTTGATCCGGCCCTGGTGATTGTGGATCATAATAATGAAGAAACCGTGAAGGAAGTGCTGGACCGGGGATTCTGGGCAGCGTTTACCATCTACCCGTTTACAAAAATGGGCAATGAGCGGATGGTGGAAATCGTAAAGCAGTACGGCACCGAACGGATTATGGTCAACTCGGCGGCAGACTGGGGGATCAGTGATCCACTGGCTGTTCCCAAAACGGCAGCCCTGATGAAATCGCGTGGTATTCCCGATGAAGATATCCGGGCAGTCACTTATGCGAATGCGATCCAGGCATTTGGTCAAAGTAAACAGATCAGGGAATCCGATTTTATAACCCAACAGGGAATAGATCAAAGTCAGAAGTTCGAAGGCAATACGATTCTCCGGGGAGGACAGCAACCCCGCATAGATAAATCTTCTGTTATAATCCGTTAAATTGCCGACTTGAAAAAATTAACGGCCTATCTCAGGTTAATGAGACCTGCCAATATGGTCACTTCCGTAGCCGATGTACTCGCGGGGATAACCATTTCAGGATTTTTAACCCCTTTTGTCTGCAATGCCAATCACATGCTGTCTGTGATTGGCTTATGTGCAGGCACCGCCGGACTATACGGAGGCGGAATTGTGTTTAACGATGTATTCGATGCATCCCTCGATGCTGTGGAAAGGCCGGAACGTCCGATCCCGTCCGGATTGGTCAGCCTGAGACAGGCCATTCTCCTCGGAATTTTTTTACTGCTTGCCGGCATCATGGCATCGCTGCTGGTAAACCCGGTATCGGGATTAATTGCCTTTAGTATTGCTTTAGCCGCATTGGTATACGACAAATGGGGTAAACATCAGTCGTTCCTCGGGCCCTTGAATATGGGCCTGTGCAGAGGGCTAAACCTTCTGCTGGGCGTTAGTATCCAAACGACGGCCTTAAGTTCCTGCTGGTTCCTGGCCTTTATACCGGTTATCTATATCGCTTCCATCACCATGGTCAGCAGGGGAGAAGTGCATGGCGGCGGCCGGCCCTTATTGTACACTGCATCCATTTTCTACCTGCTGGTAATGGGAAGCATTTTATATTTCGCATGGACAAAACAAACCCTGCTGTTTACGTTTATTTTTTTGTTATTGTTTGGGTGGATGATCTTCAGGCCGCTTTTTTCAGCCATCCGGCAACCATCCGGGAAGAATATAGGTAAAGCGGTAAAGGCCGGGGTCATTGCCTTAATCGTCATGGATGCATCCTGGGCCGCGGCTTTCGGATCCACCGTTCTGGCACTGCTCATTGTATTGCTGCTGCCAGTATCCCTCTGGTTATCCGGATTATTTGCTGTAACCTGATGATGTTGATTAATTTTATCATTTTATAACCTGTGTCTGATTATATGGATTACCTGGCTCAGTCATTTAGTGTGCGTTTTGAATACAGGGTGTATTTTACCACCGGCATTTTTGAAGCAGATAATGAATCACTCAGTTCTTTTCTGAAAGAAAGGTCGGTTCCGGAAGCAGTGCAGAAAATCCTTTTTGTGATTGACCAGGGTGTTTCGGATAAGCATCCCCGTTTACAACAGGGTATAAGCCAGTATTTCAAACGCCATCCGGGTGTTGAGGTCGTAAAGGAACTATTGATCATACCGGGTGGGGAAGAGGCGAAAAACAATCCTGCCTATTTTGATCAAATAACAAAAGCCGTTCATTTACATGGCATTGACCGGCATTCCTATATAATTGCTGTGGGTGGCGGCTCGGTGCTGGACCTGGCCGGATATGCCGCGTCCGTGTCTCACCGGGGAATCAATCTGATCCGGATCCCCACCACCGTTCTATCCCAAAACGATTCGGGGATCGGTGTTAAAAACGGCATCAATCAGTTTGGAAAGAAGAATTTCCTGGGCACGTTTTCTCCTCCTGTGGCGGTGTTTAATGACGACCGTTTTTTAAGCAGCCTGGATCAGAGAAACTGGCGCTCGGGTATAGCCGAGGCGGTTAAAGTAGCCCTGATCAAAGATGCCGCTTTCTTTGCCTGGATAGAAAAACATACAGAAGATCTGGTTAACCGGGATCAGGAAACAATGAATTACCTGATACGGCATTGCGCCGACCTGCACCTGAAGCATATCGGCGGCGCCGATCCATTTGAGAAGGGTTCCTCCCGTCCGCTGGACTTCGGTCACTGGAGCGCCCATAAGCTGGAACAACTCACCCATTTCGAAGTATTGCATGGAGAGGCCGTTGCCATGGGCATCGCCCTGGATACCCTGTATTCATCCCTGGCTGGTTATTTATCTCCGGAAAAAGCAGACCGGGTATTGCGCGTTCTGATAAACCTGGGTTTTGAAATCACCCATCCGCTCATGCAGATCAAAGATCAGCATAGCCCCGTGCTGTCGGGGTTGCAGGAATTCAGGGAACATCTGGGCGGAAGACTCACCATCATGCTGATGACAGAGATCGGTGTTGGCAAAGAGGTTTTCGAAATCGATACTGCATTATTAATCCGTGCCGGAAAAGAATTGAGCAGTTACAGTACCCGGCAGACGATGCATCATCTATAAATTCGTTCATATACATGCTTACCCCCGCTGGCCATTTAACCTATTGTACGAATATACATGCCGGCGAGAGCTGGCCCGATCATTTTGAAGCATTAAAGAAATATTTTCCGGGCATCAAAAAAAAGTTTTCACCTGATAAGCCGATGGGCATTGGATTGAGATTGTCCAATGAAGCCAGTCTGGATTTGATTCATGACGACCAGCTTACTATTTTCAAAGACTGGCTGGGCGCAAACGACGCGTATGTGTTCACCATGAATGGTTTCCCCTATGGCGGATTTCATCATGTGCGGGTGAAAGATCAGGTGCACAGTCCCGACTGGACCACCGAAGCGCGCGTTGACTATAGCCTCAGACTATTCCGGATACTTGACCAACTGCTTCCGGAAGGGATGGATGGCGGAGTATCCACATCTCCGATGAGTTATCGTCATTGGTTCAGATCGCCCGAGGAGTTAAAAAATGCCAGGCAAAAAGCGACCGATAATATATTACGGGTAGTTGCAGAACTGGCCCGCATGCATAAAATTTCCGGTAAAAGTTTACACCTTGATATTGAGCCCGAACCGGATGGTTTAATGGAGACCGGCGCAGAATTCATCGAATGGTATGAAAATGAACTCATCCCGGCAGGCCATGCCCAGCTTCCGGAGAAAATATCCGTTTCCGGCCATGAGGTGACCAAACTCCTTAAAGCGCATATACAACTCTGTTATGATGTTTGTCATTTTGCGATCGGTTTTGAACCCCATGCACAGGTGATCCGCCAGATAAAAGAAAAAGGAATCCGCGTAGGCAAAATACAGATCAGTGCGGCCCTGAGCGCCTCCCTGCCAGGCGAAGCGGCTGAAAGAAAGGCCATCAAAGACGCTTTCGCCGTTTATAATGAACCGGTATATCTGCATCAGGTGGTGGCCAGGAAGGAAAATGGAAGCCTGCTGCGTTATCCTGACCTGACGGAAGCGCTGGAAGACGAGGATCGTACAGAAGTGAAGGAATGGCGGGCTCATTTTCACGTGCCTGTTTTTGCAGAAGATTTCGGGATATTGCAGTCCACCCAACAGCATATCAGGGAAGTGTTGTACTTACAGAAAGCAGATCCGTTTACCCAACACCTGGAAATTGAGACCTATACCTGGGAAGTACTCCCGGCTTCTCTGAAGCTTCCGCTGGACGAATCCATCATCCGGGAACTTCGCTGGGTAAATAGCATGCTGCAAAAGAATAATGCCAAGTGATGAAAATGCAAAAAACGGTTGTTATTGATGTAGTGGCACTTTCCACTTCCCTGATAGGGGAACATACCCCCTTTCTTAAAGATTATGTTACCCGTAAAAGAAAAGTGTCCATAAAACCCATGCTGCCCGCGGTAACCACGGCAGTACAGTCCACCTACCTTACCGGAAAATGGCCTTCCGAGCATGGCATTGTGGGAAACGGCTGGTACGACCGTGAAGATGCCGAGGTAAAATTCTGGAAGCAATCCAACAAACTGGTAGCCGGCGAAAAAATCTGGGATAAAGCAAGAACAGCCGATCCTGATTTCACCTGTTCTAAAATGTTCTGGTGGTACAATATGTACTCTACCGCAGATTTTGCCGTAACGCCGAGGCCCGACTACCTGGCTGACGGACGAAAGATACCGGATTGCTATGCTCATCCTGCAGAGCTGCGGGATTATTTGCAGAAAACATTGGGGCAGTTCCCCCTGTTTCAGTTCTGGGGACCCGGCGCCAATATCAAATCCACGCGCTGGATTGCGGATGCATCCATGCTGACCGACGAACGCCATGATCCTACACTCACCCTGATCTACCTGCCCCACCTTGACTATTGTTTACAAAAATTCGGTCCCGATATCTCATTGATCTCAAAAGAATTACAGGATATAGATCAAGTAGTGAAGGAGCTTGTGGCTTTTTATGAAAGGAAGCAGGCCCGGGTTATCATCCTGTCTGAATACGGTATTGGTCCCGTAAATAATCCGATTCATCTGAACCGTTTGTTCCGGGAGCATGGATTATTACAGATCCGGATAGAAAGGGGATTGGAACTATTGGATGCCGGGGCCTCCAAAGCTTTTGCGGTTGCAGATCATCAGATCGCCCATATTTATCTGAACGATGTTTCCCTAAGGGAAAAGGTAAAGGATCTCCTCGCAAAAGTTCCGGGCGTTCATTGGGTACTCGATAAAAAAGAACAGGCAGAGCGGCATATTGACCATGAAAGATCGGGCGACCTGCTGGTGATGGCGGATGAACACAGCTGGTTTACTTATTATTTCTGGCTGGATGATGCCAAGGCGCCAGACTACGCGCGGGTAGTAGATATCCATAAAAAACCTGGCTATGATCCTGTGGAAATGTTTATGACCTCAAAACTTCGGGCAGCCTATAAATTGCTTCGTAAAAAGGCCGGCTTCCGGTATGTGATGGATGTGATCCCGCTGGATGCAACACTCGTCAAAGGATCTCACGGCAGCCTGGCGACAGCACCCGATTATTACCCGGTGCTCATTTCCGACCAGGCTATGGATACCGATGGTATCGAGGCCACGGACGTTTATGATATCATCTGGAATTCCCTTACACAGGGCGGGTATTGAGATAAGGCTTTAATTTCTCCAGCAGTTTGTCTTCCTTTTCCATCAGGCGTTTTAAGAGAACAATCTGGTTATTCGCACGGACAAAATTGTGTCCTTCATATTTCGAACCGTAATAGAGATCATTATTTAAATAATCCGTCAAAAACCGGATGGCCTGCATATAAATAATGAACTTGCCTGCATACACGAAATGTTCTTTCTCATCTTCACTTAGCTCGTATTGCATTTCACCGAGATAACCCCGGGCTATGGCCGTAAAATAATCTTCCCGTATTTCAATTTTACTATAGTCTTTTTCTTCTTCGCTTACGGGTGACAGGTAGGTTCTAAGCATATCCCCCACATCACTGATAAAATAGCCGGGCATCACGGTGTCCAGATCGATAACGCATAAACCCAGGTCTTTTTCCCTGCTGAACAAAACGTTACTGATTTTCGTATCGTGGTGGGTGACGCGCAGTATAAAATTGGGATTTGTTTTAATCTTTTCAAATATTTCCGTAATTCCCTTATGCTGCTGGAGGAACTCAATACTTTTCTCCGATTCCATAATGCGTTCGGGATTGCCCTCCCGGATCGCGGATTCGAACTGCTCATGCCTTAGCGTGAGATTGTGAAAATCCGGAAGTGTAATCCGCAAATGGGATGGTCTAAAACCGGAAAGCATTTTGGTGAATCTGCCGAATTGTTTTGCTGCTTCAAAAGCCAGGGAAGATTTGGCAACGGTATCGCAGGTATAGGATCCCTTCACAAAAGGGAACAACCGGAAATATCCTTTTTCCGGATCAAAGACAAAGTCCTGTTTTTTCAAGGTTAACCGGGGCGCTACAAAAAAATAATCGGGATGAACCTTTTCGAAATAAGCGGATAGTTTTCTGATATTTTCGATGAGGTCCAGCGGGTTTTTGAAAACATTCTGATTGATACGCTGTAAAATAAATTCATCGTCGCCGCAAATTATTTTCCAGGTATTGTTTATCAATCCATTCCCGTAATGACTGACGATACATTGATCTTTATCCAATCCATAAAAACGAAGCAGCGTACTTGGCATACCGGACAAACTTAACATAGCATTATAATATCTTACGGCACAAACGTTTGCGCTTCTTTTATAAAAATCAGAGCGAAAGGGTAATTAAATGAATTCGCTTATAAGGGTATTCATTTATTTTCATGGATGATCAACTGGGAATCAAGTATGATCTTGAAATAGGTTGCTACTTCCGAATCATCCTTTTTACTGTCAATAAGCTCCAGCAAGGTTTCCATAGCTTTCTGACCCTGTTGATAGGGGAATTGTTCAACGGATGCAAGCGGCGGAAAGGCCGTATAGTTGGTGATGGGCAGATTGGCATAACTCACAAAACAGATATCCTTGTTGATCTTACGTTTTTCCTTTCTGGCGTATTGAACGGCGTCCAGGGCAACATAATCATTGAAAGCCACGATGGCTGTCGGTTTGCGTTTGGAGTTCAAAAGCTGACGGGTGGCTTCATACACCATTTCGGTACTTAAATCGGTCGAGATGAGCAGGAAGGGATCGAACTTCAGACGGTTCCTGGCCATGGCTTTCATATAACCGTCCTGCCGTTCCTGGCAGGCCAGCAGTTTTTCCGGGCCGTTGATCATACCAATCACCCGGTGGCCTTTGTCGATCAGGAAATTGATGGCCTGGATGGTGCCGGACTGCATATTGCAGGCCACATAGTGAATATTGGACATCCGGGGTATGCAGTCAAAAAAAACGATGGGAATATTGTATTTCCTCAACGCTTCAAAATGCTCATAACTGCTTGTGTTTTTCGAAATGGAAACCAGCAGCCCGTCCACCCGGTGGTTTTTCATAGTCTCCACGATTTTCTTTTCCCGTTCTTCATTATCGTGGGACTGGCCCATCAACACCGTATAGTTGTGTTTATTTGCACAATCTTCTATGCCACTGATGGCTGAGGAAAAAAATGCTTCCGAGAGTCGGGGTAAGATAACGCCAACGGTAAACGTTTTGCGTTGCTGGAAGAAAATAGCCGTTTGGTTCGGCTCATAGTTCAATTCCTTGGCCAGTTGCTGTACCCGCGTCTTGGTCCTGATGCCGATGCTGCGGTGATCATGCAAAGCCCTGGAAACCGTTGAAATCGAAACATTCAAACGCTTTGCAATTTCTTTCAGCGTGGCGAGTTTTTTATCCATACCCTTTATCTGAAAATAATGATTTACAGTAGTGAACCCCCATTCAATAATACGGCAAATTTCTATTGTTTGCGTGATATTGCGTAAATCTTATTAAATATAACAAACGTTTGCGCCCGCGTGATGGTTGATATTGATATATATTCGAAATTGATTTAAAAAGCCCCGTTTTTAAAATACCAATATGAAAGGCAACCGCAGACGTTTCTTACGCAATTTATCCCTCGGAACCGCAGGACTCACTGCAGGAATTCCTTTATTGGCCAACCCATTGCGGCTGCCGCGCGTCGAATCACAAGATCAGCCTGCACCGGACTCTTCGTCAGGCGTTTCCAGCTTCAATATGTGTGGCTATGCAGCGCCTAAAATTGACAAAGTGCGGATCGGTTTTATCGGCCTTGGCCATCGGGGCCCGGGCGCGGTAGAACGGATATCACATATTGAAGGCGCAGAAATTAAGGCCTTGTGTGATAAGCTTCCGGAACGGGTTGAAGCTGCTCAAAAAATATTGGAAACAGCCGGTTTGCCCAGAGCGAAATCATATTCCGGCGTGGATGGATGGAAGGCCCTGGTAGAAAGCAATGATGTTGACTTCATCTATACCTGCACCCCCTGGCGTTTGCATACACCCATCGCGGTTTATGCCATGAATAATGGCAAACATGTGGCGACGGAGGTTCCTTCGGCCATAACGCTGGATGAGTGCTGGCAATTGGTTGAAACATCTGAAAAGACCAGAAAGCATTGTGTGATGCTGGAGAATTGCTGTTATGATTTCTTCGAGTTGCTTACTTTAAACATGGTTCGCAACGGCTTTTTCGGTGAACTGGTTCACGCCGAAGGCGGCTATTTGCATAACCTGCTCGATGAAAATTTCAGGAAGATCAGCGAGGGTGGTTATATGGATATGTGGCGGCTTCGTGAAAATGCCATGCGCAACGGGAATCTTTACCCAACCCACGGACTGGGGCCCCTGGCGCAATGCATGAATATTAACCGCGGAGATCAGATGGACCATCTGGTGTCCATGTCGTCTGATGATTACCTGATGGGTGTCACCGCGCGGGAACTGGCGGCAAAGGACAACTACTATCAGGAATTCGCCGACAAGCATTACCGCGGCAATATGAACACCACCGTGATCAGGACCGTGAAAGGTAAAACCATCATGATCCAGCACGATGTCACGAGCCCTCGTCCTTATTCCCGGATCCATCAGCTGAATGGCACCAAAGGAATGGCCCGTAAATATCCGGAACCGGCTTGCATTTCTTCTTTAAAGAATCCGGATGAATGGATAACCGCCGCAGAGATGAAGGATCTGGAAGAAAAATATACCTTACCCATCGTGAAACACGTAGGGGAAATCGCCAAAAAGATAGGCGGTCACGGGGGAATGGATTTTGTACAGGACTGGCGGCTGATCGATAATCTGCGTAACGGATTGCCACTCGATCTGGATGTTTATGATGCCGCCTTGTGGAGCGCCATTTCGCCACTCGGCGAAAAATCCGTTGCTTCAAAATCCAGAACCGTGGACATTCCAGATTTCACCCGGGGGAACTGGAAGACCAATAAACCATCGGCACTCACACTGGAAGGCGGAGGAACGACGACGATAAGAAACGCCTAGGGCAACCGATTTTCACTTCCAGTTGTAGTTCGGCTTGGGTCCCATTTCAAAAACTAAATCTTTACCGTTGATGAGATCAGCATGACTGATGAATGGATGTTCGATGGGCTTTCCATCGAGACTCACTTTTTGAATATATTTATTTTCCGCGGATAAATTCCTGGCCACGATGTTCAGCTGGCGATCCTGGTTTCCCACTTTATAATGCAGGGTGAGCCGGGGGAATTGCGGCGCGCCGATGGCATAGATCCCAGAACCCGGGGCAACCGGATAAAAACCCATTACGCCAAATATGTACCAGGCCGACATCTGGCCGCAATCGTCATTTCCATTGATTCCCAGCGGTTCGTCGCGATAGTTAAAACGGGTATGGGTTCTCACCAGCTCCTGTGTTTTCCAGGGCTGACCGCAATAATCGAACAGATAAATATAATGATGTCCCGGCTCATTGTCGTGATGATAATGACCCTGGGTGAAATTGGAATCCAGTTTAGCAGCAAATTTTTCATTTCCACCCATAAGCGCGATCATGCCGGCAGGGTCATGCATGGCGCCAAAAGCGTAAGTCCATTTATCCCCTTCCGTAAAGCCAACAGTATCCGGAACATTAAAAGTTCCATCGAATTTACGCGGTCCGAAAAATCCCGTTTCCGGAATAAAAAGATTCTTGTAGTTCTTACTCCATTGGGTGAGGAGATTGTAATCATCCGTTTTCCCCAGATCCTTTGCGACTACCGAAACACAATAATCATCATAAGAATATTCAATGGTTCTGGAAACGGATTCCGATGTTTTATCCACGGGCACGTATCCAACCGCATGTTCGTAACTCATGCCCGCCCTGGCTTCGCTGGCCGTCCACGGATCCCGGTCGGCCCAAAGATGTTTTGTATCGCAATCCGGAGGAACCATGGCATCGTGCCGGATGGCTTCGTAAGCCAGGTTTACATCATATCCGCGAAATCCCTTTATATAGGCATCCGCAATCACGGCATCGGCATGGGTGCCGATCATGATATTCGTTTCAGCCGGATTGGGCCACATGGGAAGCCAACCACCTTCCTTATACATCTGTAAAAGAGAATTGACCATGCCATTGACCAGTTCCGGCTGGGTGAAGATCAGCAGCGGATGAAGCGCACGGTAGGTATCCCATAAAGAATAATCCGTATAAGAAATGCCATTGTGCACCCGGTCGTCAAAGGCGCTGTAATATTTACCATATTCTGAAAATTCTCTTGGAAACAACATCGTATGAAACATCGCGGTGTAAAAAATAGTCTTCTGCGCATCGGGCACATCAGCTACTTCGATACGGCTCAGATTCTCCTGCCAGATATTGCGCGTACGAATGGCCAGTTTATCAAAGTACCAATCGGAAATCTCCTCTTTCAGATTTTTCCTTGCCTGCTCCAGACTTATAAAAGAAGTGGCCATGCGAACCAATACCTGTTCCTTATCCTCCGTTTTAAAACTGATGTAAGCGCCCATGCGCGTACCATATTGTTCTGTTGTTAAAGGAAAAGTTTCCGAGCCGCTCCAGGTACCAAAAGAATCAAAAGCCTTGCTGAACTGAATGATGAAATATCCTTTGAAATTGGGAAGGTCCGGGCCCAGCTGAGCGGATTGCCTGTCAGGATTATATCCCGTGATCTCTTTGTTTTCTTTATCCACTTTTACAAATCCTTTCAGTTTCTTTATCCTCGATTCCACGTCGTTGGCCTGGTCGGCCAGCGCCGGATTCAGGTTGATACCCTGGATTACGATATGGGCCTGATCTGATTTGGGAAATGTAAACCGGAAAAAACCGCAACGGCTGGCCGCAGTGATTTCACCCCTGATCTGTTTTTTATTTCCGGCCTTTAACAAAACGGAATAATAATAAGGCTTGGCGATCTCGTCCTTATGACTGAACGGGAGAGCCCTGTTTTCCGGCAGTGTTTTTAATTCCCCGATTTCAGGCATTACCGAAAAATATCCATAATCACCCATCCAGACGGTGGGCTGATGGGATCCCATAAAGCCCATGACGGTGCTGTCTTCATAGATATAAGGCATCCGGCTCATCTTGTTCTGACTGGTCTGCACCACAAAATTGGTCATGGCATGCGGATCACCCACCGTTGGGAAAGTGCCGCCCCCCTGCAGGTCTTTTTCAAAACCGGCAAACGGAGTTCCGATGATCGGATTTACATAATCCACTTCCTGCTTTTTTTGCTGACTTTTCTTTTGCGCGTTTGCAGCAGGGATCAGGGCGCAAAACAGGATTGCCAGCGGGATGGCTTTGAGAATATCTATTTTATACATATGGCTGATTGACCGGAAGAAATTGTTGTTGTTGTGCTTAATTATTTTTTGAAAATGACTTTATAAACCACGGCAAAATCGGAAGGATAATGAGCCGAAGGCTTTATGCTCAACTCGGCATCATGCTGCGTCCAGCTGATTTTATCCGTGCTGCCCATCATGCTGATGTTTGCAATCAGGCCATGATTTGTTTTTGATCCCAGGGATTTGACGATTGTTTTTTCCGCAGGCAGTCCGAGGGTGATTACAAATAATGTATCTCCCCTGGTAGTGAAGCGGATATCTTTTGCATTGAAAGGAATCGTCTGGTCGGCAAAAGCGCCACTGGCGGATCGGGTGGGGCCTTCGCCATACAATTTCCATGGGCGGGTTCCGTAAATAGCATCTCCGTTGACATCCAGCCATTTCCCGGTGCCGAGTAACACCTGCGTTTCTTCGTCGGTGATGCTGCCGTCGGAACGGGGGCCGATATTCAGCAACAGGTTGCCATTCTTACTTACGATATCAATCAGGTTGGTCACCACGTACCGGGCTGTTTTAAACGTATTATTTTTTATATATCCCCAGGAGATATTACCGATGGCATCATCCGTTTGCCAGGGCAGCTGACGAACAGAATCCAGTTTTCCCCTTTCGAGATCCAGAACGGCCACGCCGTCGGGAAAGGAGCGGTCATATTTATAATTGATCACTACGCCCTTATTCCACTGCAATCCTTTATTATAATAATAAGCTGCAAAAGATTTCCGGTAAGGTTCCAGTGCAGGCTGCTGAATCCACCAGTCGAACCAGAACAATTGCGGCTGGTAATTATTCACCAGTTCTGTGCAACGCAACAGCCAGTCGTTCATAAATTCCGGCGTCATGGTCTCATTTTCCTGACGTGCGGGACCGTAAAAATCGGCGTATTGCGGATCGAGTACATCGGATTTAAATTCCCGTCCATGGTTCAGGAAAAACCAATGTTCTATGCGGTGGGACGACAAGCCAAAGATCAGGCCCTGCCTGCGGATCTCTTTAGACAGTTCTCCGATGATGTCCCGCTTTGGCCCCATATTAAATGCATTCCACCGGGAAAGAGCCGTGTTGTACATAGCGAAGCCATCATGATGTTCCGCAACCGGAACAATGTATTTGGCGCCTGCTTTTTTGAACAGGGTTACCCACTGCACAGGATCAAATTTTTCAGCTTTAAACATCGGGATGAAATCCTTGTAACCGAATTTATCCTGCGTGCCATAAGTCGCCACATGATGTTTAAATTCATCGGAAGCCGTATCGTACATATTACGCGGATACCATTCACTTCCGTAAGCAGGCACAGAGTAAACGCCCCAATGAATGAAAATGCCGAATTTGGCATCCCGGAACCATTCCGGCGTTTGATATTTTGAAAGCGATTCCCAGTTAGCCTGGTATCTTTCCTGGGACTGTGCATGAAAACTGAAATTGGTCAGAAAGCAAATCAAAAAAAATACGTAGCGCGCTTTTTTCATTCGTTAAATTTTGTTTATCCGGATTAACGATGAAGATATGGATAATTTGGAATGTAGTCGGCATGGCCATGACGTGCAAACGTTTGAATTCAATGTTTACTTTTTTTTGTGGTTCATAAAATACTACATTCAGGAGTCCTTTTCAGCAAGGGAGGAAATATTTAATTAGTTAAATCTGATCAGATGCAACGCAGGAATTTTATGCAGAAATCGTTATTGACAGGAGCCGGTTTAATCGCCGGCGCTTCACTAAAGGCCAATACAGCCGGAGAAAAAGAGAGACTCAACGACAGCAAACCTTTTAATCTGCAATACGCTATTCACGATGGTATGTTCCGGGAGTCGGCAGCGGAATGAAGGAGACATCATACAACATATTGACTGGAGCTGGGATCAGATCGGTTATTTACAGATAGGGGATAACCCCGGACGGAACGAACCCACATCGGGCGAGATGAATTACAAAAATATTTTCAGGCATCTCTACTATAAAGGATACAAAGGCATTCTGGGCATGGAGCATGGAACGGCAAATCCCGGCAAGGAAGGCGAACAACAACTGATAAAAGCCTACCGGTGGAGCGATGACTTTATTAAAGCGTGATGCGTAAGAAAACTGAAGAAGAGGCCGTGTCAAAAACAAATGGGGCGGCCTTTTTTATTGAGTTCTTTTTGCCGCGGGAAAAAAGAGGGCAGAACAATCGGTTGCGTTGAAAAATAAGCTTGTTTACAAAGAATTAACTCAAACGTTTGCGGGCCTGGACGTGTTTTAACATACAATTATAATATGCTGGATATCTGAGAGTTATGGGCGCCCAAATGATCATATCCAAACAGCCCGTTAACAGCTTGATTTTGCATAAGTTATTGTGCCGGACGCTAATCCTAACTTTATCATACTAAAACAAATTGCTTATGCCTCTACATTATTTAAAAAAGATAGTGGTGCTCAGCCTGTTATTTTGCGCCATCATCAGTCAGTCTTTCGCACAGACCAGGAGGATAACCGGAAAAGTTACCAATGAAAAAGGGGAACCGGTAGCGGGAGCCACAGTGCTGGCGAACGGGACCAGAACAGGAACTTCTACAGATGAAAAAGGGGAATTCTCTCTCACGGTTCGCTCCAACGCAAGGACACTGCAAATTTCAAATGTTGGCTACGCTACCGCGACTGTCGCCATCGGAACATCCGATGAAGTATCCGTTAGTCTTATACCGGAAAACTCAACACTGAATGACGTAGTGGTTGTGGGTTATGGTACAGCCCGGAGAAAAGACATTACAGGTGCTGTGTCAAGCATTTCAGCCAAAGACTTTAATCAGGGTGTTGTTACAACGCCTATGGATGCGATCCAGGGCAAGGTGCCGGGTTTGGTTGTAACCAAACCAGATGGTGATCCGAACTCTAATCCGATCATCCGTTTACGCGGACAGACTTCGCTGATAGGTCAGCAGGCGCCGTTGATCGTTGTTGATGGAATTATCCTGGACAATTACGAAATGCTTTCGTCTATTCCTCCGGCAGATATCGTAACATTCGATTTCCTTAAAGATGCGTCTGCAGCTTCTATTTATGGATCGCGCGGCGCCAATGGGGTAATCCTTATTACGACAAGGAAAGGAAAAGCTGGAAGCATCCGGCTTACGTATGATGGATATGGCACCCTCTCCAAAGATGCCAAATACTTCGACCTGCTAAACAGGGATGAATATCTCAAACTTGCCCCGGCAAACTCTGACCAGGGAGGAAACAGTGACTGGCAGAAGGCCATCACGCAAACGGGATATACGCAGAGTCATTCACTGGGCCTTTCAGGAGGAACAGGAGGATTCACTTATAATGGTTCCGTATACTACCAGGACCAGAAAGGCATTGTGATCAATACAGGCAGAAAACAATTGGGTGTTCGCCTGAGTTTGGATCAGAAGGCCTTTAATGATAAACTGGATGTTCAGGTTAATGTATTGAATACCCAGACCATCCATGATAATGTGGATGCCAATATTTTTTACTGGGCTTATAATATCCTGCCCGTCACTCCTGAAAAAGTGGATGGCGTGGATAATCCGATCTACAACTACAATTACCTGAATCCGATCTGGGTTCAGAATAATGAGTATAAAAAAGCTACGGACAATCTGAATCAGCAAAGCATCACGGTCAACTACGAACTGCTGAAAGGTTTGAAGATCGGAGCGTTCGGCAACGTCAGCAAGTTCAACACGCAATACGATTATTATTTGCCCACCATCCCAGGGGCCGGAACTGCCATTAATAACAATGCATTCAGGTCAACGTCCAATAACAATTCGCAGAAAGGCGATTTGCATATTAATTATTCGGGAAGCTTTGGAAAAAGCAATGTAACTGCAACCGGTGTGTATGAATATAATTATTATGAGGACGATAATTATAGCGCATCAGGAGCTGGTTTCCTGGTAGACGGGAATCAGTACAATGCTTTACAGTCCGGTATTAACGCCCTCCAAAACATTGCTTCCTATAAGGAGGAATATAAGCTGATCTCTTTCCTGGCGAGGGCAACCTACAATTACGATAACAAGTATTATCTGACAGCCAGTATCCGCCGGGATGGTTCCTCCAAATTTGGACCGAACTATCAAAACGGATACTTCCCCGCCGTGTCTGCTGCCTGGCGGATCAGCCAGGAAAAATTCCTGAAAGATGTGAGTTGGTTAGATGAATTAAAAATCAATGCAGGATACGGTGTAACGGGAAATTCAGATGCCATCGGCGCTTACAATACGCTGTTGCTGCTGGGCGGTTCCGTTCATACCTACGATCCGACCAACCTGGGTAACCTATGGCCGGTTGGATATACGCCCATTCAAAACCCGAACACGGATCTCCGGTGGGAAGAACGTGTGGGACAAAACCTGGGTGTTGAATTTTCATTCCTGAAAAGCCGGATAACGGGTAGTCTTTCCGTGTTCAACGACAAGACAAAGAACATGCTGTACAACTACGGTGTGCAAACTCCTCCCAATTTCATCGGCTCGGTGCTTGCCAACGTGGGTAGCATGACCAACAAAGGTGTCGAACTCGGGCTGAATGTGTTCATCATTCGTCAGAAAGATATTGACTGGTCTGTCGGCGGACAGATCACCACGGTGCATACGCGGGTAACCAGCCTCTCCGGTAGCTGGCAGGGAAATCCGGTAGCAACTGACCACATTAACACGGGGGCTGCCGGCGGTCAAGGCTTAAGCTTCAATCCGCTAACCTATCTCCAGGTCGGATACACGCCTAATGTATTTTACCTGCCTCATTTTGTGGGCATAGATCAGACTGGAACACAGCTAATGGATTCTGCAGGCGTTGCCAAAGTGGGCTTCAATGGAAACCCGACGTATTATTATGTAGATCCGGCGCCCAAATTTACCTATGGAATTAACACCGGCTTCCGTTTTAAATCCTGGAACCTGACTGCTGCTTTCAATGGCAATTACGGTCAGAAGATTTACGACAATGCCAGGCTGAATCTCGCCAATTATGCTTCCCGCTTTCCGGGTTTGAACGTTTTGAAAGAAACTTTTACCAATGGTTTAAAAGACGGACCGACGACATCTGATTACTGGCTGGAAAAAGCATCTTTCCTCAGGTTACAGAGCTTAACGATTGGCTACACTTTCCCTCACGTTGCGGGATTGGAAAACCTTCACGTATATGCGTCGGGCAATAACCTGTTCGTCATTACACCTTACAAAGGACTTGATCCGGAAATTTCTCCAGTCGGCGGAGCCGGAGGAACTCGTTCCAATACGGGCAATCTGGCCACTTCCCTCAGGAGCGCATATGGTGGTCTCGGGGGCGCAGGATCCGGCCAGGCCTATATCGATAACAACTATTCGGGTGCCGGATTTTATCCAAGAGCCCGGTCATTTACCATCGGTGTATCGGTCACAGTAAAATAGCCATCCTGTGCGTTTGAAAATTAACCATTGTACTAACTAAGAAATATTTTTAATATGAATCGATTATCAGATATAAGAAAATGGGCGCCGGTGATACTGATGTTGTCCATCATCGGAGTGTCCTGCACCAAGCTGGATGTAAAAACATACAGCTCGATACCGAGTTCAACATTTTGGAGAAATGCTGCCGAAATTTCAGCGGGTAAAGCGCCGTCCTATGCCAATCTTCCCAATGTGGTCGGACACAGCAGCCCCGGCTATACTACTGAAATTGCCTCAGACGACATGGTGTATCCGGTGCGCGGTTCCGACTGGGGTGACGGAGGGTACTGGACGGAGATGTATTTCCACCAGGAAGATAAGAATGATGTTCATGGCAACATGAACGGATGCTGGAGTCCGATTTTCTCCGGTGCGGGTAATTGTAATTTTGTCATCTACACCCTGCAGAATTTACCGGCAGGCACGGACGCCACTATGGATGCCGATATAGCGGAGATGACCGCTCTGCGGTCCTGGTATTATTTACAGGGCATGGACATGTTCGGAAATATTCCCTATGTTACCAATTTTAAGGTAGATCCCAACACAGTAACCAATATTCCCAGAGCGGATGTTTTTGATTCACTCGAAAGGGATCTGAAAGCCGCAATCCCCAATTTGTCTCCCGCCGTAGACGCGACTACCTACGGTAAAGTGAACAAGTGGACGGCTTTCGCCACGCTGGCAAGAATGTATCTTAATTCGTCTGTCTATTTGTCCGGACCGACCCTCCCGTATCAGCCGGGTCCGCGGAAAGATGCAGAATGTATAGCCATGTGTGATTCTATAATTCAAAGTAATATATTCCATCTCGAACCAGACTATTACGACTGCTTCCACGGAGTAAATAATACCAGTTCGGAAAATATATTCGTCGTGCCCTTTTTCGACAACAGCCCCACCATACAGGGTAATGGGTTGATTCAGGCATCCATAGAGTTTAATTCGGCGCTCACTTTCGGTATCCCGTGTTGCAACTTTGGAAACAACGGGGCATCCACGACCACGGAATTCTACAAGTACTTTGATACCAGTTCTGTTTATTCCACAAATAGTGTGGTTATAAACGGACGTACCGTTCATCAACGGTTACGCACATTCAATGATCAGCGTGCGGGACAATATCTGATCGGCCAGCAATTTCAGGGCGACGGGATAAGCAATTACCCGCCTTACAGGAACTGGGTGGTAGATAACGATGACGTATGCTGTACATATGGCGATGCAAATCAGGTGGCATCAGAAAAGGCAACCACTAAAATCGGCGATTTCTATAACAATATCTACACGCCGACCATTATTTACGCGGACATGACCGAGTTCAATAATCCCGCCGCAACATTCCGGCATGCTGGCCTTAAAAATATCAAGTACTGGCCGCAACAGGGACCCAACACGAATGGCGGTATGGGAAATGCCTTTGTCATTTTTCGGTTGGCAGATATCTATTTGATGAGAGGAGAAGCCGAGTATTACAGTGGAGATCTGGCAGGTGCACTGAACGATTTCAATATCGTTCGTATGCGCGCCTATTCGAACAATCCCGCATTCAACTGGACACTTGCCGATCTGACGCCTGCTAACATACTCGCTGAGAGAGGAAGGGAACTGGCCTGGGAAGGCGTAAGAAGAAGCGACCTGATCCGCTTTGAAATGAACACAGGAGTCAGATATTACACCGGTGCCCGCACCTATCCGCCCAAACCTGCGGATGCAGCGGATGGTCATAACATGCTTTACCCTATCCCCCTGGCTCAGATTAATACCAATAAAAATCTGAAGCAGAATCCCGGATATTAAAATATATGAAAACCAAATAGAAGCGGTATTTTCGGCAGCCGTCATGCAGGAGTAGCCTAACAGCTACTCCTGCTTTTGTTAAAAGGATCATATCGCTGTAAGTAATTTCTTATCTTGAGCAGCGTGAACAAACATCTTTACTTTTTTATCTTTTGCATTGCATTATTAAGTGGATGTTCCCATCGGCCACCGGCATTGTTCAATATCCTGCCAGCATCGGAAACAAACATTCATTTTGTTAACAGCAATGAGGATCGCGACACACTCAGCATCCTGGATTACATGTATTTCTACAACGGAGCCGGCGTTGCCATCGGCGATATCAATAACGATGGTTTACCCGATATCTATTTTGCTTCCAATACGGGGGGCAATAAGCTATACCTGAACAAAGGCAATTTCAAATTCGAGGATATTACAGAAAGTGCAGGCGTGGGTGGCCATGCAGACTGGACCACCGGCGTTACGATGGCAGACGTGAATGGAGATGGTCTTCTGGATATTTATGTATGCACCGTTGGCAATTTCTACCAAAGGGATTCTATCGGAGCAAAGCATTTATATTTTCAGCATTCCCGCAACCAGCTTTTCGTAAACAACGGCAATAATACGTTTACAGAAAGCGCCGCAAAATGGGGATTGGATATCGTCGGATATAATACCCAGGCTGTTTTTTTCGATTACGATAAAGACGGAGACCTGGATATGTTTCTGCTGCAGCATTCAACACACCAGACCGATTCCTACGGACCCATTTCCCTCCGGGATAAATACAGCCCGGAAAGCGGTGGCAAACTATATCGTAACGACGGCGGTCATTTTACCGATGTCACCAAAGGATCCGGGATATACAGCAGCGCCCTGGGATATGGACTTGGGGTGGCCGTAGCGGATCTGAACCACGATGGATATGATGACATCTATGTCAGCAATGATTTTCACGAAAACGATTACTATTATATCAATCAGGGCAATGGCACGTTCAAAGAAATGAACAATCAGGCCTTTGGGCATGAGTCCAAATTTTCCATGGGGAACGATATCGCAGACATTAACAACGATGGCTGGCCGGATATCATGACCGTGGATATGCTTCCCGAGGACGAAAAAGTTTTGAAGTCCTCTTTGGGGGACGATCCGCTGAACCTCTATATGTATCAGCGGAGTTTTGGATATAACTATCAATACGCACGCAATTGCCTTCAGTTAAATACGGGTAAGGGAAAGAAATTTTCAGACATCGCATTGTATAGTGGTGTTTCCGCCACGGACTGGAGTTGGGGGCCGCTCATAGCAGACTACAATCTTGACGGGCAAAATGATATTTTCGTTTCCAACGGCATCAAGAGCCGCCCCAATGATCTGGACTATTATAAATTCATTTCCAGCCTGCCCCAGCGTCATACCAGTGTGGGCAAGCGGGAACACGATAAGCGGATATTGGAACACCTGCCTCCCGGAGCCTGGCACAATTATATTTATGAGGGAGACTCCAGCATGAAATTTCAGGACCGGTCGGCTGACTGGGGATTTGAAAAAGCAACATTATCCCAGGGAGCATCGTACGCCGACCTCGACGGGGACGGCGCACTGGACCTGGTAACGAACAATATGAATGAACCCGCGGGCATCTACAGAAATAATGTGCGCGCGCAAAATCCCTTATCCCATTATCTTACCATTCAACTGAAGGGTAAGTCACCAAACAGCTTCGGCATAGGAACCAAAGTCTTTTTGTTTGCCGGTGCAAAACTATTCTATCAGGAGCTGCAACCAGAGCGGGGATTTATGAGCAGCAGTGAACCTTTACTGCATTTCGGTCTTGGACAGCATAACCTGCTGGATAGCATCGTGGTGATCTGGCCGGATAATACCGTTCAAAGAATCTACAAGCAGGAAACGAATCGTAAACTGGTGCTGACTTACCAGCGGGAGAAAAACGATACCATCAGGGACCACTACGCCTTTGTCAATTCCCTCCTGCATACGGAGGACTCCTCGGAACTAAAGGACATCACGGTACAATCCGGCATTCGCTACGTTCACAAGGAAGACCATTCATTTATAGATTTCAACGAGCACATATTTCTCCCGCATGAATTGTCCACCTCCGGCCCCAAAGTGGCGGTAGCCGATGTGAACGGGGACGGGCTTGAAGATTTCTTTGTGTGCGGAGCCAAAGGTCAGGGCGGCAATCTTTTTTTACAAAAAAAGGACGCCGGCTTTACGGCATCGCCGGATTCTGCCGTTTTTCTGGCCGACCGTAATTGCGAAGATGTGGATGCCCGGTTTATTGATGTTAATGGAGACGGATTTCCGGATTTGTATGTGGCCAGCGGCGGAAATGAATACTCCGGTAATGCTCCTGAACTCCTGGACCGCCTGTACCTTAACGATGGTAAAGGACATTTTACAAAATCAACGACGCTTCCGCCACTTTATGAAAATAAATCCGTTGTGCGCGCAGCTGATTTCGATAAGGATGGGGACCAGGACATTTTTGTCGGCGGGCGGGCCAACGCCGGAATATATGGAATGCCACCCACCAGCTATCTGTTGCGTAATGATGGAAAAGGAAACTTCAGCATCGTTACCGACGAGGTGATTCCGGGTCTGTCTCATATCGGCATGGTCACGGATGCAGTCTGGATGGATGTTGACAGGGATGGATGGCCAGACCTGATCGTCACCGGCGAGTGGATGCCGCCGATTCTCTTTAAAAATAATCACGGCCATTTTACAAGGGAAACACTGACCAGTGACGATGTGGATTTATCCGGATGGTGGAGCACAATAAAAATAGCCGATATCAATGGAGATGGTTTTGATGATCTGTTGCTTGGAAATTACGGGCTGAACAGCAAACTCACGGCAAGCACTGAATATCCGCTAAAGATGTATGTGGGTGATATCATGGGCAATGGCCGCATGGTACAGATCATGGCGATTGCCAAAAAAGGAAAATATTATCCCTTTCTGAATAAAGAAAATCTGGAAAAAGGACTTCCTTATCTGAAGAAAAGATATCTGACTTACGGAGAGATGGCCGGAAAAACGGTGGAGGAGATATTTGGCAAAAAGCTGGACAGTACCGCATTGTTTAAGGCTTACACACTGGCTTCCACGGTATTGATCAATGACGGAAAGGGACATTTTTCAGCTTCCGCACTTCCCTATACGTTGCAGTGGACACCTATTTTCGCTTTTGCTGCCCATGATTTTAACGGGGATGGCAAAATGGATTTGCTGACGGGTGGCGATTTCTTCGGAACCGAACCATTCGAAGGACGTTATGATGCGATGCCCCTTGAAGTATATCATGGAAACGGCAAAGGCGGATTCAAGGCTGCCCTGCCCCTTTCGCCTCCGCTGGATACGCTTTCCGGACAGGTAAGAAGCATTGAGCCCATCCGGATGGCCAATGGAAAAAAAGCCATGATCGTTGGATTTAATAATAGCGCCCTCCGTTTACTGAGTTATTGAAGAGCGGAGCGGATAAATTAATTCAATCTTGATGATTGAGGTATCGGAAACCGGCAGAGGAGACAAATATTTTTCAAAATCAGCCGAAGCGCTTAACAGCTGATGATCATACAAATATTTTTCCATGGCCCGGTAAGCAGTGAACCGGTCGCGGAAAGCACCTTCATAGGTACCAGACACAAGCACCTGATTGCCCGGCAACTGCTGACATTTGACCAGATAGTCCCCTTCGATGACCTGTTTGATGTGAATACCCGCCACAATCTTTGTGGTATCACCCGGCAGGAATTCGAAGGAGACGTTTTTTAAACCGGTTGGCTTTTCGTGATGGGCAACCGCAAAGCTATCCAGTTCTTTAAACAGGTAAGGCAGCGTTTTAAAAATATCCTGTTTACCGGTAACCGTCGCCTGTTGCGTCAGAAAGATGGTATCAGCGGGATTTTTAAATTGAATGGGAAGACCATAAAACCTGGCCGGATCATCCAGGTAGGATTTTAATCCCGAGATGGTTTTATCGGCAAAAGATTCGGATTTAAGAAATGGCAGAATCTTGTAGAGTAATCTGGAATCCTGATCATAATTGATCCGGACATTATGAAATGAGGTCGGCTGGCCATTACCAATATAGGGAACTATCGAATAAATGAACATGGCATGCTGCGAGCCCTTTGTTTCTTCCAGTTGATATAAAAGATAATTGATCTGGGTGACCGTGATTTTTTTTCCCGGGATATTCAGCTCGAGACTATGATGAACAGTATCAGCGTGAAAATTGCAGGATGTTGAATCTTTTTGCCAGGCATCGCGAACCGAAGAGTCCCATTTGATCCAACTGGCCGGTTTCATGGTGGAAGCGGCGATATTATCCAGGGTATTACTGATAAAAACCTGGTTTTTCTGAACAGAAGGAATGAAAAAAGCAATGACTAAGGCCAGCAGGACAAGACCGGATAAGGCAAAAAGGATTTTCTTCATAATGGAGACGCTTTGGTTGGATCGGAAAGAACGCAATGATGAATTTTAAAATTAAATGAATTTTCATGGATAGACGGAAAGCTTTATTTTTTAACGCATCCTTTATGTTTCTCCTGGCATTTTCCCCCGGCTGCCATCAGCAACAGAAAATAAAAATGCTGGAAAATGAAAAGCTGAAACTGGAATTGTCCGGCGATCTTCCGCTGATCCGGTCCTATACGATGAAGCAGTCCGGGCTTTCCCTGCAGGGAGATTCCGGATCAACGGGCTGGTGGGTGAACGGTCATCTGTATCCCTGGAAGGAATGGACCATCCATACAGAAAAGGCCGTTTCGGAAAACAACAAAACATCCGGTCTCATATATCATATGTATCTGCCGGCCCTTTTTGTAAGTTTCGACTATACCATCACGCTGACGCCCGATGCTATTCTCGTTTCGGCTGATCATATCCGTGATACAGCCCAAAAGCTCCTCCGTCTGGATTGGGGAGAAAAAACGCTACTGCATTCGGACGACAGCAGCATGCATTGGTGGACCCGCCAGTCTTCCCTCTATAAACCTTTTGAAAGAAGAAAGCTCGCCATCAGGGGACTCTGGACCTGGGACGAATTCAGCGGCCGGGTCGGGGACAGCATTTCCCGTGAATCGGGAATTGACGCCTGTTTGTGGAAGCCGGATTACAAAAATGCGAAAGGGCAGCGAAAGCAGGGCCTGGTAGCGGGTTTGGTCAGCAATACCGATCTTTTCCCCATACGCGTGGAAGGCGGCCCCGGCAAGGGATTTTCTCTTGGACTGAATACTTATTATCACCGGCTGATGGGTGAACCCATGCCGGATCTGCAGGCGAAATTATTTCTGGCGGACGATATGAACGGCGACAGCCTGACGGATGACCATGATTATTTTTTTTGGCGGAACCGCCAGTTGCCCGATGTCCCGGAATTTATCCGGAGATCCATCGCGTATAAGGTGTTTATGGACAGGCCCGACCAATCCCAGCCTTCAACCACACTGGATCAGTTGGATAAGATTGTTACCGCCATCCATAACATCACAGACGGTATTCCGCAGATTGCGTACCTCGTAGGCTGGCAATACAAGGGGCATGATACCGGATATCCCGCGCTGGACAAATGGAACGACCGGCTCGGACAGCATTCAGAGGTATACAAAAAATCGGCCTGGTACCGGGACCACCTCAATACCATTTTGTCTTACCACCTGAATATTGACGATGCCTTTAGATTCAACAAAGACTGGGATAGTTCGCTGATGGCCACAGATTACGACAAGGGCCCGATGTTCTGGCAAATGTCTTATTTGAAAACCGATAGCAACTTTCATATTTCCCATTATAAAGATGTAAAATCGGGCGCCATATTCAACAGACTGGGAGAATTTCTGAAAACGGTACCGGTTGAAAAAATTGTACACCTGGACGCTATGCGAACCATCAACTGCAACCCGGCCTGGGAAAAGGACAGCATTGGCGTCAGGGAAGAGCTCGACCTGGGATTAAAGCCCATTATACGATGGCTAGAAGAGAAAGGGATCGAAGTAACCACCGAAGGTCAGAACGGAAATCCCCAGGAACTGACGGGGTGGATAGCAGGTGTTTATCATATGGACGACCCAAGCGACGCCGACCTGATGATCCATCACCGCAAACTCCTGGGTGGCGGGCTGGGGGAGGGGCGCGGACGGTACGAATGCGGACTGGGCACTTCATTGCATGAGGATCTGGCTTACCGGAAAATCGGTCAGAACCTGAGTTTCGTCAAAGACTGGAATACCATTAAAGAACGCATCTATCTCGGCTCATTACTCTACCTCTATTATCAGCAAAGACAGATACGGAATGTAAAAAGAGAACCAGACCTGATCAGGGTTTACTATGATGACGGCACCATCGCCAATATCGATACAAAAAACAATCACCTGCTGGTCAGTCGCGGCAACCTGGTGATCGCGCGGGACGATGACCGTTTTATTCCTTTGGACAGCGGCATTTATGCCTTTAGCAGAAACGGATCTTCAGCGGACTGGGTTCTTCCTCCAGAATACAGCGGTAAAGAACTGGAGGTTTTTTCGCTGACCGAGAAAGGCAGAGGGGCAGCCCCGGAGTGGCGCGTAACCGGGAACAGAATCCGGCTTTCTTTAAAGGCCGGGGAACCGGTTGAAATAAAAACAAAAAGCAAAAAGTAAAACCAGCCATTGCATGTCAAAATATTTTATTTATTATTCTCTATTTGTTTCACTGGCAACCGGGCTATCATCCTGCAAATTGCAATCTCACTACCAACAGGAAACAGCCGGCGGCTGGATAAAATACGACAGTAATCCCGTTCTCGGCGGAGACCTGGGAACCATATTCGATATCAGCGTGCTGCATGATCAGCCCGGGAAATTCCAAATGTATTGCTCCTGGCGGCCGCAGCGGAGCATTGCCTTATCTGCCAGCACCGACGGATTGCACTGGACCAAACCGGAGATCTGCCTGCAATACAATGACAGCAGTGGTTGGGAACGGGATGTAAACAGGCCGGTCGTGATTTATAAGGACGGCAAATATCATATGTGGTATACCGGCGAAAACGACAGCGCGTCGGCCATCGGCTATGCCGTGAGCGACGATGGCAAACAATTCATCCGCACGGGCATCGCGCCTGTAATGAAGGCGGAGCAGCCCTGGGAGAAGAAAGCACTGATGTGTCCTCATGTGATCTGGGATGAGACCCAAAAAATATTCAGGATGTGGTATTCAGGCGGTGAACAATATGAACCGGATGCCATTGGTTATGCGACGAGCCCGGATGGAATTCACTGGAGCAAATATGCCGGAAATCCCATCTTCCGTAATAATAAAAATAATCTTTGGGAGCAGGATAAAGTGACCGCCTGTCAGGTGATCAGAAGAAAGGATGACTACCTGATGTTTTATATCGGGTTTAAAAACATTGATTACGCGCAGATCGGAATGGCCCGTTCCAGGGACGGAATAAACAACTGGGAAAGATATCCGGATAATCCGATCATAAAGCCAGGAAAGGAATGGGATTCCAGCGCCGTATATAAACCCTATGCCGTTCAGGATGGAAACCGCTGGCTTCTGTACTACAACGGCCGCCGCAACAATAAAGAGCAGATCGGCATTGCCATACATCAGGGATTAAACCTGGGATTTTAAAAAAAAACACGGATGCGCAGCAGGTTAAAATATATCGTTTTTGGGCTGATCTGCTGCCTTTGGGCTTCGCAGGAAATTTATCCGCAAACGATTGTATTGAATTCTGAATCGTTTAAGCACTATATTGATTCGTTTAACGTGAACGATCAGGAACTATATCCGCAATACATTCCAAATAGCGAGAGCTGGAAGTTTTTATCCGATAATATTCCGCTTTTGGATTGCCCGGACAAGATGATGGAACAAACTTATTATTTCAGGTGGTGGACGTACAGAAAACACATCCGGAAAACGCCGGAGGGATTTGTGATTCTGGAATTTCTGCCGGATGTATCCTGGGCCGGAAAATACAATACGATTAATTGTGCTGCGGCGTTACATGTGTACGAAGGCCGATGGCTCCACGATCAGGCTTATATGAAGGATTATATCCGCTTCTGGTACAAGGGGGGCGGGGATATGCGCGCTTACAGCTGCTGGATGGCGGATGCCCTGCTGAACCAGAGTTTTGTGACCGGTGACATTTCGCAGGCGGAACATCTGCTGCCCGACCTGGTGAACAATTATACCCTCTGGGAAAAAGAAAACAGCGACAGCACCGGGCTCTATTTTCAGATCGACGGAAAAGATGGTATGGAGGTATCCGTTTGCGGAGAGAATTCAGAAAAACCGGCTTACCGGCCAACCATCAATGCTTATCAGTACGGAGATGCCCGGGCGATTTCCAAAATCGCCGCTTTGTCAGGTAAAGAAAATATAGCAGCCACTTTCGATCAGAAGGCAGACCGGCTGAAAGAAAAACTGCAGGAAAAACTATGGGATGACGATGCCGGATTTTTTAAAGTGCTTCCCCGCGGAGCCGGCGCTCCATTCTGTACCGCACGGGAACTATTGGGCTATACCCCCTGGTTTTTTAATATGACCCGATCTTCAGATGAGCGCGCCTGGAAATTCCTAATGGATAAATCTTATTTTTTTGCACCCTTCGGGCTCACCACGGTTGAACAGAACCATCCCGGATTTGCCATCTCCTACAAAGGACATGAATGCCAGTGGGATGGGCCCAGCTGGCCATTTGCCAGTTCGGTTACCTTAACCGGTCTTGCCAATACCCTGAACAACGATCAGCAGAAATATATCGGAAAGAAGGATTATTTTACTTTACTCAGACAGTACGCGAATGCGCAGCAGTTAACCCGGGAGGATGGAAAGCGGGTGCCCTGGATAGATGAAAACCTGAATCCCTATACCGGTGACTGGATCGCCAGAACCCGGTTAAAAACATGGGAGAACGGAACCTGGTCAGCAGAAAAAGGAGGCGTGGAAAGAGGAAAGGATTATAATCATTCCACCTATTGCGATCTGATCATTTCCGGTTTGATCGGCATCAGACCCCAACTGGGGAATCAACTGGTTATTAATCCGCTGCTGCCTGATAATACATGGGACTATTTTTGTCTGGACCGGATTTTATATCACGGACATATGCTTACTGTGCTGTATGATAAAACAGGTAGGCGATATAAAAAAGGCAAAGGCTTTTTTATTTTTATTGACGGAAAGAAAGTGTCGGACCACCCTAAATTGCAGAAAGTCTGTCTTACCCTAAACAGTAATCACTAATGGCTATAATACAGAAATCAATCCGGCTTCTCATTCTCCTCATGCTATGCAAAGGGATTATCTGCGCACAAACGCCATCGCCGCACGATCTTTCTTTTGACTCCCTGGCAACACGCTGGGATGAGGCCATTCCGCTCGGAAACGGCATGCTGGGCTCGCTGGTCTGGCAAAAAGGAGAACGCCTCCGTTTCTCTCTGGATCGGGCCGACCTTTGGGACATGCGGCCCATGCAGGGCTTACACCGGAAGGAATTCAGCTATCAGTGGGTTTACGGCCAGGTGATAAAAAAAGATTATGCTATCGTCCAGCGATATTTCGATGACCCCTATCTGAATGATCCGGCGCCTTCCAAAATTCCCGGCGCCGCACTGGAATTTGATACCCGGGAATGGGGAGCGGTTCAGGATGTGCACCTGTTTATTCAAAATGCATTGTGTACGGTGAAATGGACAAACGGGGTTGTTTTAAAAACCTTTGTTCACGCTACAAAACCCGCTGGCTGGTTCCGGTTTGAAAACCTGCCACAGGATATCGTGCCCATGCTGGAGGCTCCTAAATACCAGGGAGCCATTGATTCCAATGCGCGGGGAACCGTGGAAGGAGACGATCTCAGCCTGCTGGGATATCAGCAGGGGAGTATTAAAAAGACCGGCAACCACATCACTTATCTTCAGAAAGGCTGGGGCGGATTCAGCTACGAGGTTGAGGTGTATTGGAAAAAAATAAACGCGCACACGCTGGAAGGCGTATGGAGTATTTCCTCGCATTTCCCTGACAAAAAAATCAACCGCACAGGAATTGATCTGGCCGGCGAAATGAAAAAGGGATATGACGAAGATTACCGGTCACACAAAAGCTGGTGGGCGGGATTCTGGAGCAAATCAGCTGTACACGTACCGGAAGCTGTGCTGGAAAAACAATGGTATCTGGAACAATACAAATTCGGCTCAGCAGCCCGCAGGGGGGCGCCGCCCATATCCCTGCAGGCGGTATGGACTGCAGATAACGGACGCCTTCCGCCATGGAAAGGAGATTTTCATCATGACCTGAATACCGAACTGAGTTACTGGCCCTGCTACAGTGGAAATCATCTGGAGGAAGGTTTGTCTTATCTCGATCACCTGGATGCCAACAAAGCCAATTATAAAAGATTTACCAAAAGATATTTCAATAAGGAAGGGCTGGCGGTGCCGGGGGTAACCACCCTGGACGGAACTGAAATGGGCGGCTGGATTCAATATTCTTTATCGCCGACCACCGCGGCCTGGCTGGCGCATCATTATTACCTGCATTGGAGATACAGCATGGACAGAACTTTTTTAAGAACCCGGGCTTATCCCTGGATCAGAGAAGTTGCTGTGTTTTTAGAGGACATGACTTCCCCTGATGAAAACGGAAAACGAAAGCTGCCCATGAGTTCCAGTCCGGAGATCAATGACAACAGTCTTAGCGCCTGGTTTATGGAAAATACCAACTACGATCTGGCTTTGATGAAATTCACATTTGCTGCCGCAAAAGAGCTGGCCTCGGAACTCGGTCTGAAAAAAGAGGCTGCACATTGGAATACCATCGGATCACAGTTCGGCGACTATGCATTAACGGACAAAAACGAACTGAAGTTTGCGCCATCCAAACCCTATGATGAATCACATCGTCATTTTTCCAACCTGCTGGCGATTTATCCCCTCGGCCTGCTGCAGTGGGAGCACGGCGACAGGGAGAGATCCATCATTAAAAATTCCCTGGCCCTGATTGATAAAGTAGGACCGGCGAATTGGTGCGGATATTCCTTTGCCTGGCTCGCGAGTCTGAAGGCCCGCGCAAAAGACGGCGAGGGTGCTGCCACCGCGCTGGAAATATTTGCCAAAGCATTCTGCTCTATAAACAGTTTTCATCTCAATGGCGACCAGACCGGATCCGGCTATTCCTCATTTACCTACCGGCCCTTTACCCTGGAAGGCAATTTTGCCTTTGCCTCGGGCCTGCAGGAAATGCTCTTGCAGAGTTATGCCGGATTCATCGAAATTATGCCGGCTGTCCCGGATTCATGGAAGAACATATCCTTTGAGAAATTACGGGCAGAAGGCGCGTTCCTGGTTAGCGCGCAGAAAAGCGGAGGGCAGATAGCCGGGGTACAAATCAGCGCAGAAAAGGGCGGAACAACCCGGTTGAAACTACCTTTTGCCGCGTGGAAAATCAGTTTTCAAAAAGGCGTTAAGGCCAAAGATAACGGAGACGGATACCTGACGCTGGTCTGCCAGCCCGGTGGAACGATCGCAATCAATAATCTGAAAAAATAATGATCATGAATCGAAAAAGAAGTTTGCCTGGTCAATGGAGTTTGTTGCTGATATTATTTTTTATGACCGGGGGCGTGCATGCACAGACCTATCAGGCCACCTGGGAATCCCTCGACAAAAGACCGGTTCCACAATGGTATAAGGATGCCAAATTTGGCATTTTCATTCACTGGGGTGTTTATTCGGTGCCCGCATTTGCGCCCAAAGGAAGCTACGCGGAATGGTACCAGAACAGATTGAAGAGCGGGGATTCGGCCACGGTGGCCTATAACAAAAAAGTATTTGGAGACCTAACTTATTATCAGCTGGCCGACCGCTTTAAAGCAGAGCTTTTCAATCCGGATGAATGGGCTAGACTGATTGAGAAATCTGGCGCTAAATACGTCGTACTTACTTCAAAACATCATGACGGGTTCGCGCTGTGGCCGAGCAAAGAAGCCTCCGATTCCTGGGGATTTCCGTGGAACGCAGCGGTAGCCGGCCCTCACCGCGATTTGCTTGGCGATCTGTTTAAGGCGCTTCGCAAAACAACGGTGCACGCAGGGCTTTATTATTCTTTATATGAATGGTACAATCCGATGTGGCTGAGCGACCGGAAAAAATATGTGACTGATCATGAATGGCCGCAGATGAAGGATGTGATCAACACCTATAAGCCGGATGTGTTCTGGACAGACGGTGAATGGGATGAGAGCGCCGATTTCTGGAAATCAAAAGAATTCCTGCAATGGATGTATAATGAGAGTCCGGTCAAGGATAAAGTGGTCACCTACGACCGCTGGGGCAACGGCGTAAGATTTGAGCACGGCGGTGTGTTTACTCCTGAATATCAACCCAACGTAAATTTTTCAGACCATTACTGGGAAGAAAGCCGAGGTATGGGATTCTCCTATGGCTATAACCGCGAAGAAGATGCCTGGGATTATAATTCCGCCAAAGCGCTTGTGCTTCAGTTGGTGGATAAAGTGAGCGGTGGCGGCAATTTTCTTTTAGACATTGGACCCGATGCTCACGGAAAAATCCCGCCCATCATGCAGGAAAGATTACTGGAGATCGGAAACTGGATGAAATATAATCACGAAGCCATCTACAATACGGTCAGATGGAGAACAAAAGCACAATGGAGTGAAGGAAACAGAAACTACAATCCCGCTACGACCAGCGGAGATGTATTGCTGAAACTGACCGTTGATCCGGATCCGGGATACGCCGTCATGCAATGCTTTTTTACGTATAATCCCACGGAGAATAACTTATATGCTATCCTGCCGGTATGGCCTGCCAACAACAAATTTGTGCTGCGGGATCTGTCCATAACGCCGGGCACAAAAATGGAATTTCTGCAAACGGGGGAAACACTGGCCTGGGAACAGCAGGGAAATGATGTGCTGGTCAGTTTACCACCGTTCGACCCGGCCAGGATAAAAGACGAGTCCGCTTACGTAATCAAAATAAATGCATTCGGAAAATTCGCCACCAATCCAAAGGTTGATATCAGCTATCCGTCCAAATCGCTGAAGCCCCTGATCACCGTCTCCGGTCCGCCTGATGCCGAATATCATTATACTTTGGATGGCCAGGTGCCGGACAAATCTTCAACCAGATATACAGCGCCATTCCTCGCGGCTCATTCAGGGGAACTTTCCGTAAGATCCTTTAAAGAAGGTGCATTGCCGGGTGATACCATAACAGCACAGGTAACCGTTTTATCCTACTTGCCTGCGGTAAAACCCAATGCCACACTGCAGAAGGGATTGAAGGTCTCAGTGTATGAATTATCACCAAAATCCGTGGACGATCTGGAAACTGCAAAACCGGTAAAGGAAAACCTGGTGAAGGAAATTTCCCTGGACCAGTTACCGCGGGAAGAATACGCGGGTCTGATGTACAATGGATATATCCAGATTCCCGAAGAAGGGATCTATACCTTTTTCGTATCCGCCGACGATGGAGCGAAGTTGTGGATAGACCAGGAACTGGTGGTGGATAACGATGGCACGCACTCAAATGTTGAAAAATCAGGAAGGATTGCCCTGAGAAAAGGCCTCCATGCTTTCAAACTGAGTTATATTCAGGACAAGAGCACGAAATTCCTGGAGCTGAAATACAGGTTTGATCTGCAGGAGAAAAAATTAGTACCGTCCTCTTTTTACCGGACAGAAAAATAAAATGAACGCTTGGAACCCGTGAAAATGAATATGAAGCGATTGAGCCTGGCCAACCGTGCGATAAAGAAACTATTATCGCTTACCGTGCTTTTATGGATTGGCTGGCCATCCGAAACAATGGCTCAGGTTAGGCAACCTGTGGACTACGTAAACCCTTTTATCGGAACGGAAAAATCCAGTCATTTTACCGTGTGGGAAGCCAGGGGTGCAACGTTTCCGGGCGTGTTGCTTCCTTTTGGCATGGTTCAAATCGGCCCCGACGGATATATGTACTCGGATAGAAGAATAAATAGTTTCAGTTTTCTGAATCATCACAGCGGCTGGTCATCCAGGGGCAGCTTCAGGCTGATGGCATTCACCGGCGAAATACCGGCTCATGGATCTGCTTTCAGTCATCAACAGGAAAAAGCTACTCCCTATTATTACCAGGTAAAACTGGAAGATTACGGAATCAATGCGGAGTTCACAACCAGCGGTCACGCTGGGCTCTGTCGTTTTACCTTTCCCCAATCAGGTTCCGCTCATCTGGTATTGTCGGATGTTTCGGATGTTACCAGGATTGACAGCAGCCAGATCAGGGGACGAAGCGGAAAATATTATTTTATCGCGCTATTCAGCAAACCCTTTCAGTCTTCTGGTGAGTATGCGCAGGAATCAAAAAACCGGTCATCTGCTTTTTCAGCGGCGGACTCCCGGGGATATTTCATCAACTTCTCAACAGTTTCGGATGAGCAGATACTGGTCAGGATAGGCTTCTCGCTGAACTCCTATGCCGGTGCGGAAACCAATATCGGCAAAGAAATGCCGGGACCTGATTTTGAAGAAGCCAGTATGAAGGCAAAAAGAATCTGGAACAGGGAATTGGGCCGCATAGAAATTAAGACGAGCAATGAGGAACAGAAAGAAATATTCTATACGGCTCTTTATCACTCCCTGTTCATGCCGGCTGTTTTATCTGATGCGGATTCTCCGAAGAATAAATACAGCAGCCTGTATCCCTGGGACACTTACAGAAGTGAACATCCCCTGATCAGCATCCTCGAACCGGAAAGGGAAGGCGACATGATCGCATCGGAACTGGCGGTGTATGACAGAACTGGTTGGCTACCCACCGGCAATATGATGGGTAATCACAATACCCAGCTTATCCTGGATGCCTATGTAAAAGGAGTGAGGAATTTTGATATCTCAAAAGCCTGCGAAGCCATGCGCAAAAGCATGCTGGATTCGCCCTATGCGCGCCGGGAGATGGCGGATTTTGTCAGGTACGGATATGTACCGGCTAATGTTACCAGCAGCGTTACCCATACGCTGGAATTTGCTTACGACGATTGGGCTGCAGCCAGCTTCCTGGAAAAAACAGGAAATAAGGAAAAATATCTGAAGGACTGGCAGACGCTCCTTAGCCGGGCCCGCAATTACAGGAACAGTTATGATCCCGCAGACGGTTTTATGAAAGCCAAAACAAAAGAAGGTGAATGGGCAACGGGTGGTTATAGCGAAGGTACGCCCTGGACCTATACATGGTATGTGCCGCATGATGTACAGGGATTAATCAATCTTATGGGCGGAAAGAAAATCTTTTCGGAGCGGTTGAATCAATGTTTTCAGGAAGGTCACTACGTACATGATAATGAGCCGCCGCTGCACTACGCTTATCTTTTTAATTTCTCCGGGCAACCCTGGAAAACCCAGCAGTGGGCCAGAAGCATTACGGAAGGAAGTTATTCCGCTGATGCCGGCGGCATTCCGGGAAATGATGATCTGGGCGCCTTGTCGAGTTGGTTTGTATTCAGCGCCATGGGTTTTTATCCGGTCACTCCCGGAACGGCGCAGTATCAGATCGGAAGTCCTCTTTTTGAAAAAACAACTATTCATCTTTCCAACGGAAAGCAGTTTAATATAATTGCAAACCATGTTTCGAGGGAAAATAGATATATTCAGTCAGCCACGCTCAATGGCTCGCCTTTCAGCAAATCATGGATCACGCATACGGACATACTGAGTGGTAAGACCCTGGTTTTCGAAATGGGTCCAAAGCCAAACAAATCATGGGGGCAGCATGGACCTGCGGCCTATTCCATGACTTCCGGCATACCTGATTTCAAATTCGGCAAATTAAGTATTGCCAAACATGTTCTGAAAGCCGATGAAGCCGTTGATCTCTCCGTGTGGGTAAAAAACAAAAGCCAGGTGGAAGGATCCATTCGGGTTCCGGTCTGGTTAGACGGCAAACCATTGCAAACGGTTTCTGAAGTACTGGGCGCCGGAGAATATAAACAGGTTCATATATCCATTACTTTATATAGCCAGGGAAAACATGCTCTGTCCATCCCGGGATTGCCGCCCCTGAAACTGCAGGTTCAGAAAACAGCACCGGAATTTATTTACCGGTACCCGGAAATTCCGATGCCACGATTGGTTAAGACAGGCGACAGCATGGACATTCGCGCCAGCGTAAAAAATATTGGCAGCATCCCGGGAGCAACAAAGGCCCAACTGCTTATTGATGGCAAAGAGATGCAATCAAAAGAAATTTCATTAAGAGCAGGCGAAGAAAAGGAAATTCAGTTTATATATATACCCCGCATGGATGCCTTATGCCATATCGGTATCGGGAAACTGACGCCGGTATTGGTGCGTGTTCAGGCTCCCGGCGAAAAAACCATTTACAAAGATTCTCTGTTTTCGTCCCTGGATGCCCGGCTGGTGCTTGATTTTGATGAGGGGGAGACAAACAGCATCCGGGACTTTTCCGGAAATGGAAACAATGGCATAGTTAAAGGGAAATTAAACTGGGTGGAGGGCATTTATGGAAAAGCGATACAGACCAATGCCTCACAGGGAGATTATATTGAATTCCAGGATAGTTTTCCGCACGATACCTCCGGACAAAGCGGGGAACTCACTATAATGGCCTGGGTGTATCCGGAAGAAGAAAAGAATTTTGCGGATATAATTTCCAAAGGCGATTGGAATGGTCTTCAATTGAAAGGAAGCAACCAGATCATCAATTTCTACGCTAACGGCTGGGAAGGTCATGAAGCCATGGCAGCGGTTCCCGAAAACTGGAACCGGCACTGGCATCATCTGGCCGGAGTAAGCGACGGAACGGATTATAAGTTATACGTAGACGGCAGGCTCGTGGAAACAAAAAAAGGCGAAAAGCGGAATCCGTGTGGTGAAACCGGAATGGCAAATTATTCCGGCCTTCCCTGGAATATCGGGCGGAATGCGGGATCTCCAGACCGGGTTTTCAATGGATATATTGATGACGTGATGATCTTCAGGAAAGCACTGAACCAGCAACAAATTGAGAACCTGATGCTGCATATTTATTAGATCAATAATAAAACAGACCCAGGATAACCGGCTGAACAAAATGAATGCATGCACATGAAACAGCTAAGTCAATTTTTATTTGCTCTGATCTTATCAACCATAACCGGCGCTGTTAATGGGCAGACTCCGGTTCAGCCACACTCCGGAAAAAAAACACCGGCATCTTATGTAAATCCATTTATCGGCGCCAGCACCAGCTCTGCGGAAGCAGGGGTTTTTCACGGCCTGGGAAAAACATTTCCGGGCGCCGCCACGCCTTTTGGTCTGGTACAGTTAAGTCCGAATACGATCACCGGCGGCGACAACGGTTCCGGCTATAGTTATGAACATAACAGTCTGGAAGGATTTGCTTTCACCCAGATGAGTGGCGTGGGCTGGTATGGTGACCTGGGCAATTTTCTGGTAACCCCAACCACCGGGCCATTGAAGACCAGCGCCGGGAAACCCGAGCATCCTGAAACGGGTTATCGTTCGCGGTTTTCCAAACAAGATGAAAAAGCATCTGCAGGATATTATGCAGCGACCCTGACGGATTATAAAATCAGGGCGGAAATAACTGCCGCGCCGCACAGCGGAATACTTCGTTTTACGTTTCCCGCCAATCAGCAATCCCGTATTCAGATTGACCTCGCAAGAAGGGTAGGAGGGACCTCCACTTCCCAATATGTGCAGGTAGTGGACGAATATACCATCCGTGGCTGGATGAAATGTACGCCGGACGGCGGCGGATGGGGCGACGGCGACGGGCATGCTGACTACACGGTGTACTTCTATGCCCGGTTCAGCAAGCCCCTGAAACATTTCGGTGTGTGGAGCGCAAACATACCCGCCGGCTGGACACGGAAAAGAGAAGACGTGGAAAGCGATCGCTACCAGCAAAGGATTGCAGAAGCACAACGGCTGGACGGCGTTAAGGAGCAATCGGGCAGGCACCTGGGGTTTTATACTGAATTCGCCACCCACGACCAGGAGCAGGTGCTGATGAAAGCCGGTATTTCCTTCGTGAGCATGGAAGGCGCGGCGAGGAATCTCCATGCCGAAATAAAAGACTGGGATTTCAACAAAGTGCGTGAACAGGCGGTTGACCTCTGGAACAGGGCCCTGGGCAAGCTTTCGATTGCAGGCGGCGGCGAGGAGGAAAAAACAGTTTTTTACACCGCATTATATCACACCCTGATTGATCCCAGGAATTTTTCGGATGTGGATGGACGTTATCCCGGCGGTGACGGCGAGGTTCACCGGTCAACCGGTTTTACCAAACGCACCATCTTCAGCGGATGGGATGTATTCAGAAGCCAGTTTCCGCTGCAAACGATCATCAATCCCACCGTAGTAAACGATATGATCAACTCACTGGTTGAACTGGCAGACCAGAGCGGCAAACACTACCTGGAAAGATGGGAATTGCTGAATGCCTATAGTGGCTGTATGCTCGGAAATCCGGCTGTGTCAGTAATCGCAGATGCTTATGCCAAGGGCATACGGAATTTTAACGTGGCCAAAGCATATCAATATGCGCAGCATACCTGTGAACTCTTCGGCAATGGAGAAAAAGGATATACCAGCGGTGAAAACGGGCTTTCCAAAACCCTGGAATATGCTTACGCCGACTGGTGCCTGTCCAGCTTTGCCGGCGGGCTGGGAAAAAAAGAAGACCAGGAAAAATACAGCAGCCGGTCCATGGACTACAAAAATGTATTTGATGATTCCGTCGCCTGGTTCCGGCCCAGAAAAGAAGACGGGTCCTGGGAACCCTGGCCGGCAGAAGGGCGGCTGAAACAGGACTACGGAACGGTGGAAAGCAATCCCTATCAGCAGGGATGGTTCGTTCCGCAGGATGTTCCCGGGATGGTGAAACTGATGGGCGGTAATGCAAAGGTGATGGAAGACCTGCAATCTTTTTTTCAGAAAACGCCGGAAAATATGATGTGGAACGATTATTATAATCATGCCAATGAACCGGTACACCATGTTGCATTTTTGTTCAACCGGATCGGTTATCCGTGGCTTACCCAGCAATGGAGCCGGGCGATCTGCAGGAGGGCGTATCACAATTCCGTTGAAGGCCTGGTGGGCAATGAAGACGTCGGGCAGATGTCTGCCTGGTATGTTCTTGCGGCGATGGGTTTGCATCCTGTATGCCCCGGCAGTACCCGGTATGAGATAACGAGTCCTGTCTTCAACAGGATCCTGATTTCTCTGGATTCGAAATATGCCAAAGGAAAAACATTTACCATCCTTGCGCGGAATAATGCGCCCGAAAATATCTACATTCAGCAGGCCAGGCTGAATGGCAAACCCTACGGTCACTGCTGGCTGGACCATGCGACGCTCATGGCGGGCGGTGTTCTGGAGCTAACCATGGGTGACAAGCCCAATAAAAATTGGGGAGTCCATTAAAAAATATAACGAACTGTATCTGCTATGAGAAAGAAAAATAAAGATCTGTTAGCCCTGATGCTGGGTTGTATGCTGTTCTCCTTCACCCGCGGCCAGCAAGCTTTGCGCCTTTGGTACAGACAACCGGCTGCCATTTGGGAAGCCTGTGTTCCGCTCGGCAACGGACGTCTCGGCGCCATGCCGGACGGTGGAATAAATAATGAAACCACGGTACTTAACGATATTACGCTTTGGTCCGGCGGTGCCCAGGACGCCGATGATCCCGGCGCCGGTAAATACCTGGCTCCGATCAGGCAATTGCTTCAGGAAGGGAAAAACGATGAGGCGCAGGAACTCATGTATAAAACATTTATTTGCAAAGGCGCCGGTTCAGGAGAGGGAAACGGGGCCAACAAACCCTATGGCAGTTACCAGGTGCTGGGCAACCTGCATCTTCAATTTGACTATGGACAGGATTCCAGCCTGGTTAAGGCTGAAAATTATATCCGCGACCTTTCTCTTCCTGAAGCGGTTGCCCATTGCCGTTATACAGTGAATGGGGTAACTTTTGACAGAGAGTATTTTACCAGCTTTACGGATGATGTGATCATCATCCGGCTGACGGCCAGCCGGAAGGGAATGATTTCCCTGAAAGCCGGTCTTGACCGTCCTGAACGATACAGGACCCGGGTTGATGGAAAAGAATTGCAAATGGAAGGCCGGCTCAACAACGGAACGGATGGCAAAGGCATGCGTTACCTGACGCGCATCCGCATGAAACTGGATGGTGGCAGCCTCAGTTCCGGCGATTCCGTTTTGCGGGTGGAACATGCCAACGCTGTAACGATCTATATTTCTTCGGGCACAGATTTCAGGGACTCTTCGTATAAAGAAAAAACAGCTGAACTGATCCGTTCCGCCATGCAAAAGCCCTATGCTGCTCAAAAAGCAGCCCATATCAAAAAATTTCAGTCGCTGTTCAACCGTGCCGGTCTGGAGCTGCGGAATAGCAATGTGAATTCCGGTCTTCCTACGGACGAACGTCTGGACGCCTTCAAAAACGATCCGTCAGACATTGGATTAGCCGCCCTCTATTTTCAGTACGGGCGATATCTGGCGATCAGCAGTACGCGGGCGGGACTCCTTCCGCCCAATTTACAAGGCTTATGGGCGAATACGGTCCAGTCTCCGTGGAATGGGGATTATCACCTCGACATCAATATCCAGATGAATCACTGGCCCATTGAAGAGGCAAACCTGCCCATGCTCAACCAGCCATATTACGCGCTGGTAAAACAACTGGTGGCCCCGGGCGAAAAAACAGCAGCTACTTATTATCATGCAAAGGGATGGGTAGCGCATGCCATCACCAATGTTTGGGGATATACTTCTCCCGGAGAATATCCGAGCTGGGGTGCAACCAATATCGGCTCAGGCTGGATCTGCAATGATCTCTGGGAGCACTATGCTTTTACAAACAACAAAACCTATCTTGAAAAAACATATCCCATCCTCAGGGCTTCAGCGGCTTTTTATCTGAGTTCCATGATCAGGGAAAATAAACATGGCTGGCTGGTAACCGCTCCGTCGAACTCCCCGGAAAATTCTTTTTTACTTCCCAACGGAAAAGAGGCCGCCATCTGTATGGGACCCACTATTGACAATCAGATCATCCGCGAATTGTTCGCGCATGTTGCGGATGCCGCTGTATTGCTGAAAAAAGATGCAGCTTTCGCTGCATCCCTGAAGAAAGCATCTGACCAACTGCCACCCAACCAAATTGCCCCGGATGGCAGATTGATGGAATGGCTCGAAAACTATAAAGAAACCGAGCCGCATCACCGCCATGTTTCTCATCTTTGGGGATTATACCCGGGTAATGAAATAACGCCTGCCCAAACACCCGAACTGGCAAAAGCCGTAAAAGCCTCCCTGGAAGGCAGAGGCGATCAGGGAACCGGATGGTCTCTCGCGTGGAAGACCAATCTCTGGGCAAGACTGCAGGATGGCAACCATGCCTACCAGGTTTTACGCGATTTGCTGAAACCCACGGTTGACAAGGGCTTTAACATGGTGGATGGCGGAGGATCCTATCCCAACTTATTCTGTGGTCATCCGCCTTATCAGATCGACGGGAATTTCGGAGGCTGTGCGGGAATCGTGGAAATGCTTATACAGAGCAACAGCCGCGCTATTTCGCTTCTGCCAGCGCTGCCCGATCAGTGGGCGGAGGGCAGTTTTCACGGGCTCTGCGCAAGAGGGGGCGTCGAAATAAGCGCGAACTGGGAAAACAACAAAATTAATTCATGCACCTTAAAGGCAACCAGTACAAATCATTTTCTGATCCGCATACCGAGGGGCGTCCTGGACATCCGGTCAGAAAAAAATAATTCCGCTTCCTGGGAAAAGGACGCTGAAAATATCCGCTGCTCACTGGCGAAAGGAGAAGCAATAAAATTTATATTTATCTATTGAACCCAACCAAACCGTGTATTTATGACTCAACTACAAACACAGCCGAATAACCGTCTGTTATCCCTTGACTTTCTCCGCGGGCTGACCATGGTATTGCTGACCCTGGAAAGCACCCTGATCATCGAACACCTGCATGCGGCCGTTGATGGATCATGGACCGCGCATATCCTTGGTCAATTTGAACATCATCCCTGGCATGGCTTGCATTTTTGGGATCTGGTTCAGCCTGTATTCATGTTTGTAGCGGGAACTGCGCTGGCTTTTTCCATGAAAAAACGGAGACAGCAGATGACCTGGATGCAGTCCTTTGTCAAAATACTGAAAAGATGTTTCTGGCTATTCTTCTGGGGAGTGCTTGATTATGCGGTGAGAAAGGAAGGATTGTCTTTCGAACTCTGGGACGTTCTGACCCAGCTGTCTTTTACTACGCTGGTGGCTTTCCTGATCATGGATTTTCCCATCATCGTTCAGATCATCGTAAGCTTTTTATGTTTGCTGATACCGGAGCTCCTTTACCGTTACAGTCATATACCTGGTTTTGACCAGCCTTTTACAGATCAGCATAATTTCGGAAATTATGTGGATTTGCTGCTGATGCATAAAGTAAACAACGGCGGATGGGTGGCCATCAATTGCATCTCCACGAGTGCCCATACCATCTGGGGCGTTCTGGCAGGCAAAATATTGCTGAGCAGTAAAACTTCTTCAGAGAAAATGAAGTATCTGCTGGTCAGCAGCGGTATTTTATTGTTGCTGGGGTTCGGGCTGGACTGGACCGGCATTACCCCGATCATCAAGCGAATAGCCACCAGCGCTTTTGTACTTGCGTCCGGAGGTTATTGCATATTGTTCCTGGCAATCTGCTACTGGTGGATTGATATTAAAAAACATCAGCGCCATCTTTTATTCTTTACGATATTCGGAATGAATTCCATCTTCATTTACCTGTTTTTCGAAATCGTGGGCGATCATTGGTTTACCGGATATATTCTTTTCATCAACCGCGGTTTGTTTGGCTTTGTGAACTTTCCGCATGTACCTACAGAAATTATCGGGTCGCTCGTTGTATTTGCACTGGAAGCGGGCATTATGTATTTTCTATACCGGAAAAAAATATTTTTCAAGATATAAATCCGGCCGGGATCACCAATTCGCCATTTGGATTTAATAACCTCTTTGAAATTTATCGGTTATAATCTCTACATTGAATAACTTTTTTAACAAGCCGGGATACCGGAATGGTCTTCTTAAAAACTGAACCATGTTCCTCAAAAGTACTGTAGTCCGCAAACTCGCTATTTTCTTCCTGCTGGCAACATTCGCCTCCTGTACTTCTTCCGTGGATAAAACGACGGAACAGATTCCTTTATCCGACTCTTCAAGACACGAACCGGAAAATGCCGTAAAAGGGCTCACGGTGGCTGACGGACTTGATCTCGACTTATTCGCGCACGAGCCCATGCTCACGAACCCCACCAATATGGACATTGACGAGAAGGGGAGGGTGTGGGTATGCGAAGGTTACAACTACCGCAATCAGGTAAATCCACAGGATCCATATAAAAAAGAAGGTGACCGCATTGTGATCCTGGAAGATACCACCGGAGACGGGATAGCCGATAAGGAAACCGTATTCTACCAGGGAACCGACGTAGATGCAGCCCTGGGTATCGCCGTGCTGGGCAATAAGGTGATCGTGTCCTGCAGTCCTAACGTATTTGTTTTTACCGATGAGAACGGAGACGGAAAAGCCGACAGGAAAGACACCCTGTTCACCGCCATTGGCGGTCATCAGCACGATCATGCCATTCACTCCTTTAATTTCGGGCCCGATGGAAAACTGTATTTCAATTTCGGCAATGAAGGTCATACCATCCGGGACAAGCACGGCAATGAGATCCGGGATATGGCTGGCAACCTGGTGAATAATACGGGTCATCCTTACCGGCAGGGAATGGTCTTCCGTTGCAACCCCGATGGCACCGGGTTTGAAGTGCTGGGAAATAATTTCAGGAATAATTATGAAGTGGCCGAAGATGCTTTTGGCACCATGTGGCAATCTGATAACGATGATGATGGCAACCGGGGCGTAAGGATCAACTATGTAATGCCCTATGGTAATTTTGGATATACCGATGAGTTCACCGGCGCATCCTGGCAGGAATACCGCATCAATATGGAAGATTCCATTCCATACCGGCACTGGCATCTCAATGACCCGGGTGTTGTGCCTAACCTGCTTCAAACGGGCGCCGGATCGCCTACCGGAATTCTTATATATGAAGGAGACCTTCTTCCCGAAAGATTCCGCAATCAGATCATTCATTCCGATGCAGGCCCCAACGTAGTCCGTTCCTATGCGGTAACTCCGGATGGTGCAGGCTACAAGGCTACTATAAATAATATCGTACAGGGAACAAACGACAATTGGTTTCGCCCATCAGACGTATGTGTCGCACCCGACGGCTCTTTGTTCATTGCCGACTGGTATGATCCGGGTGTAGGCGGCCATCAGGTCAGAGATCTTGATCGCGGAAGAGTTTTCAGGGTGACCACCGACGAGCACAAAAATTATGTGATTCCACCCCTTGATCTCAGCACACCGGAAGGTGCTGCCAAAGCATTGCAAAGCCCCAACCTGTCTACCCGTTATCTGGCCTGGCAAAAATTACACGATCTGAACGAACGGGCCATCCCGGTTCTTGAAAATATGTATCAGTCAGCCAATCCGCGTTTCCGTGCAAGAGCGCTCTGGCTGCTCAGCAAGATTCCGGGTAAAGGCCTTTCCTATGCACAGCAGGCGCTAAAAGATCCCGATGAGAATATCCGCATCACGGGCCTTCGCGCTGCCATCGAACTGCATGCCGATACGATAGCCCTGGTAAAGGCTTTGGTGAATGATCCGTCCATAGCCGTAAAAAGAGAAGCGGCTATCTTCCTGCGGCATAACCAATCACCGGCAGCACCGGCATTGTGGGCCAGCCTGGCCGCGCAATACGATGGCAAGGATCGCTGGTACCTGGAAGCATTGGGTATCGGAGCCGATGGTCAATGGGACAGCTATTTTGCGGCATGGCTCAGATTGGTGAATAATCAATGGAACACATTTCAGGGAAGGGACATCGTATGGCGCTCCCGCACAGCCGCTTCCCTGCCGATGCTTGCCGCGATCATTGAGGACCCTGCCAGTAATCCCGAAGAGCACCTTAAATATTTCCGCGCCTTTGATTTCCATACAGAACCGGCCAAACAAAAAGTATTATTGTCCATGCTGGACAGCAATCGTGCCCATCAGCCTGTGATTGACGAATATGTATTGCTGCTGCTGGATGCCGGCAAAACACCGATGACAGCCCAGTTAAAAAAAGCCATTGAAAGCGGCCTCACCCAGGCCAAAGGAACCCATGCCTATATTGACATCGTTCGCCGGTTTCACATCCGGGACAAAGGGCCGGAACTATTGGACCTGGCTTTACATACTTCCGATGCAGACATGCAGGCGGATGCGCTGAAACTCTTATTGTCTAACGGGGATGAACATCTCGTTTACCCGGTTTTACAACAGAAAGATGAATCATCCCGTAACCTGATCACGGCGCTCGGCGATATTGAAGATAAAAAAACAAAAAGCATCCTGCAGTCCGTGGTGCTGAATAAGCAATATAGCCTGGACTGGAGAGAGGATGCGCTTAAGGCCCTGGGTAAGGACTGGACTGGCGAGGATATGCTGCTTGCCCTGCAAAAAAATAAAAAGCTGCCTGCAGATTTGCAGGATTCAGCCGGCGCTATTTTAATAAACTCCAACAGGGAAACCATGCGTCAATCTGCCGCAACGTATTTTAAAACAGTCGCCGCAGCAAAAGTCAACAGTATTGCGCCGATCGAAACGCTGGTCAAATTAAAAGGAGATGCCGCGTCCGGCAAAGCTATATTCAGCAGCTATTGCGCCAGCTGCCACCAGGTAAATAGTACCGGGGTCAATTTCGGTCCTAATCTTTCTGAAATCGGGTCCAAGCTTTCCAAAGATGCATTATATGCGGCAGTCCTTCAGCCGAGTGCAGGCATTAGTTTCGGTTTTGACGGATACATTTTCAAGCTGAAGAATGGTGTTCAGCTACTGGGATATGTCGCCAGTCAAACGAACGATGAGATATCCATTAAACTGATGGGCGGCATTACCGAAAAACACAAGAAAACAGATATCGCAGAAAAAAAACCTTATCGTCGCTCTTTGATGACCGAAGGTCTGCCTCAGGCTATGGGGCAACAGAAATTCGTAGATCTTGTGGAGTATCTGACAACATTAAAAAAGAAAAATTAGACTAGTTTCAGGAGCCCGGATTAATAATTGAAACAACATGATTAAAAAGGCATCGCTTTATACATTGCTTTTGCTTATTGCCTTTTTTATTCACGTGGTTTCGTATGCAGATATCGGCATTACCGGCTCAAGTTGCGAAAACAAAATAAATCCGCTGGGTGTTGATCTGGTCAATCTTCACTTTAGCTGGCAGCTTTCTTCCAAAGAAAACGGGAATTGGCAGAAAGCCTACCAGATCGTCTGTGCCTCTTCTCCGGAAAACATGGAATCGGGAAAATACGATGTCTGGAATTCCGGAAGAGTGCCAAGCAGCCGGAGTCTGCTGCTGGCTTACCACGGGAAAAAATTAAACCCCGGTACCGTTTATTACTGGCAGGTTCGCGTGTGGGACCGGCATGATGCGGTTTCAGCATGGAGTGGTCAGAATCATTTTACAACCGGTCTATTTAGCCGGAGTGATTGGGATGGAGCGCAGTGGATCGCCTATGAGATCATGCCCGATTCCATGCGGGTGGTCCCGGGAGTTCATTACCCTTACGCAGATAAGATGGGAGACAAGGGAATGCGAAGGCCCGTTGTTCCCCTATTCAGAAAGGCTTTCCGGATTGATCAAAAAATATCGCAGGCAACCATTTTTGTCTGCGGTCTCGGTCAGTATGAACTCAGTATTAACGGCGCCAGGGTAAGCAGTGATTTCTTAACGCCGGGCTGGACGGACTATGATAAACGTTGTCTTTACAACAGTTATGATGTTACCCACCTGCTCAACCAGGATAACAACGTGTTAGGCGTCGTTGTCGGAAATGGCTTTTACAACATAAACCGGGAAAGGTATTTCAAACTCACGGATGCCTTTGGATATCCCAAACTGATCTGTTGTCTGAAGATCATTTTTGAAGATGGTCATACTGAAAGTATCATAACTGATAACAGCTGGAAAACCGCGCCTTCCCCCATTACATTCACCAGCATTTATGGCGGTGAGGACTACGATGCAAGACTGGAACAACCGGGCTGGAATAAAGCTGGGTTCGATGATGCGCAGTGGAAGAAGGTTTTACTGACGGGTTCGCCTCTGAATAAACTTTGCCCCGAAATGGATTTTCCGGTCAGCATCTGTGATTCATTCGACGTGAAGAAGATCACACAACTCAAACCGGGAACGCTGATGTACGATTTCGGTCAGAACGCTTCAGGCATTATTTCTTTAAAAATAAAGGGAGAAAGAGGGCAGACTGTCAAACTCATTCCCTCGGAACTCATTACGGATAGCGGATTTTCCGATCAAAAGGCCGTGAGCGAAGGCATGAGCGGATCGTATTATCTCACCTACACACTAAAAAGCGATCAGGAAGAAATCTGGAGACCCCGTTTTACCTATTATGGCTTCCGGTATGTACAGGTTGAAGGAGCAAATGCCGGAGACAGTGCGGACGGTTCCTTACCTCATATTGTGGAGTTAAAATCTTTGCACAACCGCAGTGCTGCGCCTTCCAATGGAAGTTTTGAATGCTCCAACGATCTCTTCAATAAGATCTTTACGCTGATCAACTGGGCCATCAAAAGCAATATGCAAAGCATTATAACGGATTGTCCCCACCGGGAAAAACTGGGCTGGCTGGAACAGGATTACCTGATGGGAACCTCCATCAATTACAATTTCAACATCTATCATCTCTATAAAAAAATAATCCGGGATATAATGGATGCGCAGACCGATGATGGACTGGTACCTGATATAGCGCCGGAATACGTAAAGTTTGAAGGCGGATTCCGGGATTCACCGGAGTGGGGCAGTGCATCGGTTATCCTTCCCTGGCTCGTTTATCATTGGTATGGCGATGCAGAGATCATTCAGGAAGCATATCCCATGATGCAGCGCTATGTAGCGTATCTGAAAAAGAAATCGGTTCATTCGATATTGAATTACGGATTGGGTGACTGGTACGACTATGGCCCGGGCGCACCGGGGGATGCCCAGCTTACGCCAAAAGCATTAACCGCTACAGCCATTTACTATTATGATGTTTCGCTGTTGGGAAAGATGGCAGCTATGCTTCAAAAGCCGAAAGATGCGGAGCACTATAAGAACCTGGCCGAACAAATAAAAACAGCGTTCAACATCAGGTTTTTTAACAGCAAAACCAAAGTGTATGCTACCGGAAGCCAGACCTCCATGGCCATGCCCTGGTGTGTAGGTCTTGTGCAGGAGAAGGACAGAAATGTCGTGTTGCAGAACCTGATCGATTCCATTCAGCATACGGGAAACGCGTTAACGGCAGGCGATATCGGATTTCACTTCTTAGTGGAGGCATTGGATGAGGGTGGTGCTTCTCAAATGATCTATGAAATGAATAACCGGAATGATGTGCCCGGATACGGCCTGCAACTGAAAAAAGGTGCAACGGCATTAACTGAATCCTGGAATGCCCTGGAAGAATCCTCCAATAATCATTTGATGCTCGGGCATATTATGGAATGGTTTTACAGCGGTCTTGCGGGAATCAGTCAGCAAGCCGGTTCCGTAGCATTCAAACAGCTTATCATTCGGCCTGAACCGGTAGGAGACATCGTATCAGCAAAGGGAAGTTTTAATACACCGTACGGCATGGTGATCAGTGACTGGAAAAAAACGGATGAGGGGTTTTTATTGCATCTGATCATTCCGGTAAATACATCGGCCAGTGTTTATCTTCCGGCAACAGTAACATCAACAATTTATCAGAATAAAGAAAGGCTGGGCAAAAACCGGATTGCGTATTCAGGAAAAACGGCCATGGTTCAGGTTCAATCCGGGGAATATTATTTCGAAGTGAAATAATCTGTCAGATCAGGGTGCGTGCCGGGAATGCTGAGCGCACGTAATTCTATTTCATCATATTGCCTATGCGTTTCCGGGATTGTTAAAATAGCCCAGCCTATTAAACCATAAAAGGTCATTTCACCCTATACCGCAGTTCGGCGAACAATTCCCCATTTCACGGCGGCAGCCCATTATAAACCCGGAATCCAAAAGCTAAAGCAATGATTTTAACCATCTTATCGTTAAACAGGTTAACCGGTGGTTAATTAAAATTGTATTGCCTATTTTGCACCACGAAATTCATAAAATCCTATATCAGATGCTGAAAAAAGTATTGAAAGTCTCCGGAATCCTATTAATCGTTTTAATCCTGCTCGCTTTCCTGATCCCGTATCTTTTCAAGGGTAAGATAATGACCATCGTGCGGGAACAGATCAATAATCACGTGAATGCCCGCGTGGACTTTGACGATATTGATATCTCCCTCTTCAGACATTTCCCGAGACTGTCTGCCGGTTTGGAAAACCTGCAGGTGGTGGGTGTGGATGCATTCAGCAAAGACACCCTGATCTCCGCCAAACAAATGGATATGGCCGTCGACCTTTTCAGTCTCTTCGGCGGATCCGGAATGAAAATCTACAGCATTACCATTGACCAGCCCCGCATACACGCCATCGTGAATTCCGATGGAAGGGCCAACTGGGATATCAGCAAACCGGATACCACGACCGCTGCGACTCCGGGAAAAGCCGGTTCATTCCATATTAACCTGCAGTCTTATAAAATCAATGATGGTTATATCAGCTATCTGGATGTTCCGGGAGATATGAGCAGCGAGATCACCCACTTAAATCATTCCGGGAGCGGCGATTTTACATCGGACCTGTTTACCCTGAAAACAAAAACCTCGGCGGAATCGGTTTCCTTCACCTATACAAAAATACCTTACCTGATCAACTCCAGGACCGAACTCGGAGCCGATATCGAGGTGGATAACAAAACAAACAAGTACAGCTTTAAGACCGATGATATCAGCCTGAACGACCTGAGACTCTCGGCCAGCGGTTATTTCCAGTTTGTAAATGATACTACATATGGAATGGACATCCAATTCAACGCGCCTTCAACCGAATTCAAAACTTTATTATCCCTGATACCGGCCGTATATAAAAATGACTTTAACAAGATTAAAACCAGTGGCAAGGTTGTGCTTAACGGTTTTGTCAAGGGCGAATACAATTCCGTTAAGATACCGGCATATCAGATTAACCTGGATGTGGAGAATGGCTTCTTTCAATACCCCGACCTGCCTCAGCCGGTGAAAAATATCAGCATTGCCTTAAAAGTAAATAATCCGGATGGCATTACGGATCATACCGTAGTGGATATTTCGAAAGGACATATTGAGTTTGGCAGTGATCCATTTGATTTCAGGTTATTGCTGAAAAATCCGGTGACCGATCAATATATTGATGCAACGGTTAAAGGCAAGCTCAACCTGGCCCAGGTAACCCGGTTTATAAAATTAAGCGGAGACACGAAATTGTCCGGACTGCTGAATGCCGACGCTTCAGCAAAAGGAAATGTTTCGGCGATCACCAAACAAAAGCCGGGACCTTTCACTGCCAACGGTTTTATCAATATCAGCAACCTGAATTATTCATCGAAAGATTTTCCACAGCCTGTCCGAAACGGCAATATTCAAATTGCATTTGAAAATCCTGACGGCGTGGCGGATCATACCATCATCACCATCCCCGCAGCCCATCTGGAAATTGGCAGCGACCCGGTAGATTTCAACGTATTGATCAAAAACCCCGTGAGCAATCTCTATTTTGATGGCAGCGTGAGGGGCAGGTTCAATCTGGCCAATACTGCCCAGTTCAGCACGCCGGAACCCGGAACATCCCTGACCGGAACCCTGACGGCTAACGTGGCTTTCAAGGGGAATAAATCATCCATTGATAAAAAAGCATACGATAAAATAAATGCTTCCGGAACACTTAAACTGGCTAACCTGAACTACAGCAGCAAAGCTTATCCTGACGGTATCAAACTGGATGAAGCGGATTTTACTTTTAATCCGAAGAACATTACCCTTAATACGGCCAGCGCAACTTATCTGCAAACCCGATATACTGCCAGCGGGTCAGTAGATAACGCCATCGGGTATGCACTGAAGGACGAACCGATAGCAGGCTCCCTGAATATTCATGCAGACAACATAGATCTCAACAGACTGATGGGAACGGTCCCTGTATCGCCAGACAGCAATGCGACCAAACCGGCCGGCAATGCAGAGCCCTTTCTTGTTCCGAAGAATCTGGCTTTTATTCTAAACGCTACGGTAGATAAACTTCATTATGATAAAGTGGATTATTCCGGCCTGAAAGGTTCCATAGCCATAAAAGACGAAACCGTAGCGTTGAAGGACGTGCAAATGAATGCACTGGACGGCAGGATCTCGGCTACCGGCTTTTATTCAACCCAAAAGGATAAGAAGAATCCGGATATATCCTTTACGTATGTTGTAAGCGGACTGGACGTTCAAAAAACGTTTAATGCATTCAATACGATTCAGAAATTAATGCCTGCCGGTAAATTCGTTGACGGCAAAGTGAATTCTCAATTAACCCTGAATGGGAAATTGGATGGCAGTATGATGCCTGATCTTAGTTCGCTTACCGGAAAGGGGAACCTGAATATGATAGACGGCGTATTCAAAAAATTTGCTCCGGTGGAAAAACTGGCCCAGGCATTAAATGTGAATGATCTGAACGGGATTTCCCTGAAAGACATCCGGTTCTCCTTTGAATTTGCCAATGGCAGGGTGCTGGTTCAGCCTTTTCATGTTAAAGTAAAAGATATTGATATGGAGATTGGCGGCACGCAGGGTTTTGATCAGTCCATTGACTACCTGATTGGCATGAAGCTGCCCCGAACTATTATCGGATCCCAGGGTAATGCCCTGATCAATAACCTGACGCAACAGGCAAACAGCAAAGGCATTCCGGTTAAGCTGAGCGACTATATTAATCTGAATGTGCGAATGGGAGGCACATTGGCCAACCCCCAGATTAAGACAGGGTTGAAGGAGACGGGAGGAGATGTAAAAACCGAAATAAAACGGCAGGCGGCAGATTTTGCAAAACAGGCGGTTGACAGTGTAAAAACAGTTGTCACGGCTAAAACAAACGAATTGAAAGACACAGCCAAAGCAATTAAAAATCAGGCGATACGGGATCTGCAGAAGGACCTGGGGAAAGCCCTTTCCGGACAAAAGGACAGCACGGGCGCATCCGGAAAAACACTGGAAAATACGCAGAAGAATGCAGAACAGACGTTGAAGAATACCCTCAATAATTTATTCAATAAAAAAAGCACCGTCAAAGACAGCACCAAATCAAAGTAAGTCCCTTGCATCCAAAACCAGGCTCTTATATATTCCACCAGTAGGTGAACTTCAGGACGACCGCCCGGTTCCTCACAGAAAAAGGCGTACTGTAATAGTTGTCCGTATAAACAATGAAGAGGTCCGAAGCTGGTTTGTACCGCCATTGGAGTCTGGTATTGATGTTCATGTTTTTTATCTGCTGGTTGTACTGAATGAACGCAGTAAAAAACAGGGTGTTTGTCATGGTAACATCGATGCGCGGACCGATCAGCCAGAACGTGTTGTTGCCCCAGGGCTGCGGCAGTTTCAGCACATTATAAGAAGTACTCAAAGCAATACTCACAAAGGGCTGAAACCGGTAACCGATATCATTGCTGAACGTCAGTTTTGTACCGTTATCGTAAAAACCTCCATACCGGAGCGAGAAATCGTAGGTGAACACGCTCTGTGGTTTTGATACAAAGTCAAGTCCAACCGTGTTCCAGTGATGCTGCGTTCCCAGCTTCAGGGAATCTATGCCGGTGTTTGTCGGATCGAACGGAGCCAGCAATTTTACATAGTCCTGAATAACCACCGGAGCCAGGGTGGCCTTGTTCCGGAATGTGATGAGCCAGGTGAGCATATTCTCATGATCCGTTTGATGAAAGTTTTCATTGTAGTAATATGTGGAAATAAACTGGGGTCCATGGGTAAGTACGGATCCGCCGGACGGGAAGAAATAATAATTGATCTGGGGGTTCAGTTTCACGTATCCCTGTCGTGGCACGTAACCAACTTCTGCATTGAAATTACGGCCGCTGTACTGGTAAGCGCCATTGATAAGCCAGTGGCGATCGGAATATTGTAAATTCCCGGCCTGAACCCAGTCATGACCGGATTTTCCCGGGCTGAAAGATTTCAGCAGCAGCATTTTTCCCGTCCAGAAATTATTGGCGGAAGCCAGGTTATATTCCATTCCGATGCTGCGGTTATACATGGAATATTGCGGAAGAGTGGAATCCTTGCCCGGCTGGTAGGCCAGTGATTGCTTGTTCACGAAAAGAAAACCGATATTCGACCGGGCAAAAATTTTCCGTTGCAGGGCGAGTACCGCAAAATTCTGCCGGGGCAAGCCGGTTGAATCAACACTTCCCGTTTGCATATCCATGGCGCCGATGCGCCAGTTCCGGTCCAGTTTACCACTCAGGCGGCCACCAAATTCAATCGGTACGCCCAGTCCTATACGCCGGGAGAAAAAAGGTCTCAGATCGGAATAACCAAAATTGGTAAACTGATCTCCGTTCTCCAGAAAAAATTGTCTTTTCTCCGGATAGAACAATTCGTAGCGGCTGAGATCAATCACCTGCTTGTCTACTTCCACCTGGGAAAAATCAGGGTTCACGGTAAGGTCCAGGTTGAGCGAAGAAGTCACGGATATCTTTGCATCTCCGCCGATCGTTGTCTTATATGCCGAAGGTGAAGCAGGCGAATAACTTTTTCCTACCTGGGTAAGTAAATAGGGGATGACCGAAATATTGGTGCCCGGCTCCGGTGGAATCGTATCCCAAACCAGAACGCCGGTATAAGCCAGGGAAGCCGTTGGAAATTGACGGGGCACGGGCGTCCAGCTGGATTTTTCCGTCGTTTTCAGATCATTCCGGCTGAAATTTATGCCCCAGCGGGTAATCCCTTTTTTGTACCTCAGGGTTTTGAACGGAATGGCCATTTCCAGAACCCAGCGATCCGGATAACGTTTTACTTTCGATATCCATTTGTTATCCCAGCTCAGATCCACTTTGCCACCTTCGTACATTGATCCATCCCATTGCCCTCCTGCTGCGTTAGCGCCGAAAGTGAATCCATTCGTTTCGTCATCGAAAGGGTCCAGAAAGAAAATGAAATTATCATTTTTTACAAAACTCCAGTCGCGGTGCATGGACTCAACCATATAGGGCCCGGGCACGGCGTCATGGCAAACGGCCGACAGATAAACAAAATGAGCGTCGTAGGTCATTCTGACTTCTGTTTTGACCCTGGCGCGGGATGTATCCATGGGCAGGACCATAAAAAAGCTATCTGCCACTTCAGCCATTTTCCACCCCGGCTCGTCCAGGATCCCATCAATATGTATCGGGCTGTCTGTTCGCCGGATATGAATTTTGTATGCAGCGTTTTTCTTGTGATCCGATACCGTCTGAGAAGACGGTTTGACGCTGCCTTCCCCATAAGAATCCTTCCTTTTTTGAGCTAAAAGAGAAAAACCACAGAAACAAAAGCAGAGGAACAGCAACCCTTTATACATCAGCAGAAAATCATTTTAGACGAATTCGAAAAAATACGATTTATTCGGGAAACGGGAAATTTTGACGTTCAGAAGACCATGTCACCGGTTTACTGGTCGAATCATACACAAATCAATCAGGTGATATATACCGGGGATTTCTGTCGTCCCCTTGCAGAATTGACAATTTCCTTATATTTTTAACCCATTCCATCCAATAATTGGCGCAATACTTGCGTTAAGGCCATGATTCTCCTCCTTTTTCCAATTTCCGATGTATTTGCCGCCGCTGTAAAATCCATATTCGTTGCATGACCCCATCATCCGTCAACGAAATTGTTAAACATGAAACCTTTTTTTCTGGCCTGCCTGCTGATTCCGGGTCTGGTCCACGCCCAGCGCTGGCACGTGAACGTTACCGGTGGTCTATCCAATTATTCCGGTGACCTGCAAGCAAAGCCGTTCACTTTTGACCAGGGTTTTTTTGCTTTCGGCGCCGGTGCCCAATATGATCTTACCCGTAACTTTTCTTTGACTTCCAACATAAGCCTGATGCAGGTAGGCGCTTCAGACAAATATAACAGACCCAATCTTCAGTTTCGCAACCTCAGTTTCCAAACGAATATTCTGGAATGGAATCTGCTCGGGGAATATACTTTTTTTGACATCACCCGTTCAAAAATATCTCCTTTTATTTTTGGAGGTGTTGCCGTTTTTCATTTCGATCCTTATGCATTTGACAGTACCGGCAACAAGATTTATCTTAAACCATTAAGCACGGAAGGAGAGGGTTTGACGGCATATCCCGGGCAGAAGCCTTATAGCCTGACCCAGTTTGCCATTCCCTTCGGGGGAGGCATTAAATTCCGGATCACCGATAACATTGTACTCGCTTACGAAATCGGATTCCGTAAAACATTTACCGATTATCTGGATGATGTGAGTACGCGTTATGTTGACAGGGCAACCCTGCTTGCAGAGAGAGGACCCAAAGCAGTGGAACTGGCCTACCGGGCCGGAGAACTGAAAGGTGGAAATCCCACCTATCCAACAGCAGGAACGGTGCGCGGCGGCTCAAAATACAAGGATATCTATTATTATACCGGCATCCGGTTGAGCGTGGCGCTGATCAGCCGGAACAATCCTTATTACGGAAGGGGCCGAACCGATTGTCCCAAATCGGTACAATGATTTTAGTTGGCTAATTTTGCGGGTTGAACACACCCGATGGCATTTAAACAGCTTTCCCAATTTATAGATGCGCTTGAATCTGCCGGCGAACTGATCCGCATTAAAACTTTTGTGGATCCCAGACTGGAAATGGCCGAGATCACGGATCGCGTGAGTAAAACCCCTGCACAAAACAAAGCCTTACTTTTCGAAAACACGGGATATGATTTTCCGGTTTTAATGAATGCCTATGGCAGCGAAAAAAGGATGTGCATTGCACTCGGAGTATCCAGACTGGATGATATCAGCCGGGAGATTGAAGGCCTGTTTAAGCTGCTGGCCGGCCCCAAGGAGTCCATTCTGGACAAACTCAGGGTGTTACCGAAACTCAGTCAGTTCGCGGCCTGGATGCCCGCCATAAAGCGGGGAAGGGGAGCCTGCCAGGAGGTGGTGATGGCTTCTCCGGATCTGAATAAACTGCCCATCATTACCTGCTGGCCGAAAGATGGCGGGCCTTTCATCACCCTGCCCATCATTCATACCAAAGATCCCGAAAGCGGAGTCCGGAATGTTGGCATGTACCGCATGCAGCTGCTGGATTCGACCCGCACGGGCATGCACTGGCATAAACACAAAGTGAGCGCCCGCCATTTTCAGGCTTATAAAAAGTTGAATAAAAGAATGCCCGTGGCTGTTGCGCTTGGCGGGGATCCCATATATGCTTACTCCGCCACGGCCCCTTTGCCCGATAATGTAGATGAATATATGCTGGCCGGATTTCTGAGAAAGAAGAAAGTGGAACTGGTGAGATGCCTGACCCAGCCGGATGTGGAAGTGCCTGCTGACGCCGATTTTGTGATTGAAGGTTATGTTGATCCCCAGGAAGATCCTATCTGGGAAGGACCTTTTGGAGATCATACGGGATATTATTCGCTGCCGGACTGGTATCCTTCTTTTCATGTAACAGCCATAACGCATAAGAAAAATCCTGTTTATCCCGCAACTATTGTCGGTATTCCACCACAGGAAGATGCCTGGCTCGGGAAAGCTACGGAGCGGATTTTTCTGGCGCCGATGAAAATGATGATGATCCCGGAAATCGTGGATATGGAAATGCCCGTGGAAGGCGTGTTTCATAACCTGGTGATTGCGCAAATCCATAAGGAGTATGCCGGTCATGCGCAAAAAGTGATGAGCGCCATGTGGGGGGCCGGGCAAATGATGTTCAATAAAATCCTGGTGCTGGTGGACGAAGCCACCCGGATCACCGATTATAAAGCACTTGCACAATATGTTTTTAAAAACCTGAATCCGGCCACCGATATTTCATTTGCCCAGGGCCCGATGGATGTGCTCGACCACAGCTGCAGTAAACTGGGTTTCGGCGGCAAAATGTGCCTGGATGGTTCCCAAAAATTTCAGGAAGAAACCGATGACCGGTACGGAGTTTCTGAAAGCAAAAAAGCTCTTTCTGAGGAAGAACTGAAGCGCCTGTTTCCGGAGATCAGCGCTGCAAACACAGCACTCCTTCAACAGGATATTCCCTGCCTGATCCTTTGTGTTAGCAAGCGCCGGCGAGGCCAGATAATTGAACTTCATCAGGGCCTGGTTTCAAAATTACTGGCATCCCATCAGCTCAAAATGATCCTTTATATCGACGATACCATTGATCCAAACAAGCTGCCAACTGCTCTCTGGCGGTTCTGTAACAATCTGGATCCCAAGAGAGATCATATTTTATATGAAATAAAACATGAGGATAAGCTATATGCCTGTATGGGATTGGATGGCACTACCAAAACAGAAGCGCTGGATGATTTTCAGCGGGACTGGCCAAACATTATCGTAGCGGATGACCGCACGATATCCACGGTGGACCAAAAATGGTCATCGCTTGAACTAGGCGCTTTCATTGCTTCCCCGTCACTTTCTTTCAGGGATCAGATGTACGGAGTGGAAGCGGTGGCTGATGTGTAATCCGCGCCACTATTCCTCAGGGAGGTTCAATGCTGTACATAAACAAACAATTCTGATAAAGAATCATTCCGTTGGCTTCCATTGAATAATATGTTTTGATCAGATCCGGTTTCACGAGTAGAATTTTAAACACGAATATGTGATCGTTTTTTTCCGAAAATTCACAGTCTGTCCGGAGGCTGTGAAAAAATTATTTCAAAATTTTATCTGCCCTTGTAGGGAAACGGGAATTAAAATTTTGAATCACAATCAGTAGAATCCTGGTTGTATTTAACCAATTATTTTAAAAAGAAGGCAGATGGATTCAGGAAGGAGTATGGTCAGACATGGAAATCAATGGTCGTCCGGGATTTCCTGGAGCTTCCTGCCATATTTCTTCGGGGCTTCCCCCCGGGATCAGCCAGAATTCCCGTAGAACTCCCGAAGACCTGCGACTAAAGGGCCTCTTTAAATGGAATCAATATGCTGAAAACCAGCTATAAATGCAGATGCTTTCAACCTAGAACCCGTATGGAATCCAGGCAGAAAGAATAGCCCGTTGTAACCCATTCAGGGTCAATGGAATCTGTGAAAAGACAAAAATATTTTTCACAGGCTGTGATCCGGCTGTGAAAGAAGTATGCAGGTCATTGGCATATTTGTGTTGCCAGCGAGGTTACGGATCTGGCGGGATATCGGGTTACGCCAACAACCCGGCTTTTCTTCCGGAGGCGCAATCCCCGGGCTTTACTGACAACGACAGAACAATTTTTTAAACAATTAAAATTTCAAAACATGATTTATTTGCCCTGATATGACTATTGATGAACCAGTGCAACCATAGCCTGCGCATACCATCTGGCCATACAATCATTGTGGTGAAGGGCGTTGGCAAGGCAGATTGCCATTGGCAGCAGCGCCATTCCGGCTATACGAAAGCACCGTTTCGTTATACACCGAATCCGGATTCCAGAATGGCCGCGGGTAAAGAATATACTCTTTTAGGCAGATGCCGGGCAGCACAAAAACTGAAAAATAATAAGAAAATAAAAATGAGTTTCGTACATATCACCGGTTACTATACCCGACGGCATATACGTCCGCTTTCAGGTCAAGGTTCTGCGTTTCATTGGACAGACATTCTATAATGAGCGGCCTTCCGAAATCAAGATCATCCGCGCTTATTTCGCCGGCCGCCCAGGACAAACCGCTCCATATCATTTTGTCATATTCAATGTGCAGGGGAAGCGGTTTGCCATTTTGAGAAGCATGAATTTTAAAAACCATATCCATCTTTTTACCATCGGGCGGCGCTCCGCCCCAGGTACGGTAAGGCAATCCTTTCGAATCAAATTGCTGGAAGATGATCCGGATATTTCTCACGGGCAATTTAGCGATGGTCGCTTCTATTTTATTTTTCCCGGTCTGTTTGAAATCACCGTTGATTTTTGAAATAGCTACCGGAATGGAGATGCTCTCATCCCTTCCCAGATTGTATTTATCCGTGGCATACTGATCAAATCCAACAACCACGAGTTGTTCCGGGCCCAGGGACAGCTGGCTACCCCGGAGCACGGGTCTGTATCCGCCATCCGCGTACAATACAGCTGAAGTCTTCGCAATAACCGGCAGGGAGACGGTGGCCATTGCCTGCGAAGGATTCACTATGGTGCAAACCACGCCCTGCAAACCCGAAGCCCTAAAACCATAGGGCTTTCCACTGCCCGGGATTTCACCAAAGCTGCTGAACTTATCCTGGATTTGCAGTTCGTGATAAAGACTTTGGGTTTTGGCAAACCATTTTGCATCCGCATCATTCAATAATTCCAGGTTGCCGTGATACACATTCATCCATCCGCCGCGGGCCAGTTCCAGGATGAGCATTCCTTTCCAGGCCTGAATACCCCGGTAATAACAGGTGCCGGTTTTGCCGATCATAAAAGCACAGTTATCTATCCGCCGGAGGGGGAGTCCGTTGAATTCGAATTGGCGCACCATGTGATCGGAGTAATTATCCGCCGAACGCCAGATATTCATCATCGGAACATCGGAAAACCGCGGATCACCGCAGCATAGTGTTTCAAAAACCTCCAGCCATTTCAGGTTGATGTCTTTTTTAAAGGGTGCAAAAGTATTTTCCATGTCCCCTCCGAATCCGTTATATCCCGTGATTAAAACATCGTCATTCTTCGCCCGGAACCTTTGGAGCATGCCCATGAATGCCTGTTTATTTTTTTCCTGCACTTGTTCGGGGCTGTACTTGTTTTCAGATGCCGGCGTCACGGCTTCAAAATTGGCGAAATCGAATTTGAAAAGACGTACGCCCCGGTCGTACCAAAGTTGCAATGAACCTTCCAGATGGTTCAGATAACCGCCTTCAAAAAGACAAAGGATATTGGGATCTGTCGCCAGGGAATCTTTCCAGGCATCAATCACCTCTAAAAACCTGCCGCTGTGCGTGGCAATCAGGTTCGTTGAGAACCACATGCCGGGCAGGATATTATTTAGTTTGCACGAAGAAAGCCATTTATCCGGTCCGTTAGGCCAGTGCTGTTTATTCCACTCACGGTAGCCCCCTCTTTTGTCGAACCAGAATGCATCCATTACATAATAATCTATCTGCACGCCGCTCTTCTTTAACCGCAGAATTTCATCCAACTCACGCAGGGAAAGCAATTCCGTCTGGGCCACATTGTCTGACAGTTCATCGTGAGCCGACCAGTTGTTATAAACAAAAACAGGGCGGGTGAGGCCTGCCATCGCGGTTTTGCCCCGAACAGTCCAGGCTTCCGGCGAACGCTGACCAAAAGCCTTTGTCAAAGGATGCGCTGCCAAACCCCATAAGGCAGCCTGCTTAATCAGTTCTCTTCTTTTCATTGAGCTGAATTAAATGATTTCAAAAACATGCGCCAAAGCCTTTCGCCGGAGCGGGTTTGCCGTTAAAATCCAGGGCTTCGGTATTTAGGTTCATCGTTTCGTGCAAATTAAGGCCACGGCTCCGGAGTATGGAATTTACGAGATATTATATGCATTAAATCTGGCTGGATCAGAAAAAGACAAAACCTGTGTATCTAACCGTTGGTTTCGACCTGGGTAGCGACCGGTGAGCGAACAAGGCTGGTCTTCGCAAGGATATTCGGTAAAGCCAGAGTTTGGTGAATATTTCCCGGGTTATTACCTCAGCGACATCGGAAGAGTGGGAGATCGTAAGCACGTACCCGAATACCCTGATTTTATAGTTGTCAAAAAGACACTTAAAATCGGGATCATTCATATACCGTTCACCATAAGGAGTCATGGCGGCAGTTAAAAATTATAGCATTCGGTGGTATAAAAGTAGTGAATTATCAATTAGCGCATTATTTCTTCCCAGGGACGACCCGATCCGGCAATTATATATTTTGCGATTTCCCTTCAAACCCTAATTTTGCACACGGAGAGATGGCAGAGCGGTCTATTGCGGCGGTCTTGAAAACCGTTGAAGGTCAAACTTCCGGGGGTTCGAATCCCTCTCTCTCCGCGGAGTGCTTTATGAAACCCTTATTCAGTAAGGGTTTTTAGTTTTAAGGGAGTAGTTTGGGACAAAAAATGAAGTAACAAAAGAATTCATGGCAGAACCGGTAACACTTATCAATTCTGATGGCTGAGTTTCCTGTCGGAGGTCTTCAAACGGCTGAAGCGATTACGCTTCATTCCCCAAAGTTTTTAGGATTTTCGTTGGATCTATTTTTATTTCTTTCATGTCGCAAAGTTAGGCGGCTTTCTTTCGCAGAGATATTTTTTTTAACATTTTCGCTTTGTGGCTTTTTTCATGTTCGGCACTATTGTCCGCAATGGATGGCGCTAACAAAAAGTACACTTTCTTTTTAAAATCACACATTTCCGAACAAACCCTAAGATTAGTTAACTTCAGTATTAAAAAAGTCATGGTTTCACGTCGACACTTTATTCAGCAATCTTCCATGGCGGCAGTTGCCTTGTCAGCACCACAAGCCCTTTTGTTTTCAAACAATGACAGCGAGCCTTTTTCGTATGAATCGCCTTACCTTAAGATACAACTACGGAGAGAGCACCCCCAGTTCTCTTTTTTTTCTGTTGATAGTTTAGGTGGGAAACAGTTTGCTTTGAGTCCTTTAGTAACAACTTCAGCCCCATCCGAACTACCTTATTTAAGTCGCGTAACGCCGAACAGCATTTCCTATTTTTTAAAAGCCGGGAAGCAGAATATGCCTGTTTGGAAATGCGGCCTGCAACCTAAAATGCTTACTATCCATGCACACTGGGTTAATGGTGAAAATGTTGCTCCACTAGTCATCAGTTTCGCACAGAAAAAAAACCACTGTACCGTACTGGGGATAATGGATGAACAAAGGCAAGTAAAATTTCCCTGTGTGCTGCATTTTCCGGGACTGGGCACTTTTCGCGTCTATTGCAATGAGCCGCGGGTTACACTTTTTTATGATGCAGACCGAAAAGTAAAAGAGCCTTTTGTGAAACTAGCTTTACAGGCTGCCAGCGCTGGTTTTCCAGATATTACCTATCGTTTTGAACCGGTAAGTATTTATCCTGAAATTAATAAAATACAGGGTGATGCCCGCTTTGATGGCTTCAGGAGAAATTACATCAATATATTCCAGATGAATCCGAATGTCAGGGCATTGGCAAATAATTCAGCCAGCGATGCCTGTGCGTTAACCCTCTTTTTGTATGCGGAAATGGCTATGCATACTCCTGAACTGGTGGAAGGCCTTACTGCAATGGACCTGGTAAGGAATACGCTTGAACGGTATTTTGAGGGGATGAAAGGTTATGGAATGGTGGGTTATCGTATCAGCGCTGTATGGCAAAGCAAATTCGATTCTTCGGATAGCATGCCTTCGTTAATTATTTCAGCTTGTAATTATATCCTTGATTCAAAAGATAAAGCCTGGGCTGTCAAATATTATCCGGCCATTAAGGAATGGGCAGCTAAAATGATAATAACCGACACGAATAACGACGGCATAATTGAGTATGGATATTCAGGTAATTCCGGCAGTTGGGACGGAGCGGAATTTAAAGAACCGGCTAACTGGTGGGACGACATTGGCTTTGGACATGATGATGCTTATTCCAACGCGTTAGCTTTTCGGGCTTGTATGTTGTTGGTAAAAGTAGCTGCTTTTTTAAATGAAGCGGATGACAGCAATTATTTTGACGCTTTTGCTAAAAAACTAAAAGGTAATTATTACGCAAAATTTTATAATCCTGATACTGGTGTCTTGGGTGGCTGGAGAAGCGAGGATGGCATGCTTCACGATTACTATTTTACATTTGTCAACAGTGTTGCTATTAGCTATGGCTTGATAGAAATGGACGATGCAAAACGAATTATGATGGCATTAGTAAAAAAGATGAAAGAAGTAGGCTATACTGATTTCCGACTGGGGTTACCTGGTAACCTGATTCCTATTGCCGGTGATGACTATGCTGACAAATCAGAAGATTGGGGCTATCGGCATTTTCAGACTTATGAAAACGGTGGAGCTACAGGTTGTTATGTTTACTATACGATTCACGCCCTTTATCAGGTAGGGATGAAAAAAGAAGCGGAAGAAATTTTTATGTCGATGATGGAAAGCTATAAGGACGGCTCATTCCAGGGATATTGCGAAGGCAATAACAGGTCAAAAGACTGGAAAAACTGGAAAGGGGAATGTTGGGGATATGAAGGTTTTCTCGTGGATAATTATCTTGCTTTACTTGCAATATCCGATTACGTTGATTCTTTTTGATTTTAATGGGAGCTCCGGGGAGCAATATTATTTAAAACACCTCCGTCAAATTATCCCGCACAGACATAAGCCTGTCAGCTACCGGGGGTCCGCAAAGATTTTTAAAGTTCTGGGTGTCTTTTGGTGAGCTGGGTAATCTACATGGAGGGTCACGGAGGTCATGCACAATCTGGTTTATTTTTCACGACAATCAGGGTAATCAGGGCAGACAGGAACAGGGACCCCGCCATAAAAATATAGGATGCGCCGAATCCGCCCGTGGTCCCGTTCAGATATCCCACCACATAGGAACCTACAAAAGAGCCCAAAGCCCCCAGGCTATTGATCAGCGCGATTGCTCCGCCGGAAACATTCCGCGGCAGAATCTCGGTGATGATGGCAAAGAAGGGTCCGTAAGGCGCGTACATGGCTCCGCCGGCTATGACCAGCAATACAAATGACAACCAGAAATTACTGGTTCCCACGAGATAGGAGCTGTAAAATGCGATGGCCCCCACTAACAGGAACGGCCAGACGAAGGCTTTCCGGTTTAATGTCTTATCGGAAAAATAAGATGCCGTCAGCATGGCCAAAGCCGCCAATACATAGGGCACCGAAGACAGCCAGCCCGTCTTTACCATGCTCATATCGGACGCCGCATGGATGATGGAGGGCAACCACATCACAAAACCATATACACCAATGCTCCATAATGCATATTGCAGGCAAAGCAGGATAACCGTCCGGGACTTAAAGGCTTCAATATAATTCCTGACCGGCTTAATATGCTGCTGTTCCTGTTGCAACTTATCTTCCAATGCCGTTCTTTCCGATTCAGTCAGCCATTTGGCTTCCTTCGGTGAATCACTCACCAGCCGCCACCAGAAGAAGGCCCAAATGATGGCCGGTAATCCTTCCAGTATAAACATCCATCGCCAGCCAAGCGATTTCACCAGGTAACCGGACAAGATAGACATCCAGAGGATCGTGACCGGATTGCCGAGGATTAAAAAAGTATTGGCCCTTGATCGTTCCGATTTTGTAAACCAACGGCTCAGGAAAATCAGCATCGCCGGCATCACAGCGCTCTCCACCACACCCAGCATAAACCGGATCACGATCAGCAGATGCACATTGTGGAGCAGGCCTGTAGCCATCGCAAGACCGCCCCATAAGATCAGCGACCAGAAGATCAGCCTTTTCGCACTTTTATTGGCTGCATATAAGGCGCCGGGGATCTGAAAGAAGAAATAGCCCAGAAAAAAAAGGGATCCCAGTAAGGACGACATGGCCGCAGTAATATGCAGATCTTCGGCCATGCCACCGGCCGCCGCAAAACCAAAATTGGCCCGGTCCAGGTAGGCAAGACTGTACGTAAAAAAGGCTACCGGGATCAGACGGACCCACCGCCGTCTTGCAATCGTCTCGGGCATAGATTAATATTTTAAATTGGGGTTAAAACGGGTGCGGATCCTAACTAAACGGCCGGTCATGGGAACGCCTTTCATTCCATTCGGTCGTCGGCGCAAAAAAGCTGTTGTCCTTCGGACTGAGATGTTTTTTTACTTCCTCCTCATTCAACTCAATACCCAGACCCGGTGCGGTAAGCGGCAGGTTGGCAAAACCTTTTGTAATGAGTTGTCTGCCGTCGGTTGTTTTGACCAGGCCTTCCCACCAGGGGAGGTCAATGGAATGATGTTCCAATGCCAGAAAATTCTGTGTTGCAGCAGCACAGTGCACGTTGGCCATAAACGAAACCGGTGTGCCGGCCTGATGCATGGCCATGGCAACACCATGCTCTTCCGCGTAGTCCCCGATCCGTTTTGTTTCCAAAAGCCCTCCGGAAGTAACCAGGTCAGGATGAACGATGTCCGTGGCATGAATATCTATCAGCGGTTTAAAATTTTTCAACAGATAAATATCTTCCCCGGTGTTGGTGGGTGTATCCAGGGTATCCGTAATGGTTTTCCATTGATCCGGGAACTCCCAGGATATCAGGTCTTCCATCCAGGCCAGCCGGTATTTTTCCAGCGCCTTACCGAGACGTATTCCATTGTTCAAATCAAAATGACCAAAATGATCCGAAGAAAGCGGGATATCATAACCGACCATATTACGCACGGTTTCCACGATTCTGGACAACTCAGCCAGGCCCTTATCGGTAATTTGTATCTGGGTGAAAGGATGACGGGTACTTCCGTAAGACATCGGATTGCCCAGATCTCCATACTGCTGCAGATCACCTTTTGCATTCTCCCAGAATTTTGGATTCACCAGGGTGCCCGGTATTTTGGCGATCTCCTCAATACCCACATCCATTTTCAACCAGGTAAATCCCTGTTCTTCCGTGCGGTACTTGATCAGCTTAAGCTGCTCTTCAGGAGAATTGGCTTCCGGCGTGTCTGCATATATCCTTATTTTGTCCCGGTACCTTCCACCCAGCAACTGCCAGGCGGGCACATTATATGCTTTGCCGCACAAATCCCATAGCGCTATTTCCACACCGCAGACACCTCCTGCCTGACGGGCGGGTCCGCCAAACTGTTTGATGGATTTAAAAAGCATCTCCACATTACACGGATTTTGCCCGAGTATGCGGCTTTTCAGCATCAGGGCATAACGCGGATCGGCGCCATCCCGCACTTCACCCAAACCATAAATGCCCTGATTGGTATCGATCCGGATAATGGCAGTTCCTCCGAGAACCGTCGTGAGCGCATACCGCATGTCCGTAATCTTCAGATCAGAGGGACTGGAAGCCCGGTTTATCCTGGAAGTGGTTTGCGCCATGGTATCTTCAAAAGACAGCCCCAGGAAACCTCCCAAACTCATTCCTCCGAGCGCCGTTCTCCGAAGAAAGCTTCGCCGGTTGTGACCGGTGGAAGGATCACTCAATTCTCTGCTATTGGCTTCCGCTTCCGCGTTTTCCATTTGCCTGTTGCCGGCTGCTATTTTTTTTAAAATATTATTCATGTACTGGAAATTTTTATGGTTTTTGAAAAAGATACGCGATCAGAATAAATCAGTAATTGCGCGTTTTCAGGTAATCATCCAATTCCTTTTGACTCATGGGTAATTTGCCAGGATAGTTCTTTAACCAGTTCAAAAAATCTTTTTTCACTTCTTCTGTCCACTCGCTGTCTATTTGTCCCGCCAGATATTTCTTCTCGCGCAGACGCTGATGGCCGAATTCATCCCTCAGTGCAGTCACTTCCGATGTAATGACCAGTTCTTCCACCAGGGCAGCCGGAATAAAAATAGTTCCATATTTATTGGCCAAAACCACATCTCCCGGTAATACCACCGCTCTGCCGATGCGGATGGGCGCATTGATACTGGTCAGCATCATTTGCTGAATATAGGAGGGATCCTGACCTTTTATCCAGCCGTTAAAACCTCTGATCTCCGTAAGCCCCGCCTGGTCACGCACCGAACCGTAAAATATCACGCCTCTCTGGGATCTGGCGTAAATCGAGTTTCCCAGGTTGTCGCCGATCAATGTACCGTCTGCCATTTTCCCATAACCATCCGCCACATAAACATCCCCCGGAACCAGCACATCAATTGGCCAGGAATTGGTTCCTCCCTGCGGATTTCTTTTCTCCAGCCGGCCCTCTTCTTTCACCACACTGATCAGATCGGGCCGCGAAGGCATATACTGTGCGGTAACCACCCTTCCGGTCATCACACTGTCCGGCTGAATCACAATCCAGTTCCCTTCGTACTGATTCTGATATCCCTTATTGCGCAGCACACCCCAGGCATCCTCCATGGAAACATTTTTCAGCCTTTCCAGTATGGCATCGGGAACTTTTGGCCGTCCGTCGGGAAGCCGTTCTCCCTTCCAGTCCGCAGTTAAGGCTTTAATGTATTCGGGTGTTGATCCAACCCGCTGGGCCCGCGCCAAAAAAATACCAGATAATAAAGCAAGAGTAAATATCAATTTCTTATTCATAAAGCATCGTTTATCTTATACTAAATTAAAAGATTTTGCACTTCGTTTGTTTGAATAGGAATAATAATCCGGAACCAGGTTTCTTATTCAATCATTTTAGATAATAAAATATCAGTATGTCTTATGCGCAGGCGAAAAATCCGGCTTAAATGATTCTGAATAACAAAATGAGGAGATTCCGGCCTTGAAGACCAACAAAACGATATTTGGATTCTATGACTGTATACGATTAGCCTTATATGAACACGGACAGACAGCCGGAAACACACTGCAAAACCAACCTGATCCGGGATGGTTTTTTTTTGTAGTTTAGTATCCTTATTGCATTTTGACCTTATGCTAACTGCGCCACTGAAATACCTGGTTTTAGACGATGATGAAATCGACCGCATCAGTATTGAAAACGAGGCCAAAAAATTCCCTTTTTTTCAGAAGATAGCATCCTGCGCCCATCCACTGGAGGCCTTTGAACTAATCAGCCGCTTCCAGCCCGATATTATTTTTCTGGATATTGAAATGCCCGACATGAGTGGAATAGAACTCATCAAAACCAGGAATATTTCACATGCATTGCCGGTACTGATTACCTCGCATCCGGAATTTGCCATAGAGAGCTATGAACTGGATGCGTTTGACTATTTACTGAAACCCCTGAATGCAGAGCGTTTCGCCCGCTGCGCCCACCGGCTTCATGACTTTTGGGAGATGCGGATGAAATCGTTTGATGTGGAAAGTAGACAGGAATCGGGCTACATCATCATCAAACAAGGGCACGACAAATACAAATTACCCATCCCGGAGATCACTTATCTGGAAGCCATGAAAGACTATACCCGCATTAAAACGGTGACGGGCCAGTATTTGGTACTCACTACTTTAAGTGGTATATTAGAAAAACTCCCCGCCGATCTGTTTGTGCGTATCCATCGCAGTTATGTGGTGAACCGGGAAAAAATTGATGTTGTGGAAAAAAGCAAAATACATATTCAGGACCATATCCTTCCCATCGGGAAATTATACAAAAATGCATTGAAGCCGTTTTTTGACTGATCCGTTTGAGAGAAAGATTTAAATAAGGTTGTTCAAATTTAAATTCGGTTGATATGCGAAAGGGCCTTTTTATTCTATTGGGCGTATTACTTGGATTAACCGGAATAAAAGCGCAGGAGCCCGATCTATCAAAGCTGACCTCAACCCAGGATAAGATAAAAGCCTGGATTGCGTATTGCGAATCCTTACATCTGAACAGCAAAAACAGCAGCGGTAATTATACAGCGCTGCAGCAGGCTGCCTTGAAGGGTGTAAATCTGGCGCCGGCAGACGACCCGGAAGACCGGGGTCATTTTTACTATTTTGCCGCCTTTGGGTATTATTACCAGGTGAAGTTCGACAGTGCTCAATACTGTTATTACCAATGTCTTCATGAAGCGCAAAAAGCAAAAGATGCCCAGATGATCGCCAATGCGTGTGTGGCGCTCATTCCGGTAAATTTCCAACTACAACAGCAGTCAAAGGTGGACAGCTGCAAGGATATCCTTCAGTCCGTTATGGATACCACCCATAATACCAATATCCTTCAGGATGGCTATTCGGCCCTGGGAAGTTATTATCAGCAAAAATCTTATTACAGCGCCGCTCAGAACTACCTGATCAAAAGCATTGAACTGCGAAAGAAAATAGTAGATACCACGCAGGACCCTAAGGTAAAACTCAACTATGCCATCCTGTGTTATATGCTGGCAAAACTGTATGGCAATACGGACATGCATGATAAAGGTCTTGCCAGTCTGAAAGAAGGTCAGAAGTTTGCCATTTATTCGCCGCTGGTGGATACCCGTTACCTGAGCAGTTTTACAGAAGAATTCTGCACTTCAGGGAATATCGATTCCGCTCTTTATTATGACAGTTTGCTCGAATTGCGGTCGCGGAACAGTCCGGTGGTTCTTTCTGAAAGTGTTTCGGCAGACATCAGCATTGCGCAGTATTATATCAACAATAAACAATATAACCGCGCCGGCCCCTTTGTAGAAAAAGCGGACGCGTTGGCTACCAAAAGCAAATCGCCCATCCTGATTTACCAGTCGCAAATGGCGAAGGGGCGTTACCTGAAAGAAACGGGCAAACCGGCGGAAGCCATCATCTTACTGAATCAGTCCATGCCGGTGGCCAGAAAAATCAGTCGTGAGGAATATACCGAAGTATTAAAATATATGGCGGAGGCTCAGGAAGCTGTCGGAAACAAAAATGCGGCGTTACAATATTATAAGCAGTATACGCAGCAACTCGACAGCCTTACGAAAGAAACCGTTTCCCGGAATATAGCGGATCAGGAAACCCGTTATCAGACTTCCCAGAAAGAACAACGTATTGCTGTATTGGATAAGGAAAACCAACTCGAAGTATTGGAATTGCAGAATGCTTACCGGACGCGGTTGCTGCTGGTTGTTGGCCTGGCTGCGCTGGGCGTTATCGCGCTGCTCCTTTATTTTAATTACCGCGATAAGGAAAAACTGAATCAGATACTGAATAAGAAAAATGACCAGCTGGGTGAATTAAATGACCAGCTGGCTGTTGCCAATGAAACCAAGGCAAAGTTATTTGGCATCATCGGGCATGATCTGCGGGCTCCCATTGGCAAAATTGTGCAGCTATTGCAAATACAAAAGGAAAGTCCCGATTTGATGAACGAACAGTCCAGGCAAAAACACGAAGAGAAATTAAAAACCGCCTCGGAAAATGTTCTGGAAACCATGGAAGATCTTCTGCTCTGGAGCAAAAGCCAGATGCAGCATTTTACCCCACAGTTCAGCCCGGTAAAAATCTCCGAAACCATCCAAAAAGAAATAAACTTTCTGCACGAATCCACAGAAGATAAAAATCTGAAAGTGCACAATGAAGTGCCGTCTGGTTTTGTACAAAACACGGATGAAAACTTTCTGTCTGTCATCATCCGCAACCTGCTTCAGAATTCGGTTAAATACGGTGATGAAGGAAGCACCATTTCCATCAGCGCTGCCGGACGGAAAATACTGATCACCAACCAGATGGTCCATGCCCGTACCGAAGATCTGAACCGGCTCCTGGAAAATACCCAGGTAAACAGCAAGAGTTCGGGCATGGGCCTTCAGATAGCTAAGGACCTGACCACCTCCATCCAGGCAAGGATTTTCTTTCAGCAGCAGGATAATCAGCATCTCACGGCAGTTATCAGCTGGGAAAAATAGACCTCCCTCTTTTTGACGATTTTAAAAAGACGTTTGTCGAGTATGCGGCAAACGTCTTTTTTTATCCCTACATCTTTGATTTATTAAAACAATGCTGGTTATGGCGGGATTTCGAAACACGAAATGGATAAAGTCGCTGTTCCTGATCCTGTCGGTCATCTGTTTTCTGCTGGCACTGGTACTGCTGATCATGTTAAACCATTAATAAACGTTCCGGACACTTAAAAAGCAAAATATGCGACAACTGGCACCGCCTGCCTTTCTTATTGTCACCCTGTTTCAGTCCCCGGCCTGTACAAATACCACGGGTAAATCCTCCAAAGATGCCAGTTCAGGCCCGGGCTCCGGATCGGGAAGCTATATGTATTATGAATATTCCACAACCTCATCGGGAAAGGATATGAGCATTCAGGGTTATTCGAAATTATACCTATCATCCAGTGGTGATGCACGCAGCGAGATGGATATGACCAATACAGCTATTAAAATAAAGAAGTCGTCTCCCATAGTCGTTATTGGCCACGCAGACAAACCCAATAAAAGCATTTCTGTGGATAACGGTACGTCAGGCAATGGCATGAAAGGCTTTACGGACGGTGAAGGTACCACGCTAACCAGGAATGATGCGTCAGGCTTAGTAAACGGAGCTTTATCAGCCGCCGAATTTAGTGCGCCAATCGGGATCTCCGTGGATGCATCGGGAAAAAACATATATGTGTCCGACTACAACAATAATAATATCCGAAAAATAAGTCTGAAGCAAAATTAAAATCACAGCATTTATCAACAGATCATTAAACCATATAGTCATGAAGAAATTTATCTACCTGATCCTATCTCTATTATTCCTTTATTCCTGCAAAAAAAGCAATAGCAGCGGGAATAACTCAGGGAGTGACTCAACAAACACACCAGGCGCAGTGAGTACCTTTGCAGGAAGCCCCACTTCAAGTCCGTTTACGTGGCCGCCTACGGGTATCTGCTCGGATTCCAAGGGTAATATTTTCGTTTCCGAAAATAATGGTGCAGTTGTGGTGAAGATCACCGCAGCTGGCAGCACTTCCACTTTTGCCGGAAGCGGTGTACCCGGCTGCGACCCCGGTACCGGCACCGCCGCCACTTTCACTTTTCCTTACGAGATTTGTTCGGATGCACAGGACAATATTTACGTCGCAGACTATCTGTGCAGCGGAATAAAGCGTATTACGCCCAATGCCGTGGTAACGCTTTTTGCCGCCAGCGACCCAACCCATGGCATTTACCTGGGCCCTCAGACCATCTGTTCCGATCCACAGGGAAATTTGTATTCCGGCAATCAGTTAGGGGAAGAAAATATAACCAAAACGAATTCAGCAGGAACCCCGTCTTTTTTCGCCGGCAACGGAACCAATGGAACTGCGGATGGGTCCGTAACCAGCGCCTCTTTTGCCGGGCCTACGGGAATCTGTGCGGATGGAAAAGGAAATGTTTATGTGGCAGATGCGCACCGGATCAGAAAAATTTCCGGCGGACAGGTAACGACGGTAGCCGGCAGCCAAACCGTTGGATATGTTGACGGAACAGGCACCGCTGCCGAATTCGGCGGCGCCATGGGGCTTTGCGCAGACGGGAATGGAAATGTATACATAGCCGACGTAAATAATAATGCTATCCGTATGCTTACCCCGGCAGGTGTGGTTAGTACCATTGCCGGATCAGCCAATGGAGGCTATCAGGATGGAGATCCTAAGACGGCTATGTTTTCCCAACCCAGCAATCTTTGTTTTGGAACAGATGGCAATTTGTACATAACCGATTATGGCAATAGCGTCATCCGGAAAATTACAATGAAAAAATAGACCGGAACGCGGAAAACAACCACATGCAACCGAAACTATTTATATTTTTTATGATCATAAACCTGGCGGGTGCAGAACTGATTCAGGCTCAGGATCTGCAAAACCTGAAAAACAGTAAACCTTTTACCCTGCACGGAAATATCTCGGCGGGATTGAATACCTACAGCAACTTCACGAATCCAAAAGATTCCGTCTCCAACACCTCTTTTGGAAGCAATCCCGCTTATTTTTTACAGGCTAACCCGGTAGTTTCCATATATGGCTATAACATACCCATAAACTTTATGATTGCCAGTCAGAACAAAAGTTTTAATACGCCCTTTAACCGCTTTGGGTTGAGTCCGCAATACAAATGGATCAAACTTCATCTCGGCTGGCAATCCTTGAATTTTTCTCAGTTTACCCTGAGCGGGCAGCAAATGCTGGGGGCAGGATTTGAACTGACTCCCGGAAAATTCCGGGCGGCCTTTATGTACGGGAAATTTAACAACGCCGTGACGGACATCTCCCAGTTCAATAACTTAAACAACAACATCCCGCTTTATAAACGAAGCGGCTTTGCAGCAAAAATCGGATATGGATCAGTGGCTAACTTTATTGAGTTCTCTTACCTGCAGGCAAAGGACGACAGCAATTCTATTCCCAGGGCCATCATCGATTCCGTTCTGGTCAAGCCCGCAGCCAACCAGGTGGCCGGTCTGAACGGCCAATTGACCCTCCTGAAATCACTGGTCGTAAAAGCAGAAATGGCGGCCAGTTATTATGTGGGCAATACCTCGGGAGACAGTCTCCAAACGGACAACAACTGGACCAAGCTGGCAGCTTTTACACCACGCACCAGTTCGCGCATATCTTTTGCCGGACAAGCCAGCCTGAACTACCAGTTCCACGCAGGTAATGTAAACTTCCAATACCGGCGGGTGGATCCCAACTATCAGTCCATGGGAGCTTTCTACATGCAAACCGATATTGAACAGTACACGTTTGGGTTCAACTACGGCTTTTTAAAAAACAAGCTACATCTGCAGTCCAATATAGGATGGCAAAAAAACAATCTTGCGAATACGGCGGTCAGCGACTCCAAAAGAACGATTGGCAATATCGGATTGAATTATTCGCCGTCATCTGCCTTCGGGATCGATGTTAATTATTCCAACTACGGCATCTCCCAACAGATCATTCCGCAGTACACCGATCCAACAGCGCTCGTACGTTATGATTCAGTGCGCATCAGTGAAGTAAATCAATCCATCTCGGTGTCGCCTCATGTATTCATTAACGGGGATAATATCCAACATTCCATCAGCCTGCAGGCCGATTTTCAGTTACTGCACAACAACAATCCCGCCCAGAGCGACGAAGACTTTACTTCTTCCATGAGCAGCCTGATCTATTCACTGATTTTTCCGAAGGCTAAGTTCAACATCAGCAACACATTCAATTATTTTAATACGATCCTCACCGGGAACAGTTCGGCAACCCTGGGCTACAATCTTGGTGTCAGTAAAAATCTGAGTCCGGATATGAAATCTGCAGACCGGAAAAAATTGATCCAGTCGGTAAACCTATCGCTGTACGGGGGGTATTTTTCCAGTTCATTCCATCATACGAACACCGGCAACACCATCTCAGTAAATCCGGCCATCTCGCTCGGCTTACGCGGTAAACATACCCTGCAGTTAAATCTGAATTATACAAACATGAGCACCAGCAGCAGCAATACCAGCCATCAGCAACTGATGTTTTCAACGCGATATAATGTAACGTTTTAAATTATTTTCCGATGAAACCCATCCTGCGAATCCTTTTCTTTTATGTTTTCCTCCTGACCTGTTGTATCCGGGTCAATGGCCAGGCTTATCCGATCCGTGTGCAGGTGCAACTGATTCCTCCTTATCCTGCCAATATCTCCGATTATAAAAACAGGGCTGTTATTTCCTTCACCAACATGTCCCAGGCTGCGGTGGACGTTTATCTGCGGGGCAGCCTCAAGAACGACAGGGGACAGTTCATTCAAACCAAACCGAATATATTCAGCAATTCACCCATCCATATTCCGGGCCTGCAGACGGTCGTGGTGCAAGGCAATCAGTTTGATGGAAACTTTCTGGATCTCAATAACCTGCAGACGAATCTGGACCAGCAGGCCTATTCCAACCTATTTCAATTCGGTATGATTCCTGAGGGCTATTATTCCTTTTGTATCTACGCTTATTCCCGGAATGTGAATGGCAATTATACCCCGGTCAGCGACCCGCAGGCTGCCGGCACCTGTTTCGATTACAACGTAGGTTATGTAGTTCCGCCCATCATATTATCACCCATGCAGGATGCGGTTATAACGGCCACTCCCAATCAAAATATAAATATAACCTGGACCCGGCCGGTCGGCAATTTGCAAAATGCATCGCTGGTTTATGACCTTTACCTCGTTAAAGTTTTGCCTGACGAAGATCCTAATGTGACGCTCACCAATGCCGTTCAGTACGGTTCCGGGATTTTCTTCAGGCAACAAAATATTCAGATCAATAATTTTCCATTTACGAACCTGACCAGTTTTCAGCTGGATGCCGGCAGTAAATATGCCATCATGGTTCAGGCGCGGGACCTAACCGGTAAAACAGCATTTGAAAACAATGGCCGCAGTCAAATGCAGGCATTTACTTATGGGGCGCTTCCACCACCTGCAATTGTGCCCGCACAGATTGCCGGCATCGGCAGCCCGGATGTTCTAAGCGGTAATTTTAGTTGTTCCTGCAAAACGGACATTTCTTCTTTCGACAAAACCAATAACAATGCATCCCTGAAAAACGGTGGCCGTTTCAACATGGCTTCCCTGACCATCAATATCGGAACAGTCGCACCTTCCGGAAGCACCATTTCCGGTACGGGAACCGTACTGATCGGCGGGGCTCCGGTGATGATATCCTTTAAAGATGTTGTAGTGAATAAAGATGGCTTTGCTATTACGGGAACAGCTTCCGGCACTGTATCGCCCGGTTTTGATTTTCTGAATAACGGGGGTGCTCCCTCCGTTTCAACAGGGAATTACCAGTCTTTTATCGACCACATTACAAAATACAATATAGGAGCGGTAAAAAATGGCGCGGGCATACCGCTGCCATTCGGGTTGAACCAGATCGGAGCGGCCGATGCCGTAAATATTGGGGTGATCGGATTGAACATTACGCCGCAACAGGCTGCCTACGACGCCATAGCTGCTGTAAAGCTCATTGACGCCGACAATGTACTGTCTTTGCTGGCAAAGAATGTTTGCTTCAGCAGTGCATCACCCATGTGTGGCGATGCGATCTTCGTTTTAAGCCAGGACTTCCAGGTTCCTGCCATCAACCTGAATTTCAAAGGCTATGTGTCCGACGCGGCACCCGGCACTTTTGTGGTCCTTTCCAATAGCCAGATCAAACAATTTCACATCAATGCCGAATATACATTTTCTAATTCCGAGTTAACGAAAGCAGATGGTTCTGAGGAAAAAGCCATTTTAAATGCAGATGCAACCAGTTGGAGTGACTGGACCGCATCTGTTACCATGGATCCCTTTAAACTCAGTGCTCTCGATGGCGTACTATTCACCCTGAACAGTGGCGCCCTGTACGACCATTCCACGCTTCGTAATCCGGCGGGCATGCCCAATGCCTTCAGTGATCCTGATCTCAGCGAAAAAAATGCTGCGATTGGAAATAGTCTTTGGACGGGCTTTTTTATTCCTTCTATTACGTTGAGCATGCCCGCGCTGGTAAAAAGCATGAAGAGCGCCGATCAGAATCTGACGATAGCAGCAACTAACATGGTATTGGACAAAGACGGCATTACGGGTGTAGTGAGCGCTAATAACGTAGTAAGTATTGATGACGGTTCATTGGGCGGATGGTATTGTTCTGTAGATCAGATCAACATTAAATTACTAAACTCCTCTTATAAAACGGGGGGGCTGAACGGGAAACTGGTATTGCCCTTTTCTGACAGAACGAAAGCCAAGAGTCAGATCGCCTATACCTGCAGTCTTTCCAGCTCCGAAAGCGGAAGCGGGCTAACCTATCAATTCGTCGCGCAGCAGACCAACGATATTGATTTTTCCGCCTGGTGGGCGCAGATCAACCTGAATAACTGCAGCATACAGGTGACCAATAACAATTCGGCCCATACCACGGTAGCATCAGCAGATGTATCGGGTAGATTGAGTCTGGAAGGAAACATCAAAGGTTTTAAAGTAGGCATTGATCTGGTGGATGTAGAACACCTCGTTGTGCAAACCCAGGCGCCCTACGTAACCGTTCAGAACGCGACTTTTGGATTCGCGTCTCCCCAGCACTTTATGGCAGGATTCCCGATAAGCATCACCAATATCCATCCGGTAGTTACGGGATCGAAGGTGGGGCTGCAATTCGCCTTCGGACTCAACCTGAGCGATGTCAGCAATGACCTCCTGCCATCAGCAACCACCGTGATGACCGTTCAGGCTGATATTTTATCCGGCGGCCGTCCCAGCTGGTCAAATCCTGACTTACAACTGGATTCGATAAAGGTATCCGGAGGCCTCGCCGGCGTCATCACGATTAAAGAAGGCTACCTGGCTTTCTTTCATGACGATCCCACTTTCGGTGATGGGGTTCAGGGATTTCTGGATGCTACGTTTTCGGGTTTAGATGCCCTCGAAGTCACTTCCAATGTCAAGTTCGGCAATACTTCCGCTTCGTCTGGCAGTTCCTATAATTTCTGGTATTTCGATGCCTTTCTGAAATTCAGTCCCGCTATTGTAGTTGGTCCCGGTATCAGCATCAATGGTTTCGGCGGCGGCGCCTATTACAACATGATGAAAACGGCCAATAGTGATGCCGTATCACAGGCAGATTATTTTAAGAATTTGAATCAGTATCAGGTGAATGCCTTTAAGCCCCAGCGCGGAAGTTTTGGATTCAAGGCGAAGGTGGGCGTCTGCTCCAGTGACGGGTATATTTTCTCCGGATTTGGTGAAATCGGGATGACTTTTGGCACAACCGGTGGCTTCAGCGTGAATTCTATTGACGGCAGTGTGTATGCGCAGATGATGACTTCCCTGCCAACAGGAAGTGATGATCAGAATTCACCCATTCAGGGGATTATCAGCTGGCATATCGGCATCGCCGATAAAGTGTATGATCTCAATGGAGCAGTTTCGGTGGCTTTTCCCTCCGATGGCAGCGTTATGACCGGCAAGGGATGGTTTGATTTTATGGCCGACGTTGGAAACGACAACTACTATATTAAACTGGGTGAACCTGATCTTTCGAAGCGAATAGATGTGTCCGTTATGAAACTGTTCGATCTGAACGCTTATTTTATGGCAGGAAATCAGGTGAATGCCTCATTACCCGATCCCAATCCGGATATAGTGGATGTTTCGCAACTCAGCGGTTATCAGAAACTGGACTATAATGCAGATGCGGGTGGCCTGGTGTTCGGCGCCGAGTTTAAGTTCTCCCACGAATTTGACTACCTGATTTTCTACCTGACAGTGAAAGCCGGCCTGGGCTTCGATATCAGCCTCGCCCACTACACGCAGGGATGCAACGGGAACATCAATCCTCCCGGAATTAACGGATGGTATGGTCTCGGTCAAATCTACGCCGGAATAAGCGGTGAATTCGGTGTGCAGGTGGACCTCTGGTTTTTTTCCGGAAGGGTAAAAGCGCTGGATGTGGATGCCAGTGTACTTTTACGCGGTGGCATTCCCAATCCAAACTGGTTCGACGGTACCGCCAATTTTGATTATAACGTGCTGGACGGCGCCGTTAGCGGCAGTGTCAATTTTCATGTTGCTTTCGGCGACAAGTGCGTACCTGAACAGCAGGTTTTCAGTCTGCCCCTCATCCAGGAAATTAAGCCTGCTGACCAAACCTCCAATGTACCCATCAACGCGGTAACGGAAGTCTTGTTTAACTATCCTGCAGAAAAGCAATTTGACCTGACGGTAACCGATGACAACGGAAACGAGCAGGTGCACAGCTATAAACTGGTAATCGAAAGCTGTACCGTTACCAACCAGGCCAACGGACAGGTATATGCGTCTTATGCTGACCACAACAGCTATCCGGTATTTGAAGATGACAACAACAAGACACTGGCCATGAGTCCGGACAATGCTTTCGATGCCCAAACACAATATGCCGTTTCCGCCACCGTAAAAGCACAGGAACTCAGCAATGGTCAATGGAACGACTCCTACTATAAAGGGGCCATTGTGGAACAGAATCAAACAGCCAGTTTCAAAACAGGCGATTGCAACCCGGATGAATTGATATCGGATCCACGCAGCCGTCTCGGAGCCTATCCATTTCCAAATCAGCGATATTTCCTGCAGGGTGAGTCTAAACAAGGCGCCATCATCCTGGATAAAAACTATAGCTGCATCAGTGATCCGTCAGAGAAATTCAGTCTGGTAGCCCGTTTTACAGCTCTCAGGAACAACAGCGAAGTAGGCAGTTTTGAAAAACCCATAAACACTGGCAGCGGCCATTACCTCAAATTCGACATCCCCACATTACCCAATGATTGTGTTGTTCGGGTTGAGATCATCAAGCGGAAAAAAATGACAGCCCAGGACAGTTACACTATGTTCAAATCGAATCTCCCGGCAATGACCGCCCTCAATAAATCACAATCCGGCAATTCCAACAGCAGAACCAGCATCAGTTATACCGCATACCGGGGCATGACGCAACAATATGCAACACAACCGGCCACGGGAAAAGGACTTTCGGTATCCTCCCAGCAAATGGCCATCAGTTCCCAATATGCCAATTTTAATAAAAACCACGATCTGAAACTGGCCGACAAAAATGTAGACATCATTCTTTATAGCTATCATTTCCGGACAAGTCATTTTAATACACTGCATGATAAGCTAATGCAGATGTCTTATGCCCAGACAACGGGATATCAGATGGGATGTCCGAATATCAGGCTTTCTGCAACTGAAAAATTTGAAAGTTCCGATATTACCGGTTTTGTCAGCGGCAATTACGACAATGCTTATATTTATTTCACGCTGCCATTGATCGTCTTCAAAGAGAATTCAAATTACAACAGCTGGCTGCGCAACTATGCATTACCCTGCGTATACCAATCCTTTTTCAATGCAGGCATCAACGTAGACGAGGCCCGCAACAGTGCAGGGACCAGTTATCAGTCCTTTCAGCAGAACGGCCTGGCCTGTACCAATGACATTTACTGCGTGCCGCTCCGGCCCATTGAGATCATCAGCTATGACGGGCCGCTATCGCAGGATGAAATTGATGATCAGGAAACGTCAGACCATATTTCCGCAGCCACCGGCAAGTTACTAACTACTATGCACGTCCAGAGCAACAACATTCAATCTTATAAAAAATGAGTCTTATGAAACAAATGCTGATCCTGTGTATTTGCTCCTGTATTGCAGATCGGGGCCTGGGACAAATAAAAAAAATGCAATCCCAGGTGTTGACGCAATCGTCCGCATATGCATCATTAAACAAGCCATCCCAGAATCAAACCGGCTACAGTAACCAGCATGCACAAATGACGGGAGCCGCCGCAACATCAGTCGGTTTTCAACTGCTCGCTCCGGGCTGTACCGGCAATGCCTGTCAGGATATATCCATCCGCTACGAGATTCCTGGCTATGTTTTTCTTGACCGGATTTTATTGGCCGGAAATTTACAGGATAAAATGGGGCAGCTGCTGGATGAACAGCAGCAGTGGCAAAACATGTCCCAGGCCTCCGACCAAACCAAACAACAAATGAATACCCTGATTCAGCATCAGATTGATCAACTTCAAAGCATAGAGGATAATTTACAAAATGGTTGTAAGCCGGTTGACTTTGAAAATTATCCAACCCGGATAAATGCGGATGTCCGTTATAATGATCCCGTCTCCGGATCCATGGGACTCATGCGGGCCAACGGCAGCGGGGATTTAAATGTAATGGACTTGTTCAACGGGGTTCCGTTCAGCGCGCTGGATGCAAGTCCGGTGAAAGCCACGATGCTTATCTATAAAAAATAATTATGAAATATCTGTTCCTTTTTTTCATCCTTCCTTTTGCCCTCGTGGCGACTGCGCAAAAAAAAACAGGCAAAGCCGTTCCGCCAAAGAAGGACAGCGTGCACATTTCGCTGCACATGAAAGCTCAGAATTATGGTGATTCCATCGTGGTTCGCTGGGCTCCGGGAACTGCTGTATCCTGGCTGCTTACACAGAAAAACGGCTTCGTGTTTAAAAGAAAGGTATTCCGGAAGGGACAGAAAAATGTATTCTCACTCGTCGATTCCTCCTCCACGGTTATCCATCCCTGGAGTCTGGACGCCTGGGGCAATTATTTTAAGTCATCCCATGACAGCCTTTCCGCCGTTGCCGCACAAATGGTTTTTGCGAAAGCACTACCTTTCGACAAAAGCAAGCAGGGGAATTCCTTCAACAATCTTTCCGAAAAATACAATGAACAACAAAGCCGCTTCGGCTTTGCCCTGATGCTGGCAGATTTTGATCCGGCAGTAGCTGACGGTATGGGTTTCCGTTATGTGGACAAAAAAGTCAGCAGAGGTCTCTACTATCTCTATACCCTGGTGCCGGTGGAAATTCGTCCCTATGCAAAAATAGATACCGGTCGCGTTCTGGTGGATGGCTCCCGGAAATACATCCGTGAGAAGTTCCCGGTCATAAAAGGAATTGCCGGGGATAAAAAAATCAAATTGCTTTGGTACAGTGGTATCGGGACCAATCCTTTTTCCGGATTTATTATTGAAAGGTCGGAAGACGGTAAAAACTTCAGCCGGCTGAACAGGTTGCCCTTCGTAGCCTTCAAATCCGGAAAAGAAAAGGATAAACCGGTTGAATACAGTGATTCCGTTTCTCAGGATTATAAGAATTACTACTACCGTGTTATTGGTATAAACTCGTTTGGAGATCACTCAGATCCATCGCAGATACTAACCATCCATGCGTTGGATCTTACACCCCCGCATTATCCGTTGATCAGCTCCATCAAAAATATAAAAGGAACTGGGTCCATCCAGTTACAATGGACTAAGAACGAAAAGGAAAACGATTTTAAAGGTTATATCGTGGGCAGAAGCACAAACCTAAAAGGTCCGTTCATGCCAATCAGCAAAGATTTCCTTCCTTATGGAACCACCCGTTTCACGGATGAACATCCATCCACGGGCTCGCCGAACTATTATATCGTAGCAGCTGTGGACACTGCCGGAAATGCAGGGCGTTCCCTTCCCGCGTATATGAATGTGGAGGATCACACCGCACCGGCAAGACCCGGTGGGGTAGCCGGCAGTATTGATAGCAGCGGTCGTGTATCCATCCACTGGAATTGGGGAACTGAAGATGACCTGGCCGGTTACCGGGTTTTCTTTGCCAATGCCCCCGATCACCAGTTCACTCCTTTGTCTCAGGATTTGGTCACAGACAGTTCTTTTACGGATTCCATCATCCTGAAAACGCTCACTAAAAAAATATACTATAAAGTAATTGCCTACGACCAGGCTATGAACGCCAGTCCGGCTTCGCCCATTCTTGTTTTGAATAAACCAGACAGGGTTCCTCCGCTGGCCGCAATGATCAAAGGATTTAAGGTTACAGACAGTGCTGTTGTCCTAGCCTGGTTTCCCAGCAGCAGCAACGACGTCTCCCGGCAAATCCTGTACAGAAAACAAGATAGTTCAACCGACTGGACCGCATTATCTGAATTCCGCCCAAAAGATTCTGTATTTACTGATCGCAAGATATTATCCGGTCACCGCTACGTTTACGCCATTGAAACCATAGACAGCAGCGGGCTGCATTCTGGAAAGTCGTTTCCATTACGCGTGTATGTGCATGCCAAAGGATACCGGGGACAAATTAAAAAATTTGAGGTCGAAAAAGTGGAGGGCAAAAACATTGTATCCATGCATTGGATCGCCCCATCAAACGATATCCGCTATTATATACTTTACAGGGGACAGGACGATCATGGTTTGAGAATGACGGGAAATATCCCTGGAACCAGTTCTGTTTGTGAAGATAAAATAATGCCGGGTAATTATCAGTATGCTATAAAAGCCATATATAATAACGGAGATGAATCAGCGCTGAGTGATGTAAAAACGATAAAAGCACTTTAGGAAGTGCCGGTATATTCCGGGAGAAATCTGAAAACGAAAATAAGACAATGAAAATAGTAAGAGTAATAAAAACAGGTTTGCTGTTTTCGTTTATTCCGGTTGTCTTCGCCCTGTGTAAGAAGACCAACACTACGATTTCGGATTATAAAGTGGAAATAACTTCCATCAATCCCGGCAGCGGAAATAATAACACCGCCGTCACCCTGAAAGGAAAAGGGTTTAGTCTCGTTCTAACGGAAGACACGGTAAAATTCAATGGCAAAATAGCCCAGATCACGCAATCGACTGATTCGACGATACTCGCTTATGCGCCTGCCGGAGGCACCACGGGCAATGTCACGCTTTCCATCCGGGATCAGCTGGTCGCTGGCCCCGTATTTACCTATCTGGCTTCACCTGTATCCATCACCGGAATCAGCCCGACCTCGGGGCAAGCCGGCGTACAGGTGACCATCACGGGTAGTCAATTTGTAACAGATACATCTAAAGATCTTGTCTATTTTAACGGTGTAAGAGCGGCTGTGGTCTCCGCGCGTACAACCACAATGGTCGTCATTGCACCAAACAGTACCACAGGGCCGGTAAGCGTAACAGTAAATGGCAATACAGCCAGCGGCCCTGTGTTCACTTATACCGTGCCCGCTCCGGTAATCACCAACGTCGTTTACAACGGTTTGTTCGCCATTACAGGACAGCATTTCGATCCGCAGGCATCGGTAGTGAAGATCGGGGGGCAGACAGTGACCGGATTTAATTTTACGGATCTGGGAAACGGACAGGCTCAGCTTGTACATCAGAATTTTATACCTGCATCCAACCTGGACAATCCGGCGCCGGTCACCGTTACTGTAAGTAATGTAACAAGCAACGTGTACTCATTCCTGTTTGCTCCGGTGATCAATTCCGTTAGTCCGGATACGGTTTCCGTCAATGATAATGTAACCCTGCAAGGCATGCTCTTTGGCAACCGCACAGTAGCCAGCAGCGTAAAGGCATTCTATTTTGATCAGGGCGGCAATAAAACCTATATGACGCCAGATCCGGTGGTTGTTTCCTGGAATACCAATGCCATTCAGGTTACCATGCAGGACTATGGTTCCTATCCGATCGGCTCAGGGGGAACGCCTTTTGATCTCGAAGTGAATGTGGGTGCAAGAAGCGGAAATATCCAGGTGCGGTTTCACATATTATAGCAACCGTTAAACCTTATCCTATTTATCGTCGTTATCCTTGTCCGATCCGGTCAACTTTCCGGGAAACGCTTTCTTTCCGTTGACTGAGAACCAGACGATCCTGTTGAGCAGGTCGTCATCTCCGCCGTCAATATGATCGAATTGCGGCAATGCCGATAAAACGGCAAAGTGTTTTGCTTTGCCCTTCAGAGCAGAAGGGCTTTTATTCATTTCGTCCAGCGGAATTCTATTGGGCAGAACATGATAGGGCGTTTTATCAAACGTACCGGAAAAACAATCAAACATGGGAAGAGCCGTGGCATCCAGCGCATTCATTGGCGGAATTCCCAGGATCTGCTCAATGGTCCTCACAATACAAGTTTGATTGTAATTGGTATGCACCGTTTGATGTAAAACAGAGTAGGGGCTTATCACGAAACCGGTGGTCCGGTAGGCAGATACATGGTCCCAACCGTCCTGTGAATCATCTTCCGTTACAAAGATGACCGTAGAGTCAAAAAACCGGCTTTCCGAGATGGCATTCACGATTCTCCCTAATGCCAGATCGTTATCTGCCACCATGGCCCGGGGCGTGGGATATCCTTCCCGCATACCGGTGGTATGATCTTCGGGTAAAGCCAGTATCATGAGCTGGGGCATCTGGTCTCCTGGCATCTGTTCAAAAGCTTTCAGTTCTTTAATGAAAGCGCCCGCCCTGTACTGATCATTTACCTTAGGATCGTCAAAGCCCGGATATTGCTGGGATAAAATTGGCCTCACTCTTGAAATGGTGGAAACATTCTTAAAATCAAATGTCCTGCCTTCCTGATATAATTTATAGATGTCTTTCCAATCCAGTTTTTCATGCCATTCGGGAGAACACGCTTCACCATAAATCCGTACCGATTTACCATGATCGAGCGCGTTATTCCATATAAATCCTTCTTTATTATATACGAGTGCATCTGTCTGAACATGCGGGTAGCTTTGAAACCAGGCACGCACATTCTTTTCAACATAGTCTGAAGTCATCGCGGCATCCGTCCACTGATGACCTTCGGCAGATGATTTGCCCGAGGCAAGATAATTGTCAAGCAATAAATAGTCCCTCGCCAGCTGATGTTCGTTAGGCGTCACCTCTTCTCCAAAGACGCACAAAGAACTCATGCCATTGCCAATAGTCATATCGCCCAACACCTGATCGTACGTCCTGTTCTCTTTGATGATGTACACGACATGCTTAAAAACAGAAGGCTCGCCGATACGCTCAGGAACAGGTTTCGGCATGATCCCTGAACGCGGCAACTGCTGTGCAAGTTTTCCCCGGAAACGAAGATTAGCGTTTTCAACGCGCCGGGTGTAATCTTTCAATTGTTTCCCGTCAGGCAAAGGGATGACTGATACCGTTGCAGCAGCGTGGTGGCTATTATAGGCACCATTCTTCCCCGCTATCCTGGCGCCTTCACCCTCGAGATTGGCCACACAAAGCACCTCGTCATTCTCCAGCGCCAACCCTGCGGGATAGGCTTCCGTTGGAATAAACCCAAGTAATTCATTGCGGCCCTTTCCTGAAACAGAGGCCTTCGCACCCAGCTTAATAACTGCAACTGCATTATCCATGCCGTTCGCAACATACAAACGCTTTCCGGAACGATCTATGGCCAGTGCGTTGGGTGCATCGCCCATAAAAGGATTGCTGATCCCATTCAGTCGCACGGACAGGGAATCCACTAATTCATCCGTGCCCGTATTAATAACAGACACCTGATCACTATTCCCGTTGGCCACATAGACAAACCTTTTATCCGGGCTGATGATGATGGCATTCGGATGCAGTCCCACCCTGATCTCCGATTGTTTTTCTCCCGTTTTCAAATCAACTACATCTACGGTGCCCATGGCCGTAGCACCGGTACGGGAATCAACATAAACCTGTCCAAAGGGAATGCCAGCCGTTTCACCCGTTCCCTGAACAGGAACAGGGCCCGCCCAGTTAGTTACATACGCTTTCTCATCGGTTAACGCAATACCAAAGGGCGCCATGCCTGTGGAAACAGTCCATACCGGAACCTTGTCTTTTAATCTGATTTTCGTTAACTGGCTATTACCACTCAAAACAACATAGAGGTAATTCTCTCCGTCTTCCGCATGAATCGCCAGATCATTGGGAATGGCAATAGGCGAAGGAGCAACAGCGCGAAAAGGAATCGAATCGGTTATTTTACCAGTCGCACCATCCCAAACAGCATCCAATACATAAGAACGTCCCGTGGATGTCTTTGACACCCCCCAGAAAACATGCAGGATTTGTCCATCCCTGAATGCCTTGATACCAGAATAAGTGCTCACCAGTCCTTTCAAAACCGGGGAGGTATTATAATCAATATGGTAAAGAAATTTATTGGTTCCGGTATTGATAAAAGTAACACCATACCGGTCTTCTACGGCCAGCACCTGCGTTCCCGGTAAAAGAACACAATCCAGACTGTGATTTTCCTGATTCGGATTCCCGAAGCGGATAACAGCACCTGCGGGATCAATCAAACGGTTGTACGGCATTCTGACCATCCTGTCATCCAGGGATGTGATGGTGTCCGTAATCGTATACCGATTGCTGTCGGTAACCACTGAACTCTTGTAAACCCTTGTTGTGTTGCATGCAAATAATGAAAAAACTAACAAGAAAGAAACCGCTTTCTTAAACCCTCTGTCCGCCGGATAATTCATTCAAACAAATCATTTAGTACGCTAATATTTCTCAGTGGGAGACCTTTTTGGTGTTCATCAATACGCCCTTGAATCAGGAATAAAATAAGGATCGTCAATCTTATATTTTACCGGCGTGGTCGGCCTAAAATTAAAGAAAAAAATGCGAATGGTTTGAATCAGCGTGAAACAATGGCGGGAGGGAGCACCTACTTCAGTAACCAGATGGTATCTGCAATGGTTATCTGACCATCAGAAACCGCTGCCCTGCACGAATTCTTATTATACGAATGATCAGAAGGAACAAAAATCAGCGCATAATTTCCCGGAGGAATATCTTTCAGTATGTAGGCTCCGTTGGTGGTATCTGTGAACGTGGAGGCCATAGTATCAGAAACGGAAACAGCGAAAACCGATGTTTTTACTGACAATGGAACAACTATCCCCAATATGGAACCTGTCTCTGGCAGTCTTTTTACGTTTTTGCCTTGCAGGAAGAAAGGATGTCTGATTGAAGCATCCCCTGGAGATTTATTTTTGGAATTGCTGAAACCAGATCGCAGGATAAACAGGAAGACGACTGCGGAAATAAGGGACACAAATGGCATTACGCCTGGTTTCATGCAGATTTCATTAAGTAGTTTACGTGACAATCTGAATTCCCTTTGCAATGGCAAACATTGTTCCAGAACAGGATGTCTATCCTGATCGCAGAATAAAGGCAAAGAGGATCAACCTTTTAGATGATTCTCCAATCCTTATGGCAGACCGTAGATTTTTAAAGCAGGGGAAACACTTCTTTAAGAAAAATGGCTTCATTATGTTTCTCATCCTTTGCGGCAAACAGCAGGGTCACCGGTCCTTTCATTACCTGCTCTTTTAAAATCGAAACGGATTCCTCATTTTCTTTCAGCTCCCGGAGATACCGTTTCCTGAATCCGGACCATTTTGCCGGATCATGGTCAAACCATTTCCTGAGTTCAGCACTGGGTGCTATCTCTTTCAGCCAAAGCGCCACTTTTGCTTTCTCTTTGCTGAGCCCCCGCGGCCAAAGCCGGTCCACCAGAATTCTTTTTCCATCTTCCTTGTCGGGAGCTTCATAAACTCTTTTGATACTTAGTTTCATACTGTTCAACCGTGTTTTAAAAGAATCGGAATTTCCCGGAAGTTAATGTTCATTCCTTACCGGTTTCCGCTAAAATCTTCCGAAGATTAACTCCCGGTCCCAGCACAGCCTTGAAAATATCCGGCTCCTGCCGGATGCGGTCCGGGGCATTAAAAATCGTAAAATCCCGGGTTTTTAAACCCGGTTTTAATTCTTCCCAATGCAAAGGCATGGATACCGTTGCGCCGGGCTTGGGCCTGATTGAATAGGGTGCCGCAATGGTTTGAATTTGCCGGTTCTGTAAAAAATCAAGATAGATCTTTCCCTTCCTTTTGGAGAGACTGCGCTCTATGCTGGTTAGCCCTGGCATTTCCTGTTGCACCGCACTAACCACCAGCTCAGCAAACATTCTGGATTGATCATAGCTGTATCGTGCGCCAAGCGGAATATAGATATGCATTCCAGTTGATCCGGAAGTTTTGCAGTATGACGCTACTTTCAGATGATCCAGGTATGCCCTGATCTGCAGAGCCACTTCCACCACTTGTTTGAAAGAATTGGTCTTATCCGGATCAATATCAATTACGCACCAATCGGGGTTGCCGGGCTTTTGAATCCGGCTGTTCCACGGGTTCATTTCGATGCAACCAAGATTCGCCATATAGATCAGGCTTGCCTCATCGGTCGCCACCAGAGATTTCTTCTTCTTTCCGTCACTTTCGCTGATGTATGGAAAGGTCTTCACCCACTCCGGGACCTTGTCCCCGACATTCTTCTGATAAAAAGTTTCTCCTTCAATGCCATTCGGATGCCGGTTAAGACTCTGCGGGCGGTCCTTCAGGAAAGGCATTATAAATTCTGCCACGCGGTAGTAATAATTGATCAAATCGCCTTTGCTGATCCGGTCCCCGGGCCAGTATATCTTGGTCAGATTCGATAGGGAAAGCGGGTGTTTTCTAATGGTCACATCCTTCTGTTTCTCTCCGGGTTGAACTAACAGGTCTTCAGCCTTTCCGATCGTCTTGTCTGTTTTCCGGGAGGACTTTACGATGGATGCCGCTCTCTCTCTTTCAATTTTTATCTTTTCTTTACCGGAAGGATGTTTGTTAACTATCCCTTCTTTTCTTGTTCTCGTATTTCCCGGCACCTTCAGCACCTTAATTTTCTTTTCCTCTGCTGCCTTTTTGTCCTCGCGCAATCCGGCATAGACGGGATGCCGAAAGCTTCCATCGCGGGTGGTTTCCGTATACTTTATCAGGCAAACCAATTCGGGTCTGAGCCAGGTAGCGGGCATATTGGTTTTGGGTCTCACTTTAAAAGGGCATTTTTCCGTGATCAGCGGCTGAAATTTTTCAAACAGGTCTTTCAGTCCGAGATCATCGAAGCCGGAGCCGCTATGTCCGATGTATTTCAACTCTCCTTTTTCATAACGGCCAAGGATAACTGCCCCAAAATATTTGCGGCTTTGCCGCCCTTTGGTGAATCCGCAGATAATGGCCTCAGCAAACTGATTATTTTTAATCTTCAGCCAGTTTTTGCTCCGCAGGTTTGGGGTATACAGACTATCAGCTCTTTTCGCCATCACGCCTTCAAGTCCTTTGGCGATGGCGGCATCAAAAAAGGAAATGCCTTTTTCTTCCACGTGATCACTATACTTTAAGATGTTGTCTCCGGCCGGAAGAATATGCTGAAGAATGGCTTTTCTTTCGATCAGGGGAAGACCGGTATAATCTTTCCCTTCATACCACAACAGATCGAAAAGATAATAGACCAGGATAGCCGCTTTCCCCTGTTTTAAAAACCCCTGCAACTCCTGAAAATCCGGCCTGCCATCTTCTGTAAGGGCGATGATTTCCCCGTCAACTACGGCGTTAGCAGACCATTTTTCCAAGGCCTGCTTTACCGGCAGGAATTTTTCATCGAACGAAATATTATGCCGGGACTCAATTCCAGCCTTACCCTTGTTGATTTTCGCAACCGCCCTGTATCCATCCCATTTAATTTCAAAAATCCAGTCTTTTCCATCAAATGGCCTTTCAACCAATGTTGCCAGCATGGGTTTTACAGCGGCCGGAATCGCTGCCTTTTTCCCTTTTTCCAATAATTTTCGAATTTCCCCGGGTAGGGGAGTGCTGACAGCAGGCTCTTCTGGTTTGGCAATCTTTTGTTTGCCGGCTTTTGGCTTACCAGAGATCCACTCTTTGGCTTTTTTATCCTTGCCAACCTGTGCGATAGTCTTGCCGGACCGGACTGATTTTACTTTTTTGGTAATATCCGAAGCAGAGGCATATTCATCCTTATGTTTAATCAGCAGCCATGCATTATCTCCTTTCTGCCGATTATTTTTGATGTGGACCAGTGCAAATTCACCTTTTAATTTTTTGCCCCGAAGCCGGAATTTTAAAGACCCCGATCTGAGTTCTTTTAAAAGCTCTTTTTCCTGTGCTTTTTTGGAGCCTTCTTTTATGAGCGGTTCATAGTTTCCCTGATCCCACACGATCACACGGCCTGCTCCGTAGTTTCCTTCCGGTATGATCCCTTCAAAATCTTTATAATCAAACGGATGGTCCTCCACTTTCATGGCAAGACGTTTATCCTGCGGGTTAAGCGATGGGCCTTTGGGAACTGCCCAGCTTTTTAAAACACCTCCCATTTCCAGCCTGAAATCATAATGCAGACGGCTGGCGTCATGTTTCTGAACAACAAACTGTAAAGCAGATGAACCCGATTTGCCGCCCCGGGGCTCCGGGGTCTTATTAAATTCCCGTTTTTCACCATACTCTTTTAAGGCCATAATACAGCATTATGTATGCTCTATGCAAATCTAATGCTAGATGCCAGGGAGCGGTATTCATCAGGTGTAAAAATGAAGGTTAATCTTCCGCACAATGGTGAAGGAGCCTCTGCGCTTCCTGGGTGATTTGCCTCAGGCTGGTCGGTTTCATGACCAATTCTACATTATATCGTTTACAAAAACTGAGATCTGAAGGATGATTGGATGTACTGAAAACAACCAATGGTACGTGGTCTAATTCGGGCCACTTTTTTATTTCTGCAATGGTTTGTTTACCATCCATGACCGGCATATTAATATCCATAATAATGAGACAGGGTAGTTCTGCATTCAGGGAATCTTTAAGATATTTTAAAGCATCCCTTCCATTTTCCGCATACGCGATCGTATAGGAAGGATCAATATCGAAAATAGCGCTTCTTATCAGGTCTCTGTCATCCGGATCATCATCAACACAAAGTACTGTTCGGCCCATAGTTCAGCGTTCGTTTTGGCATTTCCTCATTCACCTTTGCATAGATAGCGCTAATTTTAAAATTGGAAAAATATATTATCAGATTAAATATTATGTTATTATGGACAGATCAGTTGAAATGCTTATAGCGTACAGAAGAACGACATTGAAATTATTGGAAGGACTTTCCATGGATTCCCTAAACGCAATCCCTCCGGGTTTTAACAATAACCTGATCTGGAATTTCGGTCACGTGGTTGTGAGTCAGCAAAGCATGTGTTATCTGAATGCAGGATTGAAACCCGTAATCGACGAGACGTACTTTGTCAAATATCGCAAAGGAACCAAACCGGAAAAACCAGTGGATAAGGCTGAATTTGAAACACTGAAAAATCTTTCTGAAACTGCCCTGCAGCAATTGGACAGGGATTTGGAAAATAACCTTTTTTCCCGCTTTAATCCTTTCGGAACCAGTTACGGAGTGGAGATAACTAATATCAACGATGTATTGAAGATCCTCTTGTTTCATGAAGGTCTGCACCTTGGCTATTGCATGGCGCTGAAAAGGGCCCAGGGAAATCGTGGAAACAGGTCTTTATAAATCATCGCCATTAAGCCCTAAATCCGCATTCATATATACTCCTTCGAATAGAATTCGAATATTTTTCCCTCTGCGGTTTTCCGGAATTACAAAATTTTTCCGTTACCAGCTTGTCCCGCCGCTGGTAAATCCTCCCTGCACCTGGCTAACGGCATTGGAGTAAAAAGGAGATTGGGTAGCTCCGATATCCTCGATGCTCCAATCGTGCGGCAGATCCAGGGTTCGCCAATGGGCGTCGTTAAAAGAAGCAGTCTGCCCCCTTTCTACACCTACTTTAAAAAATTTCCATCCGTCATCAAATAAAATATGGGTTGGATCAACAGTTTGCCCCACACAGATCGTGCTTAGAAGCAGAAACGGAAAAAACCAAATCGTTTTTACCATTGAGATCATTGTGCAGAATATGGCTAAATAAAAATAATGCTAAGCATTCGTTCTATTTATTAACATTTACGGCCGTAATATCTTAATAAATTAAAATAAAACATATATGTATTTTTATAATGAAAATTATTAATTTGCACCAGCGACGCTGATTTAAAAACGAGATTTTCTCCTAATAATCTAAAAACTGCCCTGAAATGAACAAAATCACCTTAAAAACGGCTACACCATTCGTAATCCTGGTTACGATCTCGATCCTGGCCATGTTTGTGCCGTCCGTGGCGAATTTTGATAACGGAAAATACAATGGCGCCGATATGGCCTGGATGATTGTCGCCACAGCCCTGGTTTTTCTGATGACGCCGGGACTTGCCTTTTTCTATGGTGGCATGGTTCACCGGAAAAATGTAATATCCACGATGATCAAGAGTTTGATAGCCGCTGGCATTGTGAGCATTCTATGGATTGTGGTTGGTTACAGTCTCTGCTTTGGCCAGGATGTGCATGGATTTATCGGCAACCCGGCCACGCATTTTATGTTTAAGGGGGTAAACTCGGGTCAGCCCTTTGTCTCGATGCCAACAGTGCCCCTTACTTTATTTGCCCTTTTCCAGTTGATGTTTGCCATTATTACACCGGGGTTGGTCGTAGGTGCCGTCGCAGAGCGCATTCGCTTTACTTCATACGTATTGTTTATCGTATTGTTCGCCCTGTTGGTTTACGCGCCTCTGGCGCACTGGAGCTGGCACCCGGACGGGATGCTCGCCAAGATGGGTGCCCTTGACTTTGCGGGTGGAACAGTAGTTCATATTTCGGCCGGTTGTGCTGCTCTCGCCGGAGCCATGGTGCTGAAACAAAGAAGAAGCCATATCCAGCATAAGGAAATTCCTCCTGCAAATATCCCCTATGTATTAATCGGAACAGGATTACTCTGGTTCGGATGGTTCGGATTTAACGCAGGCTCAGCAGGTGCCGCCAGCAGTCTTTCCGTTTCTGCTTTTGCAACAACCAATACCGCTGCGGCTGCAGCTGGCCTTTCCTGGATGTTCTTTGATGTTTTGAAAGGGAAAAAACCTTCTGTGCTTGGATTTTGCATTGGCGCCGTGGTTGGATTGGTAGCCATTACACCTGCAGCAGGATTTGTTGCCATTCCGCAAAGCATATTTATCGGCGTGGTGGCAGCCGTGATTTCAAATACTGCTGTCTATTATCGCTCCAAGACCAAACTGGATGACACACTGGATGTATTTCCCTGTCACGGTATCGGTGGGATGGTCGGTATGCTCATGACCGGAATCTTTGCAACCAAAACAGTGAATCCCACGGGTGGTGCCGACGGCTGGTTCTACGGTAACTTTTCGTTTTTCTGGATTCAGGTAAAAGCTTTGCTGATCGTAGTTCCCTACAGTTTTCTCATGTCTTATGGCATATTCAAATTTATCAACTTCATACTGCCACTGAGGGTGACACAGGCAGAAGAAGAAGAAGGCCTGGATGCCAGTCAGCATGCGGAAAAATATATGCAGGGCACTTTGCTGGTATCCACACCGGAAGGTCTTGCTGAAAGAGAAGTTATTTAATTTATGTTCATACCAGCATAGCCTCAGCGCTTTCCTGAATATGGCTGCATTCGCGTAAATTTGCGGTTTAGTAAAACCGGGCATTTGAAGCATTTACGGGCAGTAAACAAGTATTTCTGGAAGTATAAGTGGAGGCTTTTGCTTGGTCTTCTTTTCGTAGTCCTTTCTAACTATTTTCGTATACTCTCGCCTCAGGTAACGGGTTACGTGGTGAACTCGGTGGAACAGGAACTGGTCAGGGAATCCCGCGCAACAGATCCCCATCCCGTTTCCTCCAAACCCGAAAGGAGGATTATCCGCAATCAGAAATCAGATACGGCCAACTACGATATTCTGGTAAGAAAGTTTATAAGGCAACTGAATTCCACCGGCCAGGGCTTTGGAACGAAAGTAGCCATCAGCGGCATCACCCTGTTAATACTCGCGATGATCGGAGGGGCTTTCATGTTCCTCATGCGTCAGACCATCATCGTCATGAGCCGCCACATCGAATTTGACCAGAAGAATGAAATCTTCCGGCATTATCAGTTGCTGGACACTTCGTTCTACAGAAGCCACAGTACAGGTGACCTCATGAGCCGGATGGCGGAAGATGTCAGTCGCGTCAGGATGTACACCGGTCCGGCGATCATGTATCTCGGAAACCTGCTGGCCACCATTGGTTTCAGTCTGTATTTCATGATCCGGAAAGACGCCCTGCTCACCCTGTATGTGCTTGCCCCCCTGCCTGTGCTAGCTGTTACCATTTATATGGTCAATAACATCATCCACAAACGCAGCGAACGGATACAGGCGTTGTTGAGCAATCTCACCACCAATGCCCAGGAATCCTATAGCGGCATCCGGGTGATCAAATCCTTTGTACAGGAACGTGCGATGATCCGCTTTTTCACCCGGAACAGCGAAGAGTACCGCAAAAATGCAATCAATCTGGCTAAAGTAGAAGCCGTCTATTTCCCTTCCATGGGACTCATCATTGGACTGAGCACTTTGCTGACCATCATGCTGGGCGGTTTTTATGTGATTCGCGGTACACACCACACCGACCTGGGCACGATTACAGAATTCATCATCTATATTACCATGCTTACCTTCCCGGTGAGCGCCATTGGCTGGGTAGCCAGCATGTTCCAACGGGCCTCTGCTTCGCAAAAAAGACTCAACGAATTTCTCGAAACTGTTCCCACAATTCAAAATCCGCTCCACGCATTAAACCAACACCTTTCGGGCAATATATCTTTTGAGAAGGTTGATTTTATCTATCCGAACACAGGTATCCATGCCATCAGAAATTTCAGCCTGAAGATCCGGAAAGGCGAAAAAATTGCCGTGATCGGCAAAACGGGAAGCGGAAAAACCACGCTCGCACAATTGCTTCTCCGTTTTTATGACCCTACGCAGGGTGTAGTGCGTATGGATGGACAGGATATCAAAACGCTCGACATCCGGAACCTGCGCAGCCAGATTGGCTATGTTCCCCAGGATGTGTTCCTGTTCAGCGATACCGTAACCGGAAATATCCTTTTCAGCAGTGATCAGAAAACCGAACCGGCGGCCCGGAAAGCAGCCGGCTTCGCCAGCGTGGACCAGGAGGTCCTGCAGTTTTCTTCAGGTTTTGATACCCTGATCGGAGAACGAGGCGTTACCCTGAGTGGAGGACAAAAACAAAGGATCTCCATTGCCAGGGCGCTCTCCAGGGATCACGGGATCGTTATTTTTGACGATTGCTTAAGCGCAGTGGATTCCCGAACCGAAAAAGAAATCATTAACCGGCTGTATGCATATCTGCAACATAAAACAGCCCTGATCATTACACACCGCATTTTCGCGCTGTTCGAGTTTGACCGCATCATTGTATTGGATAACGGAAGTATCATAGAAACCGGCACCCATACCGAACTTCTGGCAATGAATGGCTACTACGCCCATTTGTACGAACAGCAACAGCAAACCGGGGAGGAAGCCCAAACCCGCGACTGACGCTATTTCACGTAAAAACCCGCATTCAGTTTAAATTTGGGGAAAGTTTTGCCAGTTCTGGAACAATATTATATTTGTAGCTGCTTGTTTTTAATTAATTTACCTAAAACCAACCAAAGTGGCTTACGAGAATAATGACAAAAGGATGGAGAGTGTTTACAGCAAAAGGATCAGGGCCGGTAAACGTAGAACCTATTTTTTTGATGTGCGCGCTACCCGGAGCAATGATTATTACCTGACGATTACGGAAAGCCGTAAGAAGTTCAATGAAGAAGGGTACGACCGGCATAAAATTTTTCTCTACAAAGAAGACTTTAATAAATTCATCAAGGCTTTAACGGAAGCCGTTGACTATGTCAAGACCGACCTGATGCCCGATTTTGATTTTGACGCTTTTAACCACGATCAGATTCCGGAGAATGGGGAGAATGGCGTTCATGAAAACGGCGAGTCCCGAAGTACTGAAACTTACCGGGATCCGGTAGTGCAGGTTTCAGAAGCTGAAATAAAAGATGAAGCACCTGCAACGGCGCCCGCCCCATCATCTTCCGGTAGTGATCACCTGGAAGAAGTTGATAAATGGTAATTTTTTAAGCCTCCACCCCCGGAGGCTTTTTTATTGATGGATGACTGTTGACCAACTACTGTAAAATCTTAACAGCCGAAGTAATATTGACTTGGCAATTCACGTTGATTGACTCAGTCGGAGATTTACAATGAAAGTCCGTCAACAGTCATCCGTCAACAGTCAACAATTTCCACAAGCTAACTACTTCTCAATAAACTCCCCCGCTCTGCGCGTAATGTTTCCCCAGTAAAAATGATCGTAGAAGCGGGCGGGAACATCCCGTTTTTTTTCTGTGCCCTGAATAATGGAGTCGGCAAAGGCCATCCAGTCCTCATCTTTACAAACCTGCAGCTTTCCGCCGCAAAGCAGCGGATCCACACCGACGGAGCCGCTCTCTGTTGAAACTGCATTCAGGTTGTACCCCAGGGCCTCCACCAGTTTGGTTTTAATTCCGCCGCCGGTAATCACAGGATTTAAAAAAACATTACATCCCTGCAGGTAAAGTTCCAGATCCTCGGCAAATCCAACGACCTGCACCGCGGGAAAAGTTTCACTAAAAAATTTATCGGGTATATCAATTCCGCAGATCAGCAGGAAATAAGGGAATGCTTTATGCTGCAGAATTGGATTCACACGATAGAGCAGGTTCTCCAGAGCATCCAGGTTCGGCCGGTATTTGAATGCGCCGTTGAAAAAGAGAAGAGGTATCTCCCTGGAAAGCCCATATTGCTTATGCAGTACGTTCTGGGCTGTATCAACCGCGACCGGAGAAGGAGGGGACGGTATTTCTATGCCAAAACTTACCGTGAGGCAGCGGGCCGATTGCAGCCCGAACTTCCAGATGGCATACTGCCGGTCAGAATCGGAAATGAAGAAATTGTAATCCGCCTGCCGGTGTGTATATTTTTCATAAGCCCATAAGATGGGCCACCACCATTTTCCCAAACTCTTCCATCGGTTCCCCTCCAGATTGTGAGAATGCACAACGAGTTTTATTCCGCAAGACTTTTTCAACAGCACACCCAGCCAACCATAATACGGATGCTCCAGGATGAGGTGACTGGCCTTTGTTTCCCTAAGGATCCTGCGTATCCGGAAAAAATAAAGCGGATTGATATACCGGAAAGAGGTACTGGAAAGTATGTTGAGCAAACGATATCCTTCTGCCAGCCGCGGATCATTTTTTTCCGTGGTGATACAGGTAACCTGGTGATACCGCGAGAAATATTTATAGAATAAGGCGATTCCCTTTTGTCCCCCGGTGCGGGCGGGAAGAAAGGGATAGGAAACAAGGGAAACGATGTTCATGTGGTGTGAATGGGTGACTGTATTTCGTTGACGGATGACGGTCGACCGGGCTTAGCTGCGAATCCGCACCCGATATCCGTCCACCATCATCCGTCAACCGTCAACTTTTTCTCCCGTTTCCCCCGCACAAGCTGAACCACCGCGGCTATCAGCAACAGGTACGTGAGTATCGCAGCCCACACACTAATGCGGTTGCCGGTCACGTAAGACTGCGGTTCAAAGCGGAATTCAATGGTATGCGAACCGGCAGGAACAGCCATCCCGCGAAGCACATAATCCACTTTGGCATAAGGTGATTTCTTACCATCTACATAGGCGTCCCAGCCTTTATGATAATAGATTTCGCTGAACACGACAAACTGATTTGTCTTTGCCTGGAACCGGTATGATATTTTATCATTTAGATTTTCAATCAGTTTCACACTGGCCGTGGAATCCACAATTGGCATAAAGGGTATATCTGCTTCATAAGATTTCTGAACAACGGCTGTGTCCCGCAGATGCACCGTATTGAGTGCGGCCATTTCCTCATCGGCCGTAGATACGTACTTAATGGCAGAGACCAGCCAGCAGGAACCGAATGCGCCTGGATTTAACATGGCGACATCCTCCTTACCGTCTGGACCCTTCCGGATAATGTATTTTGTATTCAGCATATCATATACCTGCTGATTCCCTTTGGCCAGCTGGTGTTCGATCAGATCGTTGTACAAAGCAAGCTTGGCCGGATGATAACCTCCTACAGAATTGTGATAGTAGGAAGCGTGTGAATCCTGGAATGGATCGCCACTGGTTTCGTCCAGCACCCGGAAATTTTTTTCGGGATCTGCTTTTATCTTTTGATCGGCATCCGACATGCTGAAAGATTCTTCGATGTTCTCCGGCTCTACATAAGTATCATCATTCAGGTATTTTTTCCCTTCCGCCATTAAATCATAGGAGCTGATTACAAGCAAGCCTGCTAACAAAACCGAAGGCTTTATCTTATTGCTGAGATAAAACCAAATAAGACCTGCTGCAAGTAAAACGAAAATGATACTTCTGATGAGATCAGCTTCAAAAATCCCCTTGCGATCCTCCTGCAGGCCAGACATCATCCCATTTACGATCTGACCTGCCTGTTGCTGCATTTCGGGCGTCGGCTGCTTGCCGCGGGCCATCTGCTGAACAAGGTTATTGGCAAAGTTCTCTTTAAAGCGGCCGTCCGTTGTGGATTTGTAGTCGCTCATGATATACACGAGAAAACTAAGCAGGACGAGACCACCCGTGATGTACAAAACTTTTTTAAATTTCTTCAGGATCAATTCCCTTTGGTCCCTGCTTTCCAATAATTCCTGCAATCCCAGCACGGCGAGAAGAGGAAAAGCAAGCTGGGGCATGACCAGCGCCATAGCGGGAGAACGGAACTTATTATAATAAGGAAGATGATCGAACAAAAAATAATTAAAGAAGGAAAGATTTTTACCCCAGGCAAGCATTATACCCACGACGGCAATCGCCAGTATCCACCATTTATGCCAGCTCTTCACATATATCATTCCCAGAATAAACAAAAAGCAGATGACAGCGCCAAGATATACAGGCCCGGAAGTAAAAGGCTGGTCTCCCCAGTAAGACCTCGAATTGGCGATGCGGATGGCATTATCTTCCGGGTAACCAATCTCTGACAGTTTATCCGCAAATTTTGAACTTCCTGTGATTTCCTTTCCAGACGTGCCGCCACCCTGCATTCCGGGAACAAAAAGCGTAAGGGTTTCGGGAATGCCGTAACTCCACATGAAAGCGTAATCTTTATCCAGCCCGCCCTTGGTCTTATTCTTGCTGTCAGTTTGGGTCAACTCTGATTTGCCGCCTCTCATTGTTTCCGTTGCATATTCTTTCGTGGGCAGCATCGTCAGCGCAAAATTCATAAATCCAACGATCAGGGATAAGGCAATCAGGGAAAAGGCGATAAGCCAGTGTTTGTATTTTTTTTCTTTCCAGGAGTCGAACAGGTGTACAATGGCAATGATGGCAAGAATGAGTCCGGTATAATAGACGATCTGCAGATGCTGGGTACTCACTTGCATCCCGAAGAACAGGGTAGTGACTGCCGCGCCGCCCAGGTACCGGCCACGAAGTATCAGCAGAACGCCGGCGACCACGGCGGGCATATAACCGATCGCCATCAGTTCGGTTTCATGCCCTGCTGCAACCAGAATGGGATTAAAAGTTGCGAAAGCATAAGCAACGGAACCCAGAACGGAAAGCAGAAAATTCAACCGGAACACCTGCGTCAGGATGTAGAAACAGACACTGGCAATGAAGAAATAAAAAATGGGTTTGGGCAGGCCCAGATTAAAGAGATAACCAAAATAACCAATCGTAATAGAGGAAGTGGCGTCCATCGCAATATTATATGCGGGCATTCCACTGAACATGCTTTCCGTCCACAAGGGAAAATGACCATGCTTAGCCTTGAAATCATTTGACTGCTTTGCCATCGCCGTGTATCCAATCACGTCTGACTGATAAAGCACTTTACCTTCCAGTGCCGTCTTGTTGTACACGATGGACACCAACAGAAATAGAATGATGGCAAGGATGTGCGGAACGGCTTTTTTCAGAAAGGATGAATTCATACAGATCAAAGTGATTAATCACACAAAATAATGATATTTTATGCAGATATTTGGATTTTTGAACTATATGGGTTTGCTTAGAATGCTCAACCGGTCTGCTTTTATTTGCAACATCTGTTTTCTGTTTGCGATCCTTCTTCTCCGGATGCGGAATCCCGTTAGTCCCGGCCTGGCCTCCCTGATCATCGTGATGGGGTTTGTTCTTTCTGTTGTTTTAAATCTGATCGTAAATAGCTGGCACCTGATCAGCCGCTTGCGGAAAAGATCATTGAGCGCAATTCCCGCCCCGTTCATTTATCTGAATGCCGGTTTTATGGTCATTCAATTACTTCTGTTTATCAAATGATCCGGCGAATCCTGGTTGATCGGTACCATCAGCCAAACTGAGTTCCATCACATAGTCATTCATAAAAAACCCATTTCCTATATCCGTATCTTTTTCGCCCGTTACCAAAAATCCAAGCTTTTCATAGAAATATCTGGCTTTATTATAGCGGTTAACATCCAGCTGTAAAGTTTGACAGCCGGCCTCTTTTACCAGGCTCACTATATAGTCCAGCAGGAATCTGCCCAATCCTTTTCCCTGCAATGCAGGGTCCACATAAATTTTATTAAGCTTGCCTTTTTTCGTCTTTTCAAATAAAGCATAAGAGGCAAAGCCTGCAGGCTTCGAGTCAAATTCCAGGATCAGAAAATGATGATGATATTCAACCATCTGCTGAGTCAGGGAATGGATACTGTACATCTGTCTCAGCATATATTCAATCTGCACGGCATCTAAAATAGATGAATAGGTTGGCGGCCAGATCTTTTCGGCAAGCGCCTTTACGATGGCGAGATCCTTCTTTTCCGCAGAACGAATTAAAGCGTTCTTCATCGTAAAAATTTATTTCCTGGGTCAGCTCCAAAATTAATTCGGGAACTCTTTACCGTTCGCTCATTTTAGAATACACTTTACGTATTCAAACGTACTGACATAGATTTACGCCGAAAGCCCGTCATCCGTCAATTGTCATCGGTCAACCAAAATCAACATTCACTCAGGCTAATCGGAATATGAACAGCCAGTCCGCCATCGGATGTTTCTTTGTATTTGCTGTTCATGTCCAGTGCCGTGTCCCACATGGTTCGAATTACTGCGTCCAGGGACACTTTGGCAAAATCCGGTTTACTCTGAAGCGCCAGTTGGGAGGCAGTGATCGCTTTGATAGCTCCCATGGTATTGCGTTCGATACAGGGAATCTGCACCAGGCCCCCGATGGGATCGCAGGTGAGCCCGAGATGATGTTCCATGGCAATCTCCGCCGCCATAAGCGCCTGCCGCTGAGTTCCTCCGAGGCTTTCGGTTAATGCAGCGGCGGCCATTGCTGAAGACACCCCTATTTCGGCCTGGCATCCGCCCATCGCAGCCGAAAGGGTTGCCCCCTTCTTAAAAATGCTGCCTGTTTCTCCGGCAGTGAGCAGGAAGGATATGATCTTTTCTTCCGTGCCGCCGCAGAAACAAATGAAATATTGTAACACGGCGGGAATTACCCCGGCAGCCCCATTGGTTGGGGCCGTCACCACTTTACCAAAAGATGCATTGACCTCATTTACCGCAAGGGCGAAACAGCTTACCCAATCCAGGATATATTTAAAATCCTTTCCTCCATCCCGGATGGCGGTGATCCAACCATCGTACCCTGCATAAGTTCTTCCTTCCAGTAATTTTTTATTCAATCCGGCGGCCCGCCGGCTCACATTTAGCCCTCCGGGTAGAACGCCAGCCGTATGGCAACCAATATACATGCACTCCTTCATCACACCCCATATGTGCAGCAATTCCTCTTTAATGGCCGTCTCTTCCCTCCACACACGCTCATTCTCCATAACTACTTCATCGATGGCCATTCCGGTCTTCATGCACCAGTGAAGCAGGTCATTGGCGGAATCAATAGGAAAGGGAAGCTGCAAGCCGGATCCGGCATTGGCAGGCTGTCCTTCCATTTCAATAAACCCTCCGCCAATGGAGTAATAGGTTTCTGAAACCGGCTCGGATTGCGCAAATTCCGCCAGGAATCGCATGGCATTGGGATGGTAAGGCAGGGATTCGCTTACCCTGAATTCTATATCTGACTGCAGATCAAAGGGAATTTCAATTCCATCAGCGGGCCTGAGGCATTTGTTTCGCCCTATGGCAGTCAGAATACCGGGGATGGAGCCCGAATCGATCAGCACGGGATCATAACCGGCCAATCCCAGCTGAATGGCGACATCGGTTCCATGACCTTTTCCCGTTTTGGCCAGGGATCCAAAAAGCAATACCCTTATCTTTTTCAACCCGGGCAGGAGGCCCTTTTGATCCAGAAACCGGATGAATGACTGAGCCGCCCGCCAGGGACCGAGGGTGTGCGAACTGGACGGACCAACCCCTATCTTAAAAATATCAAAAACCGATATGGGATCGTAATGCAATGCTTGTGGTTTGACCAAAAGTACAATAAAAAAACCCCGAACAGGTCGTTCAGGGTCCGTCTTGCAGGTAGTCTATGGTTACGGCACGCAAAACAATAACTTGGCATGCACTAACTAAGACAAAGCACTTATTTAAAACGCTGCAAGGGATTATTTTTTTTCCGCGGAAGATGCCCTTTCTTTTTTCGCCAGCAGCTCAATATAGCGCTGCTCGTTCTGATCCCAGCGGAACCTGCGGGAAAAAATGGCAATAAATACGGTAATCAGCAAAAGGGCCAGGAGCAGGACGCCGGGATTGAAATTGCTGGTGTTCACCATCATTGCCGCCCGTTTATACCATCCTGAAAAAAAATTAACGGCGATCGGGATCACAAACAGCAGGGCTACGGGAATACCGAGCAAAAACTGACGGATGTTCTTTTTTTGCCGGTCCCGGTTTTGCTTCCAGTACTCGACAAAGGCTTCCTCTTCCTCAGTAAGCATAACTATATAGGGTTTAAATTGAGGTTTATTCAGATATATTGCTAGTTTTCAATATTTTATTTTGATTTCTGTATAATTATTTGCGTTAATTCGCGTTCGTTTCTTTACATTTAAAACCTGAAATCCTTTGCTTTGAAGATACCTCTGCTTCTCGTTCAATTTTTATACAAAAACAGAAGGCTCGCCTTACCTGGGATTGGCATTTTCACGCTCGACAAGTCCGTCGTATTACCCGAAGAAAATGACCGTGACCTGCTTTCATTGCCCAACGCTGTCCAGTTTCAAAATGCGAATATAACTGTGGCGGACAAAGATCTGATTGCCTATATTGTTGCCAATACAGGCAAAATTACACCACTTGCCACATCTGACCTCGATTCTTATCTGACCCTGGGGATGGAAATGCTCAATATCGGCAAACCATTTTACCTGGAAGGAATCGGGACCATCACCAGAAGCAAGACGGGAAAGTTCGATTTTTCTCCGGGGGAATATACCGTGATTAAAGAAAATCAGGCTGCAGGCGCGCCGGATCATGGTAAAAAGAGGACGCCGGAATCTGTTCAGCCTGTTTCAGCTCTCCAATCCCCGCAAAACCAGAACCTGTTGAAATTCGTGGCGGTTGTCGCGGCGCTGATCATTGTGGGCTGGGGCGGATATCTGATGTACAAAAAAATGACACCTCCCGTAACTGAAAATAAGATAACTCCGGTTGACAGCCCCTCAACGGCATCGGCCGAAACCGATTCATCCGTCGCGCCGAAACAACACGACACGGGAAAAATAACGGTTCCACCCGAAATACATCAGGCAACCGGTAACAAAGATTCAACAACCTATAAATTTGTTATTCTGGCCACCGATAACAAGACATACGCATTAAAAAGATACCGGCAGCTGATCTCCTTTGATCTCAATGCCCACTTCTTTGAAAAAGATTCCAGTTTCTTTAAGGTCTATTTTCAATTTCCTGCGCTGGTAAAAGACACCGTCCGCATCAAAGACTCTCTCCGGCGACAATACGCGCACAGCGTGCAGATTGAAGAATAAAACGGTTCCGTTTCATATCCCGATTCTTCGGTTATTCTATCCTGGGCTACAGGCAAAATGAGTTGATTTATGAAAATATCAGGTTTTTTTTCCTGGATTATCCTAACTTGAATTTAATTTAAAAGATTGAACATGTATACTATCGCCCCGCCATCTTCTAAAAAAATTTTTACTTTAGCTTTGTTTCTTTTATCCATGAATATTCTGCTGAATGCACAAAATGAAAAGGCAAAACCGGAAGACACAGAATTTTACACACCGGTTCCCAAAATTGTAACGCCGGGTAAAACGGATGCTGAAGCGCCTTCGGATGCCCTGGTTTTATTTGACGGAAAGAACCTGGATCAATGGCATGCTGAGGGTGACAGCACCAGGGCGGCAGGATGGAAAGTGCAGAATGGAATCGTTACCGTGGATAAGAAATCCGGTGGCATCATAACCCGCCAAACCTTCTCCGATTATCAGCTACACATAGAATACCGGATTCCAAAAAACATCACCGGTTCCGGTCAGGCCCGCGGAAATAGCGGAATATACCTGGCTGCTATTGATAATGACGGAGGGGATGTGGGTTATGAGTTGCAGGTGCTGGATAATTACAACAATACCACCTATGTAAACGGTCAGGCCGGTAGTATTTACAAGCAAAGCGTCCCTCTCGCCAATCCATGCCGTAAACCCGGCGAATGGCAGGCTTATGAAGTGGTCTGGACCGCTCCCCGTTTTAAAGATGACGGCACGCTGGATTCTCCGGCAAGGGTAACGGTATTCCTCAATGGTGTATTGGTACAGAATAATTTTGCACTGAAAGGGGTAACGCAGTACATCGGTCAACCTTATTATAAAATGCATGGGCCTGCCCCCATAAAACTGCAGGCACACGGTGATAAGAGCGAACCCATCAGCTACAGGAATATCTGGATACGCCGTTTATAAACCCGGCCTTTTATTTGAAGAGAAAACGGAATCCGGAGTAACAAAAACTGCTCCGTCCTGAAGTTTTTTTATAAGGATCATGCCTTTGTTGCGTATCACCGTTTGCTCATTCAGCATATCCGGATTGTCCACATCATTAAACCATACGAGATAATTATTTTTTTCCTGGTAGTATTTCCGGATTTCATCCGGGAATACCCATTGCGGAAGCAGTCTTGCCGGTAGCCCGGTGAACAGATAAACTGCGTCTCCGGCATTCGAATATATCCGGTAGCCGGGTTTGAATTCCGGTTTATATTGCTCCAGAAACTGGACAATCTCTGATTGCGGAAAGGGATCTTCAAAATATCCGGGAATGCCGGCGTCCTTCACTCCATCATAGGTTTCATAGGCTTCCGATAACTCAATGTTCAGAAAAAAAGCGGCAACCGTCAATGCGAGGCCTGTATAAAGGAGTTTGACCGGTTTCACTTTTCCACTGACAAAGGAGGGAATCCAGAAACTCGTACTCCAGAGCAACGGGATATACATGGGTGAAAGCAGCCGGCTCGTGAATTGTTCATAACGGGAAAGACTGGCCGAAATAAGCATAAAAAGACAATAAAAAAGACCCGTTGCCGCAAGGATGTATTCATACCGGCGTTCCGTTTTCCGGCGGAAATAACACCATAACATAGCCAGTATAAAAATAGCCAGCGCAATTCCGGTTATGAATATGGAAACACCCGGTTTTCTGTCTATCAGCAGCCAATCACTCAGTACGTCACCAAAGTATTGGATATTCGGCATCAGGGAGTGATTACTTTTCTGACGGGCCCCGGTGGCCAGATGAGTGAAGGTTTCGTTCCGGATCAGATTAACCAGCAGCAACAGCACGGAAACCATTCCAAAATACAGGCAGTGCCTGATCCGCCTGCCAAAGGATGGTCTTCCCTCAAAAAAAATAAGAAAAAGACCTATGCCCACCAATACAATGGCAGCATAACGTGTCACACAGGCGAGGGATACCAGCGCTGCACTAATGAGCAGCCATTTCGTTCCGGGCTTTTCCAGATATTTTTTAATGGCAATCGTGAACAACATCATCAGCAGCAGGAAAAGGGTTTCGGACCATAACATGGAATAAACCTCCAGCAGGGCCGGACTCAATATCAAACAACACAACATCACCCGTTTATACCACTTTGAAGTATGGTAAAAGCCATTCATAACGGTTCCGCACAAATAAATAAGTGTCCCAAAAAGAAACCCATTGAGCAGGGCTCCGTATTGTAGTGGATCAAGCCTGGTAAAAAAAGAAACGCCAGCGAGGAAAAAAGGATAACCGGCCGGGAAGTCCACGACAGGAAAATCGTCAAAGGCCCTGAATCCGTGTCCTTCCAGCAGATGTCTGGCAGCGCTGATGTAAGTAACCGAATCCGGAGAAACACCAATTCCGCTGTGCCTGGAAAAAGTCTGGATGATGAGAAACCCGATGACCGCAGCGATCAGCGAATCCAGGTTGGTGGAAAGAGAAAACAATCGCGAATTTACTTTCATACCGGTATCCCGAAGGTATAGGAATTTAACATAGTTTTTTCTGTCAATGTTATCTGGTAATTTCAATTTTCGTTCCAGAAAATCTTTCCGGATGCAACGGTTTTTCTATTTTTTTTTCGTTCTCCTTCTCTCGGCTGTTGCTCATGCAGATGGCCAGATATTTGGTGGAACACCTCCATCCATTAAATGGAACCAGATCGACTCCTTTCCTGCAAGAATCATTTTTCCAAATGGGATGGAAAAAGAGGCCGCGGAGGTGGCGTTCCTGGTTTCCTCTCTCAACGAAAGAACACGTTCAACATTAGGTGATCGCCAGCACCGGATAGACATTGTTTTTCATAACCTGACCACCATTTCCAATGCCTATGTTCAGCTCGCGCCGTTCCGGAGTGAGTTTCAGCTCACCCCTTCCCAGAATAGTTTTGACCTTGGCAGCCTGCCCTGGCACCAGACACTGGCCATCCATGAGTACCGCCACGTGCAGCAATACAATAATTTCCGGGTTGGGCTTTCCAAAGCATTCTATTATCTTTTTGGGGAGGAGGGTTTGGCATTGGCCAATAACCTTTCCGTACCCAATTGGTTCTGGGAGGGAGACGCTGTTTATCAGGAAACCCTCGTCAGCAAACAGGGGCGTGGTCGCCTTCCGTTATTCCTGACCGGCTATTTTTCCTTGTGGCTTTCGGGGAAAAACTATTCCTGGATGAAACTCCGCAATGGCTCTCTTCGTGATTATACACCCGATCACTATCCGCTGGGATACATGATGGTCGCATACGGAAGGGAAAAGTACGGCGCTGATTTCTGGAGAAAGACCGCAGTGGATGCCGCTGCCTTCAAAGGATTGTTCTATCCCCTTCAATCATCCATATTTAAACATACCGGTATCAGTTTTCGCCAGTATCGCAAACAGGCTTTTGCCTATTTCCGCGACCAGTTGCCTGCAGAAGCTTATGGCGATACCAATGCGGCCTATGGCCGGCAACACCCGCATTTCGCAGCAGATGAAACGTTTCCGCAATTCATCGATTCAAATCGGGTCGTCTTTCTCAAAACCACTTACCGGCAACCTCCGCGGTTTGTGGAAACAGATCTGAACAATCACCTGGAAAAGCGCATCAGATACCGGGCTGTTTCCTCCGATGATCAGTTTTCTTTCCGGAACGGGCAGATTGCTTATTCTGCTTACGAGCCTGACCTACGCTGGGGCTGGCGGAATTATTCCGTAATCCGCGTGCTTGATATGAATACCGGGAAGGACAAACGGCTCACCAGCAAAACAAAATATTTTTCTCCGGATATTTCTCCTGACGGAAAATGGATCGCAGCCGTTGCTTACCCGGAGGCAGCTCATGCCTGTTTGGATATCCTGGAAAGCAAATCGGGAAAGATGATTCTCCGTCTCCCCAACCCGGAAAACCTGTTCTATACCTATCCAAAATTCTTCACCAGCCAACAATTGGTAACCGCCGTCCGGAATAGTCGCGGAGAGATGTGCCTGATGATGCTGGACCTTCCTGCCGGGACGCAAACGCAGCTCTCGGCCTGGTCTATGAATCCCGTTGGCTTTCTTTCGGTACAAAACGGCGATATTTATTTCACCCAAACAGATTCCGGCCTGGATAAAGGTTTTCGCATGAAGGCCGGAGAAATATTTCCGATGCTTGACCAGCCTGTTACCGGAACCTATCAGTTCTCCGCTGGTTTTGGAAAATACGTCTGGACTTCGTTTACTGCTGTCGGTTATCACCTGAATATTGTTAAAGATTCCTCCTTATTTTCGGGAGAATCCATAAGACTGAATGAAGAAGAACCACTTCAGACACATCGTATCTTTTCCCTGGATCATCCACCATTCCGGATACCCGACACGATTCCTGCATTAAGCTATCCCGTGAAGCCCTATGTTTCCACTACGGATATTTTTCATTTTCACAGTTGGCGCCCCTATATCAATGATCCGGATTACAGGTTTTCTCTGGTCGGCGAAAATGTGCTGAACACTTTCCAGTCTGAAGTTTACGTAGGTTATAACCGGAACGAACAGTACAAAAAACTGGGATTGGATCTGAACTACGGCGGCCTTTTTCCATATTTCAACGCCGGTGCAGAATATCTGATCGACCGCAACGGATACCTTCGCAATGCACAAAAGATCTACTGGAATGAACTGGAAACTTATGCCGGCAGTTCTGTTCCTTTGAATTTCAGCAAAGGCAGGTGGTTGACCAACCTGGAACCGGGAGCCAGCTTCGCCTATCATCAGCAATTCTTTAAAGGAATTTATAAAGACAGTCTCGTTAACCGGGCATTCAGCAGCATAGACCCGGCGATTTCGTTTTCAAACCAGTTGCAACAGGGAAAACAGCAGATCTTTCCTTCTTTTGCACAGGTTCTTTTATTTCAGTATGACCGTGCCGTGACCGGGCTGCAGGGCAACCAGTTCCTCGCATCGGGCAACTTTTATTTCCCCGGCCTGATCTCAACCCATAGCCTGGAGATCCGGGCTGCGCTGCAACAGCGCGATTCTTTAAATCAGATCCGTTTCAACAACAGTTTCCCTTTTTCCCGTGGATACTCGGGAGAAAATTTCTACCGGATGTACCGCCTGGCAATTAATTATCATTTCCCTTTGGCCTATCCTGACTGGGGTTTCGGAAATATCCTGTACTTTTTAAGAATCCGGGCCAACGTTTTTTTTGATTACACCAGGGTTCCTTCTTTTTCCAACAACAGCCCTGATGTTGAGCTACAATATCGCTCCCTGGGCATGGAACTCTATTTCGATACCAGTTGGTGGAACGAACTGCCGTTGAGCCTGGGCATCCGGTACAGTCGTTTATTAGACCGCGATTATGAAGGAAGGGGCCCGAATCAATGGGAACTGATCCTGCCACTCAATCTGCTTGACCAGGGGTTTAGTCACCGAAATTCAAACCTGTAGAAAGTCATGCCCGATACCCGCAGAACTTCTTAATTTTGCCGCCCGGCAGAAAAGGTATTCCGGCGAACCATACAGCATGAAGTATAAATCAGAAATAGAGAAGAGACGGACTTTCGCCATCATATCGCATCCGGATGCGGGAAAAACCACCCTCACGGAAAAGTTTTTGCTTTTTGGCGGCGCCATTCAAACAGCGGGGGCGGTAAAAAGCAATAAGATCCGGAAGCACGCGACGAGTGATTTCATGGAAATTGAACGGCAAAGGGGCATTTCCGTGGCTACATCGGTGATGAGTTTCGAATACCGGAATATGCTCATCAATCTGCTGGACACTCCGGGACATAAAGATTTTGCGGAAGATACCTATCGTACGCTTACGGCGGTGGATAGTGTGATCCTGGTAATCGACAGTGTGAACGGAGTAGAGGAACAAACCCGTAAACTGACCGCGGTATGCCGTATGCGTGATACACCGGTGATCGTCTTCGTTAACAAAATGGACCGTGACGGAAAAAATCGTTTTGAGTTGTTGGAAGAAATAGAAAACGAGCTGAACCTCAAACTGCATCCCATGACCTGGCCCATCAATAGTGGAAAAGACTTCAAGGGGGTGTACAACCTGCACGATAAAAACCTGATCCTGTTTACGGCTAATACCCGCGCATCCGACGGGGATGTGGTGAAGATCGAGGATCTGGTCAGCCCTGTTCTGGATGAAAAACTTGGCGAAAAGGACGCTGCCCTGCTGCGGGAAGATGTGGAATTGGTTGATGGAGTGTATGGCCCGCTCAACACCGATGAGTATCTCCTGGGCAAAATAGCCCCGGTGTTTTTCGGAAGCGCCATCAATAATTTCGGGGTCAGGGAAATGCTGGATACATTCATTCATATTGCACCCGTTCCTCAATGCCGCCCTACAACGGACGGGGAAGTTTGCCCGGGCGATGAAAAACTCAGTGGCTTTGTCTTTAAGATCCACGCCAACCTCGATCCCCGTCATCGCGATCGCATCGCATTTATCCGGGTATGCAGTGGAAAATTTGAGCGTAATAAATATTTTCACCACGTCCGGCTGAACAAGGAAGTCCGCTTCAGTAATCCCTATACCTTTCTGGCGCGGGACAAAGACGTTATCGAAGAAGCGTATCCGGGGGACGTGGTCGGGCTATTTGACACCGGTAACTTTAAAATAGGGGATACGCTGACGGAAGGTAAAAATTTTTATTTCACCGGAATTCCTTCTTTCTCCCCGGAAATCTTTAAAGAAGTGGTCAACAAAGATCCGATGAAAACAAAACAGCTGGAAAAAGGATTATTGCAATTAACCGATGAAGGCGTGGCCCAGTTGTTCACGCAGTTTGGGGGAAATAAAAAAATCATCGGCTGCGTAGGTGAACTGCAGTTTGAAGTGATCCAGTACAGGCTGCTGCACGAATACTCCGCCTCGGTGCAATTCAATAACCTGCCTTTTTTTAAGGCTTGCTGGTTAACCGGCAAGGACCAGAAGAAGCTGGATGATTTTGCCCGATTCAAACAGAATAATATTGCGGAAGACAAAGACGGGGAAATGGTTTATCTGGCGCAAAGCGAATGGTTTTTGAATACCGAAATCAACAACAACCCGGATATTGATTTTCACTATACTTCAGAAATCCATAAACGCTAATGGTCGAGACGGAAAGATTACACATCATCCCGCTAAAACCGGAAGAACTCGAATGCTATCTTCAGGGAAAGGGCAAATTGGAGAAACTATTCAGGCTGAACGATAACGGCAGAATGGTTTCGCAGGATGTCAGGGATAGAGTAACCCAGGTGCTGCTGCCAAGGTTACGTAAAATGAAAGGCGCTGATTTCTTATTCCTCAGCTTTTGGATAGTCATTGAAAAATCTTCACGGTCCATTGTTGCGGAGCTGGGGTTTAAAGGAAAACCCGACAAAACGGGGTCTATTGAAATCGGTTACGGTACTTTCCCATCCAAAAGAAAAGCCGGGTTCATGACGGAAGCTGTCGCAGGCATGATCCAATGGGCAAAGCCAAGACCCGGGATAAACTGGCTGACGGCGGAAACGGACAAGGATAACCAGGCTTCGATCCGCGTGATGGAAAAAAACAAATTTGAACCGGTCGATCTGATAGGGAACATGCAGTATTGGCGGATATCCGTTTCAGGATCTTAAAGGCACTCCCGTATAATTATGCGGTGTTATTTTCTTTAATTCTGCTTTTACCACAGCGGCAATTTTCAGGGAATCGATGAATGCATGCATGGATTCCCGGGTAATTCCGCTTTTTCCCCGCGTTAACGCTTTCAATGCCTCATAAGGTTTGGGATATTCTTCCCTCCGCAAAATGGTTTGTACGGCTTCCGCAACAACGGCCCAGTTTTCGTCCAGGTCCTGTTTCAGTTTTTTTTCATTCAACACAAGGCGGGAAAGTCCGCGTTCAATGGATTTCAGGGCGAGTACGGTATGAGCAAACGGAACACCTATACTGCGCAAGGTAGTGGAATCGGTGAGATCCCGCTGCAAACGGGATATGGGCAGTTTGCCGGAGAGATATTCAAAAACCGCGTTGGCCAGCCCGAGATTTCCTTCTGCATTTTCAAAATCAATCGGATTTACTTTATGCGGCATGGCAGAAGAACCGACTTCTCCTTCCTTCGTTTTTTGCTTAAAATAGTCCATAGAAACATACGTCCACAGGTCGCGGCAAAAATCAATCAGGATCGTATTGATCCTTTTCATGGCATCGAAATGCGCGGCCAGCATATCATAGTGCTCGATCTGTGTTGTGTACTGCTGTCTTTTCAGACTCAATTTATTTTCGACAAATTCATTGGCTAGTTTAACCCAGTCTTTTTTTGGGAAAGCCACATGATGCGCATTGAAATTGCCGGTGGCGCCGCCAAATTTTGCAGTGAATGGAATCTGTATCAGCAGTTCAATCTGGTTTTCGAGCCGTTCCACAAAAACCATGATCTCCTTTCCCAGGAGGGTGGGGGATGCCGCCTGGCCATGCGTTCTGGCCAGCATGGGCGTCTGAAGCCAGGGGCCTGCCAATAGCCATAGCTGCTTTTTCAGGCTGAGTATAAAAGGTATGTACTCGATTTCGATGGCATGTTTCCATAAAAGTGGAATAGCCGTATTGTTGATATCCTGGGAGGTAAGACCGAAATGGACCCATTCACTGCTCTCCGCATCTTTGCCGCGTTCCAGCCTGGATTTGAGAAAATATTCCACCGCCTTGACATCGTGGTTTGTCGTCTTTTCAATTTTTTTTATTTCCTGTGCGTCCTCCAAACTAAAATTTTCGGCTACTGATTCCAGTTGTCTGCGGGTGGCCGCGGAAATGGTGAAAAACTTTTTTTCGGCCAGAAAAAGAAAATAATCCGTTTCCACCCGGATCCTGTATTTGATCAACGCGTATTCCGAAAAATATTCCCCCAACTGCTGAAGTTGGCTACGATATCTTCCGTCTAAAGGAGACAGCGCCGTGAGTGCATTGAGTTCCATATAAAGGTTTGCCGGTGAGTGATAGATTGAGGCTGCTTCGCCTTACTTTTGCAGCCAAAATTAAACTAAAGGCTTTGGACAGAAAAATAAGGGTAGGTGCTGTGAGTTATCTGAATACCAAACCGCTGCTTTATGGCATTGAGCGGTCACCGGTTTTAAAAGACATGACGCTGATAACTGATCATCCTGCCCGTGTTGCGGATCTGTTGCTGAAAGATGAAATAGACGTGGGACTGGTTCCCGTTGCCATTATCCCACAAATGAAAGAATATTACATCAATACCCGCTATGTGATTGGTTGCGACGGTCCGGTTGCTTCAGTCTGCCTATTCAGCGAGGTTCCCGTTGAATCACTGCAAACAGTCGTGATGGATTATCAGAGCAGGACCTCTGTTGCCCTGGCCAGGATACTGCTCAGGGAATATTGGCAGGTAAATCCCGCCCATCAGGATGCTGATACCGGTTTCCTTGAAAAAATTAAAGGAACAACCGGTGCGGTCGTCATCGGCGACCGGGCACTGAAACAAAGAACAATTTCAACCTATGTATATGATCTGGGAGAGGCCTGGAAAAACTTGACCGGTCTTCCGTTTGTTTTTGCTGCATGGATCAGCAATAAAAAACTGGATCCGGGCTGGGTAACAGAATTTGAAAAAGCCAACGGGGACGGTGTTCATCATCTTGACCGGGTGCTGGAAGGGCTGAACAATGATTTTTTCAATTTAAAAGCCTATTATACCCGCTATCTGAGTTACGAAATGAATGCTGAAAAAGAAAAAGGCCTTCAGGTTTTCCTTGAGAAGATCAGTAGTTAATGTGCTAATTTGAAAATGTGGAAATGTGCTGATCTGGATACCTCATTTCCACATCAGCACATTTCCACATTAGCACATTTCCACATTAGCACATTAACCTAAATCAACCCCAATATTTTATTCCTGACCAGCAGGCAGCATCCAGGAAGCGCAGCTTTTTGATTAACGGTAGATAAGGTTACCCGTGTATCGCTGTTGACAAGACTCAGCGAATGTTGCATAATGGATGTTTTGACGGGCAACAAAAGGAGTTCGCCAAAACCGGAGAGCATACCACCCAATACGATTAATTCGGGATTCAGTAGATTAATGATTACTGCCAGTCCTTTACCCAGGTTGTAGGCAATCTCTGCTACGCCTTCTATGGCGAGATTATCTCCAAAACGAACGGCTTCGAGGATGTCTTCCAACTCTATAATGCCTTTTTTAGCAAGCACCTTCTGCAAACGGCTGCTGCTTCCCTTTTTTATTTTCGCAGTTAAGAAATCAATTAAGGCCAATCCGGATGCTTCCGTTTCCAAGCAACCTTTTTTTCCGCAAAAGCAGATCTTCTCATTATTAAACATAGGTATATGGCCGATTTCACCGGCATAACCTGAAGCTCCATAAATGGGGCCACCATTTGCGAAAATGCCCACGGCAATGCCATAATCCAGATTGACAATGCATACATTCTTTTCCCGGTACGGCAAACCGGACTTCCCGAAATGATATTCGCCATACGCCAGGGTGCGGCTGTCATTGTCTATATAAACCGGCAGGTGGAAAGCCTCCTCCAATTTTTCCTTCACCGGTGCGTTGCCGAAATGATAGATACTGAGAATTTTGCTTGTTTTAACGTTGATCCGCCCTGCCAGACTCAGGCCAAGACCCAAAATTTTCTCTTTTGGCACCGGAATATTAGTCAGAAATCCCTGCAACTCCTCAATAATAGCGTCAAGGGATTCATTACCGTCTGAAAAAGTGAACGGGATGTCCATAGACGAATCAATCAGTTCCGCATTAAAACTCATCAGCCCGATATTGATCTTATACTTTTTTATTTCGATGCCCAGAAAATAACAACTTTCAGGGTCAAGGCTGTAAATAGTTGCTCTTCGGCCAATGCCCTCTGTTTTACGGCCGGAATCTTTCACCAGGCCCTCGTTCAAAAGAGAGGTTAACAATTCTTTTGTTTTGGGTACACTGATGTTTAAAAGTTCGGCCAGCTCAGGAATAGTAGATTCTCCTTTGGCGCTAAGATGGGAAATAACTTTTTTTTTGCTATTCTGATCTTTAAAAGCAACGCCTGAGAGGCCGGCTCCATTCAGATGTCTAAAAACGGAGTATTCCATCGTTTCTGCAGCGGGATGTTTTAAATAAAATTCAGATAGCCACGCCAAGTTAATAATATTTATTATTAAATAGCCTCAATTACCTAAAATGTTTTTTTTATCTCAAATAAATATAACAAATTTGTAACATCGAGATTTTATTGTTAAAAACCTAAACACTGCATTATGGAAAGCTTGAAAAAGTTATCTGCTCTTTTAACGTTTCTAGCCATGTCCTTTTTTGCATTCGCTCAGAATCAACAGATCTCCGGAAAGATCACTGATGTGAATGGAAATGGATTAGCAGGAATTAATGTTCTGGTCAAGGGTACACGCAGGGGAACTGCCACCAACGCGGATGGTTCCTTTACCATTTCTGCACCCGTCAATGCGACACTGGTAGCCAGCGGCGTTGGTTTCGCGGATCAGGAGATCGTCCTGAATGGCCGCACGGAAGTAAACATCTCTCTTACAGGTAGACAAAGTGAACTGAACACGGTTGTTGTTACCGCTTTGGGAATTTCCAAAGCAGAAAAAAAGCTGGGTTATTCTATTACTTCGATCAGCGGAGAACAGATGACCAAGGCTCGTGAAACAAACGTTGCGCTTTCTCTGGAAGGACAGGTTGCCGGTTTGGATGTTCATGGAACCAGCGGCGGACCGGGCGGAACTGCCCGTATTCTTTTAAGAGGCATGCCCAGCATGAACTCCGGTGGCTCACCGCTATTTGTTATAGATGGAGTGCCTATGGATAACTCAAACCGCGGCGCAGCCGGAGAGTGGGGTGGTGCCGATTTAGGAGACGGTATCGGAAATATTAACCCCGATGATATCGAAACCATGACCGTATTGAAAGGTCAGGCTGCTTCCGCCTTATATGGCGCGAGGGCCTCAAACGGCGTTATCCTGGTAACTACTAAAAAAGGCAAAAAAGGTAAGACAACCATTGAATACAATACGAATGATGTAGCCGACGCGGCGATTGATTATTCAAATTACCAATACCAATATGGACAAGGCCAGAACGGCTCAAAACCGGCCAACGCGACAGCCGCGCTGAATACCGACAGGTTTAGCTGGGGATCAAAATTAGATGGATCACCTCAAATAGCGTACAACGGGAAATCATATCCCTATTCTGCTGTAAAAGACAATTTCCACAATTTTTATAGGACAGGCAGTACGTTTACGAATACGGTTTCTGTTAGTGGAGGTGGAGACAGAGGCACTTACCGCTTGTCTCTTTCTAATCTGAACAATAACTCGAACGTCATTAACAGCGGCATTGGCAGAAAGACAATTAATTTAAATGTTGATCAAAAAGTCACGGACAAATTGAGCGTGGCCGTGTTGGCTAATTATATAGATGAGTCCGACAAAAATAAGCCTGAACTCAGCGATGGCCCGGTAAACCCGAATAACTTTCTGTTCCTCGCCAGCAATGTAAATGAAAATATCTTTAAGCCCGGTTACGATTCCGCGGGCAATGAAATCGTATTCAGTGATGATAACTACGTCACCAACCCCTGGTTTGTTACCAGTAAATTCATCAATAATACCGGCCGTAAAAGGCTGATCGCAGCGATCACGCCCAAATACAATTTTACAGATTGGCTTTATCTCGCAGGACGACTGGGATATGACCATGAAAATGACCGTTATTTCAACGTTACTCCTAATGGAACTAATTATTCATTCAATTCGCAGGGGCAATCGGGTGGCTTTGGTTTATCCAATGCGCAAACAACGGAGTTTAACCTTGATGTTTATCTCGGTCTGTCTCATAAGTTAACCAACGATATCAATTTAGATGCAACGCTCGGCGCCAATCAGCGTAAAAACAATTTCGAATCCATTGGTATTGGTGGATCCTACTTTGTTATTCCTTTCCTGTATACGCCTACCAATGTGGTGAATTTCAACAGGAGTTACGGCGTATACAATAAGGAAGTACATTCGGGATATTACAGTTTGGATCTGTCTTACAAGACTTTTCTTAATTTGAATACTACCGGACGGTACGATGCCTATTCCACACTTTATTTTTCGGGCATTCCCAAAAATCAAAGAGACATCTTTACCCCTTCCGTTTCGGGAAGTCTTTTATTTTCAGAATTACTACATGTTAAAAACCTGAATTACGGTAAACTCCGGGCTTCGTATGCACAAACCAGCGGGGAGCCTACAGACGCTTATCAGACTGCCTTATACTATGGCGTGGGAAATGCCATTACTTATAACGGCGGCGCTGTACCAACGGGAAATTTCAGTGGCACGCTTCCAAATTTATTCCTGAAGCCGTTTACAAAAACTGAAATAGAATTTGGAACCGAACTGAAATTCTATGATAACCGGTTAGGATTTGATATCGCCTATTACATGCAGAAAACCACGCATGAAATTATGAATGCGAACCTTAGCCCTGCCACCGGGTATTCCAGTACGGTAATAGCGAATGGTTCCACTCAGAATAATGGTGTTGAAGTACAGATTTCCGGAACGCCCATCAGAACCAGAAATTTCAACTGGAATGTGACCTTCAACTTTACATCGGTTAAGAATAAAATACTACAGACTGATGCTAACGGAAAGAACGTAGGTCTTGGAACTTACCGGCCACTGAATGCCAATACCGCATTTGTAAAAGGGCTATCTGGTCCGCAGATTCAGGCGCACGATTATACGTACGATTCGAAAGGCAGTATCGTGGTGGACGGAAGTGGTTATCCGATTCAGGGACCGCTGGTTAACATGGGTAGCGTTTTACCGACCCAATACGGCGGGTTGAGAAACGACTTTAATTTTGGAAATGTCAACTTCTCCTTCCTGCTGGATTATAATTTTGGCAATAAGATATTGTCAGCCACCAGTTATTACAGCATTTTCAGAGGCTTAAATAAGATGACTTTAACGGGCAGAGAAGGTGGAATTACCACCGGTGTTACAGCCGGCGGTGCACCGAACACCGTTTCCGCCGATGCCCAGGGTTATTATCAAAGACTGGCCACCATATCCCGTGTGAACGTGCTCAATGGGGATTACATCAAGCTCCGTCAGGTGACCTTAGGTTATACTATTTCCGAAAAGGCGCTTGGAAATATTCCGGTATTCAGCTCAATCCAGATTTCTCTGGTCGGCCGTAACCTGTTGACCCTCCTGAAGCATAGCGACAATATTGATCCTGAAGCAGGTTTCAATGCAACCGTCAGATATGCAGGAATTGAAGGAACAAGTTTGCCAGCAACCAGAACCTTTGGAATCAACGCCAACTTCAAATTCAAAAATTAATTACCATGAAAAAATTGATGATATATTCTGCTTTAGTAGCGTATGTGCTTTTAGCGGGATGCACCAAAAAATTTGATGACCTGAATACGGATCCCACGAAAGCCTCGTCATCTTCGTTTGATCCGAATTTATTACTACCCACTTCGGAACTTAATTACATCGGCGCCATTCAGGGATATGGAGGTGCTCTTTTATTCCAGAGTATGTGGGCGCAGATTCTGGCTGATGCGGAATATCCTGCCTATTATACAAACGGAGATAAATACGTTGCATCAGGCAACATTCTAAGCTATAACGCAAGCGTCTGGGGCAATGCGTATTCAGGGGCTGGCAACGCACAGGAGATAATCAATTTGACGGCAACTAAGGATGAGCTGAGCAATCTCCGCGGTATTGCGTTAATTGTGAAGCTATTTAATCTGGAATTGATTACGGATACTTATGGCGATGTTCCTTTTTCAGAAGCCGTGCAAGCGAAAACCGGCTTTCTTTCACCGGTTTATGATAAACAACAGGATATTTATACTTCCCTGCTGGCGAAGCTTGATTCCGTGATTCCCACGCTGGATGCATCCAAAGCCAAACCGACCAATGATATCATTTATGGCGGAGATATTGCCAAATGGAAAAAGTTCGGTTACACCTTTATGTTGCGCGCAGCTATGCGCCTGACCAAGGTAGATGCTGCCACAGCAAAATTATATGCTGAAAAAGCATTTGCCGGCGGTACTTTTGCCAGCAATGACGACAATGCCTACATAACCTTCGACAACTCCAACGGATACAGCAATGGGAACTCCGGCGCCTTAGTGGTTGTTGAAGACTATACACAGGTAAGATGGGGTAAGGGCGTCATTGACAGATTAAAAACTGATGCCGACCCAAGGCTTACCGTTATTGCAGAAGTTCCGCAGCCCGGTTTGGCAAATTCAGGCAATCAAAGCCTTGCCGGTGACTCAACTTTCGCTCTTCAGCAGGGAATGCCGAATGGCTACGACCAAAACGGTCAGGCAACAGACATTACCAATGCGCCTGGTTATCCGGGTGGTACAGGAGTTGGGAATGATCTTAATAAAATAGGCGGTTATTCACGCCCGACCACCTCTCTTTATCTGGCCCTGAACACCCCCGGATTTCTCCTGACCTACGCAGAATCAGAATTGCTGCTGGCCGAAGCAGCCGTCAATGGATGGAGTGTTGGCGCCTCAGCTGCCACGCACTACGCCAACGGTCTTTCCGCCGCATTGCAAACCTACGGTACACTTAACGGTACAACACCGATTCCAGCGGCTACGGCAAATACCTATGCTGCTGCGCATCCTCTGGATATATCTACTACGGATAACTCCTTGCAGCAAATCAATACGCAATATTGGATTACTACGGGTACGCTATTCAATTTTGAGGAAGCCTGGACCAACTGGAGAAGATCTGGTTATCCTGTACTGACCCCAGTAAATTACATTGGTAACTTTACAGGGGGTACAATCCCCAGAAGACAAATCTATCCTGTAGGGGAGGCACAGACAAATCCTGTCAATTTGAATGCAGCTGTAAGCGCTTTGTCCGGCGGTGATAACTGGACATCACGCGTTTGGTGGGATAAATAACCGTTCAGCTGATTAATAGTAAAAAAAAGAGACTGTTTCAATTTTGAAACAGTCTCTTTTTTTTTGAGGATTTTCTGGCGCGTTCACCTTTCTGATGAATAGGCCTTAAGTTCCTTTTAAAAATATTCCCATGCCCATGGAGCTTTAATTCTTACAGCCGGTCGCAAATCGTTCAAAAAGAGGGGGATGTCAGGAAGTGGAGATGGCGGATTCGTAATGTACGGGATGAAAAGTAATGGAATCCTATATAAAACAGGCAAAATAGGGGTTAAACACAGACTAAACCCAGACCAAACCCAGGGAATATCTTATTTTCTGCTGTATTTTATTACATCTATTTTACCTTTTTATACTTTTTTATATATATTGCCATCCAAAGACCTTTACTAATATCCCCTGCTGCTTATGGGTAAATTAATCAATGGCATCAACGGACCTTTTCTGGGTAAAGTCGGCACCGGCATCGGTTCTTCCTGGAAGGGAATTCCCTATATCAAAGGTCCCTATAAGAAACGTACCGCGAAGGCCAGCGAAGCGGAAAAAGGCAACCGAAATAAATTCGGCATGGCGCAGCGGTGGCTGCAACCGGTGCTG
>JAUZOD010000040.1 GCA_030706635.1 Bacteroidota bacterium
TTCTGAGAAAGACCCTAATGGCGGGGATTACTGGCGCCAGGCTGTTTTTTATAAATTATTGCTCGACCAGCAGGCACAGCGCGATTGGGAGGTGGTGAGCACCGAATTTGACTTTATTGAACCCGACAATAAGAAAAATTATCGCAAGGAAAAATTATTCATCAGCCCCGAGGACACGGATACGGTCACACGCCAGATCCTGGAGACCTGGCAAAAAATCCAAAACCACGAGTTTTATACCGGCTGCGGAAAGGAAGACTGTCACTGGTGCAACTTTGTAAAAACCAACCGGCTGGATATTGCGGCCGCTACGGCTGACGAGGAAGAGCATGCTTCTTTATAAAATCATAAATCTGATTAAATCCCGGCGAGGTCTATTAAGTTTGCACGGGATTTTAAGTATATGAAACTCTTTCTCTCACTACTTTTATTTGGCTCCATTCTACTCTGGTTTCCGGGTATCACGGGCTGTGCAAATATGGTTCCGCCCACTGGCGGGCCAAGGGATAGCCTTCCCCCCGTACTGATATCTGCCGACCCGGATGAAGGAGCATTGCATTTCAACAGCAGAAAGATCGTGCTCAGCTTTGATGAATACATCGATCTGAAGGATGTTCGTAAGAACCTGATTGTGTCTCCCGTCCCAAAAGGCCAGCCCAGCGTAGAGTACAAGCTCAAAACCATAACCATCCTGATAAAAGATACGCTCCAGCCCAATACAACCTATTCCCTGGATTTCGGCAGGGCTGTGGTGGACAATCATGAGGGTAATGTGCTGAAAAATTTTACCTATGTTTTTTCCACCGGAAATTATATTGACTCCATCCGGCTTAGCGGCAGGGTGATTATGGCCAATACGGGCAAGCCGGACAGCTCACTTATCGTACTACTGCACGATAAACTGGATGATTCCGCCGTAGTGAAAGAAAAGCCGCGTTACATTGCCCGGCTCGACAGCTCAGGGAACTACACATTCAATCACATAAAGCCAGGGACCTATGCTTTATATGCATTGAAAGACGAGTCCGGATTTCATACCTATACTTCCAAAGCACAGATATTCGCGTTCGCAGACAGCCCGGTAGCACTCACCATAAACAAAGTGGCTCCGGATCTTTTTGCCTATTCTGACACGAGCGGCGAAAAACGGGCTAAAAAACCACTGCTGAACCCTCCGCCCGCAAAGCCCAGGAAAGAAGACAAGGAAAAATTAAAGCGCCTGTCCGTCTCGGGAAATATTCCCAACGGACTGCTGGACCTTCATGATCAGTTTGAGTTCAGATTCACGGTTCCCATCAAATATTTTGATTCATCCAAAGTGCGGTTGACGGTAGACAGTTTTACGAATATCAGCCATTATCATTTTGCAGAAGACAGTCTGCATAAGAAAGTGACCCTGTTTTACCAATGGACCCCCGATACCAAGTACCATCTGATCCTGGAAAAGGATTTTGCAGAGGATACGCTGGGGGAAAAACTGCTCAAAACAGATACCATTTCTTTTGCCACCAAAAAAGAAACGGATTATGGAACCCTGCTCCTCCGGTTTAGAAATCTGAACCTCGGCCTTCATCCCGTGCTCCTGTTTTACCAGAATGACAAGCTGATAATAAGTTATGTATTTGGAAAATCCATCAGGTACTCCAATAAATTGTTCGACCCGGGAGATTATGATCTCCGCATTCTGTACGACGATAATCAGAACGGAGTTTGGGATCCTGGAAATTTCTTCGAACACCGGCAGCCGGAAAAAGTTGTGCCCATAAAGCGCAAGCTCAGCGTGAAATCAAGCTGGGACAATGAAGTGGATATTACTTTGTAATTTTATACGATGCAATTTTCCTCGGTCTTATTAGAAACGGCAGTGAATGAATTTGCCAAATTACCCGGAATCGGAAGAAAGACCGCTCTCCGGCTGGTACTTCATTTACTAAGGCAGGATCCGTCTGCAGCCCAGGGTTTTGGTGAGACCGTTATGAAAATGCGGCAGGAAATCCGGTTCTGCCAGCGCTGCCACAACGTAGCGGATGCAGATATCTGTTCCATCTGCTCCAATTCCATGCGCCGGCAGGACATGATCTGCGTGGTAGAGACCATCCGGGATGTGATTGCCATCGAAAGTACGCAGCAATTCAGCGGGACCTACCATGTTCTCGGAGGCATTATCTCACCGCTGGATGGCATTGGTCCCGAGCAGCTTTTTATAGATTCCCTGGTTGACCGGGTTCAGAAAGAAGGCGTTACGGAAATCATTTTTGCGCTCAGTCCGAATATCCAAGGGGATACCACCATCTATTATATCCAGAAAAAACTGGCTTCCCTCCCCGTGAAAGTCACCACCATTTCCAGGGGTATTTCCTTTGGCGGTGAGCTGGAATATGCCGACGAAATGACCCTGGCCCGATCCATCAGCAACCGGCTGCCGGTTGAAAGTTATGTTTCCCACCGCTGAGCATAATACCCGGGCTCTCCCCGTATGAGTTTTGATATTTACAGCTTTATGCTGTAATTTTGCGGTTCAACAGGCAGATTTGTTTATTGTTCGGCCTGACACCTTAAGAGGATTAACTGAACTAATAAACGCCGGGAAAGTCCTCATTTACTTTACCTAACGTTTACAGTCCTCTTCTGTAGTTTGTCCGTCCGCTCGCCACATCTCCGCCTTTTACTTACTTAATTTTCAGCATTATGGGAGACATCAAATCGGCATTGGATCGGCGTATTCTCATCATTGACGGAGCGATGGGCACGATGATTCAGCGTTATAAACTGGAGGAAGAAGACTATCGCGGAGAACGGTTTAAGAACTGGAAATCGGATGTGAAGGGCAATAACGACCTCCTTTCACTAACCAGACCCGACATCATCAAAGCAATTCATAAAGAATACCTCGAGGCCGGCGCAGACATCATTGAAACAAACACTTTCAGCAGTACCTCCATAGCCCAGGCCGACTATCACATGCAGTCCCTTGCTTATGAGCTGAATGTGGCTGCTGCAAAAATTGCACGCCAGGCCATAGATGAATTTACCATCAACCATCAACCATCAACCATCAACGAGAAATACATCGCCGGCGCCATCGGGCCAATGAATAAAACACTTTCATTATCCCCGGACGTAAACAATCCAGGCTTCCGTTCCGTAAGCTTTGACGAAGTTTCCGGTGCTTATTACGAACAGGTGAAAGGATTGGTGGATGGCGGCGTGGACTTGCTTTTGATTGAAACCATTTTCGACACCCTCAATGCCAAAGCAGCCATTTTCGCCATAAAAAAATATTTCCGGGACACGAAAAAGCCGGAGCTGCCGGTGATGATCAGCGGCACCATCACCGATGCCAGCGGCAGAACGCTTAGCGGGCAAACGCTGGAAGCATTCTATACATCCATTGCGCATGCAAGACCACTGAGCGTGGGTTTGAACTGCGCCCTCGGCGCTGCGGAAATGCGGCCGCATATTGAGGAGCTTTCAAAACTGGCCTCCTGTTACACTTCGGCTTACCCCAATGCCGGCCTGCCCAATTCCATGGGGGCTTATGAAGAAGAGCCTGAAGAAACAGCGCATTTTCTGGAAGAATGGGCAAAAGAAGGATTTGTAAATATTGTTGGTGGTTGTTGCGGCACCACTCCCGAACACATAAAGCATATCGCGGAAAAAGTTAAAAAATTCGAGCCGCGGAAATTACCCCTGGTCGAAACCGCAGCTTAAATATCGTCCATCATGAGTGAAGAAAACAGTATTAAACCCTATCTGCGGTTAGCCGGACTGGAACCCCTGGTTGTTCGTCCGGAGTCCAATTTTGTAAATATCGGCGAAAGGACCAATATCACCGGATCCAAAAAATTTGCACGGCTTATCCGGGAAAATAGATTCGAGGAAGCCCTGAGTGTTGCCCGTCAGCAAGTGGAAAATGGAGCGCAGATACTGGATGTTAATATGGACGATGCTTTGCTTGACGGCGAAAAAGCCATGACAACCTTTCTCAACCTGATCCAGAGCGAACCGGATATTGCGAAGATTCCAATCATGATTGATTCTTCCAAATTCAACATCATAGAGGCCGGACTAAAATGCGTGCAGGGAAAATGCATCGTTAACTCCATCTCCATGAAAGAAGGAGAAGAGAAATTCATCGAACAGGCCATCATCTGTAAAAGCTTCGGCGCCGCTGTGGTGGTGATGGCTTTTGATGAAAAAGGGCAGGCTGATACCAAACAACGGAAGATAGACATCTCGCACCGGGCGTATGAAATACTCACCAAACAACTGGGTTTCGATCCCCAGGATATTATTTTCGATCTCAATATATTCGCTATAGCCACGGGATTGGAAGAACACAATAACTACGCCGTTGATTTTATTGAAGCGGCTAAAGAAGTTAAGGCACAACATCCGCTGGTAAAGCTCAGCGGCGGGGTCAGCAATCTTTCTTTTTCATTCCGCGGTAATGAAGTGGTGCGGGAAGCGATGCACAGCGTATTCCTGTTTTACGCCATCAAGGCGGGACTGGGGATGGGCATCGTGAATGCAGGGCAGCTGGTTATTTATGATGAAATAGAGCCGGGGCTCAGACAATTGTGTGAGGACGTGATCCTGAACCGGAATAACGACAATAACGAGGCGACGGAAAAACTGCTGGCATTTGCAGAAACGGTAAAACAAAAAGGCAAAGAAGAGAAGAAAGATGAAAGCTGGCGCAAAACGCCGGTTGAAGAAAGATTGAAACACGCGCTGATCAACGGCATCACCGATTATATAGAAGCGGATACGGAAGAAGCACGCCTGCAATATCCCAAGCCCCTCGATGTAATTGAGGGGCCCCTGATGGACGGGATGAATGTAGTCGGGGATCTGTTCGGTAGCGGAAAGATGTTTCTTCCGCAGGTAGTGAAAAGCGCCCGCGTCATGAAGAAGTCCGTCGCCGTGCTAACGCCGTTCATTGAACAGGAAAAACTGGAAAAGTTTAACAGAAGGAAAGCAGCGAATACTTCCGGAGAAGAAACAACAGAAGAAAAAGGAGCTGCGAAAATCCTGCTGGCCACCGTAAAAGGCGATGTACACGATATCGGGAAAAATATTGTGGGTGTGGTGCTGGGATGTAACGGATATGATATTATAGATCTCGGCGTGATGGTATCTGCAGACCGGATCCTTGAAACCGCTATAAAGGAAAAAGTGGACATCGTGGGGCTGAGCGGGCTGATCACCCCATCCCTCGACGAAATGGTGCATGTGGCCAAAGAAATGAAAAGACGCAATTTTGAATTGCCCCTGATGATCGGCGGGGCCACCACTTCCCGCATGCATACCGCCATCCGCATCGCACCGGAATATGGACGGGGTGTTGTTCACGTACTCGACGCTTCACGCAGCGTAACCGTTGCCGGAAACCTGCTGAATGAAACGCAGAAACCCTTATTCCTTGAAAACATCAGCCAGGAATATCAAAAACTTAAAGCAGATTTCGCCAATAAGAAATCGGGAAAGCAGTTGCTCTCCTTTCAGGAAGCGCAGGCAAATAAAACAAAAATCGACTGGAATGCTTTCGAACCTGTAAAGCCATATTTTCTGGGTGTAAAGATTTTCGACAACCCCGATCTGGAAGAGATCGCAGGTTATATTGACTGGCAGCCATTCTTTATTGCCTGGGAGATGCACGGAAGGTTTCCCCAGTTACTTACCGATGAAAAAATAGGCGGGGCAGCCACCAAACTCTACGCAGACGCGCAAGGTCTGCTGAAAAAGATCATCCGGGAAAAATGGCTGACGCCCCGGGGTGTCATCGGCCTCTGGGCTGCCAATGCCATCGCTTCAGATACTGTTACCGTAAAACCGGAAAATGCGGATCCCATAAACCTGGAATTTTTAAGGCAGCAATCAAAAAAGGCAGCCGGACAGGCCAATATTTCCCTCGCTGATTTCATAGCACCTGCGGAAACCGGCAAGACGGATTATATCGGCGCTTTCAGCGTAACCATTCACGGCATTGAAAAGCATATTGAACGTTTTATGGCAGATCAGGACGATTATAACAAGATCATCCTGCAGGCTCTGGCAGACCGGCTGGCAGAGGCATTTGCAGAAATGCTGCATAAAAAAGTCCGGACCTGTTATTGGGGCTATGAAAAAGAGGAGCAACTGAACAATGAGCAACTCATTAAAGAAGAATATAAAGGCATTCGTCCGGCACCCGGATACCCTGCCTGTCCTGATCACACCGAAAAGTATAAACTGTTTCAACTGCTGGGTGGTGAAAAGAGTACAGGAATAACCCTAACGGAATCGTTGGCCATGTATCCCGCCTCCTCCGTTTGCGGCTGGTATCTGGCGAATCCGGAAAGCAAATATTTCGGTATCGGTAAAATCAATAAAGATCAGGTAACAGACTACGCACAGAGAAAACAGATGGAAATTACAGAAATAGAACGGTGGCTAAGGCCCGTGCTGGATTACGATGCCTGAGGAATTGGTGAACATTCCGTTAATCGGTCTTCAAATCGCCGTTTTGTATGTAGTTTTGCAACTCTTTTTAACAATTTACGTTTACCTCTTTATGAAAATCGGAACAAACAGGATGCGCTGGTTTCTCCTACTGGCTATGGCCATTCCTGTTTTCGGGATGGGGCAGTCGGCCGGGAAGGAACGAAAAGGCGAACTCTATTTTTCCTGGGGATATAATACGGAATGGTACACCCACAGCAACGTCCGGATCAATCAGCCGGATCTGGGGAACGATTTCACTTTTAAAAACATATCGGGCCATGATCATCGCGGTTGGGATGAACAACTATTTACCAAGGCCCTCACGATCCCTCAGTATAATTACCGGCTGGGTTATATTTTCAATAAGAAGAAACAGCTCGGTTTTGAAATCAACTTCGATCATACAAAATTTATTTTCGGAGACGACCAGTGGGTTCACATCAAAGGCCGAATAGATAACAAAGCCTATGACGGGCATGTGTTATTTAAAGACAATGGCCCAAATGGCGATAGTACTTCTTACTATTACCTGAACAATGGCGCCAATTTTCTATTGTTCAATATCGTAAAACGCTGGCACCTGGTCGTGAATAAAAAACAAACCATACAGATTGACGGTTTTGGTAAAGCCGGTATCGGACCCGTTATTCCGCATGTTGAAAATAAATTTTTCAACCAGCCGAAAAATGATCCCCATTTTCAGGTCGGTGGCTGGAACCTGGGCGTGGAAGGCGCTGTTCGGGCCACCTTCTTTAAATACATTTATCTGGAGTACACCAATAAACTGGACTATGCCCGGTATTCCGGCTTAAAGATCTATAAGGGAACTGCCAAACAGGCGTTTGGCACTTACGAGATGATGCTGAATCTGGGCCTGAGCTTTCCCGTAGGCAGAAAAATCAATTAACGATAGGGTTTGGGGAATCTTTTCTCAAATAACCACCAGAACCTTTTCCTCTTTTTCCGTATATCATAATTATTCGCGAGATATTTATTGATGTGATCCATCGCCTCGTCAATATCATCGGTAAATTTAACCAGCTCGAGATCTGCTTCGGAAATAGTTCCTTCCCTTTTCATTAGTTCTATGCTTTCCATCAGTGGTTTGTAAAAATCCTTTCCAAACAGCACGATAGGAAATTGCGTAATGGATTTTGTTTGAATGAGCGTAAGGGTACTGAAAAACTCATCCATCGTTCCGAATCCGCCCGGCATGACAATAAATGCATAGGAGTATTTCAGCATCATGCCCTTTCGGACAAAAAAATAATCAAACGTGAACCATTTATGCATGTACCGGTTGGGTTGCTGTTCAAAAGGAAGATGGATATTGCAGCCCACGGATGCGCCGCCATTTTCAAAAGCACCTCGGTTGGCGGCTTCCATAATACCGGGGCCGCCGCCCGTCATCACCGTAAAACCGATACCTGCAATCCTTTTCCCAAACTCCCGGGCCGCCGCATAGTAAGGGTGCTTTTCCGTAAACCTCGCAGAACCAAACACGGTAATGCAGGGCCCCACGAAATACAAAGCCCGGTTCCCGGATATCAGCTGGGCAAACACTTCAAATGCAAAACTCAGTTCAAATCCCCTGCTCTGGGGACCTTCAAGATAAAGGGGTTGTTTGGCGGAGATAACAAGCTGCTCTTTCGTGATGGCCATAGACTTATCTTAGTGAACAAAAAGATTAAATTGCACGTCGAATTTAACGCAATTCAACATATGTCATCCCTACGTATCGCAAGTTATAATGTTAATGGTATCCGCTCGGCCATGAAGAAAGGATTGGTGGACTGGTTAAAGACAGATCCTGCCGATGTGATCTGTGTTCAGGAAACCAAAGCACACAAAGACAATGTGGCGCATGAGGAAATTACCAGTCTCGGTTATCACGATTACTGGTTCAGTGCGCAAAAAAAAGGATACAGCGGAGTAGCCGTATTCACCAAAATCATTCCAGACCACGTGGTGTTGGGAACGGGTCATCAGGTAAGTGACGAAGAAGGAAGGGTTATCCAGCTTGACTTTGGAAACATCCGGCTCATCAACGCCTATTTTCCTTCCGGCACTTCCGGAGAAGAACGCCAGGGATTCAAATACAAATGGCTGGATGAGTTTTTCATTTATCTGGCAGAATTAAAAAAATCCCATCCCCAGTTAATTCTGTGTGGCGATTACAATATTGCGCACAGGGAAATTGATATTCATGATCCGAAGGGAAATAAAAATTCTTCCGGTTTTTTACCCGCAGAAAGGGCCTGGATGGACTCCTTTCTGGAAAGCGGCTGGACGGACAGCTTCCGGGAACTGCACCCGGAACCACATCGCTACAGCTGGTGGAGCCAACGTTTCCCGACGGTGCGCCTGAATAACAAAGGCTGGAGAATTGACTATATCAATGTAACTAATAACCTTTCCGGCAAGATTCTTAAATCGGATATTTATCCCAATATAAAACAGAGTGACCACTGCCCGGTATATCTTGAACTGAAAAAATGATCCTCTATAACAGCACAACAAAAATTGACTTGACCCACGCCCAAGACTGGATGGCATGGCAAAGGCGTGAACAAATTCCACAAATCATGAAGACGGGTCTGTTTGAGGGCCATCAAATGTTCCGCCTGCTGCATCAGGATGATACAGAGGGGTACACTTACGTAATTCAGTTCAGAGCGGGCGACATGACCCATTATGAGAACTTCTGCCAGGATCACCGTTCCCGGTTCAATCGGCAGACCGATGAAAAATGGCGCGGGCACTATGTGTGTTTTGAGAGTGTCATGGAGCTTGTGCAATAATTGTGGAAAAGAATAAAAAGAAGCATTCCCGCATATAAAAATATAGTACATTCCTCTGGACCCCTGTATTCACAGGGGTTTGGCCACGCAGGGTGAAACGCTGTGTGGACAAGGGTTTTAGCGATTTAGTAAAAAATACAAAAAATATTCGACCCCCTGATTTTCCCTGAAACCCTTATCCGTACTGAATTTTGCCAGATTTTTATCTTTTCAAAAGTTTTGCCGGATTTAAAAAGCAGGTATATTTGTTGCGTATAAAAAAATTTCACCATGAACAAAGCTGAATTAATTGCAAAGATTGCAGACGATGCAGGCATTACAAAAACGCAGGCAAACGAATCATTGGATTCATTTGTCGAGGCGGTAGCAAAAACATTGAAAGGTGGTGGTAAAGTTACCCTGGTAGGTTTTGGAACATTTTCTGTTTCGAAAAGAGCAGCACGTAACGGACGCAACCCCCAGACTGGCGCCGTAATAAAGATCAAGGCGAAAAAAGTAGCCAAGTTTAAAGCAGGGAAGGAACTGTCTGGCAAATTATAAAGCCACTTGTATTTACTGCAAAGTAAAGCTCTGGACATTAGGTAATATTAAATGCCCGGAGCTTTTGTTTTTTACGGATATTTGCACCCATAACATATCATCATGGGTAAAGGCGATAAAAAATCAAAGAAGGGTAAAATTTTTATGGGTTCTTTTGGAAAGAGCAGACCGAAGAATCCGAAGAAGGTGGCAGCGAAGAAGAAGCCGTAGAGCAGTTATTCCGTTTGAATTGTGGATGGTATATGGTGGATAGTGGATGGGCTTTGTAAGTAAATCCACGCCTGCGATCCATCCACCATCAACCATATACCATCCACCTTCCCTCAGGGCGCCAGTTTCTCAATCAACCATTTCCCGTCATCCCGCAATGTGTATAACAGCCTATCGTGTAACCGGTTTGGCCTGCCCTGCCAGAATTCAATCGTGACGGGCTTTACCAGGTAACCTCCCCAGTGTGGTGGGCGTGGGATTTCAGTTTGGGCATATTTTTTTTCCAGCTCAGCCGCTCTTTCTTCCAGCCAACGGCTGCTTTCAATCACTTCACTTTGTGGTGATGCCCAGGCGCCGACGCGGCTTCCGGCGGGTCTGCTTTGATAGTAAGCATCACTATCCTTTTCACTGAGTTTTTCTACAACACCTGTAATCCTCACCTGCCTTTCCAGTTCCTTCCAGAAAAACACCAGGCATGCCCTGGGATTTTCCTGCAACTGCTGCCCCTTGAAGCTATTGTAATTGGTATAGAATTGAAAACCTTTTGCGTGATATCCCTTTAATAAAACAATACGCGCAGCGGGAAGCCCGTCTGCGGATGCCGTTGCCAGCGTCATCGCATTCACTTCGACAATTTCGCTGCCCAATGCCTCCTTCCACCACAGATCGAACTGTTGCATTGCATCATCCTGTGCATTTTCTCGGTTCAACTTTTTAAGCCGATACTCTTTTCTGATATCAGCAATCTTGATCATAAGCGGGAAATATTCATCAAAATTACTGAAAGTACGGGACTCCCTTCCGGCTGCCAGCAGAATGCATCCAGGCAGGTCCCTTATAGCATGTTAATTCGAAAAAAATGAACTGGAGTAAGCACAATGAAGAATACTCATTCTCAAATTTTCAAATTCCCAAATTTTCAAATTAAACAATCGTTTCTCCGTCTGGCGGCTCTTTCGGATAAGACCTTGAAAGAATGGCTTCCATTTCACTGATGCGCCGCAGCTGGCTTTCCATTTTTTTGTGTTGTTCGGTGGCATCCTGGAGATCCCGGTTTAATTCTTCGAGGAACAAGGTCTTTTTCTGATATTGCTGCCTTTGAAAATTAGCTTCCTTCAGTTTGTCTTCTGTATCCGCCAGGATGCGGCTCATGCGCTGATTCTCGTCGAACAGCGCCAGTTGTTTTCCTTTTACGTCATCAAATTCCCGGCTGAGCTTGAAATAGGATTCCTGCAATTGCTCATATTCGATCCGCTTACTGTGCGGCTGATCCAGGTAGCTTTCCAGCTTACGAAGTTTCTCCTGCATCATGGTAAAATCTGTGAATGCCTTGTCCATCCGCTCATTCATTTCCAGTACGAGGCGCTGTTCCTGCTCAATCCGGCGGATTTCGGCCTCTTTCTCTGAAAGCTGCCTGTTGAGGGAAGAGATTTGTTCATTCAATCCGATCTGCTGATGCTGAAGATCCTGATATTTTTTCTCCGATTCTTTCAGCATCTGTATTTGCTGAAGTAAACGACTCACCTGCTGGTTGTGCTGAACGAGATTGTCCTGGGCAAACTTCAGCTGGTTCATATAATCCTCGGATGATGTAGGCGGTCTTACGAGGGCCTCTGTCCTGGCATATTTTTCTTCCAGTTCATTTAACCTTGCATGGAGTTCATCGGTTTCCAAACCATAGATTTTCTCATTTTCCTCTGACTCCGCGAGACGTTCCCTTAATTGCTGAAGGGTTCTTTCCTGGATCTCCATATCATTATAATACTTGAGCTTCCAGTTATCATTTTCATTGATTCCCTCTTCGACAGGTTTATTAATTTTAATGCTGTTCCGGGAGCTCCAGAAATAGTGCAGGGTAAAGCCGAGAACAAGTGCTCCCAACAGGAAAATAATGATCTCAGGCAGTCTGATGGTTAGGGTGTAACCAAGTATTAGGGGTAATGTCTTCATATAGTTCGGGGCTCAGTAGAAAAGGTTTTTCCCGGGGAACTGGGGGTTAAAGCTTTTTACGGGATACCAGACTACAGGGAGGAAGAAAATCGTAAAAGTGCGGATTTTCAGACTTACAAAATAGGAATATCCCTGCATAAATACAAGCTGGGCCTGAATTTAAAGTAGAAATACGCATTTTTAGCCCGTAACCAGGGTCCCGACCGCGTCGCCAGTTACCACCCTTTTGAGATTGCCGGGTCTGTTCATATCGAATACGATGATGGGAAGGCTGTTTTCCATGCAGAGGGTGAATGCCGTCATGTCCATTACTTTCAGATTTCCGGAAATGCATTCCTGGTAAGTGATGCTGTTGTATTTTTTGGCATTTCGGTCCTTTTCCGGATCGGCTGTATAGATACCATCTACCCGGGTTCCCTTTAAAATCACGTCCGCCGTAATTTCTATGGCGCGAAGTGATCCGGCAGTATCCGTGGTAAAATAAGGATTCCCGGTGCCCGCACCGAAAATCACCACCCTGCCTTTTTCCAAGTGGCGTATAGCCCGGCGCCGGATATAGGGCTCGGCGATCTGTTCCATTTTAATAGCGCTCTGAAGACGGGTAAACACACCAATTTTTTCAAGTCCCGCCTGTACGGCCATCCCGTTGATCACCGTGGCGAGCATGCCCATGTAATCGCCATGCGCCCTTTCAATACCGGTTTCCTTCTCATTCATTCCGCGGTAAATATTTCCGCCGCCTATCACGATGGCAACCTGAACACCCAGATCCACAATACTTTTAATGTCCTGCGCGTATTGGGCGATCACGGCATTATCAAAACCAAAATTTTTATCGCCCATAAGGGCCTCGCCGGACAACTTCAGCAGAATGCGGGTATACTTTGGCAGCATAAGTAAACAAGGTTATTGCAAAGAAAAGATATTTTTCAGGAACAGATGGGCATAAAAAATCCCGCCGGTCGGGCGGGATGAAATCTTTATCCTAACTGAACTCTTTTGAACTGGTTCACTTTTAAACCTGCATCAATACTCTTCAGGTAATCACCAACGGTTTTGGACTGGTCCTTGACAAAAGCCTGTGCGGTTAATGTATTTTCCTTAAAGAAAGCGTTTAGTTTACCTACGGCGATCTTGTCAATCATCTCGTCAGGTTTTCCGGCCATCTTCGGATCATTTTTAATCTGGTCGGTTACAATCGCCTTTTCCCTGGCAACCACTTCCGGCGACACGGAATCCTGGTCAACCGCTACCGGGTTCATCGCTGCGATTTGCATGGCAATATCTTTCCCGGCCTGCAGTGCGGCGGATGTATTTTTGTTCAGCCCAACGAGCACGCCCATCCGGTAAGCGCCATGAATATAGGCGGCAACACCTTCTGCTTCTATTCTTTCAAAACGGGTAAGCTGGATCTTTTCTCCGATCCTGGCTACCTGGTCGTTGATTTTATCGGCCACCGATACATTATCCAGTTTGGTGGCCAGCAGTTCGTCGAGCGATTTCACATTATTTTTCAGTCCGGCATCGATGATACTTTGCGTAAAGGCAACGAAGTCTGCGTTTTTGGCTACAAAATCCGTTTCACAGGCCAGGGTGATGATCAATCCGGTTTTATTGTCGGCTGTTGTTGTTGCAATGATCACCCCTTCCTTGGCTTCCCGGTCGCTGCGGAGAGCAGCCACTTTCTGACCTTTCTTTCGAAGGTAATCTATAGCTTTTTCAAAATCGCCATCACTTTCTGTGAGGGCTTTCCGGCAATCCATCATGCCTGCGCCGGTTGCCTGTCGAAGTTTATTGATATCTGCTGCGGTTATGGTTGTTGTTGTTGACATGATTGAAATTTTTTATTCAGCAAGTCTCTTTCCTGAACCTATCGGGCACCGGTGCGGCGGCCGGTATTGGGCACGCGGCGTTTTGGGGCACCTGGTGTTCTGGCTGTTTTTTCTCCTCTTCCACGTCCTGCTTCGCCTTCGGCCTCTGCCTGAATACGGGCAGCCTTGCGTTCATTTTCGTCGCCGGTCACTTCTTCCACATCATCATCTTTGGCAGCCATTCTTTCTGCAAGTCCTTCTGAAATGGCAGCAGCGATATAGTTTACAATGATGGCGATGGATTTGGTGGCGTCGTCGTTAGAAGGGATGGCGAAATCCACTTTGTTGGGATCGGAATTCGTATCCACCATGCCGAAAGTCGTGATGCCCAGTTTTCTGGCTTCAGCCAGCGCGATGTGTTCGTGTCCGATATCGATCAGGAACAAAGCCGCGGGAACCCGACCCAGCTGGGAGATACCACCCAGTACTTTTTCCATTTTATCCTTATCTCTCGCCAGGGTAAGGCGTTCTTTTTTTGTAATGCTGTCGAAAGTGCCGTCAGTTAACATCTTTTCGATGCTCTGCATTTTCTTTACGCTCTTGCGAACCGTATTGAAATTGGTGAGCATACCGCCGAGCCAGCGTTCGGTAACAAAAGGCATGTTTACTTTCTTTGCAGATTCCGTGACGATCTCCTTCGCCTGCTTCTTGGTGCCGACGAACATGACCTTTTTACCGGATTTGGCAATCTGCTTCAGTGCAGCGGATGCTTCCTGCAAGGCTTCCGTGGTTTTATTGAGGTCAATGATGTGGATGCCCTTTTTCTCCGCGAAGATATAAGGCAGCATTTTCGGGTTCCATTTCTTTTTCAAATGGCCGAAATGCACACCGGCTTCCAATAACTGTTGCTGAAGTGAGGTATTCTGTTCCATATTGATAAAACTTTGAGCCTTCGGTTTTGGAAAACCCAGGCAAAACGGTTTGATTGATTGTGATTAACGTTTGCTGAACTGGAAGCTTCTTCTGGCTTTCTTACGGCCTGGTTTTTTACGCTCCACCGACCTGGGATCGCGACGCAGCACGCCGGCAGCTTTCAGCGCGGGACGCAGCTCGGGATTCACCTCGAGCAGCGCGCGGGCAATGCCCAGCTTACAAGCTTCGGCCTGGCCCTTAATGCCGCCACCTGTGGCATTGATCTTGATATCGAACTTATCCAGCGATTCAGTGGTTTTTAAAGGCAGATCCACCTGGTTTTGCAAATAGGCCAGGGAGAAATACTCTTTATAATCCTTATCGTTGATCACGATTTTGCCGCTTCCTTTGGTCAGGAAGATCCTGGTTACAGCCTCTTTACGGCGGCCGGTAGCGGTTTTCTGTTTTTCCATGTATTAATACAATTAGAAATGTGTAAATGTGTAAATATGAAAATGTGGACTTATCATCACATTTCCATGTACTTTTCTAGAATGTCAATGCCTTTGGTTGCTGTGCCGCGTGCGGATGGGCTGATCCGGCGTACACAAAAAACTTCTTGTACATCTTTCTTCCCAACCTGTTTTTTGGCAGCATGCCTTTGACTGCTCTTTCCAGAATCGCTTCCGGTCTGCGCCGCTGCAGGTTCCTGGCTGTTTCCTCTTTTTTACCTCCCGGATAACCCGAGAAATTGATGTAGATCTTATCATCCAGTTTATTACCGGAGAACACCACTTTGTCTGCATTGGTAACGATCACAAAATCGCCGCAGTCAACATGAGGTGTATAATAGACTTTGTTCTTCCCGCGCAGGATGGCTGCAATACGGGCACACATGCGGCCGACGGTTTGATTAGTACCGTCCACAACGTACCAATTCCGTTGTACGGTAGCCTCGTTCGCATGTTTGGTGGTAAAATGTAGTTTGCTCATTATGCTTATTTTTGATTTTGCCGCCGCTATCCCGGCAGGCAGATTTAAATGGACGGCAAAGGTATGGGGATCAGGGGTTCATTCCCGCAATTTGAGTGGGTTTTTTTACTTACACCTTTATAATACATTGATTATCAATAATGATTTTGATGGTGCCCAATCATCAGATCATTTCGGAAATGACTAATTAAAGACGCTATATGAAAAAATGGATCATTTCGCTAACGGTACTCCTTCTTCTTCTATTCATTGGGCTACCCTATTTCTTAATCTCCAAAACCTTACTTATTTCGAACGTAGTTAAAGTGAATCGAAATTCCACCAGCGCAGCCAGATCCCTGCTTAAAGAAAGTGACTGGCAAAAGTGGTGGCCTTCGGGCGAAATGACAGAAGATGGCCGATCATTGGATTATAAAGGCTACAATTATAAAATCACTGAGCATTTTTACAATGCAGTAGGCGTAGATATCCTGAAAGGAAAGGAACGAAGACAAACCAGAATAAATATTCTTCCGGTAAACGCCGATTCTGTATTTGTTATTTGGGAATATCAGATTCACACCAGTCTCAATCCATTTTCGCGAATAAAAGAATATAGGGAAGCCGTTGCATCCCGCCAGGTTATGCAGGATATCATGCTGCACATGAAGGATTTTTTAGATAAAACCGAAAATGTTTATGGAACGGATATTCACGTATCCATATCCAAAGATTCAACATTAATTACGACAAAGTTCAAGACGAGGGACTATCCTACAACGGAGGAGATCTACCATTCTATTGCGGCTCTTAAAACCTATATTCATAATAACAAGGCAGAAGAGAACAATTTTCCTATGCTCCGGGTCGAAAAACACAACGATTATGAAACGATGGTTGCGATACCGGTAAACAAACAATTGGCCAGCAAAGGTGAATTTGTATTTAAGCGTTTTGTTCCATGGAAGATTTTAGTAGCCAATGTTCAGGGAGGTGATTCCGCCATCAGTCAGGCATTTAAAGAATTCGAAATATACATTCGGGATTACAGCCTTCACGAGATGGCCAATTCATTCCAGTCTCTGGTAACTGACAGAAGTCTTGAAAAAGACTCATCAAAATGGATCACGCAATTGGTTACCCCCATTCCCTGAATCCGGAACCCGCAGAAAGATCTTTTATTGAATAACCATTGTACTGTCGTTATTCCTGACCAGTACATAGGCTTGCTTTTTTTGAATCGTCAAACCCCGGATATGTCTAACCTGTCCTTTAATTTGTAGCCCATTGATTGATTCAACGGAAAATTTGCCACCCCCCTTATTTAACAGTATCGTACCATAATCCGCATCATATCTTCCCATCTGAATATTATTATCATAATAATTCCCAACTAAAAGTATATCCGGGAGGCTATCGTGATTTGCATCGATAACCAATGCATCTCTATACGAAGTGAGTTGCGCCTGCCAGGGAAGCGCCTGCGTGGAAAAATTCATCTTACCGTCATTTATCAGAACGGCATTCGCAAAATAGTCAGCCTGCAAAACAACAGAATTTTTCAGGTTTTCTTCCCCAAAAATCTCATTCAGACTGGCCTTGGCAAAATCTGCAGCATACAAATATTTTTTTCTCAGGTTGGGTAGTTGCTTTTGCAATTCATCCTTGGTTGCAAAGGGTATTTCATTGCCTCCCAGGTAATAGGTAAGAATCTGTTCTTTGGTGCCGTTTTTGTCAAAATCATTATAATAGAGCTTCACGGGTTCGCCAGCAGAAGCCTTTAAGCGGCTGTTGAGCCCGAGATTTCCGGCAATGAGATCGATATCCCCGTCTCCGTCAATATCACAAGGCAGAAGAAAATTCCACCATCCTTTTTTATCCGACAAAATTTTCTTTGTAAATACGCCCCTGTTGTTCATGTAGGCAATAAGGCCGCCCCATTCCAGACTGACCAACAAATCGGGATCACCATTTTTATCCAGGTCAAACCAACAGGCCTGTGTTACAAATCCGATATGGCCCAGATCGCCCGCATATCTATCCGTGACATTTATGAATTTGCCATGTCCGTCGTTCTGCAGCAGATAAGATTGTGGAATTTGCCCATAGGCCCAGGGAACAGATCTTCCGCCAATGAATAAATCGGGATAACCATCCCGGTTAAAATCGCAGGCCTGAACGCAGGAGGCATTTACAAACAGATCCCCAAACGGGTTAGGTTCTTTTGAAAAGTTTCCTTTTCCGTCATTCAGGTAAACCCGTGGCGTGAGCATTGGATCCTTTCCATAGAATTCATTCCCTCCGCTGGCTACAACCAGGTCCGGATGACCATCTCCATTTACGTCGGCCGTGCAGGCTGCCACATCTTCGTATGTACTGTCGTTGTCCAGATCGGTCTCGGAATTCCTGCTGAACTTTCCTTTTCCGTTCTGCAAAAAGACCACGCTTTTTTTCCATTTGGAAGATCCTATAAATACATCGTCCAATCCATCGTGATTGAAATCGGCAACAACAAGCGCCGGACCTTCGGTAGAAATCATATGCGGAATCAGCAGTTCCCGGTCGAATTCGTGAAAATCATTCTCCTCATGTTTGTGTAAAAGGCCGGTTGAAGCGGTTATGTCTTTCATAGGCCGGGTCGGATTTTTCCAGTACCCTGTAATATTTGCGTAATTGAACTTAGGTAAACCCTTTGCATACTGGAAGGTTATTCTTGAATTAACAGGCTTCAGGGTTATGGCCTGAAAGCTGTTATCAGGCCATACTAAAAAAGCTGAATCGATTTGCGTTCCCACCAATCCGATATGCATCGGAATCTCCATGCTGGATAGAAAACCCCTGACCGGGAATTTCTCATAGGTCCGGATGCCGTGATTCGCAAACAGGATAATTTTGGAACCTATGGCATTAACGTTTTGAGATGGGCCTTTGAGCACAAGCTCAACATAGGGCTTGTCCTTTTTATCGTTGCTCTTATTTTCATACAACAAGGAAGCTGCATCTATATTATTGACCAGAACATCCAGATCTCCGTCATTGTCAAAATCTGCGTAGACAGATCCATTTGAAAAGGTCTTTTTATCATTTTCAATTTCCGATTCCAGGTCTTCAAATTTCAGTTCGTTGTTATTCCGAAAAAATTTGTTTGGTATTTTGATTTCAGGAAACTTATCCAGCAGGGCTCGATCTTTTTTGCTTATGGTGCTTATAGCCATTCGTTCCTGAATTTCCTGACTGGAGGCGTAGTTAATGAAATCAATATCATTCAGTCTTTTGGGAATACCGTTTGAGATGAACAAATCTTTTACCCCATCATTATCAAAGTCAAACCAGAGTGGCGACCAGGTCCAATCGGTTGCAGCCACACCCGCATACAGTCCGATCTCACTGAAATGACCGTTTCTCCTGTTAAGTTGCAGATTGTTCCGGGTGTACTGATAATTGTAGCCATAGCCAAGTTTCATATTAAATATATCCCAGGTGCTTTCCCCTTCCGACCTTTTTAATACATACGGATCATACGGCAGCATATCTACAGACATCACTTCCGGATAGCCATCGTTATTGATATCCGCTACATCCACCCCCATGGTATACTGGCTTGTATGCATCATCTGATCATTCAATTCGTCTTTGAACGTGCCATTATGCTGATTGATGTAGAGGTAATCGTTTTCGTGAAAGTCATTCCCGACGTACAGGTCCGGATATCCGTCCAGGTTAATATCCGAAGCGGCAATACCCAATCCATATCCGATAATGGAACTGTGTATGCCGGATTCCCTGGTGACGTCTGTGAATTTTCCATTGCCATTGTTTCTGTACAGGCGATCGCCAGACAAAGGGTTGAACGTTGCCAGGTTTTTATCGCGGGGTCCAAATGTGCCGTTCTGATGGATGGAATGATTTAGTAAATACATATCCAGATCCCCATCCAGGTCATAGTCGAAAAAAAGCGCCTGGGTGCTGAATCCTGAAAAATCCAGCCCGTATTCCTTAATCTCATCTTTGTAATGTGGAACACCCTGTTTATCGATTCCCTGGCATATTAAAAGCTGATTATGGCTTTGGAGCTTTTCCAGATTGCCTACTCTGCAGATGTAGATATCCAGCAAACCGTCGTTGTTAATGTCCACAACGGATATGCCGGTAGACCATCCGCCATCTTCGGGGATCTGTGCTTCTGCCGTAACATCCCTGAATTTCAAATTGCCCTGATTAAGATACATTTTGTCGTCTGTCTGATTCGCTGCAAAAAACACATCAATCAGTCCATCGTTGTTGAAATCACCTACGCCTATCCCGCCTCCGTTGTAGTAATACATGTAATTAAATACATTGAATTCGGACGTGGGTGTCAGCTTATTAATAAAATCGAGACCCGTCCTGGAATTCTCAAGTACTTCGAACGCAACGACCTTCTTTTTGGAGGAATGATCGCGGCAGCCCAGCAGCAGGATTATAGGAATGAATAATATTTTGAGCCGCACCTCAGCTCTGCGATCCTGAATCATAGTCTAATCATTGAAAATTTATGATCATTTCCGGGCAAGCTGATTGAACAAATTGGATCGTTTATTGACCTGATACAGAAGCGGATAGCTGTCATTTACAAGAAACAAAAAATAATCTGCGGACCTACCGGGTATTTCCACAATATCCCGGGTTTGGCCGCCTACGTGCAAACCAGATTGGTTCTGCGGAAGCCAGGCAAAATTTCCCTTACCGTCGTTTAACAATATATCTCCAAAGCTGGCATCCAGTCTCGCAAACTGCGGAAGAAATCCAAAATCGTTCCCACCGATAATTAAATCCAAATTCCCATCTCCGTTAATATCTCCGCAATGAATTGCATTTACGGAAGAAAGCTGAACCATCTGAGGTAGTTTTTGGATTTTAAACTGACCGTTCCCCTCGTTGATCGCCACTATGGAGCTGCAATAATTAAATTGCTTTACCACCGAAGCACTAAGCAGCTTGGGAGAGAACAACTCCTGAATTGTTTTCCTGGCATAATCGGCATGTTTAAGATTTTGTTTCTTTAAGGAAGGCAGCTGGGTCTCCATATCCTTTTTCAGGAATACAGGCATATCCTTTCCCTGAATCGTTCTGGTGAGGATATTATCCATGTTCCCATTATCATCAAAATCATTAACCCATAATTTTACCGGGTTTGCCGAATCCGGATGCAGATAGAAATTTTCACCGATATTACCCAAAATCAGATCGGGTTTACCATCCGCATTTATGTCTGCTACTGCTACCGTTTCCCACCAGCCCAACAAACCGGCAAGATTGGTTTTTATTTCCTCAAAATGATCCCCTTTAAAGGAAAAAATCCTGGGGGCCATCCATTCCCCGGCTATGACCAGCTCTTTTTCTTTATCCCCGGTAACATCTGCCCATACAGCACCGGTTACCATGCCAATCCTGGCGATATCCGGATTTTTTGTTTCGGCAATATCCCTGAAATGTCCATGCCCATCATTAACATATAAAAAACTCCGGGGAGATGACCCGTATTCTCTCGGCACACTCCGGCCCCCAACAAAAAGGTCCGCAAACCCATCGCCATTAAAATCGCCGGCAACAGCAACCCCGGTATTTGCCCCGTCCAGGTTATTGGGAAAAGCCTCTGCATCAATGGTGAAGTTCCCTTTTCCATCATTCTTAAATAAACGAAACTGCATTTGCCTGCTCATAGGGGGGCTGTCATTCCCTCCTGGGCCTACAAACAGATCCAGATCGCCGTCATGGTCTGCGTCAAAAAGTAGAACAGCCTCATCCTCAAAATCTCCAAATTGATCAAAGGCAGGTTCCGATTTTTTTACAAATCCACCTTCACGGGTTTGCAAATACAGTTGGCCCGCATGTCCTTTCGTGCCTCCGATATAGACGTCAGCCAATCCGTCTCCGTTCACATCTCCAACACTGGCCTTAGGACCTTCCCGGGAAAGCATTTTCGGCAAATTGTGTTCATAGTAGAAATCTATATTCTCATCTTCCTGATGCTTTTCAAAACTGTTCTTTACGACATTCAGCAACCATTGAGACGAATCATTCTTCTTTAATTCAGGTATATGTTCCTTTTCATCATCTTGCACTAGGGTATGCGTCTTATTTATTTCAGGCCGAATGAGTTTTATATACGACCGGTTGGGCCATACAATGATCGCTGAATCAACCTGAGCTATTTTACCCAAACCAATTATCTGCTTATAATCTACACAGGATTGAAAGCCCCTGCTGGGTACCACTTCACGGGATAACACCTGACCATTGGCGTAAATTTTTATCTTGCTTCCTATGGCAAACGTATTCTTATCCTTTCCTTTTAAGGAAACGCCTATATAATTATTCCCGTTGAGTTCGCGCGCATTATTCTTATAGACAAAGGCGACTCCATTTTCATTATTGATGACCAAATCAAGGTCGCCGTCATTGTCCAAATCACCATAAGCGGCTCCATTTGAAAAAGATTTTTGTGTGAAACCCCAGTCAATTCCGACATCAGAAAATCGAAGGTCTCCCATATTTCTGTAGGCCTTATGCAACATCGGCGTAACGGGCACCTTTTTTAATATCTGGTCGATCCCTTCCTTCTTTCCATCCAATACCATTTTCTGAATTACATCGTTGGCAAAATAATTCATGAAATCAAGGTTGGTGACATCCTTATTTACTCCATTGCAAACATATATATCATTATAGCCATCGTTATCCATATCAAACATCAATGCACCCCAGCTCCAGTCTGTAGCCGACACTCCGCTGTAATCTGCAATATCCAAAAACTTACCATTACGGTTATTTAACTGCAGGCAATTTTTCATATACTGATTGTAAAACCCTGCCTTGACTTTGGCATTGTACAAGTCAATATTGTCAAAGGCACCCAGCGTTTTTAACCGGTAATCGTCACCTGGTAACATATCCGTTGTAAATATTTCAGGATAGCCATCATTGTTGATGTCCGCAATATCTGCGCCCATGGATGAAAAGCTGGTGTGACCAAACCAGTTCTCCAGTTCGTCTTTAAATGTGCCGTCTCTCTGATTAATGTATAAATAATCCCGCTCATAGGAATCATTGCTGACAAAAACATCGGGATATCCATCTCCATTAATATCACCGACTGAAACACCGAGGCCAAAGCTCACCAGGCTGCCATGAATACCTGCTTTTTGCGTCACCTCCGTAAAATGTCCATTATCATTCCGGTACAGATGATCGCCACCCCCTTTCAGGAAGTTGGCTACCGGCCAGTCTGCGTCTGGAAGATCCCGCCTGTTTGAATTGTTTAACGTGTTGACGGGTATCGGACTGTTATTGATCATGAAGCAGTCCAGATCGCCATCATTATCATAATCAAAAAAAGAAACCTGTGTGGTATACGCAGATATATCCAGGCCGTATTGAGTCGCAGACTCCGTGAATGTTAAATCATGATTATTGATATACAACTTATTCTTCCGGTTGCCATCGCTCATATGGCCGGAATTACAGACGTAGATATCCAACCAGCCATCATGATTAATATCCACAAAAACTACGCCCGTGCTCCACATGCTATCCTGTTTAAAGCCTGCCCTGTCAGTTATATCATCAAATTTGAAGTTACCCTTATTGAGGTACAGCTTATTGCTGCCCATGTTTGAGGTAAGGAATACATCCGCAAGACCATCATTGTTTATATCCCCGATGGCCACCCCGCCCCCATTATAAAAATTCCTGAATAAAAAGCTGTTATCGCGCTTACCATCTTTCACATTGTTTTCAAAACGGATCCCCGTGTTTTCCATTAATTGAAATAAGGAACGATCTTTTGCCACGTGGTTACAGGCGCAGCAAAAAAGGAGTTCCAACAATGAAATCTGAATGGCCATTCTAATTACTGCGCTCATGCTTCGCGATATTTACAGATGTTGAAATTTGAGGTACCCGGAATACCGCAATCTTAAAATTACAAAAGGCTATTATAAAAATAATAGCCTTTTAATAAATCAGTACCTTAACGATTATTGGTAACCGGGATTTTGTATCAAATTCGGGTTGGCCGCCAAAGCAGGACTGGCTATAGGATATACGAGAAATGTGGAAGTAGCATCCGCATTTTTATACGCCCAGGCATTAAGAAAAACGCCAAAGCGGATCAGGTCTGTTCTTCTGACACATTCCCAATAAAGTTCCCTTCCTCTTTCTGCCAGCAGGGTAGTAGGATCATACACATCGGATGTATTTACCAAAGGCATTGTGGTCAATGGATTGGCGCCCCGTGCAGCTCTTAGCTCATTAACCAGGGCTAAAGCGCCCGCATTATCTGCTGATGCAGCACGCATTTTCGCCTCGGCAACCATCAGCACAACATCAGGATATCTGAAAAGCATCAGCCAGTTTCCCGCAGTGTTGTAACTTGTTACGCCCTGTGTATAATCGGGCGGATATTTAATAACACGTATACCGGTAATTTCAAGGGTCGCCGGGTCATTCTCTTTTAAGTTGGCGGCCATATTAGGAAGAAAAATCATCAGATTATTCTTCCTGTCATAAATTTTTGCCCCGTGTTCATTATACTGCTGTCCGATGAGGAGTCCGGGCCTGACGCCTGACATATCCGTGCATCCTTCGTAAAATCTGCCCCCGATTCTTCTGTCTTTTAATAAAGTATCTGCCGCTGTTTCGGTGATGGGCACATCGTTCACTGCAAAAGAATTATAAAACTGGGCAGTGGTGGCAAACCCATTCCATCCCGCCTGCGGGTTTAATGGCGTATATTGGTTATAGTGCAATGTGGGCCACCACCTATTCTGTATACCGGTATTGTTGGCAGTTACTCCGGCCGTATTCGGACAGGCAAATATGGCTTCTTTAGAACCGGAATTAGAGGGATTGAAATTATCAAAATAATTAGAACTGTAAGAATACTTTCCGCTAGTCATGATGGCAGTACCCAAAGTGATCACCTGCTGCATATCCGCATCATCAAATGTCGGGCTTGCTCTGTTCAGGAATGCTCCGCGATTGAGATAGGTTTTCATAAGCAACATCCTGGCGGCATCCGGATTAGCCTGGGAAATGCTGTTACCGGCATCAAGTTGCGGCAAAATCTCCGTCAGTTCGCTGATGATGAACTGCACTGCACTGTCACCACGATATACTTTTGGTGCGTTTAAAAGATTGTCGCCGGGATTCCTGAACGGGAACTGGCCAAACAAATCTAATAACTGATAAAGGGATAACGCCCTTAAGAACCTGGCCTCTGCTGCCTGTTCAACCGTCGGATTAAAGGTCAATACGTTCGTTGCGTCAAAATTGATCTTGTTCAAATCATTCCAGGTATTAATAAATTTTTGGTCGCCATCATCCACGGGCCAGTTGTGCTGATGCAAACCACGCCACTCTCCGTTATCATCCCAGTCTGTAGCGCGGGTAGGAACCACGGACTCATCTCCGGACACATCCTCCAACGGGCTGACGTCGCCTCCGATATCCGAATAAGGTCCTCCTACGTCATTGTAGGCCGTTTTAAGGAATAACGACGCATTAAAAGCATTGGCTGCATCCTTAGGCGTCAGGGTTCCTTTCAATTTTTGATCTAGTTTAGTGCACCCGATACCAATGGCAGACACGGTAACAAAAAACAGTGTCGCCATTTTAAGATATCTATATCTGTTCATACAATTAAATTTATAAATTATCATTTTTATAATCCAAAATTGAAGCCGAAAGATATTATCCTAGGTGTAGGATAAGGCAGGTACTCCATGCTTCTGGATGGATAGTTATTCTGGTTTTTATCAATGTTCACTTCGGGATCAAAACCAGTGAACTTGGTGATCACAAAAAGATTACTGCAACTAACAAAGGCGTTGAAGTTCTTGACATAACTTCCCAGGTTACCAAATGCATAAGTTACGGTAAGGTTTCTTAATTTAAGATAGTTACCGTTTTCAAGATACCGGGTCGATACCTGGGCACCGTCGCCAATGGATTCACCAGTCTTCAGACCAGCTTCCGCAACATTCAGTCCCTTGGAGAACTGGCCAACATTGGTTATCGTGTTGTAGGTGTTGTTATATATCTTATACGCAAAAGAACCGCCTGCGTTGATTGATAAAGACAATTTTTTATAGGTAAGGGTGGTGCTGAATCCCAATATCAGGTGGGGATTCGGATCGCCTGCAAAAATGGGCCCTTTGTTGGCAGAGTCAACAATCTGGTTTCCACTATGATCATAACCCTGGAATGGTTTCAAATGATAAACATCAACCGGTTCATTGTTGGTGATGGCCTGAGCAAGTCCTCCGGAAACGCCATTACCGTTCACCTGACCCGTAGGAATAAGCGCCTGTTTGAAATTCCTTAGGATATTTTTGTCGTAGGCCATATTGAAATTAAAATCCCAGCTGAGATCTTTCTTTTGTATAATGCCCGCACCTATTGAAAATTCAACTCCGGAGTTGATCAGGTTGGCTGGCAAATTAATGAAGTAAATAGAAGACGGGGCCGGCTGGATGGCTGTGCTCTGGAACAGCAGGTCGGTGGTATTTTTGTGATAATAATCAATCATTCCCGAGATCCTTCCGTTTAAAAAGCCATAGCTAAGACCGAAATCCAGCATGGTTGTTTTTTCCCATTTCAAATCCGGGTTGAATACGTTGGTTTGACCGGCTGCATTGTAGGCAGTTGAACTGATCTGCGCCTGAGAAGCCCCGGACGGAAACTCCTGGTTACCCGTGATGCCCCAGGATGCCCGCAACGACAAATCATTGAATAAACTGCTGCTCTTCATAAAGTTTTCGTTGCTCACTACCCATTTAGCACCCACAGAAGGAAATACGCCATACTTATTATTAACACCAAATTTATTGGATCCGTCATCCCTTACCGTTGCAGTCAGATAGTATTTGCCGGACAAATCGAAATTGACCCTGGCAAAATAAGACTGTAGTTCAGCCGTGGGATCAATACTTTGCGAAATGGGATAGGTTTTTTGTGCATTGATAAGGAAATCGGAGTAGAGTACCGAAGTCCTGGTTGTCTGGCTAAGGTTGGTATTGAATCCGGATGCGGACGTTGTTGAATTGGAATAATCCGTTTTCCAATATTCATAACCGGCGATGGCTTCAAACTTCAGCGCCTGTGTCAGGTTTGCATGATAGTTGAGGGTATGTGTGAACGTTTGAGAGCTCAGTTCCGCTCTGGAAATAGCTCCAAAGCCGGTTCCTGAAACACCCTGAATTCCATTAACCCATCCATCTATACTGGTCTTTCTCGTACCGGTTCCGTGGTTAATAGCAAATAAGAATTTATAATCTAAATGATCCGTAATCCTGAGTCCGGCTGAAATATTTGCCAGAAATACATCCACATCTGCAACATCGTTAAAGGCATCAATCACCGCCAGCGGATTGGGAACCCCAAAAGTGTTTGACGTGTTATTATTCCATAAGCCATCGCTGTTCTTCAGCCTAACAGTCGGGTTCCAGTTCAGCGCCCAGGCCATTAGGTTGCCACCCGCGCCGGCCGTATTGGTAAGCAGCTGCATATTTTCCGTGGTATGCCCGGCGATTACATCAAAATCAATGGACAGACGTTTGTCCAGGAATTTGTACTGCCCGCCCAGATTACCCAGATACTTATCCAGCGAGGTCTTTTTTAGAAAGCCCTGCGTTGAAGAACCCAGGAATGAAGCCCGGTATTTACCCGATTCATTACCGCCACTAACGGCCAGATTATAATTTTGTGATAAGGTATTCTGGGTGACTTCTTTGAGTACATCAACAGAATGCCCGGAATCCTGTTTAAGATTATTTTTTAAAGATTCACTCCTGAATTGACTTGCAGACAAAAGAGGATAGTTTTTCATATATCCCGCAGCCACGCCAAAATTAGTCCCAAATTCCAGCTTCGTTCCACTGGAAGTTGACTTCTTGGTGGTGATGATGATGATACCATTCGCTCCGCGCGAACCGTATATGGCCGTTGCTGAGGCATCTTTTAAAACGTCAATCTGGGCTATATCGTTGGGATTTATATAAATAAGAGGATTTGATTCGGGCGTCGCGCCAAAAGGCAGGCCGTTAGCGCCCAAATCCAGACTGGGTTTTGCCGTCCTTCCGTCCAAGGCCACTCCGTCAATTACATATAAAGGACCATCACCCGAACGTATCGAATTGTTCCCCCTGATTTTAACAGTAGCCGCAACACCCGGTTGTCCGCTGTTGTTGACAATTTCCAACCCCGATACTTTGTTTTGCAGGAGTTGGTCCGGGGTCGTAATGGTACCCTGATTAAAATCTTTTGCTTTTACAGAAACTACTGACCCGGTCAAATCCTTTTTTCTAACCGAGCCATAACCGACCACAACCACTTCATTCAAACTGGAATTAGCAGAAACCAGGGAAACAGAAATCTCCGTTTTACCGGTTATATCCACTGTTTGACTGGTGAAAGCAACGGAAGAGATCGTTAATGAAGTAGTGCTTTCACTGACGGTAAGTTTAAAGGTACCGTCGACGCCGGTGGTGGTACCTCCCCTCGAGCCATTCGCAGAAACAGATGCTCCCTGAACCGGAAGACCCTTGTCGTCCAGAACCGTTCCTGTAATAACTTTTGTTTGGGAGAATGCTAATTGTGTAAATGTTACACATAACAAGAGGACAGAGAGCCTCTTAAGCAATCGTGTAATGGTCATAATCAATGGTTTAAAGCAATTAAGTGTTAAAAATACACAATCTTCACAAACTTTAACAAATTTGTATAAAAAATATTCTTCACCCCAGAAAGACATAACCGATTAAGTAAACGCTGCTTTAAGAAGATGTTAACAGAAGCCATTCAACGGATTACCCTAGAAATCTATCCCCATAAACTTCCTTCGTTCCTGGCTGAGGTATTTTTCATAATTGAACTTATACAATTTTCCCGGGCGGTGGGGTACGTCAAACTCATACTCGTTGGTATCATCCAGCAAATTCATGGAAAAAAACTTTTTCCGGAAATTCCGGCGGTCCAGCTTCACTTCCAGAATGGCCTCATATAAATTCTGCAATTCCCTCAGGGAAAACTTTTGCGGGAGCAGGCTGAACCCCAATGGATGTTCCTGAACCCGCTTCTGGAGCCATTCGTGGCAGGCGTTTAATATCCGGGGATGATCAAACGCCATATCCAACCCCATACTTACTTTATGCCACTGCAATTCGTTATCGTGCTTTTCCAGACGGTGCTGCCGGATATTAATAAGCGAGCAGTAAGCGATGGTCACCACCCGGGCCGCCGGATGGCGGATAACATCTCCAAAAGCCCGGACCTGTTCAAGATAAACATCCGACATACCCGTTCTTTCCTTTAATATCCGGTAAGCCGCTTCATCCAGATCCTCATTCCGGTGCACCAGGTCACCCAGCAACGACCACTTGCCTTCAAATTGCTCCATGTCGGATTTGATCATCAAAACCTTTAGCTCATTGTCATCAAATCCGAAAATGACGCAATCCACCGAAATGCCGATCACCCCGTCACTTTTCAGCTGCCGGAGTACCGTTTTGACATCTTTCCTTTCCTGAAGTTTACTTGCCAGCATTGCCCGTATTTTTGTAATTCCGTTCCCGTTACACAATATAAAGATACATCCGTAACATTTTTTTATACGTGTTAAAATGACATATCCAGCGACTGTTTTTTTATGATCAAAATTTGATCTTATGTATTCTTCTGAACAAACCCGGCATCTCCAGGACCTCAGCAAATCCCTGCTCCTTCGCGCTGCCCAGTCTTCTCTGGCAGAAAAAGAACTCGTCCCCCTGCGCCAGGTGCTGGTATTTCATGAGTACCGCTATTATATCCTCAACGATCCCCTGATCACGGACCCGGAATATGACAGCCTGTATAAATGGCTTGAGAAACTGGAATCCGCCCATCCTGCCAGTATAACACCAGATTCCCCCACCCAGCGGGTGGCCAAGGGACTCACGAAAAATTTTCCGGCGGTTCATCATCTCGTGCCTATGCTTTCCCTTGAAAATTCTTACAATGCAGACGACCTGATGGACTGGGACCGGAAAGCGCGGGAGCTGACGGGACTCGCCGGCATTGAATATTGTGTTGAACCGAAGTTCGACGGGGCCAGTATTTCCCTGATCTATGAAAATGATTTGCTGGTGCGGGGAGCTACCCGCGGAGATGGTGTGGAAGGAGATGATATTACCAGCAATATCAAACAAATCCGCTCGGTTCCTTTATCCGCCGCTTTTTCCGGCTATGGGATCGAACAGGTGGAAATTCGCGGAGAGGTGCTAATCAATAAAGAGAACTTTAAAAAATTCAATGCCCGGCTCGCCGAACAGCAGCTTCCCCCCCTGGCCAACCCGCGGAACGCCGCTTCGGGTTCACTGCATATGAAAGACCCCGTGGAAGTGAGCCGCCGTAATCTGGAAGCTTTTCTTTATCATATCAGTTATTATTCTAACGCCGAAGGCCTGGACATCAGCCGGGGAGAAACCGCCGGAACTGACAAGGCGCACGCCGCAAAATCAAAAAAGACGCCGGTTACCCACAGTGATTCCCTGAACATGTTGTGGAACCTGGGCTTCCGCAGCCCCCAGAAAGAAAAAAAACTGTTCCGGAATATTCAGGAGGTCATTGATTATTGCCTCGACTTTGAATCCAGGCGCGATCAGCTTCCCTATGAGATAGACGGTATGGTGATCAAGGTAAACGATTTTGCACTGCAGGATAAAATGGGGATGACCACCCACCACCCCCGCTGGGCGATCGCTTTTAAATTCAAGGCCAGGCAGGCCACCAGCAAACTGATTAAGGTAGAGTTCCAGGTCGGCCGAACAGGCAGCATTACGCCGGTGGCAAAAATAGAACCGGTTCCGATCGGCGGGGTGACCGTCGGTTCTGTGTCCCTCTTTAATGAGGATGTAGTGCGCTCAAAAGACCTGAAGCTTGGCGATTCCGTATTGGTCGAGCGCGCCGGGGATGTAATTCCTTATATCGTTAAATCATTGCCTGATTTAAGAACGGGAAAGGAAAAGAAGATCGTTTTTCCAACACATTGTCCGGCCTGCGGAGATGAACTGGTGCGCACGGAAGATGAAGCAGTCCTGCGTTGCATCAACATCAACTGTCCGGCCCAGGTTGTTGAGCGCATCATTCATTTTGTTAGCAAAGACGCCATGGATATCCGGAGCTTCGGGGCAGCCAACGTGATGAAATTCTACGAACTCGGTTTTTTAAAGGACGTGCCCGGAATTTACAGTCTGCCCTTTGATCAGATCGCCACCCTGGAAGGATTTGGCGAAAAAAGCATTGACAACCTTCGAACAGCCATAGAAGCCTCCAAAAAGCAGCCCCTGCACCGCGTCATCTTCGCTCTGGGGATCCGGTATGTGGGGGAAACCACAGCGAAAACACTTGCAAAAGCAGTTGGCTACCTGCCGGATTTCAAGGATTTCAGCGAAGAGCAGTTGCTGGCACTGGAAGATATCGGGCCAAAAGTAGCGGGAAGCATCCTGCAGTTTTTTGAAAATCCAGACAACCGGAAAATGCTGGCTAAACTGGAAGCGCTGGGCGTGAACCTGAGGAGCACCCGTTCCGATAAAACCGCGACCGGCAATCTGACGGGCCTTAGTTTCCTGTTTACGGGCACCCTCCATGAATTAAAAAGAAGTGATGCAGAGGAACTGGTGGAAAAGAACGGGGGTAAGATCATGAGCGGGGTAAGCAGCAAGCTGAGCTACCTGGTAGTTGGCGAGGATGCCGGTTCTAAACTGGAAAAGGCAAAAAAAATACCGGCAATTAAAATCCTGACAGAAAAGGAATTTCTGCGTTTTATCGGTTCGGCCACCTGATTCCGGAAGACCGTTGACCGTTGACAGATGACCGCCTTTTATTGCGAATCCGCACCTGAAGTCCGTCATCCGTCAACCATCAACCCTGAACATTCCCCAAATAGATTTTATTCTTTTCGATTTTGTTTTTTGTAACTTTAAGGAAACCGGAAGCCATGATAAAAAAGATTCCTGGCGAAACCTGGAAACCCTTGGTGTTCCCGGGATGGAAGCAACTTCGCAAAAAATACGCACTTTCTTCTGCCGGACGCGTTGCCAGCTATTACGAATCCGTTCATGAAGATGGCAAACTTCTTCACGGCTCTGTTACCACGGGTTACAAAACGTTAAACCTGCACCGTCCGGGTAATAACGGAACGCTTTACCTGCACCGGGAAATTGCCCGGATGTTTATTAAGAAAAGTTCTCCCAAACAGAAATATGTGATTCATCTGAATCACCATAAAATTGATAACAGCAGTAAAAATTTAAAGTGGGTTACGCTCGAAGAAATGATAGAGCACCAGCAAAACAGTCCGGCCAAACGCGCTTATAAAAAGGTGCAGGCGACCCGGTCCGTGGGTCTGAAGCTGACGGCCACCCAGGTTAAATCCATTAAAAAGACGCTTTCCAGCAGCAACCGCCAGCTGACCATTAAAAAACTGGCGGACAAGTACGGCGTCAGCGAGATGACCTTGTACAGGATTAAAAGCGGGGAGAACTGGAGCAGGGTCTGAAAGGGTTGACGGATGACGGTTGACAGTTGACCGACTTCAGGTACGGATTCGCAATAAAAGACGGTCAACTGTCAACCGTCATCCGTCAACTTCATAATCAGATTAACCCCTTCTCCAGCAAATATTCCGCAATCTGAACAGCATTCGTAGCGGCGCCTTTGCGCAGATTATCACTCACGATCCACATATTCAAGGTATTCGGCTGGGTTTCATCCCTTCTTAAACGACCGACAAACACCTCATCACGGTTGTGGGCATCTTTGGGCATGGGATACTCCTGTTTTGCCGGATCATCCACAACCACTATGCCGGCCGAAGCGGTGAGCAACTCCCTGACTTCCCTCAGGTCAAAATCCTTTTCAAATTCCACATTCACGGATTCACTGTGGCCGCCCATCACCGGAATCCTTACCGTGGTAGCGGTGACCCGGATCGAGTCATCTCTCATGATCTTGCGGGTTTCATTCACCATTTTCATTTCTTCCTTGGTATATCCATTGTCCAGGAAAACGTCTATCTGCGGAATCACATTCAGATCGATCGGATATTTGTATGCCATCTCGCCGGTTATACCCTTGCGCTCATTCTGCAACTGATTCACTGCCTTCACCCCGGTGCCTGTAACGCTCTGATAGGTGCTGACCACGATTCTTTTGATCTTATATTTTTTATGCAAAGGGTTCAGTGCAACCACCATCTGGATAGTTGAGCAGTTGGGGTTGGCAATGATCTTATCTTCTTTCCCCAGAGCGTCGGCATTCAGTTCAGGAACCACCAGCTTCTTGGAAGGATCCATCCTCCAGGCGGAAGAATTGTCGATTACGGTAATGCCTGCGGCGGCAAATTTCGGGGCCCAAACCAGCGAGGTGTTTCCGCCGGCTGAAAACAAAGCAACAGCCGGTTTGGCTGCAATGGCATCATCGGCGCTAACCACCGCGAATTCCTTTCCCTTAAAACGCACCTTCTTTCCAACAGATTTTTCTGAAGCAACGGGGATCAGTTCACTCACGGGAAAATTCCTTTCTTCCAGAACCTGTAACATTTTTGTGCCTACCAGGCCGGTAGCGCCGACAACTGCGACTTTCATTTGTTTTTATTGTTTTTAATATTTATAAATCAAAAAGCCTCCCCGATCCGGGAAGGCTTTTATTATCTTGATACACAAAACAATCAGGCACCTCCCCTGCTCCAGGGCATCTTTATGCTGTGCTTTGTATATGTTGTAATCACGTTCATTTCGACCGTAAAAGTAACTTCCAATTTTCTCGTTGCCAAATTATTTTTACCAAAACGAAATTCATATGCGTTTCCGATGGATTTTTCTGGCCTGGTTTCTTTGCTGGTTTAACCCTTACGTCAGCGCACAGGGCGCCGGGCATTATGATGTACTCATCCATGAGTTCCTTTGCGATCCGGATCCATCTGTGGGTTTGCCCGCATATCCTTTTGTCGAACTGAGGAATGTCTGTGCATACCCATTGAACCTGCACAACTGGAAGATCGGAAACGGGACCGCGACGACAACCATCCGGAAAGATTATCTGCTGCTGCCGGATAGTTTCCTGATTCTTTGTCCCACTCAGGCAGAATTCCTGTACAGTGCTTTCGGGCCGGCATTGGGACTTGCTGCCTTTCCTTCCCTGAATCACGATGCCGGAGAAATCATACTGACTGCTGAATCGGGTTCTGTGATCCATGCGATTCAATATGATAAGAGCTGGTACCACAATGAACTGAAATCGGCAGGCGGGTGGAGTCTCGAAATGATAGATCCGGAAAATCCCTGCAGTGGTTTGTCAAACTGGACTGCCTGTGAACAATCTGTGGGAGGAACGCCGGGCCAACCCAATTCCGTTTTCTCTCAAAATCCGGATCAGGATAGTCCGGAGCTCAATCGCAGCGTTAGCCCTGATTCGCAGCATGTACTGTTATTTTTCAACGAACCGATCGACAGTTTATCAGCGGTGGAACCGGCAAATTATACCTTTTCACCCGATACAGGTCCCCCATTGGAAGCCATTCCTGTTCCGCCGCTGTATGACCAGGTGTTATTGAAACTGGCGAGACCCATGCTTCCGCAACAGGTCTATACAGTGTCCGTACAGCAGGTAACCGATTGCAGGGCCAATGAAATCGGAATACGCAATTCCTGTAAGGCAGGTCTGCCGGAACCGCCTGCAAACAAGGACCTTATCTTCAACGAGATCCTGTTCAATCCCCCTCCTTATGGTTTTGACTACGTGGAATTGTTTAACCGGAGCCGGAAAGTGATTGACCTGCAACAGGTTTTTTTGGCAGGCAGGGATGCTATGGGCGCAGTTAAAGATCCAAAACGGGTGACCACCGGGCCGCTGTTATTTTTCCCGGGTGAATATGTGGCGCTTACGGAAAATCCGGAATGGACCACCCTGAATTTCACCGTGAATAATCCGGAAAAACTGATGCGGATGAGCGCCCTTCCTTCCATGCCTGATGATCAGGGAACCCTTCTGCTGCTGGATGAATCGGGAATGGTGCTGGACGAGCTTCCCTACGATCACCATTGGCATTCACCACTACTCGCCAATGAAGAAGGTGTTTCACTGGAACGGATTTCAACAGAGAAGCCCACCGCGCTCGCATCCAACTGGGCGTCCGCCGCGGCCACCGCGGGCTTCGGAACACCTACATACAAAAACTCCGAGTCTTTTACCGGAACGGAAGCTGATGCGGAGGTTTCTGTGGAACCAAGAATTTTTTCACCCGATAATGACGGATACAATGATTACTGTTTTGTAAAATATCATCAGTTACCGGGCGGGTTTACAGCGAATATCAGCATCTATGATATTAACGGACGGCCAGTGAGACAGCTGGCCAACAACAGCACGCTGGGAACGGAGGGCAATTTCAGGTGGGATGGATTGGACGATACACTAAACCCGTTGCCGATGGGCCACTATGTGATCTGCGTGGACTTGTTTTCGGTTCATGGGAAAATAAAAAAATATAAACTGGTGGTTACCCTGGCCAAAAGAAACTAAACCACCAGGGAAAAATCAAAATTTACCAGTTGGATGAACTGCCGGATCCGGTCATCAATGTCATTTTTGGTAATCTCCTTCAACCTCTCCGGTCCGAATTTCTCCACACAAAAGGAAGCCAGGGCTGAACCTGCGATGATGGCGGACTTCATATTTTCAAAGGAGATATCTTTTGTTTTTGCAAGATGCCCCATGAAGCCACCAGCAAAAGAATCCCCGGCTCCCGTGGGATCAAACACATCTTCAAGGGGAAGCGCCGGGGCAAAGAACACATTATTTTCATGGAAAAGCAGAGCGCCGTGCTCGCCTTTTTTTATGATGAGGAACCGGGGACCCATCTGCATGATTTTCCGGGCAGATTTTACGATGCTGTATTCGCCACTGAGCTGACGGGCTTCACTGTCGTTGATCAATAACACGTCCACCATGCCCATGACCTGCTGCAAATCTTCCATTGCAGACTCCATCCAGAAATTCATGGTATCCATGGCAATCAGCTTAGGACGTGTTTTCATTTGCTGAATTACCTGGATCTGTACAGCCGGTGAAAGGTTCCCCAGCATCATGAATTCAGTTCCCTGGTAACTGGCCGGCACCTGGGGATTGAAATCGGCCAATACATTGAGATCGGTGACCAGCGTATCCCTGGAATTCATGTCGAGATGATATTTCCCGCTCCAGAAAAAAGATTTTTTATCCGCCACTTTTTCCACACCTTCCATGATTCCTCCGCGGGCTTCCAGCGCCCTGGTCTCATCGGCAGAAAAATCATTGCCGATAATGGAAACCAGATTGATGGGTTTAATAAAATGAGAAGCTGCGTAAGCAACATAAACAGCAGATCCGCCAACAATGCGGTCTCTTTTTCCGAATGGGGTTTCAATGGCATCATAGGCCATACTACCAACACAGATCAGTGACATAAATGTAAATAAGTTAAAAAATAACCCGGACTGACCGGTAAAACGCTGCAAACCTACAGGATTTTAAGGTAGTCCCGAAAATTTGCGAATTGAAAGCATCGGCTGAAGAAGATGAAATGAAAGATGCGATGATATTGGATGAGTTTAGACAAGCGACTCAGCAATCGCGTACCAGATAATAGTAAAAAAGCGTTTCACCATTAATGTGCAGAGAATCCTGGTCTATCTTGAAAAAGTGTGGTCGCATAAAACGGCAAAAAGATTTCTGTCAAAAATTGGTCGTCGTTTTGATCTGCGCCTAACGAACGTTCGTTTTATCTTTGCCCTATACCATGGCAAAGATCAGAAGTAAAAAGAACAGCAGTAAAAAGGATGTGATCATTGAAAAAGCTTCCAGGCTTTTTTTGGAAAAAGGATTTGGCGCCGCATCCATGCGGGATCTGGCCGAACACGTTGGCGTGGAGGCGGCGAGTCTTTATAACCACATTCAATCGAAATCCGAGATCCTGCAGGCCATCTGTTTTAAAGTGGCCAATGATTTCCTGTCGCACCTGGATGCGGTACAGTCAAGTCCGGAATCCGTGTTGAAAAAACTGGAGCGGATCATCCGCTTTCATATCCGGATGATGATGGATCAATATGAATTTGTGTATATCTCCGATCATGAATGGCGGCATCTGCCGGAACCTTATCTCTCCAATTTTTTAAACCAGCGGCGGAATTACCGGAGAAGTTTATCGGAGCTGGTGGCCCGGGGAATTGAAAAAGGAGAGATGAAGCCTATCGAGCCTTACGTGGCCGTGCTTACCATGCTGTCAGCCATCAGTGGTATTGAGTCCTGGCATCGTTCCCGTAAAACGGTCAGTCCGGAATCCCTGGAAAATAATATGGTAAAATACCTGATTGACGGGTTAAAAAAATAACAATCGTGGCAAAGCATTTCCGGTCCCTGATCATTAAAGATGTCCGCAAAGAAACGGCCGACTGCATTTCCGTTGCCTTTGATATCCCGCCGGAATGGAAGGAAGAATTCCGGTTTAAGGCAGGGCAGAACATCACGATACGTACACAGATGCTGGGAGAGGAGCTACGCCGCTCTTATTCCATTTGCGCCGGCCCTCATGAAAATGAACTGCGCATTGCCATAAAAAAGGCCACAGGCGGAAGATTTTCTACTTATGCCCTGGAGTCCCTGAAAGCTGGTCAGACGCTGGAGGTGATGGCGCCGACAGGTAATTTTCAACTTAACCTGAATGAAACAAATAAAAAACAGTATATCGCCTTCGCGGCAGGCAGCGGAATCACACCCGTGATCTCGCTCATTAAAACAATCCTCAGGGAAGAA
>JAUZOD010000041.1 GCA_030706635.1 Bacteroidota bacterium
CGAACTCAACCCTTTGCTTGATTTCATTTTGATATTCCTACTAATGATCGGTTGCCGTTTCTCATATCGACCAGGATCTCTTCCTTGGGGGCCGGGCAACATGAAATACTTTTTGCTCCCTTTTTTCCATGGCCTTCACAATATATTCAGCGAGTAAAATGGCTTCCAGAGGGGGTGCTACGGCGTCTTCAAAATCCCAATCGTAGTTCAATTGTTTATATTCCTGCAATAACTGAATTTCCCTTTTGTTCATTTTTGCATTTTAAACCTTTTTACATATATCCCTTTCAAGTTAGGGCTTCTTTCAGTCGACAACCAAAAGGGCCGCCTCCCGGCAGCCCCTTTCTTCAACAATCAAAAACCAACTCCTACAGCATAAGTATTTCTCCGCGATAGCTCACATTGCTGATCCGCTTGCCATCCGCGGAAATCAATCCCATCCAGGCATGCACGAACTCCTCGCGAAAGATCTCCAGCCCCAATTTAAATTCGTAGTCCTTCCGCTCCGCGCAGCCTAAGCTGTACAGCCAGTGGTTCAGCGGCTCGCAGTATACCAGCACAAACACCCGGTCATTGTCTTCCGCACCCCGCCCCGGGGTGCCGCCCCAGGTGAAGTGCAGCTCGCTCTTGTTGGGAAAAACATTCGGCAAAAGGCCCCCCGGCAATCCCCCCTGGCTGAAGAGCAGTCTGCTGTAATCCATTTCCAACCAGGGATAGAGGCCCTTCACGGCGATCTGCTGGTTCAGTTCTGCTAACCGCTGGAAAGCGCCCGCTCCCCCGGGCGCCCGCTGGTGGATCTGTTCAATGAAAGGCTTCACGCTCGTCATCGTCCGCATCACCAGGCTCAGCCCCGCATAGCGTTGCCGCTCGGCCTCGCTGAACCGCCGCTTCGGGTGCGGCGGCTCGAATTGAATGATAGACGTGTTGGCGCCGTCGATCACGACGCACTGCTCTGGCCGCCAGCTACATGCTGGCAGGGAACACTATAGTACAACTCATCTTCCCGGAATTGTATATGGTAATTGCGTTGTACATTCGGGACGGTGCACTTCTTGAACAGGCAGGGGCCTGTAGAAAGGTTGCCTCTCTTTATAAGAAAACCCTCCTTGATGCCCTGGCAAGTCGACCAGGAATGATCTCATCGTCTATGTTCATTCCAATGATAACGGCATGGGCAGGATTTGTTGGAAGTGGTTCGTGGAAAGTGGAAAGCCCTAAACGGATGATCGCCAGGTTTTGAATTTCATATAATGCAAATCGGGATGCGTCGCCAATGGAAGTGAGTGGGTTTGTCATCGAGGCCGCGTCGACCGACAGTCTCCCCTCGTCTTTTGCTCTCAAAGCGAAGGTTCGGGAAGTGGCTGAACCATCCGGGTTCATGTATTTTTTAGTCGGATAACCCCGCCGGTAAAGCCATTCGGTATCTGCAACTTCCTTAGGCATTGAGGCGGTTCAGGAGTTGCGGAAGCAGGGAAAATACAAAAGCGCCTTGTTCTGCCTCGTTGTTTTCCGAAAAGAAAACATATTTATTGTTGGAATGGGGGTAAAATAATAACTCCAATGATCGGCTGCTATTTCTGATATCGACCATGATCTCTCCTCTTGGACCGGGGACGACATGAAATACTTTTTGACCCGTTTTTTCCATTGCCTTCACAATATAGTCTGCAAGTAAAATGGCCTCCGGAGAGGGTGCCACGGCGCCTTCAAGATCCCAATCATAGTCCAATTGTTTATATTCCTGCAATAATTGAATTTCCCTTTTATTCATTTTTGCGTCTTCATCTGTATAGAAAACAGTGCTGGCTAGGTTCCAAAAATCTTTCTGGATATCCGGAGCTGTAGAAGTAGTTGAAGCCACACCCCCGAGCCACTGTATATTACGGCCCGTATAGCTATCTATTGAAAGATTCATAAAATTTCGGGTTTAGCATTTTAACGAAAAATGACGAGGTAATAGTATGGGCTTTGTCAAGCCAGGCAAGAACTTCTTCGCGAGTGAAATTTTTTGATTCTTCCACTGCGGTGGTCCAAATTATAGATGGTTTTCCGTCGGCGTTGTTGATTCCGTTTTGGATATTTATTTGAAATGAACCGATATCGTCGCTATGGAAGCTTTTATTGATCCATACGCTGTTTTCTTTTCCCGGAAATTCATAATCGGTTTTTATGGAAGTTAAAAGATTTTCAGCAATAAATTCGGACGGGGCTTGCAATTGCGGGTCATATTCCGCGGCATCAATATAGGTTAGTTTTACCCGGTTGAATTTTGGCTGATGTTCATATGATTTTAACAATACGTCTATGGCTTTCTCAATATTAGGCCTGTAATTGTCTTCCCAGATGTAGTTTTTATCGGTATCATTTACCGTTAAAATACCCTGGCCAAGCTGAACGACCGGCCATTCCAACTCACCTTTCCGGAATTGATAAGACGGCTTTGGATAGATCCGAACCGCAGTTCCGGGGACATCGAGAGATTTGTAAACCGGATACGTATCTTTTATTAGATCTTGAAACTTGCCAACAGCAAACGAAAAATCAGGGTCTGTCGGAAAGTTTGTTGAGTCGAGCGGCAATTGCCAGAACAATTCAAAAATTGCTTCTTTTAGCGGAGCATTTTTCAATTTTTTTGCCAGCATCATTGCAAGTTATGCTTTCTTCCGGAGGAGAGTGTGATGCGAATATAAATTAACTTATTCGAAAAGCGGAATAGGTGATTATTCCGCATCAAAAACATAATGCCCCACCAGGCGGAGCCCCGCATAGTATTGCCACTCGGCCTCGTTGAACCGCCACTTCGGATGCGGGAGCACGAATAGGATGATGGACATGTTGGCGCCGGCGATCGCGACGCACGGCTCCGGCCGCCACCTATAGCGCGTTCGGATTTCTTTTTCTGTTGTTTTCATGCGTTTGATTTTTTTAGTGCATACATATAAAAACGCCCCTCCCTGAAAAGGGAGGGGCGGCCCTGGCCACTCTTCAGGGCCTGTTTTCATAGGTAGGGAACAAACGAACAAGGCAGTGTCTGCAGCACAGAACAAAGATGGGACCTGCAAAAAGCCTCATTTCACAACATGATCCCCATATCGCTGATTTTCTTTATTGCTCACACCCATCTCCAACCGCAGTGCAAAATTTTTTTTCAAATGTTGGGATCATGTTGTGAAAACAACCCCTCGGAGTGTTGCATTTTTGCTCCGGATCATCTGATGGCGGATATCCCGCAGGCTGATACTAGTGCAGCACTACGGGGCGCGCCAGCCGGATGGGATCCAAAAAAGACAGGGAATCGCCGGAAATTTTCGATTGGACTTTGAGTGAATTCAAAGGGATAACACAGCAGTATTACAACGAAAATCAAAACCACCGGAAAAGACCGGCAAAAGCCCGATTAATTCACCCTATAAAAATTAAATCATGGCACAAAACCAGGAAAACCTCCTGTTGCGCGGAACCCGGGGGACCATTGCCAATATGATCACCTGCCGGCAACTTGCCGGGAAGACGATCTTAAGCAAGAAGTGCCGGAAGAATTCCTGTATGGGGTTACAAATCAGGGCGGAAGGAATTAAGGATAAGTAGTGTCAGAATTTGCGGTCTTTGACCGGTCGGGGAACTCCCCGGGATCCCCTGTAGATTTTGACTGGGCAAGTCCGTACCAACTCCGTTACCAGAACGGAGTTGGTACGGACTTGGTAATCCATAATCCTTTGAAGAAAATGGCTAAAACAACAGAAATAGGTTTAAGCGGCAGTATGGGCTGACCGGCTTTCTGTCTCTTCCTGTTCCCGGCTCACCTCCGGTTGTGCGTGCAGATAAATTGCTATCCCGGACCCCAGGATTCAGGGCAAAAAAAGAGGGAAGAAATTGATTTTGCAAATTCTTCCCTTGGTGGAGGATACCGGGATCGAACCGGTCACCTCAAACATGCCATGCTTGCGCTCTACCAGATGAGCTAATCCCCCGAAAAGAGCTGCAAATATAGTGGAGAATTTGAAAATTTGATGATTTGAAAATTTGAAAATGCGGGAGAAACGGCATTCTTTAATAAATGCCTTTCATTTACAAATTCTCAAATCATCACCCGCCTTCGCTAAAGCTTCGGCGGACGAAGCATTTTCAAATTAACTCAGTGTTTTTTGAAGAAAAACCGGATGAGGATAATGATTATCCCGATAATAAACATAAAAATAGAGATCCGGTTGATGCCATGCATATAGCGTATCCAGCTGCTGGTCGGCGCATTCGGATCTTTCTTTTTGATATATAGGTATTCGGCAAGCTGACGGAGGACTCCCATAATTTCTTATCTGGTCAAATATACTAACAACGGCCTGTTCCGGATTGTTCCGGCTGGGATTGTCTGCTGAAGCGGGATTTTTTAAAGGCCGGGCCGCCTTCGCTAAAGCTTCGACGGCCAGGCATTTTCAAATTTTCAAATCATCAAATTTTCAAATTCTTCTCACTCTTTACAAAGCTCACGATACCCTCCGCGGCTTTTTCCGATGCGTTTCCTCCCCGGGTCAACAAGTCCCTGAGGTCAGCATAATCCTTCCGGATGCCGGCTATGGCATCGGTATCGGTCAGTAATCTTTTCAGTTCCTGAACAAGGTTTAGAGCATTCATTTCATCCTGGATAAGTTCTTTCACCACGGGTTTATCCATGATCAGGTTCACCAGGGAAATATATTTCACTTTGATTAACCGTTTCGCAATCTGGTAAGAAACGGCGCTTCCTTTATAGCAGATCACTTCCGGTACGCCGAAAATCGCGGTTTCCAGCGTAGCCGTTCCCGAGGTAACACAGGCAGCCCTGGCGTGCAGTAATAAAGAATAGGTCTGGTTTCTCACACGACCAACCTCCGGATAATTTTTCAGAAGATCATCGTAAAAAGAATCTTCCAGTCCGGGCGCCTCGGCCACCACAAATTGATAATCCGGAAAAGAGCGGCTGGCATCCAGCATAACGGGAAGCTTTTTGGCTATTTCCTGCTTACGGCTTCCGGGCAGCAGGGCGACAATGGGCAGGGAGGTCTTGTTGCTTTCCTGCGAGGGTGAGCGGATGATCTGAGGCATAGATCCCCCGGCGGCAGAATTTCTGAACTGTTCTATGACCTCTACCAGCGGGTGCCCAACATATTCCACCTCATAATGCCATTTGTGATAAAAATCCTTTTCAAAAGGAAGTATCACCAGCATTTTATCAATGCAATCCTTAATGGATTTTACCCTGCTTTCCTTCCAGGCCCATACCTGCGGGGAAATATAATAAACGGTTTTGTAGCCCGAACGCCTGGCCCAGCCGGCAATGCGGAGATTGAATCCGGGATAATCAATAAATACCACTACGTCCGGTTTGAACTGCTCAATGTCTGCTTTGCAAAAGCGGATATTGCGGAAGATGGTAGGCAGGTTACGGATTACTTCCGTGAATCCCATAAAAGCAAGGTCACGGTAATGTTTTACGATATCCGCTCCGGCCTCCTGCATCAGATCGCCGCCCCAGCCCCGGATCTGGGCGCTACTGTCTTTTTTTCTTAACTCCCGGACCAGGTTGCTCCCGTGCAGGTCCCCGGAAGCTTCCCCGGCAATGAGGTAATATTTCATCCGTTGTGGATCTAACTGATCAGTTTATAAACCAAAATAAAAATGCCGTACAGCAGGGTGGCGACAAACGCGCCCTTGGCCGTTTGGTCCCGATGGGTATTGATGTAGATGGTAAAGATCACTGCGTTGGCCAGCAGGGAAATACTGCTGATGGCGGTAAGCAGGGGTTTATTTGTTTTTAGAATATAAAAATATTCTGACAGACTGAATGACCGGGAGAAATTCCAGAAATAATAGATCATCATGGCCAGCAGGGGGGCGAGGAGACCCAGCACTATGCCCAATTTCAGGTTGTCTTTTTTTAATATCAAAATTTCCAGGATTTTTCGAGTTTGGCTTTCAATGCGTAATTGGTGAGGTCAAACTGCACCGGTACCACACTCACAAAATTGTGCTCTAACGCCCATACATCCGCGTCTTTACCCCTGTCAAAATTCACGAATTCGCCGGTAAGCCAGAAGTATTTTTTCCCCGTCGGGTCGTTTCGCTCAATAAAATCTTCTTCGTACTTGGCGTAGGCCTGTTTGCATATCTTAATGCCCTTGATCAGTTCGGCGGGAACGGCGGGAATATTTACGTTCAACACGGTATGTTTGTCGAGTTTGGACTTCAGCATTTGCTGCACCACGATGCGCGCGTACTTCCGGGCGCCGGTGAAATCGGCTTCCACGCTATGGTCAAGCAGGGAAAATCCCGCGGAGGGAATACTTTCGATGGCTGCTTCCACAGCGGCCGACATGGTACCGGAATAGATCACATTAATGGAATGGTTCGCGCCATGGTTGATGCCGCTCAGGCAGATATCCGGTTTCCGGTGAAGGACCTTATCCACGGCCAGCTTGACGCAATCTACCGGCGTTCCGGAACATTGCCAGGCTTCTACCCCCTTAAAAATATCCACCGGATGCAGGCGGAGGGGTAAACCGATGGTAATGGCGTGACCCATTCCGCTTTGTGGTTTATCGGGGGCTACCACCACCACTTTACCCAGGTCCTTAACGGCCTCCACGAGGTTCAGTATCCCGGGAGCCATAACCCCGTCGTCATTGGTAATCAGGATAACAGGACGGTTTTTCTTCGTTGTTTTTGGCATAATGAATTCAGGGGAGCGAAAGTACAATTTTTTCCTTCCCGCATCGCTCTTTGATGAACGGGAGGCGTTCTTTTTTCCACAGTCTACTTGCATTTTGGGCCTGTTGAGTTACCTTTGCAGCCGGCTTAAAAACACCCGAAATGGCAGGACAACTCAAGGAAGTTCGTAACCGGATTAAATCCATCCAGAGCACCCAGCAGATCACCAAGGCAATGAAAATGATCAGCGCCACAAAACTGCGAAAAGCCCAGGAGGCGATTCATCAGATGCGGCCCTATTCCAAAAAGCTGCAGCAGGTGCTGAACAGCATCGTCAGCGATTCCGATGGCAGTTCGGGTACGACACTTTCAACGCCCCGGCCTGTTGAAAAAGCACTGCTGATCCTGATCACGAGTGACCGGTCTTCCTGCGGCGCCTATAATTCAACCCTGATTAAACTGACAAAAGCAACCATGCGGGAAAAATATCCGGCTCAGGCCGCCAAAGGCAATGTTGTTATCTGGAGCATCGGCAAGAAGGGTTACGAGCATTTTCTAAAGAACAACTATCCCGTAAACGGAGAATTTAAAGATATATTTCAGCATCTGCGTTTCGAAAGCGTACAGCTTTGCGCGCAGGCCGCGGTGAAGGCATTTGAAAACCGCGAATTCGATTCGGTGGATATCATTTACAGTGAATTTAAGAATGCAAGTACCCAGCGTTTTGTGGTAGAACCTTTTCTGCCTATTCCCAAAATTGAAAACACGCCCGGTACAAAAACCAACGATTTTATATTTGAACCTTCCAAGGAAGAACTGGTAAAAGAGCTGATGCCGAAGATCCTCAATACCCAGTTGTTTAAGGCCGTGCTCGACGCCAACGCCTCCGAGCACGGAGCACGCATGACCGCCATGGATAAGGCTACAGAAAATGCCAACGAAATCCTCAAGTCTCTGCGTATTTCTTATAACCGCGCCCGTCAGGCTGCCATCACGACGGAGCTTACGGAAATCGTCAGCGGGGCGGCTGCATTGCAGGGGTAGTGCCAATGTGTAAATGTGATGATGTGAAAATGTGGAAATATGGTGCAGAGGTGAAACCTGAAAATATGTTAACTTAATCATGAGCAGGCTAATGTACATATCGAAACGCAGGCAACTCTATTCATTTACACATTTTCACATCATCACATTTACACATTAATCCCCCATGGAAATCTCCCACCTCATCCCCCATATCGAAGCGCTGATTTTTGCGAGTGATAAACCATTGACCGCAATGGAGTTGACCGAACTGTTGAATAATGCATTCGGTTTTATGGATGATAAACTTACGGTGGATCAGATCCAGGCGGGCATTGAAGGGATCGTTTCGAAATACAACGCAGATTTTTATCCGTTTGAGGTCCGTGAAAGCGGTGGGGGCTGGCAGTTTTTATCCAAGAAGGATTTTCATAAAACGATCGCACAGCTCAATGGCGAAAAATTTCTGAAGCGCCTGTCCACTGCCGCGCTGGAAACACTGGCTATTATTGCCTACAAGCAGCCCATCACGAAGGGAGAAATAGAATCCATCCGGGGTGTAAGCTGCGATTATTCCATCCAGAAATTACTGGAGAAAGAACTGATCATCATTACCGGCCGGAATGAAGAGGCCCCCGGAAAACCATTGATCTATGCCACTTCCCGCACGTTCATGGATTACTTTGGCATCAACCAGGTCGCTGACCTGCCCAGGCTCAAGGAAGTGCTGGGAGAAAGTTTCCTGGAGCCGTCCCTCGTCAATTACACACCGGTTATTCCCGAAATTAATCCTGCCCTGGTGGTGAGCGAGGAAGGAGAACTGCTGGATAAGACCGAGTCTGGCGAAGGAAATAATACAGCTTCCGGCGGCTCCGGAGCGCCGGGTGAATAATGTGAATGAAGTATATTCGCATTCATGATAGAACCCCTTTCGCACGAAGTGCTTATTCAGCTGGCAGAACAATATGGAACACCCCTCTACGTATATCATGCAGAAAAAATAAAGGAGCAATACAACCGGCTGAAGACAGCGTTCAGCAAAACCGATGCGGTTTTTTTTTATGCCTGTAAGGCACTCACCAACGTCAACATCCTGCGATATATTAAAAATGCGGGAGCCAATGTGGACTGCAGCTCCATCAATGAAGTAAAACTGGCCCTGCACGCGGGTTTTCCTCCTTCCCGCATATTGTATACATCCAATGGCATCGCATTCGACGAGATTGAAGAGGCCCAGGGTCTCGGGGTGATCATTAATATCGACAGCCTTTCCAACCTCGAAAAATTCGGGAAAAAGTTCGGTCATGCTTATCCGGTTGGCATCCGCCTGCGTCCGAATATTCTTGCCGGGGGTAACATTAAGATTTCCACGGGTCACGATAAAAGCAAATTCGGAATTCCCGTGGACCAGATTACGCGTATACTGGAACTGGTCAGAAAATACGATATGTTTATCCGGGACCTGCATATCCATACCGGAAGTGAGATCCAGGATGTAGATGTATTTATCCAGGGAATTGACATATTATTCAGGATCACCCATCATTTTCCGGATCTTGAATTCATTGACCTGGGAGGAGGTTTCAAAGTGGTCAGCAAACCAGGCGATAAAGAGACTGATATTGCCCTGCTGGCGGAAAAAGTAGGCGCTGCATTTGCCAAACATCCGTACAAAAACGGGAAACCTTTACAGATATGGTTTGAACCGGGGAAGTTTATGGTGAGCGAAGCGGGATTTTTTCTTACCCGGGTAAATGTGATGAAGGAAACCACTGGGGCTGATTTTGTGAGTGTCGACAGCGGATTCAACCACCTCATTCGCCCTATGTTCTACGATGCCTATCATCATATTGAAAACATCAGCAATCCCGGCGGACCGGTTAAGAATTATTCTGTGGTGGGAAATATTTGTGAAACCGACACTTTTGCCTGGGACCGGCCGCTCAATGAAGTGCGGGAAGGGGATTACCTGGTTTTCCGGAATGCGGGGGCCTATGGGTTTGAGATGTCGTCCAATTTTAATTCCCGGCTGAAACCAGCAGAGGTGATGGTGATTGATGGTCAATCTAAACTGATCCGTAAACGCGATGTGTTTCAAGATCTGCTCCGCAATCAACTGGAGGTGATTTAGATTTACCAACATTTAAAATGCAAGCGTATGCCTATTCGCATGACAGACGACCCGGAACAACAGGATGAAAGCGGTGGCGGTTTTGAAGGCGGCGGAGGCAGTGGTGGCGGAAGCGGTGGTGGTAATGGCCTTTTTGGCCTGCTACCCCTGCTGTTTGGTTTAGTACGCGGACCCAAAAGTTTCCTTTTGCTGCTGGTGCTTGGCGCCGGCGCGTACTTTTTCTTTGGTCGTGGCGGTGGTTGTAATTCTTCCGGCATTGTGCAGCAGGTTCAGCAACTGGCCACAGGTGGCATTCTCGATCCGCGCGTATTCGACAAGGCAAAAGTGTATGAGTCCCTGTCCGATGACGATTCCCGGAATCCGCTTCCGGAGTCAGCCAATCTGCAGAAATATGCACCGCCGGTGGGTGATCAGGGTAAACAGGGCAGCTGTGTTGCCTGGAGCAGTGCCTATGGCGCCCGTACCATTTTGGAGTCTGCCCGCACGGGAAAAGCGCCTGATGAATTAAAATTCAGCCCCGCCTTTTTATACAATCAGATCGGGGAGGATGGGTGTGATGGATCTTATATCAATCGTGCGATGGAATTTATGACCCAGCGCGGATCTGTTCCTTACGAAGACTTTCCTTATAATGATCAGGATTGTAAACGGCAACCGGATCAGCAGTTGCTTCAGCAGGCGCAGCAATTCAGGATGCGTGGTGCCAACCGGCTCACCGTTGGCGAAGGAACGGGCCAGATCGATCTGCGCGCCATCAAAGAGAACCTTTCCCAGGGAGCGCCAGTTGTGATCGGCATGATGGTGGGAGGCACTTATATGCAGCCGATGATGGGCCAGGACGTCTGGAATCCTACGCAGGACGATGCCAGCATGATGGGTTTTGGAGGACACGCCCAATGCGTGGTGGGGTATGACGATACAAAATACGGAGGCGCTTTCCTGATCATGAATAGCTGGGGACCCCAATGGGGGAATAATGGTTTTGCCTGGGTGCGGTATAAACATTTTAAATATTTTGTCCGGGAGGCCTACGGACTCGAGCCGATGCAGGCTGTTGGCGCAGCAGCTGATAAGCCATTTGAATGCGAGGTCGGACTGGTAGAAGTAAAATTTGACGGAAAGAAAACCATAGCCGGAGAATACATCCCATTGAAACTATCCGGCGGAAATGTTTTTGAAACCATCGCACCGGTGAAACCGGGAACGCGCTTTAAAATGGAGATCAGGAATATGTCGGAATGCTATATCTATGTTTTCGGCAGGGAGACGGACGGCAGTAGTTATACTTTATTTCCCTATCCCAGAACAGATGATCCCTCGAAAACCAAATATTCCCCTTTTTGCGGCATTACCGGTTACCGGCTGTTTCCAAAAGATAAAAGCATGACACCGGACAGCATCGGAACAAAAGATGTGATGGCTGTTGTGGTCTGCAAAGACAGTCTGAACTGGTATGAGATCAATAAAAAGATCAGCCAGAACCCGGGTTCGGACTATGCCGGCAGACTTCGCGCCGCCCTTGGCACTACCGGAACCCAGGGCGTGGAGGTGAGCAGCTCGGCCAAAGGAAACATCCGCTTTGCAGCAGATGGGCAACATGACCGCCTGGTTGCCTGTCTGGTGGAGATTGATAAATAAAAAAACAGCCACTTTCGGTGGCTGCCAAATCTGCTTGTAAGGGTCATCAAAATTTAGTTTTCCGTCAAGAAAAGGTACAGATTTCAGAGTGGTTTTTAGAGTTAAAGGATTTGGTTTTTTTCTAAAGGATAAGGGTTTAGGGTTTAGGGGTCGTCAACAATTTTTTCAAGGTATCGGATCTCGGTTTCATAGGTTTAAATATCTTGAACTTTTATTCTGGTATTCTTAGGATGCTCTGTCGCTTCAACAATACAAAGATGCACAGGATTTCAGGGGATCAGTAACTTATTCGACCAGGCAGGTAAAACCTTCGATTTTTGAGTTGAAAAGGCCGATTAATGGATTTTGTGTGTAGTCAGCGTCTCGGAAACCGGCGTCCGCACTGTATTGGGGGCTAATGGCATACCCTTAGATGGACTAAACGATGTTCAGTCTGCGGAAGACATCGGCCTTATTGGCCTTACTCACCGGTATCTCATTCCCTTTGATGAAGAGCAGGTTTTCCCGCATATCGTCTATCTTATGCAGGTTGACGATATAAGACCGGTGAACTTTCAGAAAGTGCTGTTTGCTTACTTTCTCTTCGAGATTCTTGATGGTATTGTGGGTAATGTATTTCTTGTTGTCGATGGTTACGAATTTCACATAGTCACCCATGCTCTCAATGTACAGGATCGCATCATTGTTCAGACGGATCAGTTTTCCATCTGTTTTAATATAGATGTGGTCGGCAGCACTGTTCGCGGAAATCGTTTCTTTTGAAGGCTGTATTTTCTGTAGAGCCTCCTGGAAACGCTGATAGGTAAAAGGCTTCATCAGATAATCGGAAACATTATACTGGAAAGCATTGTATGCGTATTCTGTTTTGGATGTGGTCAGGATCACTTTGGGAGAAAAAGCAATCTGGTCCAGCAGTTCAAACCCATTGGCGCCGGGCATTTCCACGTCCAGAAAAATAAGATCCACCGTATTGTTATTGAGAAAGGAAAGGGCATCTGGTACGTTGCTGAAATGACCCTTCACCTCCACGGTGCCGCTTTTTTCGCAACAGTTGGCCAGATAATTTGCCGCAACCTGTAAATCTTCAACAATTATGCAACTGAGCATCATGAGCAATTACTATTAAAAATTTCCAACTTTTTCTTTTCTTCTTCCAGGACCTGCCTGCTTAAAATAATCCTGTTTTTTAATACTTCAAAATCGCGGGCCAGCATATCCGGAGACGTGACGGTTCCGCAGGAATTTTCAAATTGCTGACATTCCTGCTGAACCGCCGTCATACCCACGAAACCGAAAACCGGTTTTATCTTATGCACAGCGGCCCGGAGAGCCGTCAGATTGCCCGAAGTGAAACTATACTCAATATTGTCGGTCAGCGACTCATAGTCGTTTAAAACGGTCGCAAAAACCTCCTGGAGATATACGTAATCATCGCCGTACAGGCTTTGCAGATAATTGGTATCAATTTCCGCGTTGAAAATGAAGGAGTTAACCGAAGAAAGGTTGTTCATATCGATTGGATTCATTTATATTAACGCTTTAAATAATAATTATTATGCTACTGGCGTTTTAATATCCAAATAATTAATCTGTTTCCCTCCCTAAAATCCAGAATCTCGCCAGTATTATGGTCTGTCTATCAGGATATTGTATATTCCGGATTAGACGAATCCTACACATCAACCAAGCGCAAGAAAATTATCCGGTTCAACCAGTTCATTTTTCTTACACTCTGCGGTAATCTGCTGTCGGTCGTCAGCTATTTTAGCTTAAGTCTTTATATCAGTGCGCTGATCAATCTCTCCTCGGGGTACATCTTTATCCTGGCCTTTCATCTCAATGCCAAAAAGAGGTTTGAGATGGCCCGTATCATCGCCGTTGTTAACCTCAACCTTTATCTAATCGTGATGAACTATATGGAAGGGTTGCGTGCGGGAGAATATCTGCTCTATTTTCCTTACTTCCTGGTGATGACACTGGTTATTGATGTCAAAAAGAATTTTACCGAGCTGAAGTTCGTTTACCTGATCACGATCATTTCCGTCCTGGTCTGTTTTAATCTGAGCCCGTTTGAAAATTATTACCAGGTTCGTATTGCCGGCATGTTTGCCCGGTTGTATACCAGTAACCTGGCCATTTCCCTGACCCTTACTTCTTTCTTCTCCTATTTTATTTTCCGGGTAAACAGGGATAATGAAGAAGCCATTCTTAAGGAAAAACATTTTGTGGATACGATCTACAATACCTCGCTGGACGGCGTATTGATTATGGATGCGGAATACAGAACGATCATCGGTTGTAATAACCGGGCCTGCGAACTGCTGCAGATCCGGAGTAAAAAGGAAATCGAGGGAACGCCGATAGAACACTGGTTCACCAGCGAGCACATTAAATTGTTCAAAAACATAGAAACGAAGCTGGCCGATCTCCAGGCCAGGGATTGGCAGGGAGAGCTGGCCCTCACTTCCAGTGAAAAAACATTTTTTGCCTTTGTCAATATTGTGCCTTTTCTGGACAATAACCGCCGGTTTTTGAAGATCAGCATCCTGGATCTTTCGGAAATCAAAACGGCGCAGTTCGAACTGATGAAGGCAAAGCAGAAGGCGGAAGTGGCTTCACAGGCCAAATCAAGATTCCTTTCCAATATGAGCCATGAATTGCGTACGCCGCTGAATGGCATTATCGGAACCTCCAATTTACTATTACAGGAAAATTATCTTCCCGATCAGAAATCCCATCTGGACATTCTGAAATATTCTTCGGAACACATGATGATGCTGATCAATGAGATCCTTGATTTCAATAAGATTGAAGTAGGTAAACTCCAGCTGGGCCAGGAACCCGTTGACCTGAAAAAATTCCTGGAGAAGATCACGCTTCAGTTTGCAGCTCAGGCTCATGCCAAACACATCGGCTTTAAAACGGACATTGACGAGAATCTCGATATTGAAGTGATGACGGATGAAACGCGCCTGAACCAGGTGTTCAGCAACCTGTTGTCCAATGCCATTAAATTTACCCATTACGGGGAGATCGTGGTCGTGGCCCGTAAAATATATTCAACCAGCCAGAAAGCCACCATACAGTTTATGGTCAAGGATACGGGTATCGGCATCCCGGCCAATAAGCAACAGGAGATATTTGAAAGCTTCACCCAGGCAGATGTGAATACCACACGCAAATACGGAGGTACCGGTCTGGGTCTTGCCATTACTAAAAAACTGGTCAGCCTGTTTCATGGGGAACTGCAGCTGGAAAGTGAAGAAGGCAGGGGAAGCACTTTTCATTTCACCCTGAAGCTGACCATCAGTGAAAACCGGAAGCGTTATATCAATGAGGATAGAGTGAAACAGCTATGCACTTTCCCTGGTGTAAAAGTGATGGTTGCGGAAGACAATGCCATCAATATGTCCATTGCCAGGCGGTTTCTCACCAAATGGGGAATTGAAGTGAAAGAAGCCTATAATGGAAAACAGGCTGTAGAATTGTTTTCCAAGAATCAATTTGACCTGGTGCTGATTGACCTCGAAATGCCCGAAATGGATGGTATTACTGCCCTGGGTGAAATAAAGAAAATCAATCCCTCTGTACCCGCCATCGCCTTCACGGCTGCGGTGTACGACGATATGCGCGCCGACCTGCTGCGCAAAGGGTTTATGGAATTCGTGCCGAAACCTTTCCGTCCTGAAGACCTGCACAATAAGATTTCCATACTGCTTTCGGCAAAAGGCACACCGGTTTAAATGCTCCGGACCTAAGCAACAGCATAACAACAACGTACCCCTAACGGTTTGTTAACAATAAAAATTTAGGATTGCGTTAAACCCGGCAACATTAAATACGTCTGATATAAAAATCAACGTAATTATGAAAGCAAATAGCATTAACCGGCTGGCTATAATATTATGTGTTGCCTCCGGACTTTTCTTTTGTTCCTGCAAAAAGGATAATTCTTCAGCAAATTCCGGCAATTCCAATGAGAATGTTTCTGCAGCAGGCGATGATCAGGCGCAGGTTTCCGATGAATCGGATGCCATTACAGACGACGCCACAACAGCGCTGAACGCCGCATCGAGTTTCTCAGGTGAAGATAACAATGCCGTCTCCCTTTCGGGAAATACAGAAGTAAATGCGGTCGGAACGGATCAGCAGGTTGGTGCTCAATTTAAGATTCACGGTTTAATCTGTGATGCTACGGTTACTTACGATACATCCAATAATCAGCGTATTATTACCATTGTATATGATGGCAGCAATTGCCGGGGTAACCGGACGCGCACTGGTACGGTGGTAGTTACTTTGCCCTACGGGCAACATTGGAAAGATGCTAATGCGACGGCAACGATTGACGTGCAGCAGTTAAAAATCACCCGGGTACGGGATGGAAGAAGCATTGTGATCAACGGATCCAAAACTTTTACCAATGTAAGCGGTGGTTTACTGAAAGATCTGGCTACGCTGGGTTCGATCATTCATACGGTGAAGAGCGATGGCATCTCTGTTACTTTTGATAATGGCAAACAAAGAGTATGGCATATTTCCAAGCAAAGATTATATACTTACAGCAACGGTATTGTGTTGACCGCTACCGGCACTTATTCTGACGGTACCGATGATAATATCGCTGAGTGGGGAACCAACCGCTTCGGAAATGCATTCAAAAGTTTAATCAGCGAGCCTAAAATATTTCGTCAGGATTGTGATTTCAGGTTAACGGCCGGACAAAATACGGTTATTACAGACAGCGGAACATCTGTGATTACCTACGGACTCGACGCCAATGGCGATCCTACAGGCTGTCCCGGTACCGGCAATTACTATTATAAACTGGTCTGGACCGGAGTGAATGGCGGAACGTATACGGTGATCCTTCCTTATTGATCCGTGCTTTGGTTTTAATAAAAAAGACCCGCCTCTCCAGAGACGGGTTCTTTCTTTTATTTAAACGATGCCGAAAAAAAAGAGAATTATTTATGCAGCGCTTTTCTGATTTCCGGCGCTACCTGTGTGCCAAACAATTCAATGCAACGCATGATCTTATCATGTGGCATGTTGCCCACACTGATGTGCAGCAGAAAGCGGTCCAGTTTAAACAGCGCCTGCTCGTACAGAATTTTGTCCGTTACCTGTTGGGGGCTGCCGACCAATAGAGATCCCTGGATGGACCTGCCGGTTTCAAATTGTGCCCGGTTGGTTGGTGGCCATCCGCGTTCTCTGCCTATCCGGTTCATGGAATAAGCATAGTAGGGGTAAAATTCATCAGCCGCCTGCTGATCGTTATCGGAAATATATCCGTGTGAATGAACTGCCAGGGGCAGGATTCCGTGGCCGGCAGCTGCAGAAGTTTTCCGGTATAATTCCACCAGCGGAAGAAATTGGGCCGGATTTCCGCCAATGATGGCCAGCGTAAGGGGTAACCCGAGTTTGCCGGCTCTGATTACCGATTCCGGAGTGCCACCGACCGCAATCCAGATTGGCAATTTATCGTGAAAGGAGCGTGGGTAAACACCAAGGTTATTGATGGCAGGCCGGTGGTTTCCCTTCCAGGTAACCTTTTCAGAATTGTTAATCTGTATCAAAAGATCCAGCTTTTCCGAGAACAAATCATCATAGTCTTCCAGTCTGTATCCGAAAAGCGGAAAGGATTCAATAAAAGAGCCCCGGCCGGCCATAATTTCAGCACGGCCTCCGGATAAAAGGTCAACAGTGGCAAAATCCTGATACACCCGCACCGGGTCATCTGAGCTCAACACGGTAACGGCACTGGATAATTTGATTTTTTGGGTTATGGTCGCAGCTGCACCCAGTACGACCGCCGGGGAGGAGACGACAAAATCCGGCCGGTGATGCTCGCCAATGGCATAAACATCCAGTCCCAACTGATCGGCCAGCTTAATTTCTTCCATCAGATTCTTTATCCGCTGATGGGCCGTGATGGTAATCCCTGATGCCGGATCAGGTGTCAGGTCTGCAAATGTGCTGATACCTAGTTCCATAGAAATTTTATTTGACGGCAAAGGTAAGATTGGTATTTTAGTCACCCCGCTAGGGTGACCAAAACTTCAATTATTGATTTTTTCAGCAAAGGCAAAGTTGTTTTTGCTACGATTGCTGCGGTCATTACGTTCTCTATTACGCTTTACAACCAGTTCAAGTCCACCCCAACCACGGAAATATCCGGATATGTTTCTGCGGACAAAAACAGTATTGTTCCGGTGGATGCCGTGGTAAAGATCATTAGTCCCGTAACAAAAGAAACGCAAACCGACGCAAAAGGCCGGTTCAAATTTAAACTGCAGAATATACAGAGTGATACTTTCCTCCTGGTGATTCAGGACAAAAAAACAAATATAGAAACAAAGCAGAATGAGTATGTGAATGCGTCGGAACGCAGAAAAGACATTTTCGTGCTTTTTAATTCTTCCACGGATGATGAAAAAGTATATGCCCCATTGGGAAAAAGTACTTCCCCTGCTTATTCCAAAAGAAAACCTGAGATACTCAAAGCCCTTCAGCAGATTCGTTTTTCCATCCCGAAAAGAAGAGCGCGTTGAATTCGCCGGAGAAACTACTGTTTCTACTCTGGTATTTATAGTCAGGTTTTCACCCTGATTCCTTTCGGATCGTAGAGTGGTCCGCGGGTCACTTTTGCCGGGACCCAGTTGCCGAATACCAGTATCTCGGCTTGTGTGCCGGCATCAGACAACGCAACAGGAAGGTAGGCGAAGGCGATGGATGATTTAATATGCGCGCCATAGGAGCCTGAGGTTACTCTTCCCACCACTATGCCACTAACACGCACCGGCTCATTACCGAGGACCACGGATTTCGGATCATCGAGAATGATCGTCACTAATTTTTTTTCCGGAGTACGGTTTGTCAATATTTTTTTCCCCAGGAACTCTTTATTCTTCGATACGGCAAAGTGTAATCCTGCTTCGTAAGGCGTTTCATCCGTACTGATATCGGATCCCCAATAGAGATATCCTTTTTCTGATCTCAGGGAGTCAATTGCCTTATAGCCGCAGGCCACGAGGCCGAAGGGCTGTCCTGCTTTCCACAATTTTTCCCACAGTTCCATGCCATTTTCTGCCGGGGCATACAACTCATATCCCAGCTCTCCGACAAAAGTTACCCTGACCATCTGAACGGGGATATTTCCGATATGGGTTTCCCGCATGCTTAAAAATGGAAAAGCCGAGGTGGAGAGATCCTGCGTGGTCAAAAACGACATTATTTCACGGGTCAATGGTCCCCATATGCCGAAGCAGGTTAATGATGCCGTTACATCTTTCAAAACAACGGATCCGTCAGCGGGGAGGTGGCCTGTGAGCAACGCCATATCATGGCTGTGCAGTGCGGTACCCGAGATCATGCGGAAAGTCTGCGAATCAATCTGGGTGATGGTTACATCACTTTCAATGCCGCCGCGTTCATTCAGTATTTGGGTATAAGTAACATGGCCTGGCCCTTTGTTGATTTTATTGGCGCATAAGAATTCCAGAAAAGCTGCTGCTCCCGGTCCTTTTATTTCGATTTTTGAAAAAGAAGATTCGTCATACAGTCCAGCCTTTTCTCTGGTAGCGATCGCTTCCGTGACGATGGCGGTGCTCCAGTTCTTTCCGGCCCACCCGGTAGGCCGTAAGGGTTCGTATGCCGGATTTTCATTGGAAGCATAGTAATTTACTCTTTCCCAGCCCGACTTCTCTCCAAACACAGCCCCGTGTTTCTGGTGCCATGCGTAAGCCGAACTCATCTTCAATGGCCTTCCGGCAATACGATCATCACCCGGATACCGGATATCGTAATAGCTTTCGTAATTTTCAACTACCCTGGCCAACGTGTAAGCTGAAGATTTATACTGGGGACCAAACCTGCGTACATCCATCTCCCACAGGTCCATGGTTGGATGGCCATCCAGCAACCAGGCAGCCATTTCCCTTCCAACGCCACCGGCTCCGGCAATTCCATGGGCGCAGAAGCCTGCCGCCACAAAAAATCCTTTCACCGCGGTAGGTCCCATGCAGAATTCATTATCGGGTGTGAAGGCTTCAGGTCCGTTGATGATTTTGCGGATGGGCGCGGAGGCCATCGCAGGAACGCGCATCGAAGAATTGATCATGATTTCTTCCAGCCGGTCCAGCTCCTCGGGCAGTAATTTTCCGTTGAAATCTTTGGGAACCTGGTCGAGCAACTGGTCATTCAGAAATGCCGGTGCGGACCTTCTCTCATAGCCGCCCATCAGCAGGCCGGCACCATCTTCCCGGTAATACACCAGATTATCCGGGTCGCGCAGCGTTGGCAGCCTCGGTTCATTTTTCGCAATTTTTCTGAACGCCCCGGTAACCAGGTATTGGTGGCTCATGGGAACGATGGGAACACGAACATCAACCAAACGCGCAATCTCTGCTGTGTAGAGTCCGCAGGCGGCCACCACGTTTTCCGTTTTAATAACTCCCTTATCGGTGGTTACAGATACCACATGGTTGTTTTTTGTATTGATGGCCGTAACCCGGGTTTGCTGGCATATCTGCACGCCCATGCGTTTTGCTTCTTTGGCCAGGGAGTTGCAAAGCAAGCTGGGATCGAGGTAACCGTCGGTTGACAGATAAGTGCAGGCCAGTACATTTTCTATGGACATCAAAGGGAAGAGATCCCGGGCGCGCTCAGGGGAAATTTCTTCTAGTGGCAAACCGAACGTGGTAGCCCAGCCAACCTGTCTTTTAAGTTCCTGCACCCGTTCCGGCGTGCAGGCCAGCCGGATTCCACCGCATTCAACCCAGCCAGGATCGGTTTCCGGATCGCGGGCCAGTTCTCTGTACAGTTGCGCGCTGTACATCATCATAGAGGTGAGGGTCACCGATCCCCTTAACTGGCCTACCAGTCCAGCGGAATGAAAAGTGGATCCGCTGGTCAGTTCGCTTCGTTCCACCAGCACAATATCACGGGCACCTCTAAGCGCTAAATGATAGGCAATGGATGCGCCGGCAACGCCGCCGCCAATGATCACGATGCTGGCCTGGGAAGGGAAATTATTCATATGGTTAAATTTTCTAAAATTTGCTGATAACGATCTCCGCCAAGTTCGGGCAGCACGGAATGCCATTTACGCATACCCCAGGACCTGAAATCAAAATCTATTGGTGATACAGCCCCCTGGATAGAAGCCCACAATACCCAGCCAAAGCGGGCAATGACAGACCATGCCCGGGCGCGTGCTATTTTGGATAGGCTGTGTTTTTCCCAGTAAGCATCACAAAGCGCTGTAAGTTGTCCGTCATCCAAAGCGGTCTCACCCGCCAGGTTTCCAATTTCAAAAGAAGCTTCGTTCTGACCTGCATATTCATAATCGATGATCCAGATTTTTTTACCGTCATCCAGAAAATTTTCAGCCAGCAGATCATTATTGCAGGGCACTAAATTTTCGGGGCTTTCCGCAAGCCTTATTTCAAGTTCTGATATCAGGGGCTCCAGATTGATATATTCATCGGGCATGAAATAGCCGGAGTCCAGAACGGTCTTCAAATATTTTTTCCGGATGGCCGGAAAGTGAAAATATCCCTGGAATTCCGGACCGGTGTGCAAAGCCTTCAGGGCTCCGGCAATTCTCGGAAGTAGTCCGGGCTGCGAATGAAAATCTGATGCATGCAATGTTTCTGCTTCGACCCAGCGGAGCAACAAAATTTGTTCATCAGGACTGGAATGAATCACCTCGGGTCCGATGCCGGCCTGATGGGCCCGCAGCGTGTTCACTCTTTCATTCTCCCGGTTGATGCCCAGTAAATCACCCTTGCCGCTACTCACCCGCATCACGTAGCTGTCGCTGGTGGTATCTATGCGGTAATTCTTATTGGTTAAACCTCCGTTCAGCACACGAATATTTTCCACCGCCGCGAGGCATGGAATCCTGTCCATCATCGTCCTTAACTCAGAATCCCGGATCATTGAATGCATGGTCAATCGAACCTGTTAATGAATTGTTTGCCTCCTGCTGAATCAGATTGTTTTTTTTGGACCCGTGAACCACTTCTTAACGGAAACATGCCACCATATCCAAAGGATAAGTAAAGTAATACCGACCAGGATCGGCGCATAATTAACAGCCACCCAGGTGAAATCTTTATTTCCGGGAACCGCTGCGGGTTCAAATGGAAGAATGAAATAAATGGTAATGAACACGATTTCGGTCAGTGCGATCAGGTTCATCCATTTATATTTATTGCCCAGGTTCCATTGACCTGCTTTAAAATCATCGCCCGCGCGCCACCGCAGCCAGATGGGTATAAAGAAAGCCAGATAAAGACCGACCACACCAACAGAGACAACGGCATAAAAGGCAGTCGGGATACCCCTGGGGCTTTTCCAAAGTGCAGGTAAAGTGATGATCAGACTAACGAGGGAACACATCAATACGGCATTTACCGGAACGGAATTGCTGCTCACTTTTGACCAGCGTTTAGATCCAGGGATAGCGCCGTCCCGGGAAAAAGCAAACATCATCCGGGAGCAGGAGGTCAGGCATGCCGTTGCGCAAAACAACTGGCCAGCGGTAGAGATGATCAGCACCAGTTTGCACATGGCCGGAGTTAGTGCATGGAATAAAATGGCAATTACGGAACCGCCGCCAAACGGATTCACAGCCGGATCGAAAGAACTTACAATATCCGGTTTTGTAGCGGCGTATAAAAGAGCCAGCAGCAGAATATAACCGCCGATGGCTGAATAGAATATCGATTTCCAGATCCCTTTGGCCGAGGATAAATGGGCCGACTGCGTTTCCTCAGACAGATGCGCAGACGCGTCAAAACCGGTGATGGTATACTGCGTTAACAGAAAGCCCATGGGCAGCACATATAACCAGTACATCCTGCTGCCCTCGAAACCGGAATTATTTATCTTGTTGCTGAACATCCAGCCCAGGCTTTGGTGTTCAGCCGGGGTGATGATCAGGATGCCGATGATCAGGGCAGCACCGAATACATGCCACCATACCGACACGTTATTCATCAGGGCCTGTATCTGGCTGCTGAGCACATTGAACACAGTGATCAGTACCAGGATAATTAAAAACCAGAAAAATTGCTGTTTGATATAATCCCCATGCAAGAAATCAGTGGCATAGGAGGGGTAGCAGAGTCCGAGTGTGATGTTCAGGAAAGTGGCTGCACCATAAACGACTGATGCCGTTATGGCCAGCAGTCCGATCAGGTTGAGCCAGCCGGTGAAAAATCCAGCTTTTGCTCCGCCGAGTTTGGACGCCCACCAGTAAATACCACCGGATGTGGGGTAGGCAGAAGCCAGTTCAGACATGCAGAAACCGATGATCAGAATCAACACAGAAATCAGCGGCCAGCCAATAGAAATGGCCACGGGCCCCCCATTATTCCAGGCCTGGGCGAATGTGGTAAAGCATCCGCTCAATATGGAAATGATGGAAAATGAAATGGCGAAATTGGAAAAAGCGGACCAGGACCTTTTGAGTTCCTGTTTATAACCAAGAGCGGCCAGAAGTTGTTCGTCATCAGAAACGGGCACCGATTTGTCGGTCGGGTCTTCGGGTTTTTGCAGCATATTTCAAATATATGAGTATTACGAATGCGAAAAAAGGACAGGATGGAAATCATCCTGTCCTGCAGAAGGATCTGGTTTTTGGGAGGGCTGATTTGCCGCTGTATACCGATGTGTTGACTGAAAATAAAAATCAAATAGATACAGCTGTTTTGCCAAGTGCTGTTTCGGCTAAACGCGTGCCGTCCACACGGGCTGTAATTTTTGCGAAAGCGATATCTCTTGCTGTTGACGTGTCATCTGCAAATGGAGCAAAGCCGCAATCATCTGTTGTACCGAGTTGTTCAACAGGAATTATCTCAGCGGCTTCCAGAATGCGGTCGCGGATCTCTTCAGCCGTCTCCACCCTGGGGTCCAGTACATTGGTCATTCCGAGGAAAATACGCTGACCGGGCTGGAGGTTTTGCCGGATGGAATTCAGGACGGCCGCTTTATCCCTTTCTCCGGCATATTCCAGGTAAAAGTTTCCGGCTCTCAGTTGAAATAACAAAGGTAGAAGGCCGTCATAACTAATGTCGGCACTATGCGTCGAATCATGATCGCCTCCCGGACATGAATGAACGCCGATTCTTTTTCTTTCTTCCTCTGTGAAGCGGCTCAATACTTCATTGTTTAGGCCAATAAATGATTTTAGAAGTCCGCCACTTGGATCCAGCCTGAGGGAAAGTCTGGCTTCTGTAAAATCAATCTGAACCTTGTGCGCACCATTGTCAAGACTTCTTCTGATGTCTGCTTCCGCCTCATTCAGCAGGTCATTGATGAACTGGTCACGGGAATAACCATCAATGCCATCGGCAGGATACAATAAGCTCAAGGCAGATGCCGATATCACGGCCTGTTTAACGGGCGTCGTCGTGAGTTGTTTCGCCTTCTGAAGGTATGTATCTGCATAAGTCTGGTAATGGAATGGGCCTCCCGTGATTTTAGGGAGTTGCCTGGTATGCTCGTCTGCAAAGGGAATGATTACTCCATCGGGGGAGAGTTGTTTCATGTTTTGAATGGGATAGGTGGCAAAACTCGGTTTGGATTGTTCACCATCCGTGATTACCGGCGAGCCGGTCGCTTCAAATTTTTTGATGGTATCAGCAACTGCTGCATCAAATAGTTGTTGAAGTCCCCGGTCATCCAGCTGACCGGCTGCATGTGCTGCTATCCCTATGATCAGCTCGATGGGACGGGGGATGCTCCCGATCGGCTCTGTTTGAATTTTCAAATAGGTTTTTTGAAATATTAAATAGTCAAATAGCGGTTACCATAACGGACAAGGTTGTTTTAGGAAGTGAAATAAAAGATCAGGTGATCTTTTTTGGCGGCCGTTCAAAAATAATGGGTGAACCGGACGTAAGTGTTGAAATGATCTTTCAAATTACGTTGAATTATGATAATAGGAGAGATGATCAGCCGGGACTTTAATGGATATCAATTCGGATTTATCGTAATGATTATTGTCCAATTGTATTTGTAATTTCCCGAGAGCATCCCGTTCCACAAAAGAAGTCAGCAACCGGTAACTGCACCAGTTAAAAAGCAGGATGCCCAACAGGAGTATGGAAGCAATTTTTTTCAGGGATTACTAAGTTAACAATATTTAACGCGTTGGTTATTAAGAAATATTGATCAATAAAGGGATAGCTCCACACTTTATGATATTCAATATTTTATAGTGCGCCGAATAGTACAATGTCAGCTGCAGGGTCGGCCCGTAAATTAGTGAAATAGGACGTCAGGAACCAAACTCCGGGAATGATGTTTGCTGTTGTAAACCATAAAAATTTATTTTATGCAAAAGATCAGTCCTTTCATTTGGTTCGACAATAATGCTGAGGAAGCGATGAACTTCTATCTTCCCATTTTCAAGGATTCCAGGGTAATCAGGGCCGCCCGCAACCCACCGGGTGGACCAGGGCCCGAGGCCGCCTTGCTGGTGGCATCCATCGAGTTGGAAGGACAGGAAATTATTTTGATGAATGGCGGGCCTGGTCATCCCCTGACGGATGCAATCTCTCTTACCATCAACTGCAGCTCCCAGGAAGAGGTCGACCACTATTGGAACAAGCTCCTTGAGGGTGGCGGCAAGGAGATCGCCTGCGGCTGGCTAAAAGACAAATTTGGCCTTCATTGGCAGGTAACGCCCATCATTTTGCCCCAGCTGCTTAGCGACCCCGACAGGGCAAAGGCAGGTCGCGTGATGCAAGCCATGATGAAAATGATCAGGCTGGACATAGGGGTGTTGAAGGCTGCGGCAGAAGCAAAGTAGCCGGTGCCGGGATACTTGCCAATTAAGGCGCCGGTTGGCCAAATAGGTAACTTTACGGCATATTAAGGTGAGCTTATGATCAATGAATCTGAACAACCGGAATTTTGGGAAAAAAGTTTTATCGAAAAGCATTACGGCTCAGCCATGACGATCTATCATGGTTCCGTGACGGATATGCCCTTTGATAAATGCGAATATGACGGAATATTTTGCTATGCTTTAATTCATTTACTGGATTCTGGCGAACGGGAGAAACTGATCCGGGACTGCTATAATCAACTTACAGAGAACGGCTACATGATTTTTACAGGTATTTCAAAAGAAGCCCCTACCTATGGAAAAGGTGAATTGATTGGCCAGGACCGTTATGAAATATTCGATGGAGTTAGAATGTACTTTTTGTGACAATGAATCAATCAATGCGGAGTTTGGCAAGGCTGGATTATTTGAAGTCACAGAAATTACCGAGAATTATCCATTTTATTTAATTAAATGCAGAAAGGTTGGAAAGCTTCTGGAATCGTGAATCCCGGGGGCGTAGAAATGCAAACTGTGCCATTGCGTATAAACGCCCCTCAGTCTGATGCGAAAATTTCCTTCAACAGAAACGCGTGGCACTGAAGAATCAGGTATCGGGCTCCGAAAAGAAAAAGCCTTGCAAATTTTATTTGCAAGGCTCATGAGGGGTGTACCGCGTACGGGAATCGAACCCGTGATTCATCCGTGAAAGGGATGCGTCTTAACCCCTTGACCAACGCGGCTTGTTACACTGTAGCCCCAGCGGCCTGGGGGGCCGTTTAGGGTCTGCAAAGATATAGGCTGCCTACCTAACTTCCCAAATGTTTTTGTTTCGTAACTTTGCATCCTAAATTTTTAAACTATCAAGCTATGAGCACAGTAAAAGTTGCGATCAACGGGTTCGGAAGGATCGGACGTTTGGTTTATCGCCAGATCTATAATATGGAGGGTATCGAAGTGGTGGCCATTAACGACCTCACCAGTCCGAAGGTTCTGGCGCATCTGCTGAAATACGACAGTGCGCAGGGCCGTTTCAATGAAGAAGTGACCTCTACAGAAAAATCCATTCTCGTGAACGGGGAGGAGATTGAAATATATACGCATAAAAATCCGGCTGAAATTCCCTGGAAGCAGAATGATGTGGATGTGGTGCTGGAATGCACCGGGTTCTTTGCCGATAAGGAAAAAGCCGAAGCCCATCTGAAAGCGGGGGCTAAACGTGTGGTGATTTCCGCACCCGCCACCGGCGACCTGAAAACCATTGTTTTTAATGTTAACCACCAGATCCTGGATGGTAAGGAAACCGTGATCAGCTGCGCTTCCTGTACTACAAACTGTCTCGCCCCGATGGCCGACACACTCGATAAAAAATTCGGCATCGAACTGGGTTTCATGACTACCGTTCATGCCTATACGAACGATCAGAATACCCAGGATGCGCCGCATCCCAAGGGTGATCTTCGCAGGGCCAGGGCCGCCGCACAGAACATTGTACCCAACAGTACCGGCGCAGCCAAAGCCATTGGTCTGGTACTGCCCAACCTCAAAGGAAAACTGGACGGGAACGCCCAGCGCGTGCCTGTTCTGACCGGTTCGCTGACAGAGCTTACCAGCATTTTAAAAAAGAAGGTAACCGTGGAAGAGATCAATGCTGCCATGAAAGCGGCCGGCAATGAAAGCTTTGGTTATACTGAAGACGAGATCGTGAGCAGCGACATCATCGGCATCCATTTTGGCTCCCTGTTTGACGCCACCCAAACGAAAGTGATTACGGTGGGCGATAAACAACTCGTAAAAACGGTGAGCTGGTACGACAATGAGATGAGTTATGTAAGCCAGCTTGTGCGCACAGTACATTATTTTGCTTCGCTGATCGCTAAATAAATTCTCCTGAACCTGATGCCGGATTAATTCCGGCATCATTTTTTATATCCATTCTATAATTATTTTCAGTATGCCCAGTTTTTCCCAGCACAGTTTCAAAGGTCAGAAAGCCCTGATCCGGGTTGACTTTAATGTGCCCCTTAGCGATCAGTTGGAGATCACCGACGATACGCGCATGCGGGCAACCTTGCCGACCATTCAGAAGATTCTGAAGGACGGTGGCAGCGTGATCCTGATGTCGCATCTCGGCCGGCCCAAGGACGGTCCATCCGATAAGTATTCTCTCAAACACCTGGTCAGGCATTTGTCTGAGCTGCTGGGCGGTATGCCTGTTTTGTTCGCCGGTGACTGTATTGGTGAACAGGCGATACACGCCGCAAATTTGCTGAAACCGGGCGAAGTGCTCTTGCTCGAAAACCTGCGGTTTCATAAAGAAGAAGAGAAGGGAGATGAGGCCTTTGCTAAAAAGCTGGCGCAGCTCGGCGATGTTTATGTGAATGATGCTTTTGGAACCGCCCACCGCGCTCACGCATCCACCGCAGTGATTGCGAAATTCTTTCCGGCGGATAAAAGAATGTTCGGATTGCTCATGGAGTCCGAAGTAAAAAGCGCCGAAAAAGTATTGCATGAAGCCAGGAAACCTTTTGTGGCAATCATCGGTGGCGCGAAAGTCTCGGATAAGATCCTGATCATGGAAAACCTGCTGGAGAAAGCCACAGATATTATTGTCGGTGGCGGGATGGCCTATACTTTTCTGAAGGCCCAGGGGGGGAAGATCGGAAATTCCTTGTGTGAAAATGACCGTTTCGGAACGGCCCTTGATCTGCTGGCCAAGGCGGAATCCAAGGGAGTCTGCATTCATCTTCCGGCGGATTCCATTATAGCCGACAAATTTGATGCCGATGCGGAAACATCCGCTTCGCCCAGTAACCAGATACCCGATGGATGGATGGGCCTGGATATAGGTCCCAATGCCTGTGAACAATTCTGCAACGTGATTAAGAAATCCAGGACCATCCTCTGGAACGGCCCGATGGGTGTTTTCGAGATGGAAAATTTCAGGCATGGAACCAAAGCCATTGCAATGGGTATTGCGGACGCCACGCGGAACGGTGCTTTTTCGCTGGTTGGTGGTGGTGATTCCGTATCGGCCGTTAACCTGTTTGGACTGGCAGATAAAGTGAGCTATGTGTCCACCGGCGGCGGCGCCATGCTCGAATATTTCGAAGGCAGGGAACTTCCGGGAATAGCTGCCATAAACAATCCTTCCTGAAGTACACTAAATAACCCTTTGCTGAGAACTTCTTTCTCAGGAAATTGTTACATTTAACATCTAACAAAAACCTTTCAACTTATGAGTACGCGTAATCTATCGCTCATCGTTATATTGGCTGTTATTCTCATTTTGGGCGGCTGTGCCTGCAGCGGATATAACAACCTGGTAAGTAAAGATGAAAATACGAAGGGCAAATGGGGGAATGTGCAAAGTGATTACCAAAGACGTTCAGACCTTATTCCCAATCTGGTTAATACTGTAAAAGGAGCTGCAAATTTTGAACAGACCACTTTAACCAATGTAATCGAAGCACGGGCAAAAGCAACCCAGGTGCAGATTAACGCCAACGATCTTTCTCCCGAAAAAGTGGCCCAGTTCCAGCAGGCGCAAGCCGGCGTAACAGGAGCATTAGGGAAATTGCTCGCTGTAGCGGAAGCATATCCCACATTGCAGGCGACCCAGAATTTCCGGGATCTTCAGGCGCAGCTGGAAGGGACGGAAAACAGAATTAAAGTATCCAGGAACGATTTTAATGCTGCGGTTCAGGACTTTAATCAATCGGCACGCACTTTTCCGAATAACTTATTTGCCGGTATGTTTGGCTTTAAGCCCAAAGGATACTTTCAGTCAGAGCCCGGATCTGATAAAGCGCCGGATGTAAAATTCTGATCAGTCCTTTAATTTAATACCAACTTGAAAATTCCTTTCTTTTCCAAAAAAGACTTTTTTTCCCCGGCTGAAAAAAATCACATCGTGGCGGCTATACGTGAGGCAGAACAACAGACAAGCGGCGAGGTCCGCGTGTTTGTGGAAAGCCGTTGTCGTTTTGTCGATCCGCTGGACCGCGCCGCAGAAGTATTCTGGCTGTTAAAAATGGAGCAAACGGAGGCCCGTAATGCGGTGCTGGTTTATGTAGCGGTGAAAGACCGTCAGCTGGCCCTGTTCGGGGACAGGGGCATACATGAAAAGGTGGGGAATGAGTTCTGGAATAGTAAAGTGGCGGAGATCATTTCGCAGTTCCGGCGGGAAGGAATATCCGATGCTATTGTAAAAATGATCGGGGACATCGGCGCTGCATTAAAATATCATTTTCCTTACAACGGGGAAACGGATGTGAATGAGTTGCCGGACGATATTATTTTTGGCAGGTAAACAGCCATGCGCTTCATGAAGAAATTATTATTTTCTCTACTGATTTTGACCTGCCTGGTCTCTGAAGGTCAAAATTTTCCGGCCCCGCCCAATCCACCCAGACTGGTCAATGATTTTGCCCATGTGCTGACCGCAGACCAGATTGATGAGCTCGAAAGTAAGCTGGTTGCTTATGACGATTCCACTTCCATCCAGATAGCGGTGGTCACGGTTCAAAGTACAGGAGACACGGCCATTGAAGATTATGCCCTGAAAATTCTGCGCGACTGGAAGGTCGGGAATAAAAAAACCAATAACGGGCTGGTTATCCTGGCTGCCATCCAGGATCATAAGGTATATATAGCTACCGGTTACGGTATGGAAGGGGTAGTTCCAGATATCACCGCCAAAGAGATTGTGGATAATGAGATCGTTCCTAATTTCCGGGATAATAATTACTACCGGGGTTTTGATCTGGCTTCGGACGCCATTATCAAAGCGTCCGAGGGGGAATATAAGGCACCCGAAGGGTATAATCAACGTAAAAAAAGAGGATCCGGAGGCGGCAGTGTGTTGGGTATTATTCTGTTTATTGCGATTATTATCATATTGGCCAGCCGTGGCGGTGGAAGCGGCGGAGGTGGTCTTATGAGCCGTTCCGGAGTGCTGCCGTTTATCCTGGGCTCCATGTTGGGCAGTAGCGGACGTGACGGAGGATGGTCCGGCGGTGGTGGTTTTGGAGGAGGCGGAGGTGGTTTTGGCGGTTTCGGAGGCGGCAGCGGCGGCGGTGGCGGCGCCGGGGGAAGCTGGTAAGAAAGGGTTGACGGATGACGGTTGACCGTATTCCATTGCGAATTCGCACCTGAAGTCCGTCAACCGTCATCCGTCATCCGTCAACGCAATGAAGTTCACTCAATCTTCGAACGCACATAATCCGCCTGCGTCTTAAAACCATCCGCATCTTTGCGGCCTGCCAGGGGCTTTAAGATATTTTCGTTTACCGCTCCGGTAAACTCCTTCTTTTGATTGGCCGGAATTTCATGCAGCAGTTTGATGATGGCGTCTATCCCTCTCCTGAACTGCTCGTCGTTTTGCACGTTCAACAGAGAAACCGCAAAATGGGGAAGGTCATTGATCTTATCCTGGTTCAGCAACATTTTGTTATAGCCCTTAATCACCAGCTCCTGATTGCTGGTATCCCCCGCGTTGATAAAGATATCAGTGATGGCGCTGAGCAATTCGCCCCTGGCCGGCTGATCTGCAAATTGTTTAGCCAGCCGGTATGCTTCGTCCGGATCAAGCACTTTAAGCGCTTCCAGCGCGTTGCCGGAAACGGAATAAGAAGAATCGGAAGCTTTTTGAATGAAAAATGTCTTGTATTCAGGATTGGCGTAATTGCCCAGCTGTTCAATGGCGGCTGCCTGCACGTTGCGGTTGGGGTCATGGTGCGCCAGATCAGACAGGATAGGTTCTACGGCGGCTTTAACGGCCGGGCTATCCAAATCCAGGGCATTGATGGCATAGATCCTCAATCCGTAATAACGGTCTTTCAGCGCTGTCTTCAATAAATCAAGCGCTGCGGGATCATTCTGATGATCTGAGCAGAAATCAATGGCTTCCCGGCGATCGAGATATAAGCCCGCATGCTTGTATTGAAAAATAAAATTCGCCAGATTCTTGTCATCATTCTTCTCACAGAGCACGATCTTGTCGCCATCTACATTGATCAGATCGGGCCGGTTTTGATAACTAAAGTAAAAGCTGTCTTTGAGTTTGCTCAACCATACTTTGTGCCTTTGTTTTACGGTTCCTTCATACACATCAATGGCCAGGGGAACCTGGAAAATTTTTCCCGTTCCCTGCGTTTGATCGACGGTAACCAAGGCTGTCTTTTTTGCATCATTATAGAAATAATGAATATCCAGTTTAGGATGACCGCTGCCATAATACCATTGGTTCCAGTACCAGTTTAGATCCTGACCGGTCACTTCTTCAAAGGCGAGCCGGAGATTCTGGGCTTCGGCACTCCGGAATTTATTCGTGGTCAGGTAAAGATTAAGGGATTTGAAAAAAGCGCTATCCCCCACGTAATTCCTCAGCATATTCAGGATACGACCGCCTTTAGAATAAGTGACCATATCGAACATGTCTTCCCGGTCGGCGTAGTGAAAACGCACCAGGTTCTTGGACGGATTGGCCGGGTCAGCGAGGTATTTCCGGATATCCTGGTAGTTCGTGGCGTCTCCCGCATCCTTGCCGTGTTTATACTCAGCCCAGAGCGTTTCGCTGAAATTAGCAAAAGATTCGTTCAACGTCAGATTGCTCCAGCTTTCCGTTGTGACGAGGTCGCCAAACCACTGGTGAAAAAGTTCATGGGCCACATAATCCTCGTATTTATTGCCATCGGTCAGTTCCCGGGCATCCTGCTGCAGGGCATCGGTATGCAGGGTGGCCGTGGTATTTTCCATGGCTCCGCTCACATAGTCGCGGGCTGTCATCTGCGCATACTTCACCCAGGGGAAATCCACCCCCAGCACCCGGGAGTAGAAAGCGATCATTTCGGGGGTAAGTCCGAATATTTTCCGGGCTACCGAAGCGTAGGCTTTTTCTACATAATAGCTCACTTCTTTGCCTTTGTAGGAGTCTTTGATGATGGCGTAATCTCCAACACCCATAAAGAAAAGGTAAGGTGCATTAGGCTGGTCCATTTTCCAGGTATCGGTACGGGTTCCGTCCGCGTTTTTCCGCCGGGAGATCAGTTTGCCGTTCGAAAGGGTAACATATTTGGAGGGGACCGTCATGATGATCTCCTGGGTGCATTTCTGGTCGGGTTTGTCAATGGTGGGGAACCACGCCGAGTTGGATTCAGTTTCGCCCTGGGTCCATATCTGGGTGGGTTTATCTTTCTCCTTTCCCAGCGGGTTGATGAAATATAAGCCTTTGGCGTCCGTTATGGCTGCGCTGCCCTGGGACTTCAGTTCATTGGGTTTAGAGGTATAATCTATGTAAACGGTGTAATTTTCTTTGCTGTGATACGTTCTATCCAGGTGGATGTTCAGCGTTGAACCATCGTAGTTATACTTCAGCGGGGAACGGGAATTGCTTTTCAGTACAGAGACCTCGTGAATATCCATTCCTTTGGCGTCCAGGGAAAGGGAATCTGTCGGGTAGAAATGCGGTTTCAGGGTTATCCAGGCTTTCCCGTATAAATAACTTCTGGAATAGTCGAACTTCACATCAAGTTTAGTATTCACCAGGTCGTTGATATGCGGGAATGATGCGCGGTACAAGGCAAGAGCGGAATCTTTGTTTTCAGTGGCGACATCCTGGGCGTGCAGGGTAAGGATCAGGACCAGGGCACAACAGAACAACATGAATCGTTTCATTCGAATACGTTTTTAAGTGGGCAAAGCTAGTTATATGAACAAGCAAGAAATATAAAATAATGCAAAAGCTTCGTCTCTTTGGGATGAACGGTCTCTTTACCTTCATACTGGCCTGTACAGCTGTAGTCGGCCGTGGACAAACAGCTGGTTATCTGATTTTAATTGATGCTGACGATAAACAGCCATTTACGGCCAGAATCGGAGATAATCTGATGGCGTCTACTCTTCACGGGCATCTGATCATACCCCAATTGCAGGATAGCAGTTACCAGATCTGCATCCGCTTTCCCAGGCAGCCCATTGCCGAACAGGTTTTTCCCGTTCGTGTAGGTAAGAAGGACCATGGCTTTCAACTACAGGGCACAGACAGTTCCTGGGTGCTGTATAACTGGCAATCCAGGGAAACCATACATTCAATAAGGGAGGTGGACAGCAGCCGGCTGCTGGAACAGGGGATAAAGCGGGAGAACGGCTTTTCCCGGCTCATGGCTGCCGTGGTCAACGATACCTCAGTGATGTATGATACTTATGTGGGCGCGGAGCCGCCGAAAGATACGGTGGCTGCCATAGCCGATCACGGGGACAGTACGGCTTTGCTGGCATCCATCAGAAAAAAGCCTGAAACAGACCCGGCAAAACTGAAAAAAGCCGTTGGAAAAAAAGACGTGGCAAACCCTGGAACGGATTCGGTAAAATTGAAACAGATCGCAAAAACAATTATAACAAGGCCGGAAGTCAAAAAATTAAGGGAAGTGTCCTTAAAAGTATCCAGGAAGATGGTCTTTCTGGATGCTTCTCCTGAGGGAGGCAAAGACACCATTACCCTTTTTGTCTATTTTGAGCACCCCGCACTTCACCCGAAAAAGCCAAATGAAGATCCTATGGTCACCGCCAGACGCTTGTTGCAGGGTGACTCGACCAGGGAAAAACGGGGAGGAAAGGAGCGGGAGAAACAGTTGGTTTCCGGTAAAGAGACGATCAAAACCGCGAAGGACAGTCTTTCCGGAAAAAAACACCGTGAAGATCCCATGATTACAGCCCGGCGTCTCCTGCGGAGTGATTCTACCAGGGGGAAACCGGCCGGAAACGAAAAGGAAAAACAGGAAATACCCGGAAGCGAGACAGTTAAAACCACTGAAACGGATACGATTTCAGGAAGAGAAAAGCCGAAACTGACCGAGCCTGTAAAAGAAACCCAGAATCAGGCAAATTCCTGCCAGCAGCAAGCCAGCGATCCCGATGTAGAAGCACTGCGTTCTGCCATTCTCACGGGCAATACCCTGCAGGATAAGATATCAGTCGCTTCCGGTGCATTTGCCATGAAATGCTTTTCTGTCAGCCAGTTAAGGCTGCTGGTAGATCTGTTTGTTTCGGACAAGGCGAAATACAAATTCATCGATACTGCCCACGGGCATGTATCCGACCCCGATCACTTTCAGGAACTGGCGGATACGATGACCGACAAAGCCTATCTGAAGAAATTCAGGATGCTGGTGCAAAAAAAGGGATAAAACGCCCAGCCCTTATCTTTATGGCATGTCGCGCTATTTTCTCGAACTTTCCTATATGGGCACCGCTTACAGCGGATTCCAGGTGCAGGCCAATGCCAATTCCATTCAGGCTGAGATTGAAAAGGCCTTTTTCGTTTATTTCCGGCAACCGGTTAATATGACGGGCTCTTCGCGTACGGATACCGGGGTTCACGCCCGGCAGAACTATTTTCATTTTGATTTTGAAGAACGGATTAGCCAGGACGCTGTTTACCGGCTCAATGCCATATTGCCCGGGGACATTTCTATAAGGTCAATCCGTGAAATGCCGGCCGGGGCACACTGTCGTTTTGATGCGGAAAGCCGGGAATACCGGTACTATACCTATGGGAAGAAAGACCCATTTTTAAGGGATCGGGCTTACTATTACCCCTACCCCGTAGACCTGGGACAGATGCAGGAGGCATCCCGGCGGCTGGTGAAGAATCAGGATTTTTCAAGCTTCAGCAAGCGCAACACCCAGGTGAAAAATTTCCTTTGCACTGTATGGGAAAGCGAATGGGAACGGGAAGGGGATTGCCTTTTATACCGCATCCGGGCAAACCGTTTTTTGCGGGGCATGGTCAGAGGGCTTACAGGCACTCTGTTGCAGGTGGGGCGCGGCATTCTGACCATTGAGGACTTTGAAGAGATTGTGGCTGGAAAAGACAGGAACAAGGTCAATTTCAATGTGCCGGCGAAAGGGCTGTTTTTGGTGAATGTCCGATACCGGGAAGGACTAATGTGCTGATGTGAAAATGTGGAAATGTGAAAATTTTCGATGCAATTTTCATGATAAAACCAGTCTTAGCCCGCCAGTACAGGGCATTTCCACATTTCCACATTTTCACATAAGCACATTGGCTCAAATTTTTATTTGGAAAGAACCGTTCGCCACTTATCTTTGCGACCGCTTTTTGAAAGAAAACAGGCAGGAGTACACGGGAAGAAGAGGTGTGAATAAATATTGGTTAGAAAAGTTTCACAGGGAACGAATAAGGTTGTACTTTTGCCGTCCGTTTAAAAACACATAGTTCTTCAGACATCATTGGTTATCACATTTTTCTCCTGATTATTTCAGAAAAAAATTGGTTGAATAGATAAAGGCGCTTACCTTTGCACTCCGTTCAAAAAAACGGAGCGGCAATAACGCCGGAAGTTCTTTGAAAGTATGGAAGCAACAGCAACTTTTTCCGGTTTTTTAAAACCGGTCAGAGTAAGGTTTATTTAGCAAATACATTCGATTTAAGACGTTAATTTCCAAAAGAGATTAAAGTCAGATCAACAATTCATTTACAATGGAGAGTTTGATCCTGGCTCAGGATGAACGCTAGCGGCAGGCTTAATACATGCAAGTCGTGGGGCAGCGCAGTGTAGCAATACATGGGCGGCGACCGGCAAACGGGTGCGGAACACGTACGCAACCTTCCTTTAAGTGGTGAATAGCTTTCGGAAACGAAAATTAATACACCGTAATATTATGAAGTGGCATCATTTTATAATTATAGCTCCGGCGCTTAAAGATGGGCGTGCGTCTGATTAGGTAGTTGGCGGGGTAACGGCCCACCAAGCCTGCGATCAGTAACTGGTGTGAGAGCACGACCAGTCACACGGGCACTGAGACACGGGCCC